>CALXZH010000036.1 GCA_944393175.1 uncultured Alphaproteobacteria bacterium | reverse complement strand
AACTCAGCGATTTTTTGATGATTAGGGGATAAAAAGCTATCATCATATTCATCTTCTAAAACATTTTCCATTTTCCTAACTCCTTGATTTTATTAAATTATCTTTACATATTCTATACTGACATATCGTTGGTAAAACGCAAGTACTTTTTGGAAAAATATTACTCTTTTTCAATGATTTAGGCTGTTTTTTAAGGTAACAATTTATTTCTAAAAAAAATACCAATATTTCTATTGGTATTTTAGGAAAATATGACAACTCTACCTTTCTCGCATACTTTCGTTGAGATATTTCATTACCGGAGAAAGGAGATATTCTATCACGCGGCGTTTGCCGGTTTTAATTTCGGCTGTTACGCTCATGCCGGGCTTGAGTTGGATTATTTGCCCGTCAGCTTTTATTTTATTGTCCATGAGTGTTAGTCGGGCGTTAAATACCAAGCCAAGTTTTTCATCTTGAATAGCATCACCGGATATATTACGGACTTTTCCTTTGATTGTGCCATATTTTGTAAACGGAAAACTGTCGATTTTGATTTCCACATCTTGTTTGGCACGTACAAAACCGATATCTTTGTTCAAAATCTGAACTTCCGCCTCCAGTTTATAATCTTCCGGTACGATATTCATAATTGGCTTGGCGGTTTCTACTACACCGCCTTTAGTATGATAAACTAACTGCTGTACATACCCTGAAAGTGGAGCTTTGACGATAGTTCGTTTTAGGGCTTCCTGATATTTAATCAGTTCTTGTTGATAAGAAGCCAACTTTTCACGGCTTTCGGTTAGCTCTTGCATAATATTCTTGTCAAACTCAGCCAAATATTGGCGTTGTTCTTTTTTCAAAGATTCGATATTAGCTTCTGTTTCAGCCATTTTCTTGGCTTGGACATTGCGTTGTTCTTGTAAATTGGTTAATTCTTCTTCCTGTTCCAAAAAAGTCAAGCGAGCCAAAAGCTTCTTTTCAACTAGTATTCTTTTTTTCTCAATGCGTTCTTCAACGCTGGGCAATAATTTTTCAATGCGTTGCAAATCGGCTTGAATAGTCTCCTTTTCTTTTTCGGCTTTAATAATTTGACCTTCTAAAACTTCAATCTTTGCGGCTTTTTCGGTCATCTGACTTTTGAGAAGTCCGCTGTGCATTCTAATTAGATATTCGTCAATATCTTGATTATAAGAAAAATTAGCTTCGGGATTATCGGTTAAAAGAGCTTTTAAGCGTGCAATCGAAATTTCTAAGGCTTCCATTTCATTTTCTACACGGCTGATATTGGCCAAAACTTCGGTTTGATTAAACTTAATCAAATCTTGTCCTTCTTTGACATATTGCCCTTCTTGAACATAAATTTCTTCAATTTCGCTGTCAGTTAAGGTTTGAATAGTTTTGATATTGGAAGCGGGCATTAGCTTTCCGCTTGCCGTTGCAATAATGTCGATTTTACCTAAGATTGACCATAAAATCAGAGTGGTAAACATCAGCATAATAACGTATGTCAACACTCTGGCTGCGTGAGATGGCGGCATTTCGGTAACTTCCAACACGGCAGGCAGGAACTCTTTTTCATGCTCATTCATTCCTTTAAGCTTGCTATTTTTAGAGGCTTTTTCCTGCAACAAGGCTAGTTTGGCAATTTCCCAATATCTTTTAAGCTGTTCCCACATAATAATTTACTCCGCCGCTATAGGATTAGGGACAATCGGTGCTGTTTGACTGTTCCACAAATAAGCATAACGACCACCTCGTTGAATAAGCTCTTCGTGTGTACCTGTTTCGGTAATTTCGCCTTTTTCAATGGTGATAATCTGGTCGCAATCCCGAACGGTGGACAAGCGGTGAGCAATCATAAACACCGTACGACCTTTACAAATCGAGGCCATATTCTGTTGAATGATACGTTCGGATTCATAATCCAAAGCCGAAGTTGCCTCATCAAAAATCAAAATCCGCGGATTATTAACCAAAGCGCGGGCAATAGCTATTCTTTGCCTTTGTCCGCCGGAAAGCGAAGCTCCACGTTCTTCAATAATGGTATCATAGCCGTTGGGCAGTTCGGTAATAAAATCATGAGCTCCGGCTAATTTGGCGGCGGCAATAATCTTGTCCATAGAAATTGCCGGATTGGTTAGAGCAATATTCTCTCGCACACTCTTATTAAATAAGTAGTTTTCCTGTAAGACCACACCAATTTGTCGTCTTAGCCAAGCCGTATCAACGGTAGAAATATCAATTCCGTCAATCAGTACTTTGCCGGATTCTGGAATATAAAGGCGTTGAATGAGCTTGGTTACGGTAGATTTTCCCGAACCGCTCGGGCCGACAAAACCAATCTTTTGTCCGGCTTTGACTTTGAAATTCATTTTTTTAAGAATTTCCGGACCATTGGGAATATAACGAAATGTAATATCTTTAAACTCCACATCACCTTTAATTTCGGGCATTGAGCCTTTAGATAAGGTTTCGGTCGTTTCGGCCGGATTGTTTAGAATATCGGAAAGTTTTTCGATAGAGATTTTGGCTTGTTGAAAATTTTGCCACAACTGAGCCAAACGCAAAATCGGTTGAGTTACGCGGCTGGAAAGCATATTAAAGGCAATCAGTTGCCCTACCGAAAGCTCGCCTTTCATCACCAAACTGGCTCCAATCCACAAAGTCAGCGCCATAGTGATTTTCTGCACCAACTGGACAAGCTGTCCGGCAATATTATTAATATGTGAGGCTCTGAAAGATGAGCCGACATAAGCGGCGAGTTGTTGCTCCCAACGGCGTTGCATTTGCGGTTCTACGGCTAATGATTTTACGGTTTCAACACCTGAAACAGCTTCAACCAAAAAGCATTGATTTTCGGAACCTCGCTGAAAACGCTCATCTATGCGTGCACGCAAAATCGGGGTAAAGAACAAGGACAATACCACATAAAAAGGAATTGAGAGCAAAACCAGCAAGGTTAAAGTTTTGGAATAAAAGAACATCACCGTAAAAAAGATGATAGTAAAAAAGAAGTCGATAATCAGGGTTAAGGTCGAGCCGGTTAAAAAGTTGCGGATATTTTCCAGCTCATGAACACGAGCCACCGTGTCTCCAACCCGACGGACTCCAAAATAAGATAAGGGCAAGCGAATAAGATGTTTGAATAAACTTGCACCAAGTTCCACATCCACGCGAGTGGTGGTATGTGAAAAAGTGTAAGTTCTAAGTCCACCAAGCAAAGTTTCAAAAATACCGATACAGATTAATGCCACCATCAACACATCAAGACTTGAAAGCCCGCGATTGACTAAAACCTTGTCAATCACCACTTGGAATAAAAGCGGAGATACGAGTGCAAAAAGTTGTAAGAAGAATGAGACTAAAATAACTTCACCAAACAGCTTGCGGTATTTAACCACCGCCGGAATAAACCACGAAATGTCAAACTTGCGGTTTTTGCCGTTAATAAACTCACGGCAGGTCATCATTAAGAGCCTGCCGTTCCATCTATCCAAAAATTCTTCTTTGTTCAAAACCTCTGGGTGGTTACCTTTGGCGGGGTCTTGAATCAAAACCTTATCTTCAGCAACTTTGCCGATAATAAAATAAGTATTGTCTTTGTTTTGCGCGATTGCCGGCAGAGCGGTCTTGTCCAAGCGTTCCCATTTAGTTCCAACAAACCTTGCTTTAAAGGAAAATTCTTTTGCCAATTGCAATAGCTCATATTCTTCAAAAGGGGAATTTTGCCGGTCATATTTATGTTTGATTTGGTCAATAGAAATCGGCTTTTCAAAATAATTTGCCATAATTGCAAAGCAAGCCAATCCGGTATCTATTGTCATTGCACCATCCACATTTTCTGTCATCGATTGTACTTCTAAAAAAATTCTAATGCAAAAGTAGAATAAAATGATTCTTTTCTAAAGTCAAAACTAAAATATTAACTAGGTATTAATTGGTTCTGTTTGGATAATACTTCCCACGTAAGCGGAAAGGTATAAATATACTAGCCAGTAGTGACCTCACAAAACTCTTGAACGGAGAGAACAAAGTTTAAAGATTAATACCATTTGTATTAATTAGAAAAAATTTATATGCTAAAATTTTATAGTAGCACTTTCTAATTCCGAAGTTTTTCAAAATTTATATTATACTTTATAGGTTTTATAAAAAATCCACTAGCCCAAATTAGCAATAATGTATCATAAATTTATTTGATGCCATCTCTCGTTTCTTCTTTATCAAAATTATTTTTCTTTATAATGTCTTTTAACGAGGGAGAACCACGAAACCCAATAACTTCATTATAGCGGACACCATATTTATTTCGAATAGTTGTATCAGCCCCTGCTTTTATCAACAAATTTACAGCTTCCTTATTGTTTGCCATTTCCGCAATAAATAATGGTGTATTTCCATCAAAATCAGAACTATTTATATCCGCACCTTTTGAGATTAAGTAATGAATTGGTTCAACAGTTAATTCGGAAGGAATTTCTACAGCATGATGTAAAGCTGTGCGACCTCTAAGACTATCTTTTTTATTAATATCTGCACCATTTTCTACAAGAAGTTTCAACATATCCATAAGATATGGCACTGTCGTTTTTCTTACTTCCAGAAAAGCGTTATGCATTGTTTCTTTAACCGCAGATATTTCATCTTTTGTAATATCTTTACAAGGCTTAGAAATAAGGTTAGGAATATTACAATATCCATTTTTTTGTAATTCCATATCAATTGCTTGATTCGATAATTCCTCATATCCTTGTAATTCTAGGGGCATAGCTAATACAACAACTAATGGGAATCTGGCGTTCTTCTGGCAAATTTCTTGATTTACGTTAGCACCTTGAGTAATTAAATATTTAATTTTTTCAATAGCATACTTGAAAGCATTTGTCCCTTGTTCTTGAATGCCCAAAATACTTCTAATAGCTAAAGTTAAAGGAGAATTGCATTCATACATAGCATTTGCATCAGCTCTATTGTGAATTAAATCCTTCACATCATCAGGAGAACCAAATAAAATAACAGACTGAATTTCATCAGCAGTGTGTGACGTTTGCAATTCTGTCAAAGGATGGGAAATTGATACTGGCGGCTGTGCATTTATATTTGCAGATAAACATAACATAACAGCTACTGATACTAAAAATTTTCCTGTATCCATACAACTTCTCCCCATAAAAATATTTTATATTATTTTTACAAGATTAATAATTAATTTGTCGTTAATCAAATCAATAATAAAAAAACTGCTCGTTTAGCTATTGATAATAAGAATTTTATCCACAAACAGATGTAAGAAAAACAAACGGTTCGTCATCTATCAATATTTATAGGTAAAAAAAACATCTAAGATTAGGTGCATTTTTCTTGCTTTTTAAAAAATTTAGGCGAAAATTATTTTGTAATCTTTATGAGAGTTCATTCCATGAACAGTGTTTTTGATTGTGACTTCTCTGCCTTAAGCACTAATCCAGCCTCAAATAATTTTGTAGAGACTGTTTTCAATGCTGGAATGAACATAAACTTAAAAAATCATTTGAATTTTCTACATCGCAAATAGAGAGGTAAAAATAAAAACTTCACTTTAAGTTTTATAACAATACAAGCTTTTAAACATTTATGAATATCGTTTTATCGGCATATCTAGGAGAAAGACATGAGTAATTCCAACGAATTCAATTCAGTTAAAGATATTTTTGAAGATACTCTAAAATATTATAACTACAATGAAACAACAATTAATAAGCTGTTAACAGATAGTTTTATTAATGGATTATTAGAATTACAAAAGCAAGAACCTAAAGATAATAATGCGATTTCTTTATTGAGAAATTTTTCTCAAAATCAAAGCCTTGCGTCACTAACTGAACTAGATAACGAACTTCGAAAGGAATTAAGTAGTGAAGGATATATTAGTAATATGCTAAGATATATTAATACTGCTTGGATGAATGTTAATTTCGAAGAAAATACCACATACGCAAAAAGTTCTATTCAAAAAGAGGATGTTGATAATACAAAAATAGGCATCTCAATTATGGCTAGTCTGCTAAATATTCTCTCAAAGACAGCAGGAACAGGACAAAAAATTATTGCTTCAGAAATAATTGTACCTCTAGAAGCAGCTCAAAGATTACATAAAACGACACAAAATCAGTATGATTTTATTGAGGCTGGAGAACAAAGCATGAGAAATGCTCAAAGCGGAATACATAATAATTTTACCACCGCAGAATCGACAACTTCCCCACTAGTTGTCGACCTAGATGGAGATGGTGTTGAAACCACGACAGAAGAAAATGGCGTTTATTTTGACCACGATAATAACGGCTTTGCCGAAAAAACCGCTTGGGTTGGAAAAGATGATGGTTTATTGGTTCGCGATATTAATAACAATGGACAGATTGATGATGGAACGGAGTTGTTTGGAAACAACTCCGTTCTGTCTAATGGGCAAAAAGCCGCCAACGGCTTTGAGGCTCTCAAAGACCTTGATAGCAACGAAGACGGAATATTCAATAATTCCGACACGGCATGGAACCAAATCAAAGTTTGGAAAGATGCCAATTCTAACGGCATTGTTGATGAGGGTGAGCTCTTAACGTTGGAGCAGGCTAACATTTCATCAATTAACTTAGCCTACCAAAACCAAAGCAATGAAGATATAAACGGCAACGCCCACAAACAAACCGCCACTTACACAAAAACCGACGGCTCAACCTCAACCATTACTGATGTCTGGTTTGATACCGACCTCTCCAATACAATTGACCTATCCGACATAACTATTCCCGAAGCAATTGCTGCTCTGCCCAATGTTTCAGGTTTTGGTAATGTTCACGATTTGCACACCGCAATGGCTTTAGATACTTCAGGCGCGCTAAAAACTCTGGTTGAACAATATATCGCCCAAACCGATATAAACCAACGCAAACAAATTTTACTAAATATTATATATCATTGGACAGGCGTTCAAGATATGCCTATAGATGGTCGAGACCCGACACAGATTTATGGAAAAGTGATTGATGATACTCGTAAACTTGAAGCCTTAGAAGAATTTATGGGAGAAGAATACCTTGGAACCTGGTGTTGGGGAGACAGAGACCCTAACCCTCACGGTCCCGCTGCGCCTTATATATTACGCGCTTTTGAAATACTATTCAACTATGTTAACAATGAACTCCTAAGCCAAACTCACTACAAACCTCTTTTAGAAAAAATTCAATTAACTTGGAATGAAACCAACCAAAACTGGGATATCGACGTTTCTGAAGCGGCAGATCAATTAAAAACACTATATAATGCCAATTCAACAAACGGAATAGCTGTTTTCAGAGAATTTGAAAAAATGCTCAAAAGCTACTCTTTTGAGAATATGCAAAGTATATATATCGCTTTTCGCGCCGAAGGCTCTTCTTCAGGAAATGAGTTGGAAATTCTGATGTCAAAATTTGGTTACACATACGGAACAGATATGGATGATGAACTCATTGGCGATAATGGTGCTGATGATATAACAGCTCTGGCAGGCAACGATTCTGTTTATGGTGGCGCAGGAAATGATACCTTAAACGGAGGCACAGGCAATGACAACATTTTCGGAGAAGACGGAAATGATACGTTAATTGGTGGACAAGGAGATGACTATCTTATCGGCGGTAATGGTGCCGACACCTATATCTTTAACCCCGGATTTGGCAATGATGCCATTGATAACCGCCAAGACGAAGAAACCCCAAATTCTGACGTAATTCAGTTTGGAGAAGGAATTATAGCTAATAATGTTTCCCTAAATCGTCAGGGATATGACCTTATTCTAACTGTTTCATACCCTGCAGACGAAGAAGGCAACACCCCGCCCAATGATACTATCAGAGTATATAGCTACTTTGACAAACAAGGAACCGCAAGCACAACCATAAGCGCTATCAAATTTGCTGATGAAACCACTTGGGATTACGAATATGTCATCACCCACTATAACAGTGTGCCTGACGTTTTTGGCGGGTTAACTCTTGAAGGTGGAAATAATAGTGAAACTCTTGCTGGCTCTAACGCCAATGACTTTTTAATCGGCAATGGAGGAGATGACAGCCTCTATGGAAACGGAGGAAACGATATTCTCATTGGTGGACAAGGAAACGACACTCTTGACGGAGGATTGGGTGACGATACCTATATCTACCATCTGGGAGACGGACTGGATATAATCAATGAAAGCGGAAATCACGACAAAATATCTTTTGGAGAAAATATCTCTTGGGAAGATTTAAGTTTTCGTGTCATAAATTACTCAACATTAAAAATCATTATCAAAGGAGATGAAAATCAAGGCATAATTATTAATAATTTTAACTCCAATGATTATTGCAAAATAGAAGATATAATATTTTATGATGGAAAAATCGTCCATTTAGGCGATATTCCCCTCACCTATAACCAAACTAACGATGATGAACTCGTTTATTTATCCAATAACGGAGATACTGTTTATGCCAACGGCGGAAATGATACCGTTTATGGCGGAATGGGCAATGATACCATCATCGGCGGTAAGGGTTGGGATACACTAGAAGGCAGAACCGGACAAAATACCTACGTCTGGAATTTGGGTGACGGATTTGATACAATTAATTGCGACTATAACAGCGAAGACACTATCCGCTTCGGTAACGGAATAAGTCTCAACGATTTAACCTTCCGTATGGATTACCAAAGCCTTGTTATTTTAGTAAATAACGACGAAACTCAAGGAATGAAAATTAACAATTTTGGTTCTTTACATTATCTAAAATTTGCCAACGGACAAATTATAAACCTGTCCGAAACAGGGCTAACCCTCCATCAAACAGATGATACCGAATATCCAATAAATGGAACAGCTTATAATGATACAATTTACGGATATGGTGGTGACGATCAAATCTATGCCGGCGAAGGCAATAATACCATCATCGGCGGAAAAGGATGCGATACACTCAGTGCTGGTAGCGGAGATGATACATATGTCTGGAACCTTGGCGATGGCCTTGATACAATAAATGATACTGCCGGAACAAACATTCTTCAATTTGGTGAAAATATTACTGCTAACAATATAACCATCGAACGACATGATTACCACTGGCGCATTTATGTTAATGGGGATAGAACACAAGGCGTAAAATTTGATAATAACGCTATTCAAATCATTAAATTTGCAGACAATACAACTCTCAATCTAAATACTTCGGGGCTAAATATTTTTAATTCTGACGGCAATGATAACATCTCAGGCTCTTCCTATGATGATACCATCAATGGTGGCGCAGGAAATGACACTATTAATTCTGCAGAAGGAAACGATACCTTAACCGGAGGAAAAGGAAATGATAATCTCATCGGCGGTAGCGGAGATGATATATATATCTGGAATCTTGGGGACGGAATGGATACAATCCACGATGATCAAGGCTATGATAAAATAAAATTCGGTGAAGGAATTAGTCTGTCTGATTTATCTTTTGCCCAAGGATTGAATGGCTCAATGGAAATTTATGTTAAAGGAGATCGTTCTCAAGGAATAAAAATAGATTCTCAATATGTTAACGGAAGTAATGCCAAAATTGAAACTCTTGAATTTTCCGATGGCTCAACTTTTGATTTGCTAAACAGCGAAATTCAATTTGTTGAATATAAAAGCGAGACAATCACCAATAATGATACTTCTCTAACTCTCATCACCGGCTCTGAAGGCGAAGATCAAATAATTAATAACACCAACACAGACACTATAATCAATGGTGGTGGCGGAAACGATAATTTGTCAAGTGGCGCAGGAAATGACACCTATATTTACAATTTAGGTGATGGTTTTGATTGCATATCTGATACCGGTGGAAATAATCGCATCAAATTCGGAGAAGGCATTTCCAGAACAGATTTATCTTTCCATCTGAGTTATGCCGGAGAATTAACTATTTTTGTTAATCCAGACAAAACCCAAGGTGTTAAACTTTCATCCTATAGTGATACAGCCCTTCGTTACTTGGAATTTTTTGACGGAAGTATTATTGACCTAAATCAATACCAAATTGCTGTTCAGCTAAATGGACAAGATGATGATTTGGAACTCAATAACACTAAAGTAAATATGATTAATCTGGGTAACGGAGATGATAGAATTTACAACCGAGTCGGAAACAATATCACAATCATCGGCGGAAAAGGTAACGATATAATCACTGGAGGCCGAAATAATGATACCTTTGTCTGGAATTTAGGCGATGGTATGGATTCTATTTCAGACGAAGGAGGAAGCAATCAAATAGTCTTTGGCGAGGGAATATCTAAAAATGATTTAACCTTTAGAATGGAAAGAGGAGGATTACGAATCATTGTCAAAGGAGATGAGAACCAAGGAATTATGTTAAATTCTTTTTCATTCTATTATCCAAGTGTAGAAAAAATTGTATTTAATAACGGAGACATACTCAATTTTTCTCAAAATACCATTCCTCTCACCCAAACAAACAACAATGACAACATATCAACGGCAAATACAGATAATATCATCTTTGCTAATGGTGGTAATGACACTATTAATACAGGAACCGGTAACGACATCATAATTGGAGGAACTGGATTTGATACCATAAATGGCGGAGATGGAAATGATACTTATATCTACAATTTAGGAGATGGATTTGATACAATTACCGAAAACGGAGGAAACGATAAAATTATATTCGGAGAAGGAATTACGCAAAACAATTTGTCTTTTGAGAAAAAAGACAACGATTTAATTATCAAACTAAACAACAACTCCGAAGAAGGAATTAAAATCAAAAATCAATTTTATGGCGGAAGTAACGTTATAGAAAATATTGAATTAAGTGATGGATCAAACATAGACATCAGTAATGCAGACCAACTGATCCAAGCGATGAATAGCTTTAATACAAGCAACTCTGCTTCTATGGATACACTATGCAATACAACACCCAATATAAGTGAAATGTATTCTATAGCTATCAATTACGAAACAAAACAACAAGTTGCGTAAATTCCATATAAATAAAAAAAGCCTCCGCAATGGAGGCTTTTTTTGTGATGGTGCCGACACACGGACTCGAACCGCGGACCCACTGATTACAAATCAGTAGCTCTACCAACTGAGCTATGTCGGCAACGACTTAACGCCCTAACTTATATAATTACAAAACCGCTTTGTCAACAAAAATTTATAGTTATTCTGCAGTCAGTGACTGAGTGGCTTCATCATCAGCCTTTTCTCTCCTAAAAGACCACTGAACATCTGCACTTCCCAATTTTTTCTTCAAGCCGTGAATAGTCATCCAATACCCGATAGAAACCACGACCGCAGCGCCCACCCAAGCAATCGGGCTGGCATAAAAAATACCTCTGTAGCCCATCAAATGAGCCAAGACCACCGCGGCATAAGAGCGCATAACCAACTCTACCACGCTGGCCAACATTGGAATAAAGGCTTGCCCCATACCTTGCAACGCATTTCTGAAAATAAAAATTTGTCCCAAGAAGAAATAAAACATCGTTGAAATATTCAAATAACCGCGGGCAATTTCAACAATATGGTCATTTCCGCCCTCAATAAAGATACCGACCATTTCTTCGCCGCCAAATCGAACCGTTACGGCAATAACCACGCTGATTGCCAAAGAAATCAACGAACAATTAAAAACCCCTTTACGAATTCTTGAAATTTTTTTGGCTCCGTAATTTTGTGCGGTATAAGTGGCCAAAGCCAAGCCCAAAGCCGCCAAAAATTGCGTTGCCAACTGTTCGATTCTCAAAGCCGAAGTCAGAGCCGCAATCACATCTGAGCCAAAAGAATTACAAACACTTTGAATAATCATCAATCCCAAGGCAATCACCGAAAACTGCAAAGCCATCGGAATAGCGACATGCAAATGCTCCTTCATAAAATCCCAGCTAAATTTCCAGTCTTCACGGTGCAAACGCAACAAAGGATATTTTCTTTCCATATAAATCAAGCACAACACCACCGAAATCGCCATGGCAATAACCGTTCCGAGAGCCGAACCAATCACGCCTAATTGTCCGTAATAAATCAAAAGCAGATTCAAAATGATATTCAGTACCGATGAAAAAATCAAAAAATACAAAGGTGTTTTGCTATCACCCAACGCCCGAATAAATCCGGATAACAGGTTATAGCTGACAATCAATACCAAACCCAAACCCAAAACAAACATAAACCGATAAGCATCTTGCATAATATTTTCCGGCACGTTCATCAAATTCAAAAGTTCATGCAAATAAATCAACGTCACACCGGTAATCACCAAACTCAGCACCACGCTGGCAATCAAACTATGTACCACCGAACTTTTCACGCCCTTATCATCTTGCGCGCCAAAGCGTTGTGCCGTAATCACGGTCAACCCGCCGGTAAAACCAAACGCAATCATCAACAAGGTTACAAATAGAGGAGAAGATGCGCCAACTGCGGCCAAGGCTTCCACCCCGATAAGCCGACCAACGATTAAAATATCTGAAATATTATATAGTTGCTGAAACAAGTTACCGATCAGCAACGGAATACCAAAGCCGATAATCATTTTTGTCGGCGCCCCGACGGTCATATCTTTAATCATATATTTTCCCCTTTGTCGGGCGTTAATTTAAAGCTGAAAAATAAAATTGTAAAGACGCTTTTTTTCATATAATATGATAAAATATTACAAACAATGATGGAATTACTTATGAACCCCAAAATAATATTTTTGAGCAAAATTTTTCTCTTTTCTGCTTTATGCTGGAGTTGTTCTTCAAAGCAATCATACGATGTTTATCAAATAGACAATGGTAATGACTACGAACAAGAAGGTCTGATACGCATTATTGATAAAAGCACCAACAAACTAGGCTATGCCACACCTCAAGGAAAAGTTATGATACAACCACAATTTGCCTTTGGCTATCCGTTTAAAAATGGCCAAGCCAAGGTTACCACGGAAGGCGAACTTAAAGAAGTCCAAGGCTCACAAGGAGAATATCACTATTGGGAAAGCTCGTCTTGGTTTTATATAGATAAACAAGGCAATAAAATTTCAAAAAAGTAATATCCTCCGAATTTGACAAATTACGATTTACATGCTATAGCCAAACCAACACAATTAATTTTTTTGTTTAACAATTAATTTTTATTTTTATGGATAAGAAACGAGAAAAAGAGGCTATAGATCTATTTATTGCCTCTACCGGTGAAGAACCAAAAGTTTATGGCTATAATGCGATTGACGTTTACGAAAAGCAACGAGCATATATTTATGCCAAGGATGAAAAGACACTAAAAGCATTTAAGAGTCAGCAAAACATCATCCGCTGGATAATATTATGGGGTTTCTGGCCGCTTATTTTATGCTTATGCATTATCTTCTTTTATGGAATTCCTCGAGTTGAAACAATTGAAGATTTGCAAAAACCATTAATAATGGCATCAATAGTGTTTTGCGTAGCATGGATTATTTTATTGTATATTCTCTACATCCGAGCATTCATCCTCTGCCAAAAAGTAAAATCCTTTTATTGGATAAGTTACTGAGGCTATCTAAGTAACAGAAAATTATAGTTGCTATGAAATTAAATTTAGAGGACAAGGACGTAAAAAAAGCATTAGGTACAAAATTTTGTGGTTATGCTGCATTGGCAAAAATCTCCATCACACCGGAAGATATTGCATACGTAAACAACATCATCAAACAAGACCGATGTTACAAAATCATAGAAGAGCCGCCGCTTATTAAAGATTCTTTTGATGGAACTGAGAGCCGTGAAAGAGAACTTAAAATAAAAGCAAGCTATTCTCTAATGAATAAGGTAGTATTTTATGAAAAGTTTTATTATGATGCAAACTGCCCGTTTGGAATAAAAAACATTTTATTTATCTATATCGGCACACTATGCAATTTTTTATCTCAATTTGCGCCACATATATTGGAGTATAGATACCATCACATCGAACAATGGTTAAACTCCAATCACTACTAAAAAAAACCGCCTCAAAAGGCGGTCTTTTTGTGGCTGCATCGCCTGAATTGTAAATTCCCATTGCTCTGCAATGGGCCCCTTTCGCGCCGTAAGGCTCAAGCTCACATTTCGATTAGGTTTACACCTAATCTCTTGTTCGCTTTCCCCAACTATCCGCTCCGAACCTTGGTTCTCATCGGGCTGCGACACGCCATAAAAAAACCGCCTCGAAAGGCGGTCTTTTTTGTGGCTGGAAGACTGGTGAGGAAACAGAACAAAAATCGGCACAAATTTATTATATGTTTGTTAATCATCGTTCAGAAATCTTATCTATGAAAGAACAAGTCCAGCTGATAAGAGGTGTGCTTGCTGCT
>CALXZH010000035.1 GCA_944393175.1 uncultured Alphaproteobacteria bacterium | reverse complement strand
CCGTTTACGGGTAGCAAGTAATCTTCGCCCTGTCAGACCGTCATACGCCCTTAAGGCGTTCGCTGGCACTATTAGGGTTATACCCGCTTGAGAAGAACCACCGGCTAGGCCGGTGGGTTTCTTTTTTTAAATGTCGTAAAATATAAATTCTGATGGCGCTGGAAAGATTTTCGTGTTCACGTTTTGAATCAATTTCGGTGACTAACTGATTGATACTGATTCCTTTTTCTTGTGCAATCTTTTCCAGCTCAGCTAAAAATTCATCTTCCAAAGAAATGCTGGTGGAATGGCGTCTAGCAATGACAACAGATTTTTTCTTCATGAATTTTTCTTGCGAAATGCATCAATCGGGACAACGCTGGCGACACCGCCTGAGGTTTTGCGCGGGGCTTCTTCCTCTTCGTCATCGTCAAATAAGCTGCCGGCAGGTTCTGTGTCACTTTCGCCGGAGGTAAAGCTCAGGCCAAATTTGGCATAAGGGTCACCAAAGTAGGTGATGGCATCAAACGGAATGGTTAAGGTTTGCGGTACACCGTTAAAACTTAAATCAATGGAAAAAGATGTGGATGATACAATTAAATTGGAATATTGGTGTTGGATGACAATGGTCATCTCATTAGGATATTGTTGTTTGAGGGCGTCGCTCATGACAACTTGCGGGTGAGAGGTCTTAAATGTAATATAAAAGTGATTTTCGCCCGGAAGACCTTGTCTTTCTGCTATCTTTAAGGCTTCAATTACAACATGTTTGAGCGATTTTTCGATTAATTTGTCGTAATTGATTTCTGTTAAATACTCACTCATCCGTTTCCCTTTCTTGAATAGGGGCCGTTCTGTTGCTAGGTGGCCCAAACCCCACTTACGGCTAACCAAAGCTATAAGAATTTAGATTTGTCGCTTTAGACTAAGCAGCCAAAGCAACAGGAGCTACGTTATTATCGTTAGCATTCATTTTAATTTGAACCGATAACGGTGGTATCTCACCGGACACAGCTCATATCTTTACTGCTCCCAGTCTATCCTGTTTCACCCCCGAAATGCTCTAATTGGTGGAGGTGCCGGGTACTGCCCCCGGGTCCTAAAAGCCTATTTTATACTGCCTCTAGTGTCGTAGCTGATTGCTCAGCAAAATTTAGTATAGACATAAACTTATGAGATTTCAAGTGAATTAGTTGAAGTAAAAGATGTTTTATTGACAAAAGGAGAAATTTTGCTAATATTGAGCTCATAATCTTATTTTTATGTTAAACTTAAAACTTATCTTATTATGAACGATTATGAGAAAAGGCTGGATTATCTAACGCCAGAACAACATGAAAAAATTTTGTTTTATTTTATCAAAAAGGGTAAAATAGAAACATTTTTGAAAATAGTCTCTAAAGGTTACGGACTAACCCCATTTATTTTGAATGCTTTGATTGATTTCGGCTATGAAGCTGTGGTTCAGCAAGCCATACAGTCAAGTGTTCGTTTGGCAAATGAGTGCTATCCCTTTTTGTGCTCCTATTGGGGAGAGAAAAAAACAAATGATTTTTTGATTTCTTGCAACTATGTCAATTATATTAAAGAAAATTTTTCAGATAAGACGTTGGTTGAGTATCACTTATGGGATATTTTGGCTCAAAAAGAAAAATTTTTTATTTTGGCACAGCATGGACAATTTGATGTTTTGGCTGAGTATAAGCAATATCTAATTTTAGTCAAATACGGTCAATTGGACTATGCTTGTCATAAGGGATTGTTTCAATTTCTTGCCTTTACAAAGGCTGGCATGGAAAGACTTATCCAACTTAAAAAGTGGAAGGAAGTTTTTGGTGGAACTTCTTTCACTTCATTTAATGGTTTTTCTGTATCTGACATTTTAGAAATTTTGTATGATAATGGTATGCAAGAGCTATTGTTTGCTATGTGTTGCGACGATTTCTTGTTAGATTATAAGAAATATACCAAGCCTTATATTGAAAACAAAAAGTGGGGTACATTAGCGTTTTTTGGTTTCTATGACGTCATTGATTGGGAAGATTACCTTGGTCAAGTCATTGAGAGCAAAAAGGAAGATGTGTACAAAAATGCTGTTGCGGCAAAAAATTGGGAATTTTTGGCTAAGCACGAGCAACATAAATTGCTTTTCAAAGCCAAACAATTTAAGTGGTGGTGGAAATCTTTTCACTAACACTATGATGTTTAAAACAAAAAAGCCAAAGGGTATCTTTGGCTTTTTTATTGGCTTTTTGATAAATAAGTTTATACTCATCTTAAAATGACGGAGGATACACTATGACGAAAGTTGCTATTTGGTGTCGAGAAAAAACTGAAAATCTGATTGGAATAGGCAAAGAAATTCCCTGGAATGTTCCTTCAGACAGCCACTTTTTTGCAGATGTTATTGCAGAGCAAAATGTGGTGTTCGGGCGTAAAACCTTTGCGACAATTCCTAAACAAGTTTTGGAAAAATGTGAAGTTTGGGTGCTTTCTTCCGTTCAGCCGGATGAAATGCAAATTCAAAAGAATGAGCATTGGCTTTCCGATATTCGCTTTTTTAAGGAATTTGAAGAAGATTTGTATATCGGTGGCGGGGCGCAAATTTATAATGCTTTTGTGAACGGTGCGCCGAAATTAATGCCCGATATTATTGTTGATTGTGTTTATTTAGGCGAGATAACTTCTAAGCCCGAGGGCGAAAAAATTACCATTACGCCATGTGTGGAAACTATGCGCAAAAAATATTTTAAGATTACGGATGATTTTGAAAAAGATGGCGTGAGTGCAGCTCTTTGGGTGAAAAAAGGTTATTTTGTAGAACAATCGGTTTTGAAGAGATTGCTCCTTTTATTGGAAAACAGATAAACAAAACCCCGATATGATAAATATCGGGGTTTTTAGGTGAGGGAATGATTACTTCTTGGGTGCATATTTCCAGCCTTTTGCGGTTATTTTTAACTCTAGCTGAATGCCGTTAAGGCAGATGTTGTCTTCTAACGGTTTTATGGTTGCGGCACTCTTCTCAATGGTGCAAATGTTGCCAGAGCCCATATCAAATATCAGATAGCTCTTGTTGTCATCGCTTTTGTAACCAACGCAACAGTAAGTGTGACCTGCTCCTAAAAAAGAAATCTTCCGATTGGGAGAAACTTTTAGTCTCTCAGCTGTGGTTTCAGGCGAAATGTTGATATTAAAATGTTTTTGTGCCGCCTGAAGTTGAGGGATGATTTTATCTTCCTCAACATTTTTGCTTTGAAATCCTTTTGGTTTCATACGTCAAAAATTTTTAAGGGTTAATAAATATAGAAAAATAGTGTTATTGACGTTGTTATAACTAATTTTTTTTATTTTTCAAGAAAAAACGCCCTGATCAGTTATGATTGGGGCGCTTTTTTTGTGTTTTTTCAATAGTGTGTTTTTCAAGTTGCGGGGAGGTATCTCACGATAGCTGCACGCAACTGTTCGTTAACAAGATTGGAGTCATTTTTTTCTGATTTCCGCAAAGCGGTGGACGTTTTCCACGCGCTGACGGAGATAGTGACTACCGTCATATTCAAACTCCGTCAAAGGTGTCATAGACACCACATTAGCGGTTTCAATAACTTCAACCTTGGCTTTCTTGCCGGCTTCTTTGATGAGCGGTCGAACCGCAAAGTCAGCGCCGGATGTTATTTCTGCCCAGACCTTGACCGGAATGTTGGGCTGTATCAGGTCCTTGCGGCCTCCTTTTCCTGTTTGCTTGGAGATAACAAGGGTGAATGCTCCAACTTTTTCAATCTTCCTTCCGGTTGCAGCTACCATAGCTGATTTGGTTGAGGCTGCGTTCAAGTACTCCTGGTTTAAAATTTTTTTACACATAATTGTAAATTGTTATGCCCCTTGTGGGGGCGGTTAAACATATAATTATAAAATCGCTGAAAAGTATAAAAGCACAAAAAAAATAAAAAAGCAAGCAAAAAAAATGACAAAATTTTCAGAAAATATACAAAATGGCTTAAGTATAAAAACTTAAGCCATTTGTAGTATATCAAGTATTTTACTTGGGGGCCGGTACATATTCCGCAAAACTTCCGTCCTTATTGAGCTTGTATGCTACTCCTTTGATGTTGGCATTGCTGATTTGTGCCAATTCAACATCTTCCGGATTGACCATTACGGCATTGTGCAACGTATCTCCAACGGCCAAGAGCAGTAGTTTTTTTTGTCCTTGATTATCTTGACTCTTGATAAACCAAATTGCTACTTGTTGACCTTTGCCAAATTGGGAACATTTCTTTTTGAATGTGGCTAATCTGGTATGGACTTGCGAAGATTCAACACTTACTTTGAATTTTCCGGCGGCATAGCCTAACGCTGTGTAAGCATCATGGCTATTTAAGTTCATTACTTCGTTCATGATAATAAATTTTGGTGAAACATAATGATAACTGTTTGAGCACATATAAGCACATCAAACAGTTTTTTACAAGTATTATTATGTGGTGTTGACAGTTTATTTTTTAGGGAAGAAGCGTTAAAATTGCTCCGATGCTGAGGGGAATAGATAAATTGTCATCTATTTCTATTTTGTCTTCATACATTTCCGCCATCGTGGCAACAAAAGCCGCGATTATGCTGGCATAGGTTACCGGCAAAATCATATTGCACAAAATCATAATAACCAAAGCACTCAGGAAAAAGGCAACCGTTCCTTCAAGAGATTTGTGCTTGTAGAGTTTGCGTGTGCCGTACGCTTTGCCAAATATAGCGGCGCAGGTATCCGAAATGAGCATCACACTCAATGCTACGACCGCAACATTTGCCGGAAAAAGCAAAGTGCAGGCAATGGCCGCTAACATTACGTAGGCTCCGCCGCTTAATTGAAAAATGTTTCGTTTTAATTCTTTGTTGCGTAAGGCTTTATAAAATAATAAGCCAAAGGTTCTTCTGGCCCAGCGCCATTTTTTGTAATTGCCATATTCCAATATAACATCACCGATAAAAATGGTGGCAAAAATAATGATACAAATTGTGGGTTCCATAAAATATATTAAAGCCGGAATCCAAAGAGAGCTCAAATGAATGAGTTTTCTTAAACATTCTTTTTTAAAAGATTTGTTAACATCAATGTGTAAATCTGCCGCTAAAACATTAGGGTTAAGTGCCGAATTGCGCAGTTTGTTTCTGTATTTGTCTATGTTGGCTCTATAGGTATCAATATTTAAGCGCAGTCCGTAGTTTCTTATTTTCATTGTTTTTCTCGGTGTTTATCTTGGCGTCTTTTGTTTGATAGCATTATTTGTTGATAAAGTAAAGTCTAATGCTGTGAATTTAGTAACTCTTTGAGAAAAATCAATAGTTTTCTTTATAAATTCTTTTAATCAGGTAGTTAATTATCATGATTACCATAAACGCAGATACCATGCTAAATAAGGAGTGGGAAAGAAAATGTTGTCCGCGATACATTTGGTAAATGGCCGCAGTCCAGCCTAAAATGAGACCTAAACATAAACCTAAAATGCGATTTTTTTTGCTCTTAAAACAATAAAATAGTGCCATAAAGGCAAAACCTGCCGTGGCGTGGCCGGCCGGAAAACAACGTCCCGGCTTGGGTTGGGTAAAATCTGCAGGGTAATTCTCAAGTATCCGTACAAAAGGATAAAGCCCGTTATAAATATTTAGCTGATAGGGGCAATAGACGTTGGTAAAATATTTGGCACTGGCTACAATTAACGGTACAAAAATAATACTTAAAAGCATTATTAAGTAAGGTTGATTACCCGCTCTTAAGTGTGGGTGTTTAATGGAGTATAGCAGGCGAATTAAACAAAACACGGCTGTTGCAATTAAAACATTTTTTAAGCCGGAATAAAAAATAAAACTCAGTTTTTTGTGCAATGCCGGATAGATTAACCAACGATTGTTGGCGCGGTCAAAAAAATGTTCCTGTATGAGTAGGTCTATATCTGTATAATATTCCAGAAGCAAAATGACCAAAAGTAATAAAACGCCAATACATAAACCAGTTAATAGCTTTTTCATGGAGGCTTAATCCTTTAGATTTTGTTTCCAGTCGGAGGCTGTTTGGTAAAAGGCAACAGCTTCGTTGAGTAACTCGGTTTGCTCTTGTAGAGGGGTTTCTTGAGGGTGAAATGAGTGTTCTTTGATGGGCTTTAAGATGACATCAACACCGTCTTTGACATAGCCTATCTTTTGGAAGTTGCTGACAAAAAAGCGACTCTCATAGTTAGGGGATAAAGCATCTTGTCCATAGAAGCGGCTCTCATAGTCAAAGTTAAGTAAGCCTAAGAGGGTCGGTAACACATCTAATTGGCTGACTGGCGTATCTATTCTTTGCGTCTTAACAATTTTTGGTGCGTAAATAATCCATGGAATATGATGATCTTCAAGATTAATTTCCTCATCTCCTGCGGCTCCTGCCGTGTGGTCTGCAACAAAGACAAATAAGGTGTTATCAAACCAAGGTTTGGTCTTAGCTTGGGCAATAAATTCACCAATCGCGTAGTCGGCATATTTAACGCCGCCTTCGCGTCCGCCTTTGATGTCTATTTTGCCGTCTGGATATGTATAAGGGCGGTGGTTGGAGATTGTGAGTACAAAAGTTAAAAACGGTTTGCCTGCAGCATAAGATTTGTCTGCTTCTTTGATGACTTTGGCAAAGGTGTCTTCATCCGATGCACCCCATGCGTTGGCAAAGGTGATTTCATCTTTTGACCACGTGCCTCTGTCAATTACCTGAAAGCCGTTGTTGTCTAAAAAATAGTTCATATTGTCAAAGTAGCCATAGCCGCCGTAAATCCATTTATTGTCATAGCCTTGAGAGGCAAAAACAGAGCCAAGACTATGTAGATTTTCATTTCCCGGGCGACGGACGATGGATTGCCCCGGTAAGGGCGGAATGCTTAAATTGATGGCTTCAATTCCTCGTACCGAACGTGTGCCGGAGGCATAGGTATTGCTGAAAAATAATCCTTCTTGACTTAATTTATCAAGGTTTGGTGTTACTTTATAGAGGCCGGGATAGCGGTTCTCAGTCAAAAATTTTGAGCTCATACTTTCCATTAAAACAATTACCACGTTATGCTTTTGCTCCGGTCGGGGAGAATGTATTTGTCTTGTGATGCTGGTGTCGTTTTTAAATGAAACGTTATTTCCTTCAAATTTTTTTTGCAAAATTGCAATATTTTGTTGCGGGTCATGCGTTATGTAAAAATCTTGATAAGAAATTTCATTTTTCAGATAGGCACTGAACAAGCTGTAGCGGCCATTCTTGGAAAGTTCATTGTTAAAACGATTGGTGTTAACCTCTAAGTTGCTCATATCTATATTGTGATATGCTAATACACAGATAAGTGCATAAACTAAGGTATCAAATAAGCGGCGGAAGAATTTTGGTGCAGTTAAATCATTGAAAAGCCAGTGCTTGGTAAAATAAACCGTGATGACTGTCAGCGCGAATATGGTGCCTAAAATAGGCCATACCGGATAAGATTCGGCGATGTTGGCGATAACTTCATTGGTGTATACCAAATAATCAACAGCTATGAAGTTAAATGCGGATTGAAATTCATCCCAAAATATCCATGCCGAAGCCAGTTCAAAATAGGTTGAAAATACAAAAATGCCATATGTGATAATGGTGCAAATTTTATCAAATTTTTGATTTACCCATGATTGGGGCAATATTAAAAGATAGAGAACAAAAGGGACCATGCTGAATAAAAACGCAACCAGGCTGGTAACCAATAAAACCCCAAGTGTCTTAATAATGGCGGCAAATGAAAAATCCAAAACATTAAAATTATTAACTGTTTGGCAGAGTAGATATATGCCTCCGGTTATTAACGTGAATACTAAAAATGGTAGTAGGCGTCGAACGAGGTATGTGTTCATATCTTCTCTCCCTAAATATTTATTGCCTGCGTAATTTATATTAGTTTCAATTAATTGGCAACATTAAAGGGTGGTTATACAGTAAAAATTTTTATCTATCTGATTTAGCCAAACTGATTTAGCCAAAATAAAAATGTGATAATATTATTTGTTGACACTTTCTGAGTAATATGCTAAGTTATAAGTGATAAGGTTCAGTTATAACGGAGTGTATTATGAGAAAGCAACTTGCGATAGGAGTATCGTTATTTTTACTTTGTGGCCTTGGCGGCAAAAGTGAAAACATTGATTTGTTTCCAATTCAAGCCTTGCCTCTTAAATATACACACCTCATAGAAACTAGTCAAAGCCAAACCTTTGAACCTTATAGCAGGGCAAACCTTATTGTAGGTTTGCCCTATCGTAGTACTTATAAAACTGCTAAAGTCACCTTTATCAGCGGTGATAGTGATATTAATTTCGAAACCCCTTCTTTTCCCGAATCTTATAAAACTGCTTGCGAAAATGCCGGTTATAAGCTTACTAAATGTACAAGCGGTAACCCTACTTCCTTTTGTCCTTATGACACAACTTATTTTAAGGAATGTTGTGATAGTGCTTATAAATATTCAAAATACGAATGTTCTTACCCTAACACAATAAGTGCTAATTCTTGTGGCGGTAAATTTAAATGTTATTGTGATACAACTCTTTACCCTTACACGACATCTAACTGCGCTTCTCCTAAAGAGTTGTCTGATAAATGTGTGGACGATAATGGGGCTCATTATAGTACTTGTAAATGTCCTTCTTACTATAGAACTTGTGATGCGTCTTTAAATCTTGTTGGCGTTGGTACGGCCTGTACTCAAAACGGACAATCTGTTTATGCTTCTTGTGAATGTAAATCCGGATACAATCAAATATGTGAAGAATTTGGTCCTGTAAATGCTAATGATTACTGTCTGAATGGTATCAAATATTACAATTCCTGCAAAACCTGTGGAAATTATGGTTATATGAGCTCTTGTCCTACAGGTATTGAGTGCTCTTTCGAACAATGTTCGGGTAAATATTTTCCTACCGGACAATGCTCTAATGGTTACACGGATATTTCCGATGCCTCTTGTGAGTGGTACAGATATTGGATGCCTTGTACTACCGCTCCTGAACGACCTGAAAATTCTTAGTCTTTCTATCATCTTTTCTTAGGAGAATAATTATGAAAACATTGTCAATTCTATCTTTATCCGCTTGTTTATCTGTAATTGCATATAATGCTTATTCTTTAACTTGTGGTGCTCAACCCTCTTGTAGTGATTTAGGGTATACTCAAAGTTCTACGGAAGGATGTATTAGTCAAGCTTTAAAATGTCCATTTGATCAAAACAAGTATAATTGTGTAAAAGCAGAGGATGTTTTTTATGTTCTTAAATTAAATTGGTCAGCCAAAGGTGACATTTTAGGAAAATCTACGTGGACAGCCTATCAAAATGGAATTGTAATTGGACACGGTAAAGATATTACTAGCTATGGGGCTTTTATTAAAATTAACGGAATTAAAGTCGGTTCTATTACTGGACTTTCAGGACAAAGAGGATTTTTTTATGTAAGTGTATCGAAGGGGGATACGGTTTATATAGACGCTAATGATGTATTAGCTTTTTTTGTTCCTTATTATGGTAATTCATAAAGAAGTGTTAAATAAAAAGATAACCACCAACTTGGTTGGTGGTTATCTTTTTTTAGATTGCTTTTTTGACAGCTTCAATTGCATCGGCGATTTTTTCTCCATTCGGGCCGCCGGCTTGAGCCATATCCGGACGTCCGCCGCCACCTTGGCCGCCAACAGCTTGAGAGGCTTTCTTTACCAAATCAATTGCTGAATATTTTGTGGTCAAATCTTTGGTGACGCCTACCACAATTGAGGCTTTATCATCTTTGTTTGAGGCTAAAACAACAATGCCTGAGCCAATTTCTGGCGTAATCTCATCAATAAAGGCTTTTAATTCTTTCGGGTGAACGTTGGGAATGGCTCGACCTACAAATTTAATACCATTAATGATTTCAAAATTGTCGCGATTGTCTGCTGCTTTATTGCTGGCAAACCGTTTTTTGAGCTCAAACATATCGTTTTCAAGCTTTTTCTTTTCATCCAAGAGTTGTTTTATTCTTTTTTCCAAGTCATTTGGACTGGTTTTGAGCAAATTTCCGACAGCGTGGAGTTTATCTTCCATTTCTTGAACAAATTGCTCTGCACCGTGTCCGGTTAAGCATTCTAAACGACGAACACCAGCTGAAACAGCACTCTCTGATACTATGTTGAAATAGCCGATATCGCCGGTTTCTTTGACGTGAGTACCTCCGCAGAGTTCTCTTGAGAATATTTCTTTGTCATCTCCCATAGATACTACGCGGACTTCTTCGCCGTATTTTTCACCAAACAGAGCCATGGCACCTGATTTGATTGCTTCATCTTGTGACATTAAAGCCGTGGTGACTTTATAATTTTGGCGAATAGCGTTGTTAACAATATTTTCAACCTGACGAATTTCTTCGGCCGTGATTTGTTTGGGGTGAGATAAGTCAAAGCGCATTCTATCAGCAGAAACATACGAACCTTTTTGTGCTACGTGGTTGCCTAAAACATCACGCAGAGCGCGGTGGAGAAGGTGGGTTACCGAGTGGTTGGCGCAAATGTTTTTGCGATTTTGTTCAGCTACTTGGAAAGTTAAAACATCTCCGACTTTGACACTGCCTTTGATGAGTTTGCACAAGTGGGCTGAAATACCATCTAATTTCTTTTTAACATCCAAAACTTGGATGGTGACATTATCACTGCTGATTAAACCAATATCGCCGACTTGTCCGCCCATCTCGGCATAAAACGGTGTTTGGTTGGCGACTAACCAGAATTCTCCGCGGCTGACTAAGTTCAGAGATTCATTATTGACAACCAAAGCCGTGATTTGACCATCGGCTTTTAGAGTGTTGTAACCTAAGAATTCGGTTGAGCCGACTTTTTCTTGAATTTCAAACCAAACTTTTTCCGTGCCGGTGTCGCCCGAACCTGCCCAATTCTTACGAGCTTCTGCTTTTTGTTTGGCCATGGCTTCATCAAAACCTTTGGTATCTACCGAGATGTTTTTGGTGCGCAAGGCGTCTTGGGTGAGGTCAAGCGGGAAACCATAAGTATCATAGAGCTTGAAAGCAACCGAACCGCTTAATTCGTCACCGGATTTGAGATTTGCCGTTTCTTCATCCAAAATACGAAGACCTTTATCAAGAGTTTTGATAAAGCGGCTTTCTTCGGTTTTAATCGTTTCGCTGATGAGAGCTTGAGCACGATAGAGTTCAGGATAAGCCTCGCCCATTTCTCTTTGCAGAGAGGGCAGAAGTTTATAAATCATCGGCTCATGTATGCCAAGCAGTTGAACGTGGCGCATGGCTCGGCGCATAATACGACGCAAAACATAGCCGCGGCCTTCATTGGTCGGCAAAACACCGTCGGCAATCAAAAAGCACATGGCGCGCAAGTGGTCGGCAATAACATTGAAGGAAGATTTCAGCGGTCCTTCAGGGTCGGCGCCGGTGAGTTTGGAAATGTCGTTTATCAGGTTTTTGAACAAGTCAATTTCATAGTTAGAGTGAACGCCTTGCAAAATGGCAGACATTCTCTCCAAACCCATGCCGGTATCAATACAACGTTGTTTTAATGGAATTCGGCTGCCGTCGGGCAAGTCTTCAAATTCATCGAAAACCAAGTTCCAAATTTCAATCCAGCGGTCGCCGTCTTCTTCGGGTGTGCCGGGGAGGCCTCCCCAAACTTCGGGACCATGGTCATAGAAAATCTCAGAGCAATAACCGCAAGGGCCGGTATCACCCATTTGCCAGAAGTTGTCTTTGGTGGCAATGCCGATAATGCGGTCTTCAGGCAAGCCTGAAACTTTACGCCAGATGTTGCGTGAAACATCATCGGTGTGATATACGGTAACGGCTAAGCGGTCTTTCGGAATACAAAACTCTTTGGTGACCAATTCCCATGCCCAAGCTATGGCTTCTTCTTTAAAATAGTCGCCGAAAGAAAAGTTACCCAACATTTCAAAAAATGTGTGGTGTCTGACATCATATCCGACAGAATCCAAGTCATTGTGTTTGCCACCGGCTCGAACGGATTTTTGGGAAGTCGTCGCTCGCGTATAGTCGCGCTTTTCGTTGCCGGTGAAAATGTTTTTGAATTGAACCATTCCGGAGTTGGTGAACATCAGGGTCGGGTCATTGTCCGGTACAAGTGATGAGGACGGAATGATTTTATGGTCGTGTTTTGCAAAGAAATTTAAGTAAGTATTTCTTATATCTTTTAGCGTTGTTGTCATAGTTCAATATACTTCCCAAAAATATCAATTATTTAAACCTTACTTTTTTTAGAGTATTTTGGGGTAAGAGTCTAGTAAAATTTTTACTAAAATTCAATTATACTTCCATAAGTGTACACGAAAGTTAAATTCAAAAACGTGGCATAGCACATCCAAGCAAAACCAAGCCAATTCAAATAGCTTGCCGTGGGTGAAATTTTTTTGAAAGCTCGTATCATTTGGAAGAATACAACATCCAGTGCAATGATGATGACTAAGCCCAGTCCGATTAAGCCTTCACTGAAATATGCCCAACACCAGATTATTTGCAAAAACAGTTGCGAGATAAACAAAATTACTGCACGCTTTTTTAAGTGCGAGGCACTATCTAATATGAAATAAAATGAGATAATCATCAGTGCATAGATGAGTGTCCACATTGGAGAAAAGACCCAGTTAGGCGGCGTTCCTGAAGGCTTTTCATAACCGTTATACCAACCTTCAATCCCGATATGGGTAAATAGACCGCAGAGCCAGGCTGCTACCATAACCAATAGTGTCGAGTATATAAATTTTAATACTGATTGCATGTTTTTTCTCCTTGTTGTCCTTTATTGTTTTAGATAATGTCGGGCGAAAATTTTTCAAGAGAATAAAATTTGCGAAATTTTATAGAAAAAACTTGAAATTTTGTCAAATATGGGTATTATATAGCCATTAATCTTGATATTTGCAGGAGGCGTTATGTCTAAAAATTTGCAACCTAATCTGACGAAATGGCAAAAAGCCGCGGTAAAAAAGGCGGAGCCCGGAACAAAGGTTGAGTTTATCGGCGGGGTGAATAAAGACCGTATCGGCGGTAACTGTATGGTGATTGAGCACACAAACGAGGCTTTGGAAACCAAGCGTGTGATGTTTGATTTGGGTTGTATCTTTACTCCTTACGAATCGGGATTTAGCAGTGCTTATCCTGATGTGGGAGAATATTTTGACCAAATTGATCCTGTAACCAAGCAAGAAATTAAAGCCAAAAAACCTGTAGCGATTATTTGTTTGACGCATGCGCATGAAGACCATATCGGCGCATTGATTAATTATGTGCGTATGGGTTATGAACTTCCGCCGATTAAGGCCAGTGCTTTTACTCGTAGTTTGGTGAGTAAGGCCTTTTTGCAGATGGGAATGCAGCCTCCGTTTATTGAAAGGATTAATCCCGGAGATAAAATTTTAGTCGGTAAAGATATTGAGATTGAACCCTTTAGCGTTAGCCACAGTGTGGTTGATGCTTTGGGCTTCCATACTTTGACCAAAGTCAACGGTCAGCCTTATGCCGGCATTATTAATAACGGTGACTTTTTAGTTGAAGAGAATATGCCTGTGGGCAAAAGCTTTAGTTTTGATGAATATAAAGATTTGCTCCAAAGAAAATTAACCACAAATATTCAAATTGATTCAACCTCTACCGTGCCGAACGGAAAAGACAGAATCGGCTTTGAACAGGCGGTTGAAAATACTTATAATGTGGTTAAGGCTAATCCGGACAGAAGTTTGATTATTTCTCCTGTGATTTCGCGAAGTGTCGAAAATATGGCTATTGATATTGAAGTGGCTAAAAAGTTAGGCACCAAAGTTTACTTAGAGGGTAAGTGGCTGCAGCTGGTTAAACAAGCCATGACTGACAGCGGTCATTTAGATTTTGATAAATATGTTTACAGCGGAACTTTGGAAGCTTATCTGAATGACAAAAACGTTAAAACCAAATATGTAATTGCTACGGGAGCTTTTGCTCAAGGATTGGAAGAATATAATCAAAATAAAAGTGATTTGGCTCATATTCCGATGGCTGCCATGACAAAAATGGCCTTGGATTTGCATCAAACTATTCGAATTGGTAAAAATGTACTCATTTTGGCTAGACAACGTATTATTGATGAAATTAACGGTAAAACCGGGCCTGAGATGTTACAGCGCTTAGCTGCCAGAGGGGCTAAAATCGTGATGACTCCTTCTGCGCGAAAAGTGGCTGATTTTGAAGAAGTACAAATGCAAGATTCAGGGCATATTAATGCTAAGGCGTTGGGGCAATTGGTTGATGTTATCAAAATCTATGCTCCGAATGCGGTTTATACACCAATTCACGGTAATCCGGAACAATGTGAAAATACCAAACGAATTATTGAAGCTCATGGCGGAAAAGTTGTTTTGGCTGAAAACCAAGAAGTGATGAATGTTGGTCAAAACCGAACGATTAATGAGCCGAAGCCTTTTGAACCAATGACTTGGATTGGCGTGAAACTGATTTATCAAGATCCAATTCACCCAAACCCTAATATTCCGCAAGAGGGAATTATCGAATTTTGGCGGATTGATGAAAACTATATGCCGATTGAAAAACTTTTGGAAATTGAAAACACTCCTGTTTCCAAAGGGCCTTATTCTATGCGCTATCAAGCCAGCAGTCAAAATGTGTTGGATGATACAATGGAGGAAATGTTGTTGGAGAGTGAGCCTCAACATCTTTCTCCAAAAGAACTAAAATACGGAACAAAACACCGCTCAAAACGGAAAAATAATACGGATGGAAATCAAGCTACCGCTCGTATGACTAAAAAAGAATGGAAAAAGGCCAAAGCTATGCAAGCTATTGAAGCCTATAAAAAATCCGTAGAGAAGAATAAGTTAAATAATATTCAAATTCTGAAAAATGTAAAAGACAAAACTTATTAAAATATGTAAAATCTGTTGCAAATAGAGCATAGTCATAATATGCTCTATTTGTTTTTTATGGGGAAAAAATTATGAATTTTTCTGCAGAATTGGTGATTGGTAAAATCCTCAGATGCTATAAAAATTTGATTTTGGATGTGGAGCTGACTTCAGGTGAGGTTGTGGCCGCTTTTTGTCCGGAATTAGATGCTAAGCAAAATATTTATAGTGTCGGAACGCTTGTTTGGCTTCTGCCTAATAACAGAAAAAATAATCATCTTAAATATGAAGCCATTATGGTGAACAAAGACGGCGCTTTGATTATGATTAGTCCAAATTATGCGCAAATCTTGGTCAAAGAGGCGTTTGAGAAAGGTTTGTTAAAAGAATTTTCACGCTATACAAAATTGAGATGCCTTGAATCCGGTGATAAGGTTAAATATGCTAATTTGGAATTTTCAAACGCAAATGAAGATTATGCCTATGTCTATGCCGTCAGTATTTATAATAAACAAGGTGCAAACGTTGTCTTTCCCTCGTTTTTGAATTTTTTTGAAATGTCCATGTTTGGCGAATTTGCAAATTTACGCCAACAAGGATATGAAACTTATGTCTTATTGATTGTGCCGAGAATGGATTGCCAAGATATTAAGTTTAGCTGGACAATTGAGCCAACCGCAGCTGCCAGAATTTTTGATGAAGCAAAAAACGGCTTGAAATTTTGCGGTTATGGTTGCACTATTGATGATAACAGTATAAACATTACTCAAAGCATGAATATTTTGTATTAGGAGAGTTAAAGTGGAAATCAAAAGAAAAGACGGCATTATGATTTATGATAAAGCCGGATTTGAAGGAATGAGAAAAGCCGGTAAAGTGGCGGCTGAGTGTTTGGATTATATTACACCTTTTGTGCAAGTCGGGGTGACAACCGATGAGCTCGATGATAAATGTCGGGAATTTATGATTGCTAAAGGGGCAATTCCGGCATGTCTGGGGTATCAAGGCTATCCTAAGTCAACCTGTATTTCCATTAACCACGTTATTTGCCACGGTATTCCCGATATGGAACATAAATTAGCCGATGGTGATATCTTAAATATTGATGTGACTGCTATTGTTGACGGATGGTATGGAGATACCAGCAGAATGTATTATGCCGGTAAACCAAAACTCAAAGCAACCCGCTTGTGCGATGTGACTTATGAGTGCATGATGCGTGGTATTGATGTGGTTAAACCCGGTGTGCATTTTGGGGATATCGGTTATGTGATTGCCGAATATGCGCACAAATATGGTTATGGTGTGGTTGATATGTTTTGCGGACATGGATTGGGCAAAATGTTTCACGGGGCACCAAATGTTATGCATATTGCTCATAAAGGAACAGGTCCGATTATGGAAGAGGGGATGTTCTTTACCATTGAACCGATGATTAATATTGGTAAGCCGGATGCTTTGATTTTGAAAAACGGGTGGACGGCCGTAACCAGAGATAAGTCTTTGTCGGCTCAGTTTGAGCACTCTTTGGCTGTGACTAAAGATGGTTATGAAGTATTTACTTATTCTCCCAAAGGATTGGATAAACCTCCGTATAAAATTGACTAAAAAATATGACTATTCAAAAAGATATTTCTGATTCTACAGAGCAGGAGCCCGATTATTACGGACACCGAAAACGGTTGAAAGAGCGCTTTTTGTTGGGCGGTGGGCGTGATATGCCTGATTATGAATTGTTAGAGCTCTTGTTGATGCTCGCAATTCCCAGAAAAGATGTTAAACCTTTAGCAAAACAGCTTTTAGCCAAGTTCGGCAGCTTTTCTGCCGTTATCAATGCGCCGGCGGAGGCTCTTTATGAGGTTTCAGGTATTAAGGAAAGCAGTTATATTGTTTTTAATATCGTGCGCGAAGCCGCTGTTCGTTCAAGTTGGGATAGTTTGAAAAATAAAGATGCTCCGGTTATTAATAACTGGGATGCAATGTTGGATTACTGCCGGACGGCAATCGGGCACAAAGATGTAGAAGAATTTCGAATTATCTTCTTGGATGTTAAATTAAAAGTTATCGGGGAAGAAGTGCAGCAAAGAGGAACAATTAATCAAGTAGCAATTCATCCTCGAGAAGTGATTAAATCTGCAATGCTGCATGGGGCGCGTGCCATTATATTGGTGCATAATCACCCCTCAGGTGATGTGACGCCATCACGCGCAGATATGGAAATTACCAATAAAATCAATGTCGCAGCGGCGGCAGTCGGTATTAAATTGTTTGACCATTTGATTGTCAGCAACAGCGGTTATTACAGCTTTCAAGAAAAAGGTTTAATTACCGAACCAAAAATTATATAAAAATGCTTGCATTTTATTTTATTTGAGGTAACTTATCACTTGGTTTGAGAATCGCAGGTTTGCGGGACATAGCTCAGCCTGGTAGAGCGCTTGCTTTGGGAGCAAGATGCCGACGGTTCGAATCCGCCTGTCCCGACCACCTAGGTTCTTCTTTCAGATTTTCAGATGCGCCCTTAGCTCAGCTGGATAGAGCAACAGCCTTCTAAGCTGTGGGTCAGACGTTCGAATCGTCTAGGGCGCGCCATAAAAAAAGCCTCCATCAGCGGAGGCTTTTTTTATGGCGCGGTGAAGGTTGGTTAACGTGCTCAGCCGCGATAGCGGTGCAAGCACGTGTTAACAACCGAACGACTGGCGCAAATCGGTGTAACCGATGCGGCGACACGCCATGCCTCCATCAGCGGAGGCTTTTTTTATGGCGCGGTAAACGCGGCGCGTTTAATCGCATGACTTAGCTGTTTTGCTGTCCGTGCCTAGACACCGCGATGCTGCCTTTTTCTTTGCTCAATCATTGAGACTTGAGTTTTTTTATAGACGCGGCGCGTTTAATCGCCAAGCGTAGCACGCTTGACCGCACAAATTGATGATGTGGATGTTCGTGTCCTGAAATCAAAATTTATTTTCATCAAATTATAATGCTCTTTGGTAAACGAAAAAATCCCCTTTGAGTTTTCAAAGGGGATTTTTGATTTACAAGCTAGAGTTTATTTGCAGCTTTTTACGGCTTCGTAGATTTTTTTGAAGGCTTCGGCAACACCTTCGGCGGTGTAGGTGCGGCCTTCAATCATCGTGCGGCACAGTTCAAAGGCAATTTCTTTATCGGAGTTACCGCAATGGCAGCCACAGCCGCACTCACAATCACAATCGCAACCGCAAGGGCAGGGGTTGCCTTCCTGGCAACCGCAATCGTAAGTTTCATCACAGTGACAGTGGTGGTTGTGTTCTTCTTCGTGACAGCAACAATTTTCGTGTTTTGACATAATCTTCTCCTTAATTTACTCTAATGATGCAAGGTATTTTTCGGCTTCAAGGCAGGCTTGGCAACCGGCACCGGCGGCCATGATGGCTTGTCTGAAGTGACCGGATTGAACGTCTCCGGCAGCAAAAACACCGGCAATGTCGGTTTGACAGCTATCTGGGTGGGTGATGATATAGCCTTCGGCATCAAGTTTTAGAGAATCTTTGAAAATTGCGGTATTTGGTTTGTGACCAATGGCAATGAACAATCCTTCAACCGCTATATCTTTTGTGGCGCCGGTTTGCGTGTTCTTGAGCCTTACACCCGTAACGCCCAAAGGTGTATCTTGGCCCAGAACTTCCTCTACCACGCTGTTCCACTCTACTTTAATTTTGGGGTTCTTGAAAAGTCTTGCTTGCAAGACTTTATCGGCACGTAATTCATCACGACGGTGGATGAGCGTGACACTTTTGGCAAAGTTGGTCAGATAGATAGCTTCATCAACGGCCGTATTGCCGCCGCCGACCACGGCAACATCGCGATTGCGATAGAAAAAGCCATCGCAAGTGGCACAACCCGATACGCCGAATCCTCTAAATTTTTCCTCTGAAGGAAGGCCTAACCAGCGAGCCGATGCGCCCGTGGCAATAATGACGGTATCAGCCGTGAAAGTATTGCCGTTTTCAGATTTGCAAACAAACGGGCGTGTTTGAAAATTGACTTCCGTAATTTGGTCTTCGATGAGTTGAACCCCTAAGTTTAGGGCTTGTTGACGCATATCTTCCATTAATTGCGGACCGGATACGGGATTTGGAAAACCGGGGAAATTTTCAATTTCGGTGGTGATGGTTAATTGTCCGCCAAGTTGTGAGCCGGAGATAATTATCGGGTCTAAGCCTGAACGGACGGCATAAATTCCTGCGGTGTAGCCTGCCGGACCTGAGCCGATAATCAACATTTTGGTTTTGTAGTCTGACATGTTTTTATCCTAGTTTGTTATGTTTCTCATAAAATAGGATTTATGAGCGCTTTTGGCAAGAGGTGTTGTAAAGTTTTTGCAAAACAAAAGCCGACTTGTAATAAAAGTCGGCTTTGAGGGTTTTGAATTGTTGGATTATTGATAAATCACATCAACAATTTCAAAAGATTTGCGTCCGCCGGGGGCGGCAAATTCGGCTGTGTCGCCGGCTTCTTTACCGATTAAGGCCTTTGCCAGAGGAGAAGACAAAGAAATACGGTTCTTTTCAATGTCTGCTTCATAATCACCGACAATTTGGTATTGCTTTTCTTCATCGGTGTCTTCATCAACTACAATAACCGTGGCACCAAAGCGAATCACGTCGCTTTTGGTTTGTGCCGGATCAATTACTTGGGCACGACTGATGACCGCTTCCAACTCTTGAATGCGCCCCTCAATAAAACTTTGTTTTTCTTTGGCGGCGGAATATTCGGCATTTTCAGACAAGTCGCCATGAGAACGGGCTTCGGCAATGGCCGCAATAATGTTCGGGCGTTCAACCCCTTTGAGGTTCTTTAATTCTGCTTCCAAGGCAATGTAACCATTCTTGGTTAATGGGAATTTATCCATTTTAACCCTCCAAAAAATTTTGATTAAGTTAGAAAAATGAGACTGCGAAGGGAAAATTCCGTTCACAGCCTTAACGTGTTTGCATATAGCTTATATATAGCACATTTTTTGCAGACTGCAAGTGATTTTATTTTTTTGTATTTCTTGGGGATTAAGTGATATGTATTTTTTATTGTTCTATACATTTATATTTTTTTTTGCTAGCTTAATTAAGTCTTCAATTTCTATAGAGGAGAATAAACGTGAAAAAACTTTATTTAGCTTCATTGGTTTTAGGTTCCATGATGTTAGCCGGAAATGCAAATGCCATTGATTCTACCGGTTGCGGTTTGGGCTCGATGGCTTGGCGCGGGCAAAAAGGTATGGCTCCGCAAATCTTAGCCGTTACCACTAACGGAACTTTTGGTACACAAACTTTCGGTATTACTTTCGGTACATCCGGATGTGACCCGAACGGTCGTATTACGGGCGGAACCCAAAAAATGGTTTTGGCCTTTATTGAAAACAATATGGAGCAATATGCTTTGGACGCTGCTCGTGGCGAAGGTGAAACTATTACGACTTTGGCCGGTATTATGAATATGGATAGTGAAAAATTAGGCCAAATTTCAAAACAAAATTTTGCTACTATTTTCCCGTCTGAAAATGCCGAAGCCGCTGATGTGACCTTGGCTTTGTTTGAAGCCGTTAAGCAACAAGCTTAAGGGTGACTTATTTGTCAGTGCCGTTTGAAAGATTTTCAAGCGGCACTGTTTTTCTGGTTAAAAGATGAAGATATTTGCGGCTTTTTTGATTGCAGTTCTGATTTCTCCTAAGGTTTGGGCTATGTCGGCAGAGGAGGTGTCTCGTATGCCTCAATGGCAGGCCTTGATGCATTATCGTCCGCAACTTCTTGGAGGTGTGGAAAGTACAATTGATTCACCTGAATTTTTTTTGAGCGAAAAGGGAAAAGTTAATCCTTTGGCCGAACTTAACGCAACTATCTCTTTGTTTGAGCAAAATTCCGATAAGAAAAAAATATGTTTGTTTCCGGCTCGCTATCTGTTTTTGAAAAAGCAGGGCTTGATTGATAAACCCTTTCCGAAATGTGAAGAATATGAACAATTTTATAAGGATGTGTCTCCGGCGGGGGTGACCCTTTTATTTACCAATGCTTATATGAATAATCCGTCATCTTTGTTTGGGCATACCTTAATTCGAATCGATACCTCACGCAAGGGAACACAACTCTTGGCTCATGGTATGAATTACGGTGCCTTTACGGGAGATGAAAACGGGGTGTTGTTTGCCGTGTATGGTTTGACGGGCGGGTATTTTGGTGGTTTTACGGTTAAGCCTTATTATGACATCATCAATACCTATAATAATATTGAAAACCGCGATATTTGGGAGCTTAATCTTGATTTGACCCCAGAAGAGCTCCAATTTTTTATGGCACATACTTGGGAGTTGGGGCACACCCAAACCCAGTATTTCTTTTTTACCGAAAACTGCTCTTATATGCTGATGGAACTCTTAGATGCGGTGCGTCCGTCACTCAAATTGGCTGATGATTTTCCGGTGCAGGCAATCCCTTTGGATACGCTCAAGGCGGTTAATTCAAGAGAAGGTTTGGTCAAAGGAGTTAATTATCGACCTTCGCGCCAAAACAAAATAAAATATATGTATGCGCAAATGTCAGACGTGCAGAAAGAGGCTTTTGAAAAAATTATTACGTCTGATGTTTATGAACTTAATGATTTATCGGAAACAGATAAAGCCGGGGTGTTTGAGGCGGCTTATCAATATGTGCAATATCAATATGTGGCCAAAGATATTGAACTGAAAGAATATCGCAAAAAAAGTTTTAAACTTCTGAAAGAACGTGCCGGTAATAAGGTGCGTGATACGTTTAAGCTCTTAACAACCGGACAAAGTCCTTTGGAGGCACATGATTCCATGCGTTTGGATACAGGGATTGGTGTCAGAAACGGTGAGGGGTTCCAGCAAATTGCTTATCGTCCGGCTTATACATCGCTGACGGATAATAGTTTTGGTTTGTTATCGGGGGCGGAAATTAACTTTTTGAACGTTAGTTTTAGGCATTATGACAGCCAAGATAAATATGTTTTGCAAAATTTTGATATTGTCGGTATTCGCTCTTTGGCTCCGGTTGATGTGATGTTTTTTCCGTTTTCTTATAATATTCAATTTGGAATTAACCGTGTGATGAATCCTGACACTGAGGAAGAAGGTTATAGTGCCGATTTGGTTGTGGGCGGGGGCGTGACTTATGCCGTGACCGATAATATCAAGGTTTTCGGATTTGTGAATAATCACTTATCTTATGGCGGCTTTTTGCCTCATAACCAATGGGCAGGAATTGGTGCCAACGGCGGTGTCTATGGCGATTTCGGTAATTGGCGGATTTTGGCCGATGCCGAAAAAATTTGGGCAACTTCGCAATTTGGCGACAAGCTCAAATATAAAGCTGAATTATCTTATAGTGTAACGGTTAACTCGTCTTTGGCACTCAACTATACTTTTGAAGACAATCACGGATATGATGTGGATGAAAGTATGTTTTCTTGGCGCTGGCACTTCTAGAGCTCAATAATTAGGCGAAGGTGCCGGAAAGAGCTGAATCTTTTTTGGCTTTGAGGAAGTCGTGGCGGTTGGTGCGGTTTCTTCTTGAGTTGGTTCTTTGATAGCTTGAGTTTCGGCAAAGGGATTTTGCGGCTTTATTTCGGGATAATTATAATGCTCAGCTTGTAGGGCGTTTTCTTCAGCGGCTTTGATAATCGGTTGAATGGATTTAATGAGGTCTTGCGAACTTTTAGCAATTTCGGGAAGTGATTTATTTATGGCTGCAGTCATATTGTTCATGGTTTGGACCATAAATTTGCTCATGGCGGTTAAGGCTTGCTGCATTTCTTCAATCTCTTTTTGGCGTTGGCGCTCATATTCCTCTTGGCTGTAAGCAATCGTATCTGTTTGGGACTCGTCTTTTTCTTGGGCGTGCAGCGGGGTGGTCAAAAGGCTGAGGCTTAGTAATATTAGAATTAACGGCGGCATTTTTTTTCTCCTTTATGAGTGCGACTTAAATGTAGTATATTTCATAAAAAATGACAAGAGGGCTTGATTTAAGGACTTGCATTTTTATGACGATGTGTTTATCCTTGGCTCAAATGCAACATGTTAGGAGAAAAAAATGTTAAGAGAAGATTTGCAAAAGACTCTCAAAGAATCTATGCTCAATAAGGATACGGCAACCGTTAGCGCCGTTCGCTTGATTATTGCCGGTATGAAAGAAAAAGACGTTGAGGCCAGAGGTAAAGGCCAAGCTCAGGCCAGTGATGCCGAATTGCTCTCAATGATGCAAGGTATGATTAAACAACGCAATGACTCTATTAAAATGTATGTTGAAGGACATCGTCAGGATTTGGCTGATAAAGAAATGGGTGAAATTAAAGTCATTGAAAAGTTTTTGCCCAAACAAATGAGTGATGCCGAAATTGAAACCGTATTAAAATCAATTATTTCTGCTACGGGTGCCGCTTCTATGCGCGATATGGGCAAAGTTATGGGCGAGTTGAAAGCAAAATATGCCGGTCAATTGGATATGGCAAAAGCCTCTTCCATGATTAAAACCTTGCTCGGCTAATTTTGATGCAAAGTTCAAAAGTGCTCTGGCTTCGGCAAAAGGCACTTTTGAACTTTTGTTATGATATTTTTATTTTCGGTGTGTGATGGCAGGTATTGATTTACAGAAATTTTGCGATGAACTGAGAGCCAAAATCTCAATTGTGGACGTCGTTTCATCAAAAGTAAAATTGGTTCGCAAAGGACGCGAATATCAAGCCTGTTGTCCGTTTCATAATGAAAAAACACCGTCTTTTACCGTTAACGAAGCCAAAGGGTTTTATCACTGCTTTGGTTGCGGGGCACATGGCGATATTATTAAATTTGAAATGGAAGCCAATAATCTTCCGTTTATGGATGCTATTCGCAAATTAGCCGATAAGGCCGGTTTGCAAGTGCCGCAAATTTCTAAAGAAAGCCATGAAGAAGCCGTTAAGCGTAATTCTCTTTATGATATTATGGAAATGGCTTGTCGCTTTTTTGAAAAATCTTTGCATTTGCCGGAGGGGCAAAGAGCAATGGATTATTTTCATCATCGCGGGTTTGAAGAAGATATTATTACCAAATTTCGTTTGGGTTATGCGCCGAACAATAACGGATTGAAAGCCTTGCTTGCCTCAAAAGGTATTTCCGAACATGATATGGCTGAACTTGGTTTAATTGCCATTCCGGAAGACAAAAGTCGCCGCCCGCATGATTTCTTTCGGGACCGAGTTATGATTCCGATTATGGATAAGGCCGGTCGTGTGATTGCCTTCGGCGGCAGAATTATGGGCGACGGACAGCCCAAATACCTCAACTCTCCGGAAACGCCTTTGTTTAATAAAAGACGGGTGTTGTATAATTTGAATAATGCCCGTGACCGCGCTTTTGCCGCTCGCAATATTATTATTTGCGAAGGCTATATGGACGTGATTGCTTTGGATAAATACGGCTTTGGCTATGCGGTGGCTCCGCTTGGTACGGCCCTGACCGAAGACCAAATCGGTGAGGCTTGGAAAGTTTGTCCGGAGCCAACGCTTTGTTTTGACGGGGATGGTGCCGGTATCAGAGCGGCAATCCGCTCGATTGACCGTGGCTTGCCGATCTTAAAAGCAGGATATTCGCTCAAATATGTCTTTTTGCCCGATAAAATGGATCCTGATGAATTCTTAAAAGCTCACGGACATGACGCATTTGCCGAATATTTGAAAAATACGACTCCTTTGGTTAAGCTCTTGTGGCGCAAAAATGTTGAAGGACGCGTCTTTGATACGCCGGAACAAAAAGCCTTAATCGAAAAAAACGTTATGGAAGAATTGGCCAAAATTCAAGATGAAAAAGTGCGCGGCTACTATAGCCAAGAAATGCAAAACTACATTTATAACGAACTCGGACGCGGCTTTTGGAAAAATCAGAATTATGCAAAAAAAACAAATCATTATGTTCGCGGAGATGAACGCAAGCCGCAACCCGCTCAATCTGCACGGGTGGAGCGTCCAAAAGTCAGTTTGGATGAGTTGGTGGTTAAGTTTGTGTTGGCGGCAATGGTTTATTATCCTTCTTTGATTGCAGAATATGAAGAAAAAATGGGAATGTTTGATATTCCGGATGAAAAATTGCGTAAATTTTTTGATACCTTGCTCGAGATTTCTCACGATGGGGAAGATGCAGAACTGAGCAGTGAGGATGTGTGCAAAGCCCTGCAGGAAAAAGGGCTGGGAAAAGAGTTGGCCGCTTTGTGGGAGTTGGAGATGTTTCGCCAACAAAATCCATATATTAACAAAATTAGAGAAGAAATTGATACAAAAATTATTGAAGTACAACTTAAACAGCTCGATAACGAAATAAAAGAGTGTTTAAGAATTATGCAAGTTTCCGAGTCGCTCCCCGAAGATGTTTATTTGCGATATGAATCCTTGAAAAAAGAAAAAGAAACGCTACTTAATACACAAAATGTTATTTAATAAAACTCCCGTCAGGCAAGGTTTTGCGGGAAAAGGGACGTTTGCGCCGCTCGTTTTGTCAAATGCAGGTGTTGACAAATCGTACATAAATTATTAAAAGTTTGCTAGCTGCAGTATTAGGATTCTTTATTGAATCCGCAAATTTTTAAATTTTAATCCGGTTTAATGGGAATTGACATGTCAGATACCGATGAAAATCAAGACTATTACGAAGGTAGCGCTAATGACGCTCCTTTGATTGATTCTTTAGGAAGTGCAGTCAAAAGACTGATTGAAAAAGGTAAGGCAAGAGGCTATATTACAGTCGAAGAACTGAATAAGGCTTTGCCGTCCGAGCGTGAATCCTCTGAACAAATTGAAGATATTATGGCTGAAATTTCCGATATGGGAATCAGCATTATTTCTGAATCAGATGTCGATAATTTTGAACAAGAAAATGACGATGACGAAGATTATGATGATGATGACGAAAGCGGAAATTTTGATGAGCGTGAATTAGGTCGCTCAGATGATCCGGTTCGCATGTATTTGAAAGAGATGGGAACCGTTGAGCTGTTGTCTCGTGAAGGCGAAATCGCAATTGCCAAACGTATTGAGGCCGGAAAAACCGTAATGATTGACGGCTTGTGCGAAAGCCCAATGACAATTAAAGCCATTGCAGATTGGCGCGATGATTTGCTTAACGGCAAAATGCAACTCAGAGATATTGTCGATTTGGAAATGATGTATGGCGATGATGCCGAAGCTATGGTCTATGATGAAGATGAGACCTCAGTCGATGATTTGGAAAAAGTTGCAGAAGAAATTGAAACCAAAGATAATTTAGACGATATTGATGATGATTTAGCCAATGATATTGAGTTGGAAGATACCGTCGAAGATGATGTTGAAGACGAAGATGAAGATGCTTCCGTATCTGAAGACGGTGACGATGATGCCGCCTCAGAGGGCGATGACGATGATGAAGACGGCGTCGGCGGCAGAGTTTCTGCTTCGGTTGCCGCAATGGAAGAAGCTTTATTGCAACCGGTCTTGGATATTTTGACGAAAATCTCAAGCTACTATGATGATTTGAAGAAAATTCAAAACCAACGCGTGGCCGCAATTATTGCCGGAAAATCAGTTGCTCCGTCGGTAGAGAAAAAATATTTGCAAGTTAAGAAGGAATTGGTTGAGTTGATGAGCTCAATCCACTTAAATGCAACCCGTGTGGAACAATTGGTTGAACAACTTAATGATTTGAACAAACGTTTGATGGGTTTGGAAGGTAAGTTGTTGCGCTATGCATTGTCTTGCAAAATTAAACGTGAAGATTTCTTAGAGGCTTATCAAAAATCTGAGCTCGATCCGAATTGGTTAGAAAAAATCTCTCATAAAAAAGATAAACATTGGCAAATGTTTGTTGAAAAATATGGGGCCGAAATTGTTGAACTCAGAGATTCCGTTGCCAAAATGGCTCAAGAATGCGGCTTGCCGATTACAGAATATCGCCGTATGGTCGATACAATCAAAAAAGGTGAGCGTGAGGCTGACAGAGCTAAAAAGGAAATGATTGAGGCTAACTTGCGTTTGGTTATTTCAATTGCCAAAAAATATACCAATCGCGGTTTGCAATTCTTGGATTTGATTCAAGAAGGTAATATCGGTTTGATGAAAGCAGTTGATAAATTTGAATATCGTCGCGGTTATAAGTTCTCGACTTATGCAACTTGGTGGATACGTCAAGCCATTACGCGTTCGATTGCCGATCAAGCACGCACTATTCGTATTCCGGTACATATGATTGAAACAATCAACAAACTGGTCAGAACTTCTCGTCAGATGTTATCGGAAATGGGACGTGAGCCCGTGCCTGAAGAATTGGCTGCGCGCCTCTCCATGCCTTTGGAAAAAGTACGTAAGGTTATGAAAATAGCTAAAGAGCCGGTTTCTTTGGAAGCTCCGGTCGGAGATGAAGAAGATTCCTCTTTGGGCGATTTTATTGCCGATGATAATGCTTTACAGCCGTTAGATTCCGCAATTCATTCTAACTTGAAAGAAACCTGCACACGTATTCTTTCTTCCTTGACACCTAGAGAGGAGAGGGTATTACGTATGCGTTTCGGTATTGGTATGAACACAGACCATACTTTGGAAGAAGTCGGACAACAATTTAACGTTACGCGTGAACGTATTCGTCAGATTGAGGCAAAGGCGTTGCGTAAGTTGAAACATCCGTCTCGTTCAAGAAAGTTGCGTTCTTTCCTTGATCAATAGAGAAGATATACAAAAATCGGAGGCAGAAATTAAATCTGCCTCTTTTTTTGTGATTGTTTTTATTTTTGTCTTTGCTACAATACTCAAAATTATTAACGGAGAGAATCAATATGACAAGCTATTCGGTTGAAGATAAGCAAGAAATGAAAAATGCCTTTCAGGCTTTGTTAAAATCAAAACGTTCACGTTTGCTGGAATTAATTGAATTTATGAAAATATCGGACTACAAAAAAATCGGTATTGCCAACTGTTTATCCATGCAAAAATATGCCGCTAAATTGGTGGAAATTTTGCAAAATGAAGGGTTTGAAGTTTTCTCTATTAACTGCAAACAAAGCGGATTGGATGGCTCCGAGATTAGTCCGGATATGAAAGGAGCCAGCTGTGATCCTATTTCGCAGGCAGATTATCTCAATGAAATGGGAACCGAATTTAACATTAATGTCGGTTTGTGTTTGGGGCATGGCTTGTTGTTTGATAAATATTCCAAGGCTCCGGTTACGACTTTTGTGGTCAAAGATTTTGCGCATAATCATAATGTGTTGGAAAGCTTAAATGAATAAGTGAACTTTGTTTTGTATTGAATTGTTTTTAAAATAAAAAAAGAGGCTTAAGCCTCTTTTTTTATGTCTGCGTAAGCATCTTGCAAGGAGCGCTTTAATTCTGTAAGAGCTGCTTTGTCTTGCATATGATGGTTACTTTTTTTCAATATTTTCATTATTACTTGAGAAGTTTCAAGTTTATCGGCAATTTTTAAGACAGATTGCCAATCAATGAAAATGTCATCTTGGCCTTGCAGGAGATATACCGGACAGTTGATGTGGATTTTTTCTTGATTGAGTAAGTTATTGCTCAAAAAACTGGTCCATAAGTTTTGTGAAAAAATATAGTGATATTTTTCAACTTTTGCTTCTACAAAACCCGTGTTTTCCAAGCATTTTCTCTGCTCCGGGGTGGAACGCAATATTAATTGTTCTATCAAATCGGGTGCAGCACTCAAGCAAATAACTGCTTTAATGCGTGAAGGATTGTCTTCTGCCATGCAAAGAGAAAGCCAGCCTCCGACGCAATGTCCTACCATGATGATGTTATTTGAAACATAGCGCTTGATGATGGTTTGGAGTTGCTGTTTCCACATATTAAAATCACAAAAGAGAAACTTTTGTTTATCCTCACCGTGTCCCAGCAATTCAAAGCGTAAAAAATTGAGCCCCAAGTCTTGGCAAGTCGATTTTATAAGCTCTTCTTTGCGTCCCCATGGAGAGGATTGTAGTCCATGTACATAAATAACCGTAAAGGGGCTTTGTTGGTTGAATATACAATATTCATAACCGATGGAATGCCCTGCAAAGTGATACAGTTGCTTGTTAATAATAGTCTTCATAAAGCAATAAATTTAATAATATAATTTTATGCTTAATGTAGAGAGAAAATGGATTTTGTCAAGTTAAAGATTATTTACTATCATCTTGAGCGAGTTGTTGATTTCTGCCAAATCCAACGGGTGTTGCAAGTGATGATTACTGTTTTTGAGTAATTTTATGGTGACTTGCGGGCTTTGTATTTTTTGTGCAATTTTATAAACAATTTTCCAATCAATAAAAGTATCTTGCAAGCCTTGTATAATTTGAACAGGGCAGGTGATGGGAATTATATCTTGGTCAAGAATAGCGTTTTCTATTCCGGTTTTGATAAATTGTTTGGTGAAAGTGAAAACCATTCGCTCAATTTTGATGATGACTTTTTCATTCGTTTCTAACTCGACGTGTTGTTGCGGCGACATTTGCATTTCCATTAACTCGGTTAAGTTCGGAGCAGTCGAGGTGCAAATTAATCCTTTGAGGCGCTGGGGGCGTTCTTGAGCGGCCATTAATCCCAGCCAGCCGCCGATGCAATGGCCTACAATGATAAAGTTACCGGTTATTTTGGTATCAATAATATCTAAAATTTGAGATTTCCAAAGATTAAAATCTGTTCTTTCATAGTTGAGACTGTCAATGCCATGGCCAAGTAATTCAAATCGATAAAAATTTATGCCTAGTGTGCGGCAGAGTTCTTTAACCGCTTCAGGCTTACGCCCCCAAGGGTTGGAAGAAAGACCATGGATATACAAAACCGTTAATTTGGCTTGTTTTGAAAATTCGCTAAATTCGTATTGGGTGGTAAACCCATTCCAAAAATATGTGGGGTAGTTGTTTGACTTTTGCATTTTATTGTTACCAAATTAATCCTAATGGGCACAATACCAAATATAATTTAAGAAATCGTTACATAACTTGTTGGTATGTTAAAAAGCTCTTGACTATAAAGACAATTTGTCATAGTTTTTTGCCTGTAATAATTACGGGCCCATAGCTCAGTTGGTTAGAGCAGGCCGCTCATAACGGTCTGGTCGTTGGTTCGAGTCCATCTGGGCCCACCAAAAAAAGCTCTCATTTGTGAGGGCTTTTTTTATATTTGGCTCTTTGGCTTATTCTTTTTTTGACAAAAAAGTTTTTTACATGCCCTTTTGGACAAATATTTACAATATTTTAAATTTGTGCTAGTATGTACTATAACAAGAGAGGATACTATGCAGTATGATGTCGAGGGGAATATATTTGTCGGTGATAATGGCGAATTGTTTGTGCTAAAGCCATATCAGACCCTTAAAAATAAAAATTATACCTTAAAACAAGTGTTTGAGGCAGCAGCAGCCTATCCTGAACTTGATGTGGCGGCGACAAAAGTCCTTTCACACGAAATTCCTCCGCGTCAGGTGAATATTGATAAGGATAATTATATCAACGAACTTAATAAACCTTTGCCAAATATTCAGGTGAGTGCAGATAAAGTCCTTTTGAACAGCTTTCCTCATATTAGTGATGACTTTATTTCTGACTTTGCTAAAAAAGCAGGTTTGCATTTTCGTCGTATAGACATATATAATCATGCGGAATTTAATGAAAAAACGCAAAAAGTCGAATATAAAAATCAACAGGGAAAAAATGTTGATATTCCGTCGCTGGGCTTATTTTGTGATAATGAAATTCAAATTATGAATGAAATTATATCCTTAAATAAAGACGATTATCTAGCAGCTCAAAAAAATGAACAGGCTATCAGAGCTTTGGAAAAAAATGATCCAGAATTGACGTATTGGGATGCTAAGGAAAAAGTTTTGGCCGCTAAAAGCCTGAAAGAACAAAAGTTATATCAAGTATATGAAAGAGCTATGCAAAAAGAAAATAGAGTGAAACGGACAATTTTGCACGAGATTAAACATTTCAAAAATAATTTTTTAATCGAAAGTCGTCAGTATAAAAGTGATTCTAAAAATTTAAGCGTAAATAATTTGTTTAATCGTTGTATTGATGATGAACGAAGTGCATCTTTTGAAGAATTAATTTCTCAAATAAATGAGTATTTGGAACAGGAAAAATATAATGACTTTAGTATGTTTGGAGAGGATGCAAAAACTCTTGTGCAAACTTTGAAGCATATTAATGCTAAAAAAGATATTACAGATGCAGAAAAAAAGAATAAAATTGTAAAGTTTTTAACTAATTATCCTAAACTTATGAGTTTTAATTATATTCAATGGAATGATTTTTTAGCTGGGTATTCAGATGATTTTGGAAGAATTGTTAAAGAAGATGTAGAAAGACTACCTTATTTGCGAGAAACAGAACAAAATAACGAAGAATATTTTAAACAACGCTCCATTATTTACTCTTACAGAGTCTATAATCCTGAAACAAAAAAATATGAATATAAGGATTTATCACAAATTTTGTACGGAAGATGTGATGGTAAATCAAATCCCGTGGATGTGCGGGAACATCCGGAAGTCTTGGCGGAATATGTTGATGTTGAGAAAGTTTTTCAGACAGACATTGCGGAGATGAATAAATTACTGAAACTGAGACGGGTACGTGATAGCTTGACATATAAACAGTTTAATAAAAAATTGCTTATCGGGGGTAAAAAATTATTTGAAACCAGATTTAGGCGAAGTATTGCTTCTCAAAAAGCAAACTATGTTCAGCAAAAAGTGTATGATGTCAGCACAAATTTAACTATGTAAATTTGAAAAATTTTATCTTTTATGTGCATATTTGCGGGTGAGGGCAGAATAAAAATATCCAAGGATGATTTTGCCGCAGATTAAAATACTGAAGCCGACATAGATGGATGTATAATCCGCAATAAGACCCACCAAATACATACAAATACCGGAGCTAATGCCGCTAAGCAAGGATATCATTGAGCCCATGGTGGCGCGTTGGTGCGGGCTGAGTTCGTGCTGAATTACGGTGATTTTGGCCGGACGTTTGAAGTACTGGAAAAAGCTGGCTAATCCCCAGATGAACGGTGATAAGACGGAATTAACTATAATGGTGATAATGCCAAATCCGGCCTCAATCCAGCTGGAAAAGGTTAAAATTTTAAACATATTCAGTTTTCTGAATTTTTTGAAAGCGGCGTAGCCTAAGGCGGATAGAATATGATTTATGAATGTGGCAATATTAATCACCCATAGCGGAACAAGAGTTTGAAAATATAAGCTGTTGATGCCTAAGTTGGTCCAATATAAACTTTCATCAAAAACTTGTAGTGCAGAAATTTGGCGCAATTTTTTTGAGGCCTTAAAGCATTTGATTGAATTTTTTAACATTTGCAGTGAGCTGACTTTGGGGGAGTTAGCCAAAGGCTCAACAAAAAACATTGAGGTGATGGTTTCGCATATTCTGGGGAGAACGGCAAACCAAGCCAAAACCGTTAGGCCGTATAGGGAATAAATAATAAGTGCCATAATCGTGCCTAAGGCGAGAGCTAAATATCTGCAGGTGCCGGCATTGGAAATAACGGCTGCAAAATCTTGCCTGCGTTTGAGTTTGGTGCAGGTTTCATATATCAGGGCTTCAAATGAGCCGGAATAAAAAGAATTAGCAAGGCCTGCAAAAAATCCGCCGATAAAAAGTGTTGCCGTGCTGTCAATACTGCCACCTAAGGCCCAGCAAAATGCTGATAATGTCATTAATAGTCCGGTGATAACAGAGACTTTTTTGCGTCCGATGTTATCAGAAATTAGGCCGACAGGAATTTCAGAGAGGGAGCAAGTAATGGTTTCTATAGAGCGGATGGCAACAGCTGTGGCAAAAGAGCCCGTAATTTGGTAAAAATAAATAATGATAAAAACTGACAGTGGCTCTAAACCGTTGAAAAATTTGTAAATATTTACTAATAGCAGATTTCGTTGCAACATTTTGAAGGGGGCTATATATTTATTTAATAATGATAGCTATTTGTAAAATGTTTTGCTTAATTATTGGTTAAAGGCAAATAAGACTTCGGTTGTGTTGAGTTCTTTAGATGGGAGAGGGCGCTCATAGGAGGTGAGTTCAATTTCCCCGTTTCTTTTAATTAAAATTATCATTTACAGTATTAAAGGTTCCATCCCCCTGATAAATATCTCTTTTTCTTGTTCCAACAATCTGGTTATAAGTTACTCCAAAATTATTTTTGATAGAAACATCTGCTCCAGAAGCAATTAATAAATCAACAGCATCATTATTGTTTACAGCGTATGCTATAAACAATGGGGTATTTCCGTTCGAATCTTTTGCATTAACATCAGCCCCTTTTAAAATTAGATATTTCATTAGTTCTAAAGTTTCTCCTTTAGGAGTTAGTGCCGCTCTATGCAACACTGTTTGCCCAGCAAAATCTATCTGATTGATATTAGCTTTATTATTAATTAGAAGCTTTAGCATATCTAGAAACAAAGGATTATGCTTTTCCTTAGCTTCTAGATAAATTTTGTGTATAGATTTTTTGATAGATATTAATTCTGATGGTGTAATATCTTTACAAGGTTTAGCTATAATATTTGGCAAATTACAATAATCAGTCCCCGTTTTTATTAAGCTTTCAAGAGCCTGAATTTCATCATGTTCAGCTTCTACAAATTGAAGAGGAAGAATTGCTGCCCATTCTAGAGGCGATAGAACTTGTTCACAGCCAACTTTATTAACATCAGCATCTGCTTCTATTAAAATTTTGACCTTTTCAATAGCGTAATTAGGAAATTGTGCATTAGGTCCTTTAACCATACTTTTAATTGCTGTATTTAAAAGGGTATTACAAAGATAAACTCCATTCACATCATAACCACTTTGAATAAGTTTTTTAACATCATCAGGAGTTCCGGTTAAAACAATTTCATGAGCTTGTTCATCGCTAATCTGAGAGGGGGTATTTTGAGCCTGCAAAGAAGCGGCATTCAACAACATAATTACAAAAATTAAAAAGTTTATAGTTTTCTTCATTATTTTTTCTACAGAATGCATTTGTAATGTTGTAGTCATAAGAACCTCCTTATATATTAATGATGTTTTAGCACAAAATTTTTAGTTAAAAATAAAATGCTAACAAATACATTTATAAAGAATGCATACAAAATATAATTAAGTAATATTGGTATAAACGTCCAAATGAATACCCCATCTTTAATATTGCAAAGTTTATCTGAAAGAATATTGGGAATGAAATATAATAGGCAGCTTAAGCAAAAAAATTTAAAAATTTTTATACTTATAGTTTCTAATCCCAAAAGTAATTCTAATTGATATTTTTCAAAAATGATATAAATATCATATAGAGCCATAAGCAGTGCGATATACAAGCAAGAAATTATAAGGAACTTATAAAAAGTTATTGTATTTATGTTATAAAAAAACATTAATTTTCCAATGTCATTCCAATTAAATGTTAAACACTGCCTGTTTGGAATGATGAATTCATACGTTATTGATAAAATTATTAAAAAAAATGTTATAGAAGATAAAAAAAATGGTGTGTCTATTTTTTTTATAAGAGAGTGCAATATATTATAGTGAAAATATGGTTTAAATTGAACTCTTAAAATTGTATAAGTTGCCCAAAAAGAAATCAAAAACATTGGATATTTTGCAGAAGCTCCATTTATTAAAGCTATAATTTGTATTAACCAAATATGGCATAAAATAAAAAAACATAAATATTTGTAATATTTGTGTTGGCATTGTTCTCCACTTTCCAATACGGAAATTATTTTTTTTAATAAATTATTATTGGCTATTTTATTTGTTAGTTTTAAATCAGGAATAGCATTTTCTAATTTTGAAATATTATTATTTATAACATCTTGTTTTGTTAATTCGACTGTAGTTCCATTTTTTAGAGTTAGTGTATAGACTTGGTTTTCATTATTCTCTAATATCTTTTTTTTGTTCATATAATACATCCTTTAATATTTGAATTTCATATTTGAAGTCAAACTAACCAGATTATGTCCGGTATGGCGTCCAATGCAATTACCGTCGTTATCATAAACACCATAAGATGCAGGTATCAATAATATTGCTATTCCTGTACCTAAAGCATATTTGCCTATAGGACCTAAGTCTTTATTCTCAATTGATTCTTGTATTGCAAAAAATGCACCATAGTAACCATATGTTTTTACTAATTTTCCCATATTTTGCAAGTCTCCAATTGGCATTTTAGAAACGCAATCCCCTATTTTACTTAATGTAACCTCACTTCCTGTTATAGCCATATCCTTTAAGGTTTCAAAAAAATTATCTATTGTATTTTTATCTTCTTGTGCAATGTTAGTCATCTTTAGTATTCTTTCTCAGTTTGGTGGCTCGTTCAAAACATTTATCGTATTTTTTTCCTATCAAAATTGATATGCAGAGAGGAAATGTTCCAAATATTGCAAAAATGGATACGTTTTTCATAAGAGAGGCAAAGCTATCTTTCGCAGGATTAAAAGCGGCATAAAGCAAGGGAAAAAAAGCTAGAATGGATAAAAATAAAAATTTGATTCCCTTATTTATAAAAATTCTTTCTGTTTTATATTCTTTATAAGTTTGGTGTACAGAATAAAAACCTCTGTAAATTTCGTAGGGGCAAGAATAATAACCGATTGCCACTCCTAACGCCATAAAAGCAACAATAGCCAAAGCAATGTATGATTTAGGATTAATTGTATGAAAGAAAAAAAATGTTTCAATAATCTCTGTTTTTGTTGCACTTCCAGAATCGGCTGCTTCTATTAAAATGGAAAATATAACGGCTAGTACAAATATGATATATGAATTGCGACGATATATTGGATTAATTGTTACTAAATAATCTTTTTTATAACAAATCCAGATACTCAGAGTAACGAAAATTATACTACCGGTAGATATCGCCATTTTTAGATTATAGAGAGCAGATAGATTAATTTGTTTATAAAGCAGAACAATAAAAAATATCCAACTATAAATTAATAATCCCCACACTAATCCTGTATAGATGGGATGCTTTTCAGAGGGTGTTTCCATCTCTATCAATTTCTTCTTATATGGATTATCATCACTTAATTTTTCACTTAGCTTATTTTCATATATATTGTAACTTTTAAAAAACATATTGTGATTCCTGGTTAATTGGGCTTATATACGACAAAACCTTTACCGAGCAAACGGCAAAGGCTTTATCAAAACTGTGCATATCAAAAGGAGCATCAAAAAGTAGGTAAGATGATGGTAGTCCAGTAAAGGAAACGTTATCCTTTGATGCTCTTCTATGTGCCATATTACACTCCTTTTAAGGGTAAACTTTTATCTAGTTTCATCCAATGATTTTATTTTTGCAAGCAAAATATTATTTAATTTTATTTTTTCTTGATATCTTTAATCTTAATTCTCAAAATTATTTAGTTCAATTTTATTGGGCGAGGGAAGGGAGATTTTGCTTGTTTTTGAGGCTTGCGGAATTAATTGTTTGGGCATATATTAACCTCAAAACGGAGAAATTTGATGTCTGATAAGTTTTTATTGCTATCTTGTTGTGCGCCGTGCTCTTGTGCGGTGATTGAGAAATTAGCCAAAGAAAAGGCTTTGGCTGAAGTGGTTTTTTACAACCCTAATATTCGTCCGTTGGCTGAATATCAAAAAAGATGTGAGGAAAACAAGCGTGTTTGCCAAATCTATCAAATTCCGTTTATTGAGCTTGAGTACGATAATGAGCGTTGGTGCGCCTTAACACAAGGTTTGGAAAATGAACCGGAACGCGGCAAGCGTTGCTCAATTTGTTTTTATATGCGTCTGAAACGCGTGATGGAATATGCCAAAGAAAAAGGCTATGGCGCCGTGGCTTCGGTTTTAGGTGTTTCAAGGTACAAAAATTTGGCTCAAGTTAATCAGGCCGCGCAAAAAGCCTCTGCAGAAACTGGTGTGCCTTATCTTGAAATTGAGGGGCGCAAAGGCGGTATGCAAGAAAGAAGGCAAAATTTAATTAAAGAGCTTAATCTTTATTCGCAAGATTATTGTGGTTGTAAACCAAGAGTGTAGTTTTTTTTATTCTTCCCCTTTTAATTTACTGAATGGCACATATATCGGTTGCGTGTGTGTAATCGATAAGGGTGCTTTATGAATACTGCTAAGACAATTTCAAGGTTAGTTACTTTACCTATTCCGTTTAAAAACTATCGTAAAAGTTCTAGAAAAAGAGTTGAAGAAATTTTGGATTTGGTGCTTGAGCCCCAAAAAGCCAAATGTCTGCGCAATTTTAAAAAAGAGTGTTTATATAATGCCAATTTGCCTCGAGATAAATTTCATATCATATCTTTGGGAACAAATTGTTTTGTACGTATGACGCTTAATCTTTGGGAGCTTAAACCCAGAAAGGCAGAAGGGGAAATGACGATGCCTTTTGATTTGTCCATTCACCCATTGCAAAGTATTTTGGATTTTTTAAAAAATGACTTTAACGGTTACTTTGAAAATGTTGTTTTTGATGAACAAAATCAGTTTTGGGTTAATCCTCGGTATGGTATTAAATTTATTCACGATAAAGTAAATGATCGGCAACTTTTGGAAAAGCGCTATAAGGACAGAATAGAAAATCTAAAGTCTGCTATGAGGGATGATAAGCCTTGTTTGTTCGTCTGCCATATACAGGGAAATGCTGATGCCGGCTTGGTAAATAACCTGTATGAAACTTTGAAAAATAAATGTACTAATAAAAATTTTAAGTTAATATTGGCGGTGTTTAACGGCGTGTTGGACGATTGTGATAAAAACATCAAAATTTATGCGCGAGATTTTCCTTATGAAAAATACCTGTATATGGATAAAAATGTAAAATTTACACCAGCGGGTTATGCGTTTGAATATGATTTTATGAATTGTTGCCGTACGGAGTTGTTAAAGCTTTTGGAGAGATAAGTTGCCTGATTTTGACTTGGAAAATAAATATAACGGCGTTGTTTGCGGAATCGATGAAGCCGGGCGTGGGCCTTGGGCCGGACCGGTGGTGGCCGGGGCGGTCGTGATTAAAGATAAGAATCTGCACCCCGAACTCTTAAAATATCTCAATGACTCGAAAAAACTTTCAGCTCAAAGACGAGAAAAACTCTATAACCTTTTGTTTGAAGAAGAAAAATTAGGAAAGGTGAGTATCGGTATCGGACAGGCCAGTAGGCAAGAAATTGATGAAAAAAATATTCTCAATGCAACTTTTTTGGCAATGGAGCGGGCGCGCGCAAATCTTAGCATTGTCCCCGATTTGGCTTTGGTAGACGGTAACCAAAAGCCTCGGAATTTTAACTGTGCTACCCAAACCGTGGTTAAAGGCGATGCAAAATCTTATTCTATTGCCGCGGCCTCAATCGTGGCGAAAGTTTATCGTGACCATGAGATGCAGGAATTGGCAAAAAAATATCCTTATTATGCCTTTGAAAAAAATGCCGGATATGGCACTAAGGCTCATATTGAAGGCATAAAAAAATACGGTATTACGCCGGAACATCGTTTGTCTTATAAACCCATACAAGAATTTATTTCAAAAAAATAATTTTGCAAAAAAAATATCAGCTTTTCAAAGAGCTGGATTCTTTTGGAGTCTGAGAGAAAAGTTTTTTTGTGCTTGTTAATAAATTTATAACTATCTCTCGTCCATACTGGGCTCATTGAGAAACAAACCTTAGAAAAGTGGTTGAAGCTAAATGAGCAGTATCCAAAATAAGAAAATTCTTAATACAATCATTAATGATGACTGCATTAAAATTATGAATCAAATGGAAGAAAACTCAGTCGATTTGATTTTTGCCGATCCTCCGTATAATCTCCAATTAGGCGATGCCTTGACCCGTCCGGATAATACAAATGTTTCAGGTGTGTATGAAGAATGGGACAGCTTTGAATCCTTGAGTGCCTATGATGACTATACTCGTAAATGGATGAGTGCGGCTCGTCGCGTTTTGAAAGATGACGGTGCAATTTGGGTGATCGGCTCGTATCATAATATCTTTCGCGTCGGCTATATTTTGCAAGATTTGGGCTTTTGGATTTTAAACGATATTATTTGGAACAAAACCAACCCAATGCCGAACTTTAAGGGAACACGTTTTACCAATGCTCATGAAACTTTAATTTGGGCGGTTAAAAATCCTAAGTCAAAATATACCTTTAATTATGAGGCTATGAAAGCCCTTAATGATGATACGCAAATGCGGAGCGATTGGCAGATCGCTCTTTGCACCGGAAAGGAACGCTTAAAAGGCAAAGATGGTAATAAATTGCATCCGACCCAAAAGCCTGAGGCCTTATTGTATCGTGTGATTATGGCATCTTCTAATGTCGGTGATGTGGTCTTGGATCCGTTCTTTGGAACAGGTACAACCGGTGCCGTTGCCAAAAAGTTGGGACGCAATTTTATCGGTATTGAAAAAGACAAAACATATGTTAAAGGCGCTCAGGAACGCATCGATAGCGTAACTCGTGTCGATAATGATTTATGCTTGGAATTCAGCACCAAAAAACGCCAACCAAGAGTGCCTTTCGGAGCTGTGGTGGAGAGAGGTTTGCTTTCTCCGGGCGATATTTTATACGATGCAACTCAAACACATTGTGCGGCCGTTCGCTCTGACGGAACCATAAAAAGTGAGATTATGGAAGGTTCTATCCATCAGGTAGGCGCTGCTGCTCAGCATGCTCCGGCTTGCAACGGTTGGGTTTATTGGTATTATAAGGATAAGAAAAAAGGCTTGGTCTGTATTGATGAACTTCGGAAAATCGTGCGAGCCGAACTTTATCCTGAATAAAAAAGTTCTCTAAAGAAAAAGAAAAGCCTGATTCCCCTAAAACAGGCTTTTTCTTTTGGAAAAATCAGAAAAATGACTAAAAAAATCTTGTCGCAAGTTTAAAATTGGGTTATAACTAATTCAATTTAGAGAATTTTAGCAGAAATAGTAAGAAAATGCAAAAATGGTACCGCAAGAACTATAAAAATAAAACAAAAGGTCCCGCTAATACCAATCCTCAAGGGCAAAAAATTTTTGCCGCCATCGACTTGGGGACAAACTCTTGTCGCTTGGTGATTGCAACACCTACGCCTACGGCTTTTCGCGTGGTGGAAACTTTTTCTAAAATCACACGCTTAGGTGAGGGAATTATTCAAGACAACGAACTCTCACGCGTGGCTATCAAACGCACAGTCGCAGCTTTGAAAGTTTGTGCCGGCGTGATTAATGAATATGCTCCCATTTATCGCTCGCGGTTTGTGGCTACGGCTGCTTGCAGAAGAGCGAAAAATTGTCCCGAATTCTTAGAGTTGGTTAAACGCGAAACCGGCCTTAATTTGGAAATCATTTCCTCAAAAGAGGAATCTCGTTTGGCAGTTGTGGGTTGTATTCCTCTGTTGAGCAGGAATATTAAACGAACACTGGTGTTTGATATTGGCGGCGGTTCGACCGAAATTTCTTTGGCCAGAGTTACCAATTCGGGCAAAACTTTTATTGAAGGTTTTGTCTCTTTGCCATATGGCGTGGTGACTATTTCGGAAGCTTTTCCGGAGCAAGATATGACACAGCTCGCTTATGATACCATTATTGAGCGGACGCATAAAATTTTGCAAGAATTTGAAGATAAGTATCATATCAGTGAGGCAATTCGTAATCAAGAAATTCAAGTTATCGGGACTTCCGGAACAGTTACGGTTTTGGGCGCCGTGCATTTGAATCTTTCTCGCTATAATCGTTCGGCCGTGGACGGTATTTCGATCTCGCGTCAGGATATTGACAGAACAATCAGTAAAATTAAACGTTTAGGCGATGAGGGTCGCAAAAAACACCCTTGTATCGGCGCGCAAAAGGCTGATTTGACCATGGCCGGATGTGCAATAATAGAGGCGTTGTGCACTTTTTGGCCGATTGAGGAAATTACCGTGGCTGATAGAGGTATTCGTGAAGGAATCTTGCTTGATATGATGCATGCACAAGAATATCATCCGGTTAATCCGCATCATAAAAAGAAACATAGCCGACACCCGTATAATCGCGGTAAAAACTGGAATACTAAAAAGAAAACCGAACAGCAATCTTTGATTAACCAAAACGGAGCCGTTGCCAATGACCGATAAAAATTTTGCAGCCATCGACTTGGGGACAAACTCTTGTCGCTTGTTGATTGCCGATGAAAACCAAACACCGGTATATTCCGATACGCAAAATGTGCGCTTGGGCGAAAAAATGTATGCCAATATGTGCTTTACCGAACAAGCAATGGAACGAGGCTATGATGCTTTGCAAAATTTTGCGCAAAAAATTAAAGAATATAATTGCGTTAAGGTGAGAGCCATTGCAACAGCAGCTTGTCGGATGGCTGCTAACGGTGCGGAATTTGTGAAAAATGTTGAAGAAAAATGCGGCATTCGACTTGAGGTGATTGACGGGGTGGAAGAAGCCAGACTCAACCTTAAAGGTGCCATTATAAATTCTTTGGGAAAAGCCCCTTATGTGGTGGTCTATGATTTGGGCGGCGGTTCTACCGAAATTACGCTGGCAACCAATGATAAAGCACAAAAAATTCTTTATACGATTTCTATTCCTTGGGGGGCAAGAAATGCGTCCGAAGCCTTTGGATTGGAAGAAGAATATGTGCCCGCAAAGGCTCTTGAATTAAAAACGGCCGTTAAAGCCTATTGCGATGATTTTATTAAAAAATCTAACTACCTTGCCTATAAAGACAAATGCTGTTTTGTTGCTACATCCAGTTCGCCTTTGCGCTTGTCGGCCTGGATTCACAATCGGGGTGAATATGTGCGCGAAAATGAAGACGGACAAGTCTTAAATCGTGAGGATATGGATAAGGTTATTGCTCAAATTTATAAAATGAATCGCGAGGAGAGAGCGCAATCGCCTTATATCGGGCAAAAAAGAGCATCGGTGTTTGTGGCGGCAGCGATTATTTTCAAAACGATTTATGATGCTTTAGAGATTGGTGAGCTTATTGCCTCGCTCAAAAGTGCCAAAGACGGAATTATTGCCGAATTGACGGAGGAGAACATAAATGGGTAAATTAACAAAATCCGCCAAAGAGGTGCGCGGCAGACATCAGCTCAGCGTTAAAGTTAAGACTTCAAAATATCGGGATAAATCTTCCAACAAATGGTTGGCAAGACAATTAAACGACCCCTATGTTGCCGAATCTAAGAGATTGGGCTATCGCTCGAGAGCGGCATTTAAACTTATTCAATTAGATGAAAAATATAAATTTTTAGGCAAAGGAAAACGTATTGTTGACTTAGGTTGCGCCCCGGGTGGTTGGACGCAAGTGGCGGTAATGCGCAATAAGGGTTTGGGCAAAGTGGTCGGAATTGATATTTTGGAAACTCAGCCGATTGAAGGGGCAACCCTTATTCAGCAAGATTTTACACAAGACGATGCCGCCGATAAATTAAAAGCCCTGCTTGATGGTGAGGCTGATATTGTGATGAGCGATATGGCGGCAAACACAACCGGACACCAACAAACCGATCATCTACGCACCATTGCCTTGGTTGAAATTGCCTATGATTTTGCCAAAGATGTGTTGGCTGAGGGCGGAATTTTTATTGCCAAAGTGTTTAAGGGTGGTGCTGAGGCCGGTCTTTTGGCCGACATTAAAAAGAATTTCAAAAAAGTCAGCCACTGCAAACCTGATGCCAGTCGCTCAGGTTCGCCTGAGGAATATTTGGTGGCCGAAGGGTTTAAGGGAAGAGAACAAGCTTAGTTCTTTTGCAATTTTGTTTGTGAGAAAAAATGGAAAAATCCGTTATTGAAAGAGTATTGCTTAAAGCCAGTGAAACCGGTGCGGATTTTGCCGAATTGTTTGTGGAACAAGGCAGAGATTTAAATTTTTCGATGGGGGCGGGCAAAGTTCACTCAATTTCATCGGACTTGGAAAACGGTGCCGGCATACGCTTGTTTAAGGGCGATTTTACGGCTTATGCTTATACCAATGATTTATCCGAACAAGGGCTGATGGATGCTGCAAAGAAAGCCTCTTTAGCACTTAATGACAAAAAGCTCATTTCTTCGGTGAATTTGGTGCGCCAAGATGTGGAAAATAAACATTTTGTGAAAGAAGCCCTGTTTAGCAAAACGCACGGGGATTTGATTGATTTTATGCGTCAGGCATCGGATAAAATCTATCAAACGAGCTCGTTTATTTCGCGTGTGGATATTGGTCTTCAACAAAAACAGCGCCACATTTTGATTGCCAACAGTGAAGGGCGTTTGGTGGAAGATGATAGAAATTATGCCCTTTACGGTTTGGTTGGTGTGGCCGAAAAAGGAAGTGAAAAGTTTTCGGATTGTGTGAATGTCGGCGGAATGTGCGGTTGCGAGATTTTTGATATTAATACAGCAGAAGAAAAAGCCGAAGTCTTGGCCAAAAATTGTGTGGAAATGCTCGGGGCACAAAATTGTCCTATCGGCAAAATGCCGGTGGTGCTTGACCCGCATGTCGGCGGTGTTTTGATTCATGAGGCGTGCGGGCATTCGTTAGAGGCAACCTGTGTGGCAAAAAATGCTTCGGTATTTGCCAATCGTTTGGGTGAGCAAATTGCCAATGAGAAAGTTACGCTTATTGATGATGGCACTTTGCCCAATGCTTGGGGTTCGACAAATATTGATGATGAGGGTGAAAAGACACAACGTAATGTGTTGATTAAGAACGGAATTTTGCAAGGCTATTTGATTGATAAATTTAATGGCCGCAAGATGGGGATGAAGCCGACGGGAAGTTCGCGTCGCCAAGATTATACCTTTGTGCCAACATCACGTATGAATAATACCTTTGTAGATAATGGGGCTGATAATCCCAAAGAAATTTTGGCTTCAACAGATTATGGTATTTATGTGGCGCAAATTAGCGGGGGTTCGGTTCAGCCCCAAAGCGGAGAATTTAATTTTTCGATGAAAAGGGCTTATTTGATTGAAAACGGTAAGCTTACCACACCTTTGAAAGGGGCTAAACTCATCGGAACAGGAGCGGAATTGTTGCAAAATATTGTGATGGTCGGTAATGATTTGGGATATAGCGGACCGGGGAGATGCGGTTCCGTATCCGGTTGGGTGCCGGTCGGAAAAGGTGTTCCTACCTTGAAAGTAAGAGAAATGACTGTCGGAGGGCAAAAGGCATGATTGAAAACTATTTGCAAAAATTAGAGGCTTTTTGTCAGAGCAAAAATATTGAGAGCTATGAAATTCGCTATTTTCAGGAAAATAACCGTGTTTTGAAGGTTTATGAACAAAAAGTTTGTGAAGCGCGTGACAACGCCTCGCAAAGCGTGGCATTGATTGTGGTACAAAACGGCAAAAGAGGACGCTTTGATACAACCGATTTGGATGAAAATAAAATTCCGCTCATCGTTGAAGAGGCTTTGAGCAATGCTTTGTCGATTGATACGGATGAAACGTTTTTTCTTTATGACGGAAAAGGCGATTATCATAAAGTTAAACCTTATAAGCCGTTACCGCAATTAGCGCAATTGGATAAAATCGGTTATCTGAAAACTTTGGAAAAAGCAGCTTATGAGGCAGATAAACGCATTAATAAAGTTATTCATACAACTTATAAAGAAGGATACTCTCGGTTGCTTATTCGCAATTCTTTGGGGCTGAAGTTGGAGAAAGAAAAAAAATATGCTTTTGCCTCAATTTATTTGAGTGCCAAAGAAGGTGAGGTGATTAAAACCGATAGTGAAGGCGTTTGCTTTAACAAAGAAGAGGACTTTAACCCAAAAACAATAATTGAAAAAGTTGTTCCGCGGGTGGTATCTCGCCTTGATGCTAGAAATTGTAAATCGCAAAAATGTAATGTGATTTTTAACCATGAAGTTGCAGGTGATTTGTTAGCGGTCTTTCGCAATATTTTCTCAAGCTTTAATTTGGATGCCGGAGTTACAAAACTAAAAGGCAAAATCGGTGAAAAGGTAGCCTCAGATATTGTGACGATTGTTGATGATCCTTGGCTTGAGGGTGGTAGGGCAACGGCTGCTTTTGATAACGAAGGTGTGCCGACCTGCTACAAAGAACTGGTGAAAGACGGGGTGTTAAAAAAATTTGTGTATGGTATGGCCTTGGCTGATAAGCACAAAACCCAAACGACCGGTAACGGCAGTGGTGGTTTAAGGCCGATATTTTTTAACTTGTATATCAAAAACGGCAATAGCTCAAAAGAAGAGTTGCTTCAGCATTTGCATAACGGTGTTTATATTGACATTTTAAACGGATTGCGCGTTGGATGTAATGAGACTTCGGGCGAGTTTTCTTTGGGGGCTGAAGGTTTTGCCGTTGAAAACGGTAAAATTACTTACGCACTTAATCAATTTACCATTGCGGGAAATATTTTTGATTTGCTTCAAAATATTGAAATGCTCGGAAATGATTTGGACTTGTCAAAGTCAGCTTGTGCGGCGCCGTCGTTGTTGGTTAAAAATTTAGTGGTTTCGGGTGTGTAATTATTGAGGAAAGAATAAAATTATGCAAAAAGGGGCGCAATATCAGGCTGTTTTAGAACTGATTACGGAAATTTTTAAAGATAACATACCTGCAGATAATATTATTAATTCTTATGTCAGAGAACGTAAATATATTGGCTCTAAAGATAGAAAATTTATTTGCGATACGGTGTGGAAGATTATTCGTAATCGCCGCAAGTTGACTTTTGATGCCGGCTCTGAGAACTCAAGAAAAATTTTGCTCACCTATCTGAGAGATGAAGATTTAGATGTGATTTGTTGTGGGGAGTATGCGCTTGCACCTTTGAGTAAGGAAGAAAAAATTTGGCTCCAAAACCCAAATGAGGAAGTTTATCCGGCTGCGGTTGAAGCGGAATGTCCGGATTGGTTGTTTCAAAAAATTAAAAATATGGATTTGTTGAAAGCTCTTAATGAACCGGCGACGGCTGATTTGCGTATTAATAAAAACACGCGCGCCGTGGAGGCTGCAAAACTCCAAGCCGAAGGATTGTGGTTTACGCCGACGCCTTATTCGCCGATTGGCCTCCGCTCCAGCGAGAGAGTTAATCTCAATAATTGTATTGCCTACAAGGAAGGTGAGGTTGAAGTTCAGGATGAAGCCTCGCAGTTGGCGGCAATTTTGGCTGATGTTAATCCGCAACACAAAACGATTGATTATTGTTGCGGAGCGGGCGGTAAGAGTTTGACAATGGCTTTTTTGATGAATAATCAGGGCAAAATTCACATCCATGATATTAATTGGGGACGCTTGGTGGCAGTGAAAGAGCGTGCGCAACGCTTGGGTGTTACTAATTTGGAAATTGTGAAAACGCTTGTTGAGAAGGATTATGATCGGTTTGTGGTGGATGCGCCTTGTTCGGGTACGGGAACTTGGCGGCGCAGTCCCGATGCTAAATATCGCTTAACGCCTGAAAAGTTAATTGAACTCAATAAGACACAAAGCGAAATCCTTGAAATTGCATATAATCATACCAAAGTCGGGGGAAGAATTGTATATATTACTTGCTCGATTTTGGAAGATGAAAATGAAAATATAATCAATTCTTTTCTCTCAAAACATGATAGTCATGTGCGTCCTATTAATATGCATCGCCTTTGGGAGGAAAAATTAGATTGCCGGTATCCGGGACAAAATGATTTTTGGCTTAAACTAAATCCTTTAATAACTCAGACAGATGGCTTCTTTGTTTGTGTTTTGGAAAAATTTTAGACTTGACTCTTGGTGATTTTGGTATAACATTTAGACAAAATTTTATTATTTTTCATTTATTAACCTTTAAAAATTCATTTCATCATGGAAAAAATTTTTAATTTCAATGATTTGGTGGTGGCAAATAGAGATATTTTCTCAAAAGAATTGAAAAAATCCGATTTGGTTGATACGGCATGGGGAAGTTATCATTTTAAGGGAACGCCAAAAGATGATAAGCCCTTGGTCTTGGTTTTTCGCTATCAAACAAAAGATGGGGAAACACTTTCCGTGGTTTGGAATTTAGCCAAAAAACAAGCGCATTTTTTGCCTTGCTTTGTGAGGGTTCAAAAATCGGAAAGTAAACTTACTTGTTACGGTCAGCTCTTTTGTGAGTTGGATGAAAAAAACGGCTATATTTGTTATAAAATCACTAAAAAACAGGTATTTGGGAAAGAATTTGCTCAAATTTGGTGGCGAATTCAGATGGGCGAAAATGGTCTGGAACAGAATTTGCGTGCCGTTAACGGTGGTAAAGATTTGGGTCTGGGCTATGCTTGTCGGGACAGAAAAGCTAAAAAGACTTGGTTCTTTTCTCTGACACATCCTGAAAATGGCTTTGTTGAAGTGGGCGGACTATTTTTTGCTCGCTTGCCGAAAGAAGCTGTTTGCTTTGATGATAGGTCTCAATCTTATTGGAGTTTGATTGACGGAGAGTGGATAAATCCAAGGCCAAGAAAATGGACGGGTATCAAAAAGGCCGCTGAGATATGGAAAGTATTTTTGCAGAGCCATCCCAAAGAAAGCAAGAAAATCAGCTCATATCTGCAGCCGGTTGCGGCCTATTGGGCCGGGGAACCTTGTTGGGTTTTGGGTGTAGATAATAACCTTATCTACCTGATTATGGTGGAAGATGTGTTACAAGTTTTCTGCATTATCCTCTCGGAATGGGAAAGCTTGAAACTAGCCTTGCCCGGAGATAAGAAATTTTTTTATGATTGAGTTATAACTTTACCAAATCCCTTGTCTTTAAAAGGCGAGGGATTTTTTTATGATGAAGGGAATTTTTTAAGCTTGACTTTTGATTGTTAAGGTATAATCTTAGACAAAATTTTATTATTTTTTATTTATTAACTTATTAAAACTGATGTTATATGAACAAACAAGTAAAGTTACAAGAAGTGGCCGAAATTTTGGCTGCTCTGAATATGAATGCGGAAGAGGTAAAAAATGTTTTGCCTTATTTGATTCCTTCTGAAAAACTCCCGCTGAAAGTTGTATACAGTCTTGAGGGACAACAGCAAAAATTTTTAAGTGAATCGGAATTTTTTTGTCCTAATATGCGATTGGAGGCTATAAAATTGGATAGCTGTTATGTGGCTGCTAAAAATTATTGGCAAGTGGAAGTCGAGGAGTTTATCCGCAGAAAAGTTAAAGAGTATGCAAATTCTCCGCAATGGCAGTTGCCCAATGCAACAATGTTGCAGGAATTGAAAGAGCATTATTATGATGTGAATGCTATTTTGCAAAAGATGAAGTTGCATGCCTTGCATCCGGGACTGTATTTGTGCAAAGACAAAGATGGGTGTAGGGTCTTTGATATTCTGAGCGGAAAGTTCTATCCATATAAGGAAGCTTCACGGTTTGATGTGTGCCGTAGATTGTTCTATCGATAATATTTCGGTTTATATAAAAATCCCTCGTTTTTCACCAAACGAGGGATTTTTTTTAATTATCGGGCAGGGTGGTGTTGTTGGCTTTATAGATATAGGAAATGATTTCGGCCACCGCGGCAAAGGCTTCTATCGGAATTTCACTATCAATATCCACCGCTTTGAGAATTTGTATCAAATCCGCATCTTGATGAATCTCTATGCCTTCATCAATGGCAATTTGAATTATTTTTTGCGCAATCTCGCCTTGTCCTTTGGCCAAAACCGTCGGCGCATCGTGTTTGCTCGGGTCATAGCCCAAGGCAACCGCATAATCTGGGGATAACCTTTCCTCGGCGTTGTTTTTATCAAAGCTTTTGTTATTATCTCTTTCAGACATGAGCAATCTCTTTGCAGTGTTTTTATTTATTGTAAGATGCCTTTTTAGGAATTGCAACGTTTTTTAATTTGGCACAAAGATTGCATCTGTTCGGTTATGTTGGGGAACGTAACCTGTTGCATATAGGGGAGATATGTAGATGGATTTGAATAATCTTTCTATTTTTAATATGGCTAATACGGAAATGGCCTATTTGACTGAGCGTCAAAAGGTTTTGGCAACGAATATTGCCAATGCCAATACGCCTCATTATCTTCCTCAGGATTTAGAAAAACCAAGTTTTGCTAATGTTTTGCGGACTTCGTTGCCCATGACGGTCACCAACGAAAAGCATTTGAGCGGGTTGCCCAGTCGTAACGGCGGATTTCGACTCTATACACCAAAGTCAGATACCGCTTTGACGATTGACGGCAACGGCGTGGTTTTGGAAGACCAAATGAACGAAGCCAGCAAGACCAAAAGTGACTATAACCGCGTGTTGACGATTTATGGCAAGTATAAAACCATGCTGCAAACCGCAAACACAAAAATTAATGCCTAAGGGTAAGGGATAGAATATGGCCGGAAATTTATCAGTCAGTGCAGATATTGCCGTATCAGGGATGAAAGCGCAAGCCGAAAGGTTACGCGTTATTTCTGAAAATATGGCTAATGCCGACTCGGTCGGGGTTCGTCCCGGCGAAGATCCGTATCGTCGTCAGGTGGTCACTTTTAAGGACTATATTGATAAAGAAACCGGCGCCAGAATGGTGAAAGTGGATAAAGTGGTGAAAGATGAATCCGAATTTCCACTAAAATATGAGCCGAATAATCCGTTGGCAAACGCTCAAGGGTATGTGGCTCAGCCTAATGTCAATCCGTTGATTGAAATGATGGATATGAAAGAGGCTCAACGCAGTTATGATGCAAATTTGAATATGATGCAAACTGCAAGAGATATGAATTCAAAAGTATTAGATTTATTGAAGTGATAAATGGGGATTTAAATGACAAATAATATTTCTAGTGCGCTAAATGCTTATCAACAGGCTCTGAACCGTATCGGCGCTAAAATGCCGGTGGAAGAAAAAACACAGGTTTCTTCCGGGCAATCCGATTTTCAGGCTATGGTGGAAAATGCTTTGACCAATGCCGTCGATATTAACAAAAAGGCAGAAAATCTTTCTATGCAGGGTATTGCCGGAAAAGCTGATATTCAAGATGTGGTTTTGGCTGTGGCTAATGCCGAAATGGCTTTGGAAACGGTTGTGGCGGTTAGAGATACCGCAATTAAAGCTTATAAAGAAATTATGCAGATGACGGTTTAAGCCTTATTAGTGGCATTATTACATTATCATTAGAGTATTTTTGTGAAAAAATGTGAAATTATGCAAAAAATACTTGATTAATTATTTTAGTTAGTTTAAATCAATCTTGTTTTTGTTATTGCGGCCGTGGCGAAATTGGTAGACGCGTAACGTTGAGGTCGTTATGAGCTAAGCTCATGGAAGTTCAAGTCTTCTCGGCCGCACCATACAAAAATAATGTTATGAGTAAGTGCCTCGGAAAAAATTGAAAAAATATGAGTTTGAAGGTTTTAAGGGGTATTTGATTAGAAAATATTTTTGAAAATCCGTTAGAGGATTTATTTTTTTATAAATAATATGGGAATTGTGCAAATCGATTGAGATTTCAGTTATAAACAATAGTTTATTTTTATTAAGAGGGAGGGGAATATGAAAAAAAATTTGAAAAAACATAGACCAAGCTCTCAACTCAAAAAAAAGCAAAAATTTCCCAAAAAATCTCATCAAGAACAATTTTTAGGTATCGGGCCGAAAATCATTAATTCTATCCTTATCGGATTGCATGAGGAAGATTATATTCATGTACGCAAAATTGCCGATGGGTTAGATGAGTATGAACTTGCCAGTTTGCTCGAAAGTTTGAGCATTCATGACCGGCAAAAGTTGGTTGAGGTCTTAGGTAACCGCCTTAATCCTGAAGTATTTCCTGAATTAAACGACGTTGTTCAAGAGCAAATTATTGACAGTATGGATGAAAAACAAATCGTTCATATCGTTAATGAGTTGGACTCTGATGACGCCGTTGAAATTTTGGAACATATGGATGATGACGAACAAAAAAATATTATTCGTCAACTCTCGCCCGAACTCAAAGTCCAAGTCCAATCGTCTTTAAGCTATCCGGAAGATTCCGCCGGACGTATTATGGAGCGCCAATTCGTCAGCATGCCTGATGACTGGACCGTGAAAGAAGCAAAGAAGTTTTTGCTTGATGATGAAAATTTGCCCGACGAATTTTATACGGTTTTCTTAACCGATGAAAAATTGCATCCGACCGGTGAAATTACCTTGGATAAACTTTTGCGAGCCAAGGCCAGTGAAAAACTTTCCGATATTATGGATTGTGAAATTGTGCCGTTAAGCGTTGATACCGACCAAGAAGAAGTGGCTCATATGTTCCGCGAATATGGTTGGAAATCTGCCGAAGTGGTTGATGCCAACGGACGGCTTATCGGTGTGATTAATTTGGATAGCATCGTTGATATTGTTCACGAAGAAGCATCTGAAGATATTATGTTGCTGTCGGGTGCCGAAGAAGGTGATGTTTATAAATCGCCGTTTAGTATTTTTAAGTCGCGGTCGGTTTGGCTTGTTACCAATTTGTTTGCCACAATTTTAGCTTCGTCCGTGGTTAAAGGTTTTCAAGATATTATCGCACAATTATCGGTGTTGGCGGTTTTGATGCCAATCGTTGCCTCCATGGGCGGAACAACCGGAAACCAGACCTTGGCGGTGGTGGTACGAGCCTTGGCCACAAAAGAGCTTACGTCACAAAATACTTTGCGGATGATTTTGAAAGAATTTTTGGTGGGGCTGATGAACGGAATGCTCTTTGCCGGTCTTATTGCTCTTGTGACTTGGTTTTTGTTCCATAATGATACGATTTGTTTGATAATTGCCTTGGCAATGCTGTGTAACCTGACGCTTGCAAGCTTGGCAGGTATTCTTATCCCATTGATTTTGAACAAATGTAAGGCAGATCCGGCAATTTCGTCAGGCGTGTTCTTGATTGCTTGTACGGATTCCGGCGGTTATTTCGTCTTTTTAGGCTTGGCTAAGCTCTTATTGTTCTAAAATATCTGTATATTTCTTATTTCTGGCTTGGTATATTTTAAATTAAGCACTATAGTAGGCAATAGATTTCGCTTAAACAAAAGGAGTTTGGTGTCTTGTTATTGGGATTAAGTGCCGCTTTGGTTGTCTTTATTTTGGATCAAGCGAGCAAATATTGGATTATGAACGATGTGTTGGCTGAAAAAGCCATGATTATCTTTACGCCGTTTTTTTCTTTGGTTCGGGCTTGGAACACCGGGGTCAGCTTTTCAATGTTTAATAATTGGGGGTTGAGCGGAGTAATTGTCTTGTCTTTTGTGGCTTTCGTGATTATTTTCTTTTTGGTACGCTGGCTCAAAACCGAACCATCTCCTTTGGTGCAACTTTCGCTTGGCTTTATTATCGGCGGCGCTTTGGGAAATGTGGTTGACAGAGTGCGTTTAGGTGCCGTGTTTGACTTTTTGGATTTTAGTTTCGGAGAGTATCACTGGCCGGCCTTTAATGTGGCAGATAGTTTTATTTGTATTGGAGCTTGCATTGTTATCGTCCATGGTTTGTGGGTGAAACCGGCTGATAGCAAGTAATTTGAGTGAAAGGATTGAAAATGAATAAAGTGTTGTTTGTGGCGGCTTTGTTAGCCGGAGTAGGTGCTTTGAGTGCTTGCTCGGATATGAAAAAATCTTTAGGTATTGAAAATTCAGCTCCGGATGAATTTATGGTTACAACCCGCGCTCCTTTGACTTTGCCGCCTGATTTCGATTTGCGTCCGGTGAGCTCCGTAACTGCGGCTCGTCAGGAAACAGCCCCTCAGGACGTTTCTCAAGTGGCCCCTCAACCGGCTCAATTTAGTGAAGGCGAGCAAGCCTTATTATCTAAATTGCGTTAATTTTCACTGAAGAAAGAGTGTTTCTTGAAGTTTAGTTTTGCAAAAATTTGTCTGCCGATTGGCTTGGTTCTTATTTGTTTTGCCTCAAATGTTCAAGCCAAACTTTTCGGTATATCGGAATTTGAGCTTGATAACGGTTTGCAGGTATTGGTGATTCCTAATCATAAAGCGCCGATTATTAAGCATATGGTTTGGTATAAGTGCGGAAGTGTTGATGAGCCAAAGGGCAAAGGCGGTACGGCACATTTGCTTGAACATTTGATGTTTCGCGGTACAAAAAAGGTCAAAGACGGCGTTTTTAATGATGTGATTAACCAAAACGGCGGTGAAAGCAATGCTTTTACCAGTTTGGATTATACGGCTTATCATCAGTTTTTGGATATTAGCCGGTTGGAGTTGGCGATGTATTTGGAAGCTGACCGTATGCAAAACTTGAAGATAACACCGCAAGCTTTTGAAAAAGAACAAAATATTGTTTTTCAAGAGCGCAAACAAGTAGTGGATAATAATCCCTTATCTTATTTTGGGGAGAGTGTGCGCAAGGTGTTGTGGCAAGAACATCCTTATGGTTTGCCGGTAAGTGGTTCCCCTGATGAAATTAAAACTATTTCTCAAGATGATGTTGAGGCTTTTTATAAAAAATGTTATGCACCGAATAATGCTATTTTGGTTTTGGCGGGTGATATTGATGTGAATACGGCGCAAAAACTGGCAAATAAGTATTATGGTAGCGTGAAAAACAGAGATATTGGAAAAAAAGCAGATTTTCCTCTCTTGACCCGCGAATTTGAGGCAAATTTACAAATGACACTGCCGGCCGCGCAATCAAAACGTTTGATGCAAGTGTTTTTGGCACCTTCGGTTAATGTGGATGCAAACAAAATTTATGCTTTGAGCGTTTTAGCGAATTATTTAGGTGAGGGGGAAACTTCGGCTCTGTACAAAGATTTGGTGTTGAAACAAAAAATTGCTTTGGATGTGAGTGTGTCGTTTGATTATGCAAATCGAAGTTACGGGACTTTTGTGATTAGTGCGGTTCCGGTGGAAGGAATAACTCAAACTGAATTTGAAAAAGCCTTAAAGCTATCCATACAACAGGACTTGAAGCAACTCTCAGCGCAAAAAATTGATTTGGTTAAGCAAAAAATGTTAGCCGGACTGGTCTATTTGAAAGACAACCCGAGTGAGGCGGCGTATTTGGTCGGAATGATGGCCTCTGTTGGCTTTGATGCCAAAGATATTGATGGTTTGGATGAAAAAATTGAAGCCGTGAGTGCAAAAGAAGTTTTATCGGCGGCCAAAGAGATTTTGCAGGCAACTTCCGTAACCGGGTGGTTGTTGCCGCAAGAGGAGGGAAAATAATGCCTAAAAGACGTTATTATCAAAACCGCTCAAAACAAGGAAAACTCAAATATTTTGTCTTGGGAGCATTGTTGGTTGCCGGAGCTTACTTTGGTTATAAGACGTATTTTTGCTTTAATCCCGACCGATTGGTGGCAAATTCGGTTTTGAAAGAAAAAACTTTTGATACGAAAGTTGAAGAAATTATTTCGCCAAAGTACAAAATTAAGGCTTATTTGTTTGAAGATGATACTAATCCGATTATTGCGGTCAATTTTGTGTTTAAAAATGCCGGATATGCCGGAAATGAGGAAGGTAAGAACGGTTTGGCGCAAATGGCGGCTACGCTCCTAGATGACGGAACCGAAAAGCTTAATCGCGTGGCTTATCGGGAAGAATTGGAAAAATATGCCATAAATATCAGTTTCGCCGCCGGAAGAGATGATATGAACGGGGCTTTGTTGACTACAAAAGCGCAAAGCAGAAGAGCCTTTGGTTTGCTTAAAGATGTGTTGCTTACCCCTCGGTTTGATGAAGAAGACATCAATCAAGTGCGCCAAGAAATGCTTGTGGGGCTGAAAATACAAAAGGAACAGCCTCAAAACGTGTTGTCTTTGACGGCAAATAAAGAACTGTTTGGGACGCATCCATATAGTAAAAATCCTTTGGGCGAGGCTAAAGATATTGCCCGCATTTCAAGAGTTGATTTAATAGAATATGTTAAAGACCATTTGACACGCAGTAATTTGATTGTGGGTGTGGCCGGAGACATTTCAGCCGCTGAGGCCGGCAAAATGCTGGATGATGTTTTTGGGGCTTTGCCCGAAAACGGGAAAATGGCTTTTATTCGCAAGGCAGATGTCGATTTTGCGGGAGATGATGTCAATATTGCCAAAGATTTGCCGCAAAGTATTGCGTTTTTTGTGGTGCCGGGGGTTACACGCCAAAGTGAGGATTTTTATCCTTTGTATGTGGCAAATGATATATTGGGCGGTTCGGGCTTGACGTCGCGTTTGTCTTTGGCGGCACGAGAAAAAGAGGCCTTGACTTATGGGGTTTATACTTATTTGAGTGTGGCGGAAAAGGCGCCTCTTGTCGGCGGGGGATTCTCGGCAACGCCTGAGAATTTTGCCAAAGTGAAGGAAATCGTAAAACAAGAGTGGCAAAAAATTGCCAATAATGGGGTTTCAAAACAAGAATTTGAGGCTGAGATTAATTATTTGCTTGCCTCGTATAATTTGCGTTTTGCCTCAATTACTAATATGGCTGAGATTTTGGTTGCCATGCAAAAAGAAAATTTAGGTGTCGATTTTTTGCAAAAACGTAATGATTATATACGTAATATTAAACTTCAAGATGTTAATATGGCAGCGAAAAAGTATTTTGCAAAAAATCCCCGATTCATCACAATAGGAAATAATGAAAAATAATAAAGCTTCAAGGAGTGAAATAAAATGACAAAGCTGGTCAGCAAAACTAAAGCTTGGAAAAAGTTAGGCGAGCATTATAAGCACATAAAAGATGTGAAAATGCGCGATATGTTTGATTATGATGAAGAACGTGCCTCAAAATTTACAGTTCAGTTTGAAAATTTGATGCTGGATTATTCTAAAAATCGCATTAATGAGCATACCATGCAGCTTTTGTTTCGTTTAGCAAAAGATTGTCATTTGGAAGATATGATTAAGGCTATGTTTAGAGGTGATAAAATTAATACCACCGAAAAACGCGCCGTTTTGCATGTTGCTCTCAGGAATCGTGCCAATAAACCGATTAAAGTTGATGGTAAAGACGTTATGCCGCAAATCAACGAAGTCTTTGCTAAGATGAGAGATTTTAGTGAAGCTGTTCGTTTGGGAAAATTTAAGGGATATACCGGTAAAAAGCTTACAAATATTGTTAATATCGGTATCGGCGGTTCGGATTTGGGACCGGTGATGGCTTGTGAGGCCTTGAAAAAATATTGGGCCAAGGGAATGCACTGCTACTTTATTTCCAATATTGATGGGACGGCTTGTGCAGAAATTTTGAATAATATTGATCCCGAAAAAACGTTGTTTATTGTGTCTTCCAAGACATTTACCACGATAGAAACCATGACCAATGCCAGAACTTGCCGCAAATGGTTGGTAGATGCTTTGGGCGAACATGCTGTGGCAAAGCATTTTGTTGCGGTTTCTACCAACACGAAAGAAGTCAGCAAATTCGGCATTAATCCTGAGAATATGTTTGAATTTTGGGATTTTGTCGGCGGACGCTATTCTATGTGGTCGGCTATCGGTTTGTCTTTGGCTTTGATGGTGGGCATGGATAATTTTGAAAAAATGCTTGATGGTGCTTATGCCATGGATAAGCATTTTGCCGAAACCGATTTGGAGCACAATATTCCGGTGATTTTGGCGTTGATTGGTATTTGGTATAACAATTTCTTTGGTATTAAAAGATACGGCGTTATTCCTTATGACCAATATTTGCAATATTTACCGGCATATTTGCAACAGCTTGATATGGAGAGTAACGGTAAATTTGTGACCAAAGACGGTGAAGTAGTTAATTATTCAACTGGTCCGGTTTTGTTTGGCGGTGCGGGAACAAACGTTCAGCACTCTTTCTTCCAGCTGATTCACCAAGGAACGGATATTGTGCCGATTGATTTTATTATTCCGGCAATCTCACATAATGAAATCGGCGACCATCATGAGATTTTGGTGGCCAATGTGCTGGCTCAGGGCGAGGCTTTGATGAAAGGCAAAACCGTTAAAGAGGCTGCTCAAGAGCTGACAAAAGCCGGAAAATCCAAGGAAGAAGTTAAAGAGTTGAAATATTATAAGAGTTTTAGCGGTAACCGCCCATCTAATACAATTGTGGTTAAAAAAGTTGATCCTTATACCTTGGGTATGCTGGTTGCCATGTATGAACATAAGGTATTTGTTCAAGGTGTGATTTGGAATATTAATTCATTTGATCAGATGGGGGTTGAACTCGGAAAACAAATGGCTTTGAATATTTTGCCTGAGTTACAGGGAAATGCAGAAGGTTTGATGCATGATTGTTCTACGGCTCATTTGATAGATACAATTAAAAAACTAAGAAAATAAAGGTTGTTTGTGTATGCCTATTCGAATTTTACCGTCTAATCTGGTTAACCAAATTGCCGCGGGAGAAGTGGTTGAACGGCCGGCGTCGGTGGTCAAAGAGTTGGTTGAAAACTCGATTGATGCCGGAGCAACTTCAATTGAGGTTAATTTGGTTGACGGCGGTAAAAGTTTGATTGTGATTACCGATAACGGTAAAGGCATGAGCAAAGATGAGCTCAGCTTGGCGGTCGAACGCCATGCAACCTCTAAGCTGCCTGATGATAATTTGTTTCATATCAACTTCTTAGGCTTTCGAGGTGAAGCATTACCTTCAATTTCTTCCGTGGCCAGATTAAGCATTGTGTCACGCACCAAAGATGAAGACAGTGCCTGGAAAATTGAGGTGAACGGCGGTGTAAAATCTGAGGTGATGCCGGCGGCGTTAACTAAAGGTACAAGAATTGAAGTCAGAGATTTGTTTTATGCCACGCCGGCTCGATTAAAATTCTTAAAGTCTTCGGCTTCGGAAACAGCGCAATGCGTTGATATTCTTAACAGAATTGCTTTGGCTAATCCGCATATTTCGTTTTATTTGACGGAAGATAATAAGAAAAAAGTCAGCTTGAATGCTTGTCAGGGAGAATTGTTTGATGCCAGATTGCTTCGTTTGTCAGATGTGATGGGACGGCAGTTCGGGGATAATTCTTTGCTGATTAATGCGGAGAGAGAAAAAGTAAAAATCAGCGGTTATGTCAGCTTGCCGACGCTCAATAAGGCCAATTCTTTGTCGCAATATTTGTTTGTGAATAATCGTCCGGTTCGAGATAAACTGTTGTTGGGCGCAATTAAGGGTGCTTATCAAGATGTTTTGGCCTCGAACCGTTATCCGATGTGCGCTTTGTTTTTTGATGTTGATCCGATGTTTGTGGATGTAAATGTTCATCCGGCAAAGGCGGAAGTGCGCTTTTATGACAATGCTTTGGTCAGAGGACTTTTGGTTAGTGCTATTCGGAGTGCATTGGCTCAAGGGGATAAACAAACCGCTAATACCTTGAATTTGGAAAATTTGATTGCTGACCATATTCCGGATTTTGATGCTCAACCGCAAAATAATTATGAGGCTAATCAGTGTGAGGAAATGGCTTGTGAGCATGAACCGATGAGCCGGCCTTTCTGGCAAGGAAATCCTTATGCGGGTGGAGGACGAAGCCGGCAAGCGGCTTTGCCGGAGTTGGAACGTGTATATTCCGTTAAAGTGGACCAACCGCATGAAGTTATTCCGGCCTCGATGAGCGAGGCGCCCGGACCTTTGGGCTTGGCAAAAGCGCAATTCCATAATACTTTTATTATCTCGCAGACTGAAGACAGCATTATTTTGGTGGATCAACATGCGGCGCATGAGCGAATTGTGATGGAAAAAATGAAGCAAGCTCTGGCCAGTGAGGAAAAAGTTGCACGCCAGATGTTGTTGATTCCCGAAGTGGTTGATTTATCAATAAGTGAAAAAACAAGAATTTTGGAAAATGCTCAAGATTTGGAAAAACTTGGTCTGGTGGTAGAAGAATTTGGCTCAACCGCGGTAATTGTACGCGAAATTCCAGCCCTTATTGCCAAAGCTGATGTGAAAAAGTTAATTCAAGATTTGGCACAAGAAATGGCTGAATGGGGTAAAAGTTTTTCTTTGACGCAAAAATTGCATTTGGTATGCGCAACGATTGCTTGCCATGGTTCGGTGCGGGCAGGGCGGCCAATGAATATTGAAGAGATGAACCGTTTACTCCGAGATATGGAGAAAACAGAGCACTCCGGGCAATGTAACCACGGACGCCCGACTTACGTTGAACTCAAAATCAAAGATATTGAAAAATTGTTTGACAGATAATGGTTGATTTTAGCGCCAGACTAAAAAAGGAAGATTTTTTAAGGCCACCGTTTGAAGTGGCTGAAAAAGTTTTGCTCGGAGCTTATTTGTGTTCCAATGTGGGAGGGCAGTTTGTTGCCGGAAAAATCACCGAATTAGAAGTTTATATCGGGGCGGAAGATAAAGCCTGCCATGCTTATTTGAATAAGAAAACCAAAAGAAATGCCGTGATGTTTGAAGAAGGCGGTGTGGCTTATGTGTTTTTTGTGTATGGAATGCATCATCAATTTAATGTGGTGGTAAGTGAGAAGGGGCAGGCAAACGCTATCCTTATCAGAAGTTTGGAGCCGGTGAGCGGTGTGGAAGTGATGAAACAACGCCGCAAATGTGACAAAATAGAAAATTTAACCACAGGTCCCGGAAAATTATGTCAGGCGTTAGGAATTACTCGTGAGCATAACGGTGTTGATTTGCGGGGAGATGAAATTTGGATTTTACCTCGAAAAGAAGATGTGGTCTGGCAAACAACTCCCAGAATTGGAATCGACTATGCCGAAGAGTATCGTGACAAACCTTGGCGATATGTGATAAAAGGCAATAAATTTATCAGCAAGCGTGTTAAAAATAAGTAACATAATTAAAAAAAGTGCTTGACGTTTTATTTGAATTTGAGTAAAAAGTCTTTCGTAAATCACAAACACCGATGGAGAGGTGGCAGAGTGGTTTAATGCAGCGGTCTTGGAATCGCGCAAAGCAAGATTGGCGAAGAGCGGTGCCACCCGCGATGAGCCGCAAATCGTCGATAAAACGAAGTTTTATAAGACGGTTTTGTGAATAAGTCTTGGATATAGATATTTATGGAGAGGTGGCAGAGTGGTTTAATGCAGCGGTCTTGAAAACCGTCGAGGGGGCGACCCCTCCCAGAGTTCGAATCTCTGCCTCTCCGCCATTAAAAAAGCACCCGGTTTTTAGGGTGCTTTTTTTGTGGCGGAGATACCATTCAGGCTTCGCAAGCTCGCCTTCATGGGGCAGAGCTTTCAATTCATCTAGGGTTTATTTGCATCGCTGTCGCGATTGAATAAACCTGAGATATCATTGGACTTACAGATAAAATTGCCGTTTAAGGGCAATTTTACTTAGCGTCTCTCTCCGCCAATTCATATTGAGCCCGATGAAAGTCGGGCTTTTTTGTATACTATTTGTATCAAATAGCAGGCTGTTAGATCATCTTAAAATAAAAGAAACATGATTAAATTTCATAATGGAAGAAATAATATCTAAAAGAGATTTTGTGAAATATAATATTGTAAAACACTATTTTGTAAATATCAGAGTAATATGCATTTATTGGTAACGTTTTCTTTATAATTATACTATATATAGTAAACTGAAATTTAAAATTTGAGGGTAATATGATTAGTGATAAAGAAAAGTTTGAACTTGAATTTAATGATTTTTTAATTTCACTAAAGAGTTATGTATCAGATGCAGCAAGTAATTGGTCAATAAAGGGATTTATTGATATTCATGAAAATATTTATTCGATATCAAGTGATACAAAAATTATATCAAAAATACTGGAAATACATATTTTTCCAGAAATATTAAAGTTTGCAGACCGTATAGATTATGATATTGAGCTTCCTGAATGTCAAAATTATTATCCAGATATTACTTTTATAAATAGAAAGGATAATAATATTAAATTTGCAGTTGATTTTAAATCAACGTATCGAAAAGAAAAAAAAGATGGATATTGTAATGGTTTTACACTTGGTTCTCATGGTGAATATTTTATTAATCGAAGTTCTAAAAAGAATATTCAATATCCATATAATAATTATAAAGCGCATTTTTGCTTAGGTATTATCTATTCAAGAGTATCCAGTACAAATATTGATGAGACTAAAACCTATCCTATTACAGAATTAAATAATATTGTTTCTGTAATAAAAGACCTTGATTTCTTTTTTGTTGAAAAGTGGAAAATTGCAAGCGATATAAGTGGCAGTGGAAACACAGCTAATATTGGAAGTATAACAAAAATTTCAGATTTGAAGCAAGGCATGGGTATTTTTAGTCAATATGGTGAAGAAATATTTGATGATTACTGGATGAACTATGGAAAAATTACCATTCAAGACAAAGATGGAAAGACAAAGAAGATTACAAAATTGTCTGACTTTTTGACATACAGGAGAATAAAATGACTATAATGGTTCCTCCTATTAAATGTCAAGGAATAAAAACTAAACTTGTTGAATGGATAGAAAGTAATGTTGCTGCTTATAATGGTATATGGTATGAACCTTTTATGGGGTCAGGGGTAGTCGGTTTTAATATTCAACCCAAAAAAGCTGTTTTTAGTGACACTAATCCTCATATCATACGTTTTTACAATGATATCAAAGAAAAATATATTACAAGTGATAATATTAAAGATTTTTTGAGAGATGAAAGTATTAAATTATTAGAAAATGGAGATGATTATTATAAAGAAGTTCGAAAACGTTTCAATATAAGTCCTAATTCTTTTGATTTTATTTTCTTAAATCGTTGTTGCTTTAATGGTATCATGCGGTTTAATAGTAAAGGGGAATTTAATGTACCCTTTTGTAAAAAAAATAATAGATTATCTAAATCATATATAACTAAGATATCCAATCAGATTAAAAATGTAAGTAAATTACTTGAATTATATGATTATCAATTTATTCATCAATCATTTGCTGAAACTATATCTATGGCAAACCAACATGATTTGATATATTGTGATCCTCCATATATAGATAGATATTCTGATTATTTTAATGACTGGACACAAAATGATGAAGAAAATTTGTTTGTTTTACTCTCACATACTCCAGCAAAATTCATTTTATCCACTTGGCACCATAATAAATATAGAGAAAATATTTATATTGAGAAATTTTGGAGAAAATTTAGAGTTGAAATAAAAGAACATTTTTACCATGTCGGCGCAAAAGAAAGTAATCGTAATTCTGTTATTGAGGCTTTGGTTTGTAATTATTAACTTCAGTTATGGTATATTTTACTTTTATGTTTTACGATAGCTTATAGTGTTTGTTTAGGGTATTGAATTTGTCATCTAGATCTTATTTATAGAGAACATTGTATGTAAAATTTTTTTATTTAACTTGGAGATTTTGGTTTGTTGTTGTAAGAAAGCTCGAAGTGCAAAAAAAACTTGCATTAAAGTCTATTTCTTATATGATGTGAGGCAATATTTTATTATTGTATCACTTAAAACTTTTATTTATGGAAACTATTATTCACAAAACCAAGGTATTGCGTGTTGAACGCAAAGATAACTATCAAGAAGTCTTCTTAGGTCAAGGTGGTTTTTTATTTGGAAATTCTGTTAAAATCAGAGGGTGTGATAAAGACATTGCCTCTCTTATCAAGAAAAACTTTTTTGGGCGGAGTAAGTCTGAAATTGAGCTTCATATGATGGGGGCTTATGTCGTGAAGGTTTTTTTGGATGGTGTTTTACTCTGTGAGAAGACAGCAGAAAATTACCCTGAAGGTCTTAAATCACTTTTAGAGAAAGAAAAACAGAAAAATCAGCTTTTGGAAGAAAAATTTTTGCTGTGTCTTCCAAGTTATCCGAAAAAAGAAAATGTAGAGGCGGAAATTTTTGCCTTTAAGGATGTTCTCTTGCGGGCTTATGTCGGTGCTTTGTTTGACAAAGTCAAAACTTTAGGCAAGTGGGATGATGATTTATATCAACGCAGGTGTTCTTTGTTTGCTGATTTGATGCATTTTGTTGAACAGTTTAGATATGAGGCTATGAGTGTGCTCCTTTGGCCGACTTCTTTGTGTGAGAATTTTCAGAAAACAATTATTCAATCTTTTGCTTTGCCAAATGTCGATGAGCAATTAGTAACCTATTTGACTTTTTGGGTCAGTAATGTTGCAAGAAGATACAGCGACGATAAGACAATGTTAAATGATTATTGGGCAACTAATACGTCTTTGTTTTCTGGTAGAAAAGTCGATAGATTGTTGATGATTGAGTTCGATAAAGACTTCAAACTGTGCCAACCTTGGTGTGCAATGCCCAACTTTGTATTGAAAGAACAGCTTTCTCAGCCGGAGCTTAAGCTTTATCTATCAAAACAAAATTGGTAAGAAAAGTACAAAAAAATACCTCTGTTTTGCAACAGAGGTATTTTTTTATAGGAAATTATTTGTTTTTGAAACCGATAATTTTACCAGAGTAAGCCTTAACGGTGGCTTTGACATCTTTCCAGAGGAAATAGTCATTAACTTCGGTTTCATATACAGGAGCCAATAATACGTCTGCATTGGATTGTTGAACGGCTTTGTAAGCAGCGGCAGATTTTACTTTTGACGTTGAATCAAACATACTCATACCGGGAATTCCGCTTTCTCCTGCATAGTTTACGCCATCGGCATATTTGTTGTCGTCACTTAAAGTAATAAAGCCTAAAATTACTTTAGCATTAGATTCTGCTGTTACTTTTTCACCTGGTTTTACATTGGCAATTTGGAAGCTTTTTAAGCGAGCCTCTAATGGAGCACTGGCAACGCCTTGGTGGGTCGATGCACAGGCTGATAAACTTAACATTGCGGCACCGGCTAAAGCCATTAACTTGATATTTTTCATATTAAAGTCTCCTAAAATGTTAAAATTTTTGCAAGAAGTTATCTTGCAAAACTTATCCTATAGGTTGTTTCTCGTATTGGCAATATTTATTTTAACGTGTTTATAATTGTGTGAAAAAAAGCTTCCCATTTAGGGAAGCTTTTTTCTTTTGCTAGAATTTGCGAGCCGGACGACGTTCCGCCCAATTCTTTTCAATTTGCTCGAGGGAGCGTCCTTTGGTTTCTGGAATATAGAAAAACGTGAACCAAAGGCTGAAAATTCCGACAAAACCGAAAATCCAGAAAGTATAAGCCTCACCGATATGTTCTAACAAAACAGGGAAGGTGAGCGCAACCAAGAAGTTGAAGCCAAAGTTGGCCATGGTGCAGATACTCATTGCCAAGCCTCTTATCTTTAAGGGCATAATTTCAGAAACGATAATCCAACCAATCGGTCCTAAAGAGAAGGCAAAGCAAGCAATATAAAAGACGACGCTGCCGACGGCAACCCATTTTAATTTATCGCCTAAAATATCTGTTAGGTAGAAGGAACCGCCTAAGACAAACAAGCTAACGGTGACGCCAAGCAAGCCGGCATAGAGCAAAGGTTTACGTCCGATTTTGTCGGTGAAGAATATGGCAACAAAAGTCATAGCAAAATTGACAACACCGACGCCAATGGTGGCATAAAGCGCACCTAAAGTGTCCGTAAATCCTGCGGCTTGGAAAATGGTGGCGGTATAATAAATAATAGTGTTAATACCGGTGCAGATTTGCATAAACATCATACCAATACCAACAATAATCGGCATAAGCATCCAGCTTTGAAATGTGGCGGTATGGTTTTTAGAGCTCTCTATCTTAGCGATCGTTGATTTAATTTCGGCTATATGCTCATCGGCATTACCTTCCGGTTCAATCTTTTGAAAAATTGCTTTGGCTTCTTTTTCACGTTTCTTAGAAATCAGCCAACGCGGCGTATCTCCTAAGAAACTTATGCCGATAAGCAAGATAAGTGCCGGAATGAGGCCAGAGCCTAACATCCAACGCCAATTGTATTCACTTAACGCAAAAACGCGATTTATAAGGTAAGAAAACAAAATTCCCGCCGTGATGGCCAGTTGGTAAAGTGAAACCAACATTCCTCTGACTTTTTGCGGAGAAATTTCCGATAAATAAAGCGGAACGACAAAGTTAACCATACCAATTGCCAGCCCTAAAATCATTCGTCCGGCAATCAACCAATTAACAGATGTGGCAAAGCCGCAAAGAATCGAGCCTATGGCAAAAATGATGGCTGTGGCAATAATGACTTTCTTGCGTCCGTAAACGTCAGCCAAAACACCGTTGGCGGCGGCACCTAAAACCGCACCGACCAGGGCTGAGCTGACAACCCAACCTTTTTCAAGGCTGGAAAGCGGCCAGGTATCGTTAATAAACAGTAAGGCACCGGAAATAACGCCGGTATCAAATCCGGAAAGCAAACCGCCCAGAGAGGCAACGGCTGCAATAACATAAAGCCATAAATGGCGGGGTTTGTAACTGGTAAATGCTGATGTACTCATGTTTTTGTCTTTCAGGTAAATAATTAATCCCAAAATATATAATCAATATGATAACAAAATTAAGAGGTTTTTAAAAGCTCTTTTGTAAAATAAGTGACAATTAATTTTTGAGAGTAGAAAATGCATAAATTTCGCATACATGATTTGTTGTTGAGTTCAATGGTGTTGCTTGGAAGCAATATTGCCATGGCTGAGGAAATTACGCCGCCAAAAGAATATTTGCAATGGCTTGAGAGACTTAAGGCTGAAATGATTGAGCGCGGAATATCCGAAGATACGATTGAAGAAGTTTATGAGCAATCTTATTATCACCCTAAGCCGGAGGTGGTGAAAATTGACCGCAATCAGACCGAATTTGTGCTGACCTTTAGTGATTATGTGAATCGTGTGGTTAATAAGAAAAAAGTTGAAACAGCACAACAAAAGTATCTTGAGCTCTTGCCTTTGTTCCAAGATTTGGAGGCAAAATATGGTGTGCCCTTTAACTATTTAATTGCTTTTTGGGGGATGGAAACAAATTTTGGGCAGATATTCGGAAATTATCAAGTGATTGATGCTTTGACGACTCTGAGCTATGATAAAAGACGTCCGAAATTTTTTAGAGAAGAACTTTATCAAGCCTTAAAAATTATTGATACTTGGGAGATTGATTATACCAAAATGGAAGGCTCATGGGCCGGTGCTATGGGGCATTTCCAGTTTATGCCGTCAACTTTTAATGCTTATGCAATAGATTATAACGGTGATGGCAAAATTGATATTTGGCACTCGTTTGAAGATGCCGTGGCTTCGGCGGCCAATTATTTGCAACAAGCCGGTTGGAAAAAAGGCGAACCTTGGGGAATGGAAGTTTCTCTGCCTTGGAATTTTGATTATGCCATGAGCGGCAGACAGATTAAAAAATCAGCCGATTTTTGGAAAAAAATGGGCGTCAGAGCCAAAAGGGGCGTCGAATTTCCCAAAGATGGCGAGAGTTTGTGGGCCGTGATTGTGCCGGAAGGCAAAAAAGGCAAAGCATTTTTAGTAGGGCAGAATTTTGATGTGATTATGAAATGGAATAAGTCCGAAAATTATGCCTTGGCTATTGGTATTTTGGCAGATTATGTCAAAAATCAAACGAAATGGAAAACAATAGATAAAACACCGGCAGAAAGATTAAAATCTGATGATGTGTTAAAAATTCAGGCCTTTCTTAATAAACTCGGGTTCGGAAAGTTATCCGAAGACGGACAGCTCGGCTCAAAAACCAGAATTGCTATTCAAAAAATGCAGGTGAAAGCCAAAATGCCGGCAGACGGGTATCCGGATTATCAACTCTTAAATAAAATAAATAAGTATAATCCTGATATTGGCTTTGCCGTGCCGGTGCAACCGCAAAAATTACACAGACAGAAATAAGGTCTTTACGAAGGCAAAAAAAGCGTTTAGATTGTAACAAATTCTAAAATTTTAGGAACAATAAATGAGACTTAATAAAGTATATGTTTTGTTTTGCCTGTTTGTGCTTGCTCTGACAGGTTGCGCAAGCAATAAGGTCGATTTGTCTGATTCGCCATATTCTCAGGCGGCGGCAATTAAGGGACAGGGCGGAAGCTATAAAGTCGGCTCTCCTTACCAAATCGGTGGTCAATGGTATTATCCGAAAGAAGATTACAGCTATTCGGAAGTGGGTATTGCTTCTTGGTATGGCAGTGATTTCCATAACAAAAAAACCGCTAATGGCGAAAATTATGATATGCATACTCTAACCGCCGCGCACAGAACTTTGCCTTTGCCGTCAATTGTGAGAGTAACAAACTTGGAAAACGGTCGCTCCTTGGTGTTGAGAGTAAACGATCGCGGCCCTTATGCCAAAAACAGAATTATTGATGTGTCTAAAAGAGCGGCGCAACTCTTGGGTTTTCAGGCACAAGGAACGGCTAAGGTTCGGGTCGAGGTCTTGGAAGATGAAAGCAAAGAGCTTAAAGCTGCTTTGTTAAATGAACCGATGCCGACCAGATATGAACCGACAAAAACTGTGCCTGTTTATACACAAAACATTAATATCCCCAAAAAGCAAATTGAGGTTTTCAAGATAGATGAACCGACGATTGCTTATAATACAAAGGCAGGCGGAAAACAATATTTTGTGCAGGCAGGAGCCTTTTCAAAAGCTGACAGTGCAAACAATTTAAGCAAAAAATTAACTCAATTCGGAAATGTTAAGGTGGCACAAGCCGATGTAAACGGTAAAAGATTTTATCGTGTTCGCCTGGGGCCTTACAGTTTTGAAGCAGAAGCGGAAGTGACTTTGGCTAAGGTTAAAAATTATGGTATTCAAAATGCCAGTGTCGTTAGTGATTAAAAGCTAAAATAAGGATTGAAGTAAAATGACTTTGAAGAATAAATTATCTTGTGGGGTGTTTGCCGGATTGTTGATGCTTGCAACCGGACAAGCTCAAGCTTTGGAAACAACTGCACGTAATGTGATTTTGATGGATTATGATACCGGGCAAATTTTGTTTGCCAAAGACCACCAAAAAATGGTGCCGCCGGCTTCCATGAGTAAGTTGATGACCGTTTATATTATTTTTTCAAAATTAAAAGACGGCTCTTTGTCTTTGGACGATACTTTTACCGTGAGTGAAAATGCTTGGCGCAAAGGCGGAGCTGCCAGCGGCGGTTCAACCATGTTTTTGAATATCGGCGAAAATGTTCGGGTTGAGGATTTGATTAAGGGTATCATTATTCAATCAGGTAATGATGCTTGTATCGTGGCGGCTGAAAATTTGGCCGGAAGTGAAGAAGATTTTGCTGTCTTAATGAATAAAGTAGCACGAAAAATCGGATTGAAAAACAGTTCGTTTGCTAATTCTACCGGTTTGCCGGATCCAAATCACAGAATGTCGGTTGAAGATTTGGCTCTTTTGGCTCGCCATATTATTAAAGAATTTCCGGGATACTATTATCTGTTTTCGCAAAAAACATTTACCCATAACAATATTACCCAAGGCAACAGAAATCCGTTGCTCTATTCAATGCCGGGTGCCGATGGCTTAAAAACCGGACATACCGAAGAAGCCGGATTTAGCTTGACAGCTTCGGTAAAACGCGGTGACAGACGCTTGATTGAAGTTATGACCGGAACAAAAAGCAACAAAGAACGCTCTGAAGAATCCGGCAAAATTATGAATTACGGCTTTAGAGAATTTGATAATTATGATGTTTTGGAGCAAGGACAAAAGGTTGCAGATATTCCGGTTTGGTTCGGAGAACAAAAAGAAATCGGCTTAGTTGTGGCCGAAAATCTGAAATTGACCTTGAAGAAAAATAAAGCTGCTAATGTAAAAATGACCGCTGTTTATGACAAACCGGTGAAGGCTCCGATTAAAAAAGGAGACAAATTGGGGGGTGTTAAAATAGAAATTCCTGGGCAGCCCGATGTTGAAGTGCCGTTGCTTGCCGACAGAGATGTAGCAAAACTCGGTCTCTTTGGCAAAATCAGTGAAAATTTGAAGTATTTAATTTTCGGGGAGAATTAATATGTCTTCCCTTAAAGGTAAAGTTGTTACAAAAGACGGGATAGAAGGTGAGGAAATTCCACAATTGGAGTTTCCTTTTCCGCCGGTGCCGCGTCCAAAGGGCAAATTTATTACCTTTGAGGGAGGTGAAGGCTCTGGAAAATCAACGCAACTAAAATTGTTGGGCGATTTTTTACACCAACGCAAGATAAATAACATTCTTTCCAAAGAACCGGGCGGAACGGAAATCGGACAAGAGTTGCGCCGCCTTTTGGTGACGGGAGATAAAGATAAGTTTGATGCCGTTGCCGAATGTTTGCTCTATTATGCAGACAGGCGTATTCATTTGACTAATAAAGTTTGGCCGGCCCTCAACGACGGAGTGTGGGTGCTGAGTGACAGATTTGCCGATTCAACCGTGGCTTATCAATATTACGGATATGAAAAGAAAGTTTCTCTGGAAAGCCTTAAAATGCTCTATGAAGTTACGGTTGGTGACTTTAAGCCCGATTTGACGATTTTGTTTGACTTGGACCCAAAAATCGGTTTGGAGCGTTCGTATAAAAAAGCTTTGGGGATGGAAGTTAAGGAAACCAGATTTGAAGACAGAGGACTTGAGTTTCATAATCGTTTGCGTGAGGGCTATTTGGAATTGGCCGAGCAAGATAAGAAAAGATTTGTGGTTTTGAACGCCAATAAGTCTATTGAGGATTTGCACCATGAGGTTATCAGAGTTATTGCCGAGAGGTTTAAAATCTGATGCAAGAAGGTGAACAAGTTAATATTAACCCAAAAGACAATACTTATTTGCTTGGACAAGAGAAAGCCGAGCAAATTTTGCTTAATGCATGGAAAAATAATTCTTTACATAATTCTTGGTTGCTCAGTGGGGTTGAGGGTATCGGTAAAGCAACGCTGGCTTATCGGTTTGCCAGATTTTTGCTTGCGGCAGATTGGGAAAAGCGTGCTCAATACACCTCTTTGGAAATCAGCGAAAATAATCCGGTCTATAAGCTCATTTTAAATAACGCTCATCCGGATTTGAAAATTGTGGAAAGAGATTATACCGATACGGATAAACGCAAAATCTTAAAGGCAATTAAAGACGGCGAGCAACTCTCGGATGAAGAGATGCGAAATCTTAAAAAGTCGGCTTTTATCAGAGTTGATGATGTGCGCACGATTAATGAATTTTTGACGAAGCGTTCGGCAGATAATAATTGGCGAATTGTGATTATTGACAGTATTGATGATATGAACCCGGCCAGCGCCAATGCGGTTTTGAAAATTTTGGAGGAGCCGCCTTATAAAACCGTTATGCTGCTTATTAGCCACAATCCCGATAGATTGTTGCCGACAATTAAATCGCGCTGTGCAAAGTTGGAGATGCCGCCTCTGAATGATAATAATGTGGCCAGTTTGCTCAGACGGTACCGTCCTTCTTTGAGCGAAAAGGTAATTCAGAACTTGGTCAAAATTGCATCGGGGAGTATCGGAAAGGCAATTATTTATGCCGATAATGAGGCATTGACCAAATATGATGAGTTGTGTAAAATCGTTTATGCAAAAAATAAATTCAGTATCAGTGATTTGCTCAAGTTTTGCGACGGAGCCGTCAGTGATGAAGAAAATTATTATTTGGTGCAAGAACTTATTTTAAAGTTTATTGCAGAAAATGTTAAGACCTGCGAACGTCCTGATGAGGTTGCAGGTGCTTGGGATAACGCAATCAAAGTGTTTAATGAGACCGAACGTTTGAATTTGGATAAAAAGCAAGCTTTGATTAATGTTATTACTCATTTGGTAAAAGTTATATAAGTTAAAGGAGAGCTATGTTAGTCGACAGTCATTGTCATTTAGATTTTAACGATTTTGAAGAAGATTTAGAAGATATTTTGCAACGCGCTAAGGAAAACGGTGTGACGGCAATGTTAAATGCCGGAAATAATGTTAATGAATTAGATAACCAATTAGCTTTGTCAGAAAAATATCCTTTTATTTATACGGCTGTCGGTGTACATCCTGATAATGCCGCTGAGTATGAAAATATTACTGCAGCGGATTTGGTTGCCAAAACAAGTCATAAAAAAGTGGTGGCCATCGGTGAATGCGGTTTGGACTATTATTATGATAATTGTCCACGCGATATTCAGATTAAAGTGTTTAAAGAACATATAAAAGCGGCTCAAGAAAGCGGTTTGCCGTTGATTATTCATACGCGCGAAGCTGAAGAAGATACGATGAATTTGTTGAGTGAGGCCTACAAACAAAAGCAATTTAGCGGGGAATTTCACTGCTTTACCGGTTCGCAAAAATTGGCAGATTTCGGTTTGTCGATAGGTTTTTATATCTCAGCTTCAGGGATTATTACTTTTAACAAAAGTTCTGATTTGCGAGATATTTTTGCAAAATTGCCGGAAGATAGACTTTTGGTGGAAACAGATTCTCCTTTTTTGGCTCCCGTGCCTAAAAGAGGGCGTCGAAACGAACCGTCGTTTGTGTTGCATACGGCCGAAAAATTGGCGCAAATCAGGGATATTCCTTTAGAAAAGTTGGCTCAACTCACATCGGATAATTTCTATCGCCTGTTTCGTAAAGCCAGCGATAAAGGGAGATATGCGTTCAAATGAAACAGTTAATTATTTTGGGCAGCGGCGCAGCGCCCGGAGTGCCATCGTTGGGGCGCGGATGGGGCGTGTGCGACCCTTGTAATCCTAAAAATATTCGCTCTCGCTCGTCAGCATACTTGGATTATGACGGTATTAAAATTTTGATTGACACGTCACCTGATTTAAGACAACAACTATTGGCAAATAATATTCGTTGTTTGGACGGAATTTTATATACGCATGCTCATGCCGACCATATTCATGGAATTGATGATATTCGTGAAATCAATAGAATAATTCGTCAGAATTTGAACTTTTATGCCGGAGTCAGAACAACGCGCTATATTAAGCATAATTTTTCTTATTTGCTAGCTAAGCCAAACAAAGTGAATGATGTCGTGCGGTTGCCCAGTTTGGTGCCAAATGTGATTAAAGCTAATCATCCTTTCGAAATTAAAGGATTGAAAATTATGCCGATTAAGCTCTTGGAGCATTGTCCGGAGTGTTTGGGATATGTGTTTAATGATGGCGAAATCGTTTATATTGCCGATTTCCGAGTTGTGGCCGAAAGTGGGTATAAACGGATTTTGAAGCGTCCGAAACTGTTAGTCTTGCCTTTGACTACACCTTATGGTCAGCCGGCTCATGCCAGTTTGGAAACGGTGTTACAAGTTATTAGACGAATTAATCCAGAAAAAGCCGTTATTAACCATATGGCAACGGAATGTGATTATAATAAAATTATGGCTTTGACGCCGGATAATGTGTTTCCGGCTTACGATAATATGTGTATTGATATTGAGTAATAGGTGAGGGTAATATGCTTTGTATTTATCATGTGGCAGATAGTGACGGAAAAGGTTCGGGTGCAATTGTACGCACGGTTTATCCGGATATTGAACTGATGGGACTTAATCACGATATGGATATTCCTTATGACGAGATTCGTCAGCATGATAAAGTGATTGTGTGCGATTTTGCCTTACCGATTGATTTTATGTTCGAATTGAATGACAAAATTGATTTGACTTGGATTGATCACCACGCCTCGGTTATTAATGAATATAATGAAAAAATGGCTACCGGTCGGTATAAAGAAATTAAAGGTTTAAGAAAAATCGGAACGGCGGCTATTGTTTTAACATGGCAATATTTTTATCCCCATAAGGAAGTGCCGGAAGGCGTTATCTTAATTGGTAAAAATGATGTCTTTGATATTAAAGATGACAGAGTACGTCCTTTTGAATATGCTTTTCAATCAAACGGCGTGAACAAACCAACCGATGAAATTTGGGATAAGTTGTTTGACGGCAGGTTAAGTGTTGAAGACACGGTTGAAAAAGGTCGAGCCATTTTATCTTGGATTAGAGTACGTAACTATCGTTTGGTCAGAAGTATGGCCTTTGAGAGTGAATATAAAGGTTTGAAATGTATTTGCGCCAATATGCCACAGGGGTATTCGGAATTTTTTGATTCGGTGGAAAATATACAAGATTATGATTTTATGGTTAATTTCTTTATGAATAAAAATAATCGTTGGAATCTCTCTTTTTATAGCGATAAAGATGAAATAGACGTGTCTAAAATTGCTTCAGAATTTGGCGGCGGCGGACATATGCATGCAGCCGGTGCCTCAAAATTAGAAAAGTTGCCTGATTTCTTACATCGAAAAAAATAATACACATATAGAGTTGAAAACAGTTATGTAAACCTTATTTTATATGAGGTATAAATAGGGGAAGTGTTATGCAGTTTAATTGTTATATGCCAACAAAAGTAATTTTTGGCGCAGGACGCTTGGGTGAATTGGCCAATTTGGAAATGCCCGGAAAAAAAGCACTCATTTTGATTACTTGCGGAAATTCTATGCGCAGATTGGGGTATCTCAATCGTGTTCAGGAACTGTTAAGTGCTAATGGTATTGATTCAGTCGTGTTTGGTAAAATTTTGCCCAATCCGATAGAACAACATGTGTTGGAAGCAGCCTCTTTGGCGAGAAAGGAAAAATGTGATTTTATTATCGGGTTAGGGGGCGGCAGTGCCATTGACTCGGCGAAGGCAACAGCCGTTATGGTGAATAACGGTGAGCATACTTATTGGGATTATATTAAAGGTAAGGCAGAAATAAAAAATAAAGTATTGCCAATTATCGCAATTCCGACAACTGCCGGTACAGGAACGGAAACAGACCCTTGGACGGTGATTACCAACACAGATACAAATGAAAAAATCGGTTTTGGAAATGATCAAACATTTCCGTTGTTTTCGATTGTTGATCCGGAGTTGACAGTGTCCGTGCCGGCTAAATTTACGGCTTATCAAGGTATGGATGCTTTATTTCACTCAATTGAGGGGTATTTATCATTAAAAGCACAGCCAATCAGTGATTTATTTGCTTTGGATTCAATTTTAAGAATTGCTACTTTTTTGCCCAAAGCCGTGCAAAACGGAGAAGATTTGCAAGCCAGAGAACAAGTCCTTTGGGCCAGCACACAGGGCGGAATTGTTGAGAGTTTATCAAGCTGTATTTCCGAGCATTCTTTAGAGCATGCTTTGTCGGCATTTTTTCCTGAGCTCCCGCACGGGGCAGGGTTGGTGGCGCTTTCCGTACCATATTTTTCAAAGGTTTTGGAGCTTAATCGTGATAGAGTTGCAAAACGCTATATGAATATGGCAAAAGCTATGGGAGAGGCTGGCGTCGGTCCTGAAGATTTTATTACGGCACTCAAAAAACTTATTAAATCCGTCGGATTGGATAGTTTAGCTCTATCGTCTTGGGGAATTTTGCCGGATGATGCCGAAAAATTAGCGGAAAACTCATTCTTGGCTATGGGCGGACTGTATAATATGGATCCGGTTCGCTTAACTAAAAAAGATGCGGTGGAAATTCTTAAAAACGCAATTTTCTAGTTTTTATCCGAAAGTTTGTTTTGTAAACAGGTGGAAAAGGCTTTTTTTACTTGTGAATCGGTAAAATCTGTGTAAAATTAGTCAGTATTTTGGCTTACAATAATAAAAATCGGAGAAAAACTTCATGTCAAAAATTTTAATTACTTCTGCATTACCTTATGTTAACGGCGTTCCTCATCTGGGGCATATGGTCGGCTGTTTGTTGCCGTCTGATGTTTATGCAAGGTATATGCGAATGATGGGACATGAAGTCTTATATATTTGCGGAACCGATGAACACGGTACACCTTCTGAGGTCGGTGCGGCTAAAGAGGGTATGGATGTTGCTGATTATTGCCTCAAATATCATAATCGCCATAAAGAAGCCTATAAGGCGTTTAATTTGTCGTTTGATTATTTCGGCAGAACCAGCAGTGACCAAAACAAAGAGATGACTTATCATATCTTTGAACAATTGGATAAAAACGGATTTATTGAAGAACATAGTATTAAACAAATTTTTTCGATTGATGATAATCGTTTCTTGCCGGACAGATATGTGACCGGAACTTGCCCGCATTGCGGCTATGAAAAGGCTCGCGGCGATCAATGCGAAAATTGCACCAAAGTTTTGGAGCCAACCGAGCTGATTAATCCTCGAAGCACAATCTCCGGTTCGACCAATTTGGAAGTTAGAGAAACAAAACATTTGTTCTTGAATTTGCCTTTGTTGGAAGAAAAATTGGCTGCTTGGGTTAAGAGCAAAGAACCGTTTTGGCCGGATGTAGCTTATTCAATTGCGCAAAAATGGCTCAAAGAAGGTTTGAAACCCAGATGTATTACCCGTGATTTGAAATGGGGCTTTCCGGTTAACAAAAAAGGATTTGAAGACAAAGTCTTTTATGTTTGGTTTGATGCCCCAATCGGCTATATCGGTATTACAAAGCAATGGTCAGATGAAAATCCGCAAACCAGAAATTGGAAAGACTGGTGGCTTGATGCCAAAGATGTGCGCTATGTGCAATTTATGGGTAAAGATAATGTGCCTTTCCACTCAATTTCTTTTCCGGCAACTTTACTCGGTACAGGTGAAAACTGGACCAAAGTTGATTATTTGAAAGGAATGAGCTATCTGACTTTTGAAGGCGGTAAATTCTCAAAATCTGAGAACAGAGGCGTCTTTGCCGAAGATGCTATTAAAGAATTTCCGGCTGATTATTGGCGTTATTGGCTGATGGCAAACGCGCCGGAAGCATCAGATTCCAGCTTTACGTTTGATTTGTTTGCCGGAACAGTGAATAAAGACTTAAACGGTGTCTTGGGCAATTTTGTTTCACGCGTGATGAAAATGACAGCTTCCAAAATCGGCTCAGTCGTTCCTCAAGCCGGAGAGTGGCTCGAGGTTGATAAGCAATTGATTGCCGATTTGCAAGAAAAAGTCGAAAATTATTGCAAATATATGGAAAATCTGGAGTTCAAGAAAGCTCTTGCCGAACTGCGTGCCATTTGGGTGGACGGCAACAACTATATTTCGGTAACTGAGCCGTGGACTGTTATCAAAACCGATCCGCAAAGAGCTGCGGCTATTTTGAATCTTTGCTTGAACCTCATTAGAATCTATGCCGTTTTGTCTTATCCGATTATGCCGGAAACTGCTGAAAAAATGTTGGCTAAATTCGGTTTGGATAAAACAGAAATCAATTCTTTGAAAGATTTTAAGGCCGAAAAAGAAATTAAGGCTTTGAAAGAAGGACAAGCTTTTGAGGTCGGAGAGGCTTTGTTTGAGCGTATTGCTCCCGAAAAAGTTGAAGAGTTAAAAGCTAAATACGGAAGTGAGAAAAAATGAGAAGAAGAGAACATAACGATTTAGCGCTAAGCGGTTGGAAGGCTTTTTTACACCGTTTGGTGATGTTTTTGTTATTTCCTTTAAGAAAACCGCTTATCTTTTTTCCTGTTGTACTGGTTTTATTTCTGGCACCGACTTTTCGAGGGGTTAAGCCGGCTGAAGTCCATCTTTGGTATTGGAATAAAATTAAAGCTTATACGAATAGTGCGGTAACTTTTGTTCAGAATGAAACCAAAAAAGTTATTCCTGAAAATTTGAATATTAAGATTCCTTTAGTCGGTGAAGAAAAAACAGAGCCAAAAGGAACAGATAAACTCGTAGATTATCCGGTGGCTGACGTAAATGCAAATAGAAAGGCTATTTTTGAGCGTGCAAGCGGAGGTATGCGACAAGCAATAGACATTGAAAATAATGATGTGCAAAATGAAGTTCAACAACAAGAACAGGAACTGTTGGCGGCAGAACGCTTAGCGCAATTGGCTGTGCAAGTTTTGGCTCAGGCTGAACCTGAAAAGTCAGTAGAAGAGGTGCCGGTGAAAGCAGAACCCGTTGAGCCTAAAAAAGAAGAAACTCCCGTCGTCGTTCCTAAAAAATTACCTTTGGTCTATTTGGATGAGCCAAAAGAAGTTATCGGAACTGTCAATGTTTATAATGCTAATGAGCTTGAAGTTGACGGAACGTATATTTTTCTTTACGGTATATATGTTAATCCCGATACTGAAGAAGGTGTTGAGGCAAAACAATTTTTGGAAAAACTGCTCAAAAATCAAATTGTCAGATGCAGCATTGTTGCTTATACTTTCCAAGATGTGGCAACGGGAATGTGCTATGTCGGCGGAGAAAATATTAATAAGTTGTTGGTAGATAAAAACTTATCTAAAAATGTTGCTCTGTAATCTTTAGAAAAGCGAGATAATCTGATATGTGGCAACCGGTATTGATGATTAATGGCTATCTGATTAGCGTGTTGGGCGTAGCAATGGTTATTCCGGCCTTGTTGGATATGTATTGGTCAAAATCTGAGTGGTCAGCTTTTATGAGTTCGGCAATTATTTGTTTGTTTGTCGGCTTGTCTTTGTTTTTGGCAAATCGAATGACAATCAAAAAAATTACACTGCAACAGGGGTATTTGATTACGGTTTGCGGGTGGTTGAGTCTTACGCTTTTGGGGACATTGCCTTTTCTTATTTCCGGGGAAATTCCAAATTTTGCAGATGCTTTTTTTGAAACAATGTCTGGTTTGAGTACAACCGGTGCTACAATCCTTTCAAATGTGGAAGCCATGCCTAAAGCCATTTTGTTGTGGCGATCAATGCTTAATTGTTTAGGCGGTATCGGAATTGTTATGTTTGCAGTGGCCATGCTTCCGTTCTTGGGAATTGGCGGTATGCAAATTTTTCAACGTGAAAATTCAGACATTGATGATAAGTTTATGCCTAAGTTTAATTATATAGCTAAGCGTATTATGATTGTTTATACGCTGTTGGTTGTTTTGTGCGTTGTTTCTTTATATTTTGCGGGTATGGGTTGGTTTGATGCCGTAAATCACGCAATGGCAGCAATCGCAACTGGTGGGTTGTCTACGAAAAATGCTTCCATAGGTTATTTTGATAGTATACAGATTGAATTGGTTCTTTCTTTATTTATGATTTTGGGTGCTTTACCTATGACTTTCTATATTATGGTGTTGCAAAATCAAGATTTGCATTCTTTTAGAACTCAGCAAGTAGTGACTTTTTTAAAAGTATTGGCTGTTTATATCATATTTACATCGGCTTTGTTGGTATTTAAAGGGGTATATAATGTGGCTGATGCTCTACGTTATTCTTCTTTTAATATCATTTCTATTGTTACATCGACTGGTTTTGCTTCAACTGATTATATGCTTTGGGGAACTTTTGCGTCTATGTTATTTATAATTTTTGCTTTGACAGGTGGATGTACTGGGTCGACTTCAGGCTCTATTAAAATTTTTAGATGGCAAGTGATTTTTGCATTTATTCGTCAAACCTTAACTTTGGCTACGGATCCCAATCGTGTGATGCCGGTTAAAATCGGCAAATTAATGGTTAGTAACGGCGTCGTGGCTTCCGTATTCGTCTTTTTAGCGTGCTATCTATTGAGTATAGGTGTGCTTAGTATTTTAGTTGCTTTGACAGGACAATCTTTTGAAATTTCGTTTAGCTCGGTTATTGCTTGCTTAACCAATTCAGGACCCGGAGTTGGCAAAGTTATCGGTCCAGTTGGCAATTATAGCTCATTGTCAGATACTGCTAAATATATTTTAAGTTTTGCGATGCTTTTGGGACGTTTGGAGGTTATGACAATTTTTGTGGTAGGAACAAAGAATTTTTGGCGGAAATAATTACTTATGTCTTTAATAGAGTCAAAAAAAAGAGCTATCATTGAGATAGCTCTTTTTTGTTTTTGTGAAAACTAATCTTCGTTAACGGGAGAATCGTCACCAATCATTTCGGTGGTTAGATGTCCGGCATCGGCGCGAATCTTGTTTTCGATTTCTTCAGCAATGTCGGGATGGTCGCGCAAGAATAATTTTGCGTTTTCACGGCCTTGTCCGAGTTTTTCTCCTTTATAGGAGAACCAAGCACCGGCTTTTTCAACAATACCGGCTTTTATACCCAAATCGATGAGTTCTCCGGTTTTTGAAATACCTTCGCCATACATAATATCAAAGTCAACAACCTTAAACGGAGGAGCAACTTTGTTTTTGACAATTTTAACGCGGGTTTGGCTGCCAATAACATCGTCTTTGTCTTTGATTGAACCAATGCGGCGAATATCTATACGAACCGAGGCATAAAACTTTAGGGCGTTACCGCCGGTTGTGGTTTCCGGATTGCCAAACATAACGCCGATTTTCATACGAATTTGGTTGATGAAAATGACTAAAGTGTTGGAACGCGAAATGGTTGAGGTTAATTTTCTCAAAGCTTGGCTCATAAGACGAGCTTGGAGCCCCATGTGAGAATCGCCCATTTCACCTTCAAGTTCGGCTTTCGGAACAAGGGCGGCAACCGAGTCTACAACCAAAACATCAATCGCGCCGGAGCGAACCAAAGTATCGGCAATTTCAAGAGCTTGCTCTCCGGCATCAGGTTGCGAAATTAGGAGATTATCAATATCTACGCCGATTTTTTTGGCATAGCCGGGGTCAAGGGCATGTTCGGCATCGATAAAGGCGCAAGTTCCGCCTTTCTTTTGCGATTGAGCAATAACACTCAAGGCTAAAGTTGTTTTACCGGAACTTTCAGGTCCGTAGATTTCAACAATACGTCCTTTGGGAAGTCCGCCGATACCAAGGGCAATATCTATTCCTAATGAACCTGTAGAGATGGCCTCAATATCAATATTAGTGTTTTGTCCAAGTCTCATAATTGAGCCTTTGCCAAATGCTCGTTCTATTTGACTGAGGGCGGCATCAAGTGCTTTATCTTTTTCCATTTGCTTTTACTTTCTTAGTTAATCCAGATAAGATATGTTATCTGACTTATTTGCTGAAATTACAATTTTAGGATAAAAGTTATCCCGATGAAAATTATAATGTACTACTTTTGTTCTTTTTGCAAGACAATTTTATAAAATTTTTTGCTTATCTTTTTTCCGGTTTGCCGCTGATGAGAATTTTTTTGAGTTGGCGGTCGTCAAGTTGTTGATATTCCTCAAGAGCAGCAGTAACAACCGCTCCAAAAATAACCACCGCCCAAACCAAATACATCCAGATTAAAAATACGGGAATCGTAGCTAAGGCTCCGTAAAGTATTTTGTAAGTAACGGTCATGGAGAAAAAGATGCTGAAACCTTTTCTTAGTACCCAAAACAAAATGACGGCAATGAGTGAGCCGACAACAGCGTTCTTTATATGGACTTTTTTGTTGGGAACCAAAACATAGACCAATATCAACAATATCATATTAATCAATGATGGGAGCAGATTGCTGATTAAAATACTGCCGGATTCAATTTCGTTGGGCATGAATTTTTGCAAGGTAAACAGGTAGCCTCTCAGTGAAAATGTCGCACCCAACAATAACGGCCCTAAAGTGATTACCGTCCAATATAAGGTGATTTTAGTGGTAAAACGGCGAGGGCGGGTGACCTTAAATATAAAGTTGAGGCTGTTTTCGATTGTAGATAACAAGAGAATCGCCGTAATTGCCAAGCCGACAACGCCAATAGTGGTTAACTGTGCTGCCGCATTTACAAATTCGGTTAGATATTGGCTGACTTCTTGTTCAATTGAGGGAATAAAGTTTTGCATTAAAAATTCTTCAATTTGTCCACGGGCGCTGTTGAAAACCGGAAAGGCCGAAAATATTGCCAGTCCTATGGCTAAAAGAGGTACTATTGCGATTAGAGATGTATAGCTTAAAGAGGCTGCAACCCTAAATATTGTGTCATTCTTAGCACGCTTTGCTAGAAAAAATAAAAAATCACCAGTCGATTTGAAAAAGGGAAGAATTCTTTTTTTTATGGCGTTTTCAAGAAGAGTTTTCCAATACATACCGGCCTCGCAAAAAAAATTGTTTACAAAAAGGGCATAATTTATTAAATACCTTGTATATTAATTTAGTTTTTACATTAAATTTTTTAATAAAGCAAAGGAAAATATTATGACAACAGCTGCACCACTTATGGCAGGTAAAAAAGGTCTGATTATGGGCCTGGCTAATGATAAATCTATTGCTTGGGGTATTGCTCAGGCTTTGGATGCTCAAGGGGCTCAAATCGCTTTTTCTTATCAAAACGAAGCTTTGGAAAAAAGAGTTAAACCTTTATCAGAGTCTTTGAGCTTTGCTCCGACTCTGATTCAATGTGATGTTACCGACTCTGCCAGTGTAGAGGCTTGCTTTAGAGAATTAGGCGAAAAATGGGGCAAAATAGACTTTGTTGTTCACGCTATTGCCTTTTCTGATAAAAATGAACTCAAAGGTCGTACCATTGATACAACTTTGCCGAATTTCTTAAACACAATGCATATTTCTTGCTATTCTTTGCTTGAAACTTGTCGTTGCGCCGCTCCGTATATGAGCGAAAACGGTTCTATCGTTACTTTGACTTATTTGGGTGGTGAAAGAACTTTGCCAAACTACAATGTTATGGGTATTGCAAAAGCTGCTTTGGAAGCTGCAGTTCGTTATGCCGCGGTTGATATGGGACAACAAGGTGTTCGCGTTAATGCTGTTTCTGCCGGCCCGATTAAAACTTTGGCTGCTTCAGGAATCGGTGATTTCCGCAAAATTTTACGTTGGAACGAACTCAATGCTCCTTTGCAACGTAATGTTACCCAAGAAGAAGTCGGTCGTGCCGCTTTGGCTTTGCTTTCTCCTTTGGGTGAAGCTATTACGGGTGAGGTTTTACACGTTGATGCCGGCTACCACATCGTTGGTATGGTATCTTTGCATAATGCGCATGAATCCGGTCAAGTATTATCCGAATTCTAAAAATTACGTTTATGTACTTGGGCCGGACTTAAAGTTCGGCCCTTTTTTGTGCTTGTGGAAAATAGAAGATTGTCTTGAGATAAACTCATGAAGGCTTATATTCTTTAGAGAGTTTTATAGTGAGGTTAAGATGAATTTTAAGAGTCCTTTTCCCGAAATAAAAGCAATTACAAAAAAGTATGCTTCTTGTGATGTTGTTGTAAAAACAACGGTCTATGCCTTTGCATTGTTAGGCGGCGTGTTCTTGTTGTTATTGATTGTTTTGCTGAATTTGTTAAGCGGAACGGGAAATTTTGCTCCCAGCGTTCCGGAAAAGGCTGTATTGACGCTGGATCTTAATCAAAACTATCCTGAAATGAGAGTGGATGATTTGTGGGCAGAACTCAGCGAAGTCCCGCAGACATCTTTTTATGACCTTATTAAGGCTATTAATATTGCGGCTATGGATAATCGTGTCAGCGCCATTGTGGCAAAAATTAACGAAACTCCTTTGGGTTTGGCGCAAATTCAAGACTTGAGAAGTGCTTTGGCGGCTTTTCGCTCAACCGGTAAGAAGACTTACGTTTATTCTTCGGGTATGGGAAATTTCGGCGGCGGAACAAATGAATATTATTTGGCTTCGGCTTTTGATGAAATTTGGATGCAACCAAACAGTGAAATTGGTATTACCGGGCTCAATATAGAAGTGCCTTTTCTGAAACAATTGCTTGGCAAAATAGGAGTTACCGCTGAATTTTATGCCAGACATGAATATAAAAATGCGGCAGCATCGCTGGTGAGCAGTTCTTTTTCCAAACCTTATCGTGAGGAAATGACGAAATTGGGGCAGAATTTGTTTTCGCAGATGGTCAGTGATATTGTTTCCAGCCGCAATTTGGCTGAAAAATCTTTGTTAAAATTAATTAATCAGGCTCCCATTTCGGCAGAAAAGGGAAGTGTTTCGGGGTTGGTCGACAGACTTGCTTATCAGCCGGATTTATTTAAATATGTTTTGGATAAGACAAAAGGAACGCTCTTGAATATGTCGGATTATGTTTACAGTATTGAAAGTGCTGAAGAAAAAGTACCGACGGTTGCTTTGGTGGTTATGGACGGCACAATTGCCGAAGGAAACAGTTACAGCAATCCCGTGCAGGGAGAAAATGTGGTTGGAACCGATACCTTTATGAAACAGCTTGACGATATTGCCAATAACAAATATGTGAAAGCGGTTGTGGTACGGGTGAACAGTCCGGGCGGCAGCTATACGGCGGCTAACGAAATGTGGAATGCGCTCCAAAATTTGAAGAAAGAGAAAAATTTGCCGATTGTGGTATCAATGAGCGATTATGCGGCAAGCGGCGGATATTTTGTGGCTTTGGCCGGAGATAAAATTATTGCCGAACCTTCGACCTTGACCGGTTCTATCGGGGTATTGGGCGGAAAATTCGTGCTCAAAGACTTATGGAAAAAACTCAATGTTAACTGGGGAAGTGTTAAGTTTGGCGAAAATGCCGGCGTGTTATCGGTTAATCAGCCGTTTACGCAGGCTGAAAAGAAAGTTTTTAACTCTTCTTTGGATAGAGTTTATAAAGATTTTACGCAAAAAGTCTCTGATGCACGCGGCATTTCTTTGAAAGAGTTGGATAAGTTGGCCAGAGGACGCGTTTGGACAGGGGCTCAGGCTCAAGCAAATGGTTTGGTAGATGAAATCGGCGGCATTGATAAAGCCGTGGCTTGGGCTAAAAAATTAGCCAATATTGCGCCTAAAAGCCGCTTTAGCATTCTGTATTATCCAAAACCAAAGACTTTGCAGGAAAAATTAGCCGAACTGATGGGGATGGAACCTAAAATTGCGGTAAATAAAATAATCAATCAATTGGGGCTTGATATTCAGTCGGTTAATGTGTTACAAAGACTAAAATATGATACGGTGTTACCACCATTTAAATTAAACATGTAGGAAGAAAACAATGGCCATAGATCAGGAAACGGTAAAAAGAGTGGCGTTCTTGTCACGCTTGAAAATTGAAGATGATAAAATTCAGGCAACTGAAAGCGAATTTAATAAAATTCTGAATTGGGTGGAACAACTCAATGAGGTTAATACCGATAATGTGGAGCCGTTGGTGTCGGTTAATGAAAGTTATATTACATGCCGAGAGGATAAAGTAACCGAAGGAAACCAAGCTCAGGCCGTATTGGCTAATGCACCGCAGGCAGAGTACGGCTATTTCGTCGTGCCGAAAGTTGTTGAATAAATTTTGAGCGTGAAGAAAGTAAATACAATGACAAATATTACAAAATTAACGATTGCAGAAACCCGTGACGGGCTAAAGTCAAAACAGTTTTCGGCAACGGAAGTTGCAAAAGCTTACATCAAATCGATGGAAGATAACCGTCGCTATAATGCTTATGTGTTGGAAACACCGGAAGTGGCTCTGGAACAAGCTAAAATTTCTGATACCAAATACCAAAACGGGACGCAAGGTGCTTTGGAAGGTATCCCTTTGGGAATTAAAGATTTGTTTTGCACGAAAGGAATTCGCACCACTGCTTGCTCGCATATCTTAGATGGCTTTGTGCCGCAATATGAATCAACCGTTACTTCTAAGTTGCTTGAAGCCGGTGCGTGTGTTTTGGGCAAGCTCAATATGGATGAATTTGCTATGGGCGGAAGTAACGAAACCAGTTACTATGGTCCGGTGGTTAATCCTTGGAGTAAAGAGAAAGATTTAGTGGCCGGCGGGTCTTCGGGCGGTTCGGCAGCGGCTGTGGCGGCAAATATGTGTGCGGCAGCAACCGGTACCGATACGGGGGGGTCTATTCGCCAACCGTCTGCTTTTTGCGGCGTTACCGGAATTAAACCAACTTACGGACGTTGTTCGCGTTACGGTATCATTGCGTTTGCTTCTTCTTTGGACCAAGCCGGTCCGATTGCCAAAGATGTGCGCGATGCCGCTATTTTGTTGAAAGCAATGTCGGGATATGATGCCAAAGATGCTACCTCGGCTAATGTTTCTGTTCCTGATTTTGAGGCCTTTTTGAACCAAGATATTAAGGGGCTTAAAATCGGTATTCCGGCAGAGTATCGTCCGGACGGCTTAAATGAAGAAATTGCCGCTTATTGGGATAAAGGTGCGGAGATGCTCAAAGCAAGAGGCGCTGAAATTGTCAATATTTCTTTGCCGCATGCCAAATATGCGTTGGCGGCTTATTATATTATTGCGCCGGCGGAGGCTTCTTCTAACTTGGCCAGATATGACGGTATTCGGTACGGATTGCGAGTTCCGGGACAACATTTGGATGATTTGTATATTAATACACGTACGGAAGGATTTGGTACGGAAGTTAAACGCCGTATTATGATTGGTACATATGTTTTGTCTGCCGGTTATTACGATGCTTATTATCTTAAGGCGCAGAAGGTTCGTCAGCTTATTCGTCAGGATTTTGTGAAGGCGTTTGAAAAATGCGATGCAATTTTAACACCGACGGCCCCGACAGCAGCCTTTCCGGTTGGGGATAAGACAATGCTTGAAAACCCGATTAATATGTATTTGAACGATGTGTTTACCGTTTCGGTGAACTTGGCCGGATTGCCGGGGCTAAGCTTGCCAATCGGTTTGTCGCAAAGCGGTTTGCCTTTGGGCTTGCAAATTATCGGTAAGGCATTTGATGAGGCAACAATCTTTAAGGTTGCCAGTGCGTTGGAAAAAGATGCTGCTTTTGTGAGGAAATAAAGATGAGTGAATATGTGATTGAAACAGCTAAAGGAAAATGGGAACTTATCTGCGGGTTGGAAATTCACTGCCAGATTATTTCTAAATCAAAAATGTATAGCGGGGCTTCGACCGAATACGGGGCCGACCCAAACGAAAATGTCTCTTTTATTGATGCCGGAATGCCCGGAATGCTGCCGACGCTGAATATGGAGTGCGTTCATCAGGCGGTAAAAACCGGTTTGGGCTTAAATGCAAAAATCAATAAATATTCGTCATTTGCCCGCAAAAACTATTTCTATGCCGATTTGCCGCAGGGCTATCAGATTACTCAATTCCAATATCCGATTGTGGGTGAGGGACATGTGACAATCGACTTGGAAGACGGAACGACCAAAGATATTGGTATTGAAAGAATGCATATTGAACAAGATGCTGGTAAGTCAATCCATGACTTGGACCCTAAAAAGACCTTTATTGACTTGAACAGAGCAGGGGTCGGATTAATGGAAATTGTGACCAAGCCTGACTTTCGTTCTCCGGAAGAGGCCGGTGCTTTCTTGAAAAAATTGCGCTCAATCGTGCGCTATTTGGGAACTTGTGACGGTAATATGGATGAAGGTTCTATGCGTTGCGATGTGAACGTCTCTGTTCGTCCTTATGGAACGGATGAATTGAGATGTCGTTGTGAGATGAAAAACGTGAACTCCGTTAAGTTTGTTATGCAAGCTATTGAAAACGAAGCTAAACGCCATATCGAGGTTTATGAAAGCGGCGGGACAATCGAGCAGGAAACCCGCAAGTTTGACCCAGCAACGGGCAAGACCGAATTATTGCGCAAAAAAGAATATGCGCATGATTATCGCTATTTTCCGGAGCCGGATTTGTTGCCTCTGATGTTGAGCGATGAATATATTGAACAAACCAAAAAAGATTTGGTGGAATTGCCCGATGCCAAAAAAGCGCGTTTTGTGAAGGAACTTGGTTTGACCAAGTACGACGCTATGGTGATTTGCGAAAATAAAGAAGTTGCAGACTTTTTTGAACAAGCTGCCAAAGGACAAGATGCCAAAAAAGTGGCTAACTGGTTGATGGGCGATTTCTTTGCCATGCTGAACAAAAAAGGCTTGAGTATTGGTGAAAGTCCGATTTCGGCGCAAAATTTAGGTGCTTTGGTTGGGCTTATTACCAAAAATGTGATTTCGGGTAAAATTGCCAAAGATGTTTTTGAGATTATGGCTGAAACCGGCGAAAATCCTGAAAAAATTGTTGAAGAAAAAGGCTTGAAGCAAGTTACCGATACCGGGGCGATTGAAGCTATTATTGATAAAGTATTAGCTGATAATCCGGATAATGTTGCGGCTTATCGCGGTGGCAAACAAGCTTTGATGGGGTGGTTTGTCGGGCAAGTAATGAAACAAAGCCAAGGAAAAGCTAATCCGGCAATGGTTAATGAATTGCTTAAAAAGAAACTTTAATTAACTAGTGTAACTTGTTGAAATAGGTAAATATTTCGGAGAATTTATGTTTGATATTGTCGGAATGGGAAATGCAATCGTTGACCTGACCACAAAGGCTTCGGAAAATCAGGCCTTTATGAATATGCCTCAGGTTAATAAGGGCGGATATTTCCATACGCGTGAAGATGAATTTGAAGAAATTTTATATTTTTTAAAGGCCTATGATGTTAGTGCCGGCGGTTCGGTCGCAAATTCGCTTAAGGCTTTTGCGGCATTGGGCGGGCAGGCTTGTTTTGTTGGCAAAATCGGTATGGATAAGTATGGTAAGCTGTTTGCCGATAGCTTGAAGGCTTATCATATTACCTCCGGTTTAATGATTGATAAGGATGAGGCAACCGGGTGTTCGGTGGTTTTGGTGCATGAAGATGGCGAAAAATCAATTTGTGCCAAAAGGCGTGCCACAAAAATTATTCCGTACAACGGCATTAATTGGGACTTGGTAGAAGAGGCAAGGTGCTTGTTTTTGGAAGGTTATTGGCTGGATGATAACCTGTTGACGGTCAAAAAAATTATTAATAAGGCTAAAGATAGCTTTATTAAGGTTGCATTTACGCTGGCAGATCCTTTGGTGGTGGAAAGACATCGGGATTTCTTTACTAAATATATGAAGTCGATTGATGTCTTAATCGGAAACGAAAACGAATTTAAGGCTCTGGGCGACCTTGCCTTGCCGCCTTTAGCGGTAAAGACTTGCGGCGCAAAAGGTGTTGAGGTTTATCAAAGCGGTACATGGCAACATTTTGAGGCTGTGCCTGCCTTAAAAGTCGTAAATACCACAGGTGCCGGAGATGCCTTTGCCGGTGGTTTTTTGTTTGGCTATTTACATCATTTTGACTTGGAAAAAGCGGTTCGTATCGGGCAAGAGTGTGCTTTGTCCGTTTTAGCCAGAGTTGAGGCCAGCGTACCTGAAAATTTGAAGTTAAATTTAGAAAAATAGGACTAGTTATGACTAATGTGCTTTTAGATGGTGTGTTTGCAGCGATTGTGACCAGTTTGTTTGCCGGACTTGGCGGTTTGTTGATTTTTTGCAAAAAAAGATATAGTCGTCAAAATATTGATTTTATGCTCAATATTGCAGCAGGAATTATGTTGGCATCCTCGGTTTTTACGCTGTTGGCTCCGGCAGTGGCTCATTTGAACGAAGTTGAACCAAATCGCTATATCAGCGGATTGCTGATTATTTTGGCTATTTTGTTTGGTGTCGGGTTGATTTGGGTGTTGCATGCCGTTATTCCGCATGAGCACGAGACAACCGGTAAACACGGTGACCAAGCAATTGATATGCAGAGTTCTTTGCTTTTTATCTTTGCAATAGCAATTCATAAATTACCTGAAGGTTTGGCGGTAGGAGTGGCTTATGCAGGACACCAACTTTTTGACCCGACGGCTTTGGTGATTGGTATGGCTTTGCAAAATATTCCGGAAGGATTGATGATTGCAATGTCTTTGGTGGCAATCGATTTTTCGCGTGGAAAAGCTGCTTTGCTGGCGATGTTTAGTGGCTTAATGCAACCCGTTGGTGCCGGTATCGGTATTTTGGTGACCGGTTTTAGTCAGGCTTTTGTTCCTTTGGGAATGGCAATGGCCGGCGGAATTATGCTGTTTGTGATTATTAATGAAGTTTTGCCCGAAACGGCTATGCACAAAAATGAAGAAAAACGTTCTGCCGCAATTTTGGGGGGCTTTATCTTTATGACTTATCTGAGTGTGGTCTTAGGATAAGCTTTCTGTGATAAAGTTGTAAAAAACTAAAATTAGATATTGACGCGGGGAAAAAGATAATATATCAATATCCCCGTACCACGATGGAGAGTTGGCAGAGTGGTAATGCAGCGGATTGCTAATCCGTCATCGTGAATAACGATGCACAGGTTCGAGTCCTGTACTCTCCGCCACTAAAAGCCGCCTATGAAAGTAGGCGGCTTTTGTATTGGAGACAGGACTAGCACTCAGGAACCTAAGCTTGCAGCAGTTGCTGTCGCTTCCTTTGCGCGCTAAGGTTTTCTGAGATGTTGCAGATAAAAAACTGACGTTGGTCAGTTTTTTACTTAGCCATTATACTCTCCGCCACTAAAAGCCGCCTATGAGAGTAGGCGGCTTTTGTATTGGAATTTTCTTTTTTTGTCTTTTTTGTTGATTTCAGTGCTCTTTTATGTTATTTTGGACAAAATTTCATAAATAATATAAGCGGCAAAGGATATTTCATTATGGATTATAAAGAAATTTTAGAAGAAAAACCTGATTTGAAGCTGATAGATGGGCATTTGGTTGATATTCAAGGGACGCTTATTGGCGTATTTGATGGAAAACTGAATCAACCTTTATATGAGGCAATGCTTAAAGCTTTTGATGAGGGTGAAAAAATTTATATTTATTCTTCTGTGCCTGCGGTTGATTATTTGCAAAAATTTGGAGTTGATACTGATAAATTTCCATTGATGTCTAAAAGTTCTTTTAAGGGAAATTGGTGGAATGAGCAGAAGACATACTATATTGTAACTGGAAAAATTGTTGATGATGCTCATCCTAAATATCAAGGTTTGAATATCATTTTGACCGATGAAAATGCTTATCTGTATCCTAATCAGCAATCTTATTCGTTTGAACGGACGCCAATGTGTGATGATTTGAAGAAGTATTATTTGCAAAATCAAAGAGAAGTTGAACTGAGAGAAAAATTAAATGCTCTCAAATATGCGGAAGATCCTTTAGATGAGAAAGACTATAGGTTTAGGAGGGCTGAACGAGACTATGCTCTGAAATTGGCTAAAAATCACCCAAATCCTGAGAAAAAACGTTTGGGGGATTTGCGTGAAGACATATGGCAAAATTTGACCAAAGAAGAAAGAGCAAGAATCCATTTGGAAACTTTGCGTGAGGAATATCGTCAAAAACAACAAAATAATGCAAACTCATCTCAAAACGCTGTGAGTGTAATTAATAATCCGAAGAATTTTATGGAACGATAGTTTGATTGATTAATTATTGAGTAAAAGCGGCTTATAAAACATAAGCCGCTTTTGTTTTAATGTATGGCGATACTCACAAATATAGATATAATCAGCCAGAACATTACCAGCCAGCCACTGGTGTTACTCCCATATTGGGAATGGGCGTAGCCTTCTTTTTTATCTATTCTTTCATCGATGATTAACCCGATGATGCCACTTAAAAATAAACCGGCAATAAATATGATTATGCCGTTGTCTTTAATAAAATTAATGACTTCCATAATTGATAGTTTTTAAATAATATATGTTTATTATTTTTTTATTCTATGTGGCAAATTTTGTCAATATAATTGATGTGGCAAAAATAAGGAAATGATTGCGAAAGAGATAAAAACTTTATATGATGCAAATATTATTGGGAAAGATATAAAATCTTATGTAAGGTGAAAAATGAGTGACGAGTGGCCGGTATTGGATGAGTTTTATCCGATTTTAGCTCAAAATTATATTCGTTTTCAGGTAGCGGCGCATTATGTAAAAGCCAAAGAAGCGCAATCGGATAATTTTGCGGTGCAATTTAAAATCGAAAAAGAATATTACGATATTATGATGGCTTGTGATGTGCAGGCGCCACTTATCGGTTTAAATCTTAGTTATGATGAAACTTCGGCAATATTAACCGCAGAGCCCGATGATTATTTCAGAGAAGAATATACCAATCAGATTATGTGTGACGTTGCCTTAAAGCAAGCTGAATTGTGTCGGATAAGATATTCTAAATTTATTAATGTGGTTGATTAGAAAAATGAAATTAAGTCTTTTGAATTGCTTGAAATTGTTTTTTGTGTGTGTTGCTTTTTTGCAAACAGGCGAGGCGAAAGCTGATGTTTTTAACTTTGATAAAGTGATAGAATTGGCGCAACAAAACGCTAAAGTTCCTTATCAAAAAAAGGCTTTGTCTTTACCGCCGCAGTTAGCTCATTTGACTCCGGCGCAATATAGCGATATTCGTTTTAATCGTGAAAGAGGGGCTTGGTTTGGGCAAAATTTGCCTTTTGAAATTCAACTTTATCATCCGGGTGGATTATTTAATCATTCGGTACAAATTTATGAGATTGTTGATGATGAGGTAAAACTTATTCCTTATGATTCCGATGATTTTGATTTTGGGAAAAATCCTGTCGGAGAGCATATCTTAAATGAAAAATTGGGTTATGCCGGCTTTCGGTTGCATCATCCTCTCAATAGAAAGGATTATTTTGATGAGCTGATTTCTTTTCTTGGAGCTAGCTATTTCAGGGCTTTGGCAAAGGGACAAAATTATGGTTTATCGGCCAGAGGGTTGGCAATTAATACCGCGGAAAATGTGCCCGAAGAATTTCCTTTATTTACAAAGTTTTGGCTCAAACGTCCCGACAAAAATTCAAAAAATATCCAAATGTGGGCTTTGTTGGACAGTGAAAGCATTACAGGAGCTTATCAATTTGATATTGCGCCTAAGAATGATGAAACTTCTATTAGAGTTAATGCCGTGCTCTTTGCCAGAAAAGATATTGCTAAAATGGGTGTGGCGCCTTTGACATCTATGTTCTTATATGGCGAAAATACCAAGTCAGCCTTCGATGATTATCGTCCGGAAGTGCATGACAGTGATGGCTTGTTGGTGATTAACGGAAACGGTGAAAAAATTTGGCGTCCGCTGGATAATTCCAAACATTTGCGCTTGAGCTCGTTTGTGGATGATAATCCCAAAGGATTTGGTTTGATGCAAAGAGACAGAAACCCAAGAGATTATTTAGACCCCGAAGCAATGTATGAAAAACGCCCGAGTGTTTGGATTGAACCTTTGGAAAATTGGGGCAAAGGTATGGTCCAATTAGCTGAGCTGCCCTCCATTAGTGAAACAAACGATAATGTGGTGGCTTATTGGGTGCCTGGAGAGCCTATCAAAGCAGGCGGTGTCTATCGCTTTAATTATATTCTGCATTGGCAAGATGAAGATACGTTGATGCCTGAATTGGCTAAAATTACGGCAACGCATAGCGGCAAGGGCGGCGATGGCTTGGAAGGTGAATATTTGGCCAATAAACGCAAATTTGTGATTGATTTTAGCAATTTTGGCGATATGAACGTTGAAGAAGAAATTAAAAACGGCAATATTTGGGCTGATATTTCTAACCGTGCCGGAGTGGTCAGTAATGTACGTTTGCTCTATACACCGGCTATTCATGGAGCCAGTTTGTATTTTGACTTTGAACCCAATACTGATATTACGGAATTGCGTTTGTTGTTGCGTAATAAGGCAGAAAACAATCGCGTTATATCGGAAGTTTGGAGCTATCAACTCTGGCAATAATCAAGGAGCAGAATTATGGGATTTTATTTGAAAAAAGGGATAAATATCGGGCCTTTGAGAATTAACTTATCAAAATCAGGTGTCGGATTGTCGGTGGGAGGCAAAGGGTTGCGTGTGGGCAGCGGACCGCAAGGAACATATGTTCATGCCGGCAGAAAAGGCTTATATTATCGCAAAAATATTTCCAACCCTTCTTCTAAATGGGGCTTGCTTATTCTTATTGTTTTAGTGGCACTTGGGGTTTGGGCTTATCAATCAGGAATTATCAGCATTAATTTGTAGGTGTAAAATCGGGTGAGGTTTACCGCAATCATCGGTTTCGTCACGAGAAAATACTTGAAATCCTATGTGCTGATAAAACTTGTAAGCAGTCTGGTTTTCCTCATTTACATCGACAAAACGGCAGTGGCGTTGGTGGATGGCAAATTTTACAAGCTCTGTGCCAAGGCCTTGTCTGAGATGGTCGGGAGAGAGAAACAACATTTCAATTTTATTATTTATTATGCCCATGAAGCCAATGACTTGGTCATTTTTCTTAACTCCCCAGATTTCAGAGCATTGGGGAAGACCATATTTTAAGACAAGCGGTTTATAGTATGAAATTTCTTCAGGCTTCAAAAACTTATGGGTTGCTCTAACGGAGAGCTCCCAACATTCAATAATTTGCGGGTAGTCGGCCGAGCTAAGCTTGATTAACAACTTTTTGTCCTTGAAACCACCGCTGTATGGTTTCCATTACTTTGATGAAATATTGGTCAGTGTGAGGTACAAATTCACAGCGGGCAATGTTTCCGGCATGGGGAACATAGTGTTTGTTTTCATCTAATTTCAGGCCATTGACGTAAATTTTATCAACTTTGTGTTTGAATAGGTTGAGCATATCCTCAACATCGGCTATAAAAACGCCGTCAACCATATCGGGGTTGAGTTTGTATTCGGTAAGTGGTGTAGAATCTTTTAGCAAATAGGTGGGGTTAAATTCGTGATTTATATAGCCATTCTTTTGAAAGACGTGATTGGCGGTAAAAAGTTTGGTTAATTTGGAAAAATCAACCTTAAGCCCAAGTTCTTTTTCAATGTTTTTAATGCCGTCGTGCGGAGTTTCACCGCTTAAGAGGTGTCCGGCTGAAGAAATATCAATTAAGGAGGGGTGATTTTGGTTTTTGCCGCGGATTTGGAGCAGAACTTGCGGACGACCTTCGGGTGAGCGGCGGACAATCCAACAGTGAAAAGACATGTGCCAAAGGCCTTCTTGGTGGGCTTGGGCGCGTGTGGCTTGTCCCAAAAGGTTCATCTTTTCGTCATAAATGTCAATTAATTCTTCAGCCATGGTATGTCTCCTATTTTGCCGTGAATATGATTCCGTTGACATCCTGTCCGTATTCCTTCCTTAAAACTAACGGATATTGGTTAATATTTGTATAACCACATTTTTTTAAGAGTTGTTCAATATAGCTTGCTTGGTGTTGATAGCGTCCGGAGGCTTGGCGGACAAATGGTTGGGGTTCTTTGTCATTGGCTTTTTCAACCGAAAAAGCGAGTGGAAAAGGTGCACAAGCGGCAATTATGTTTTCTAAATTTCCAAAATAACAAAAAACATCGGCCGCCGTGATGAGAGTAGGGTGATAGTCTTTTAGTTTGGTTTGGCAAAAGTGTAAAATGTCATCTTTTATGAGTTCTTGGTAGATGTTTTTGTTTCTTGCTTGGGCGAGGCTTTTTTCGGAGATATCAACGCCGATAAGTTTGGTGCCAGAGGCTTGATAAGCTTCGCCAACAAGCCCCGTACCACACCCAAGATCCACAAGGGTACCTTTAACATCAGACGTAATATCTCTAAGCTTTCTTGGAGTGAGGTAACCAATCCTTCGCAAAACCATTTCGTAATTATCAGCGAAATGGTCAAACAACTTTTGAATATAAATTTGATTATTTTCACTTGTTTCTCCGTTAAGGGCAGCGTTAATTTGTTGGGCAAAAATATTGTTTGGCGCTTCATTGTACCAATTTTGAGCTATTTTGAGAGCTTTGTCTTTGTCTTGTTGATAAAGCAGGGTCAGCGTTTCAACGATATTTAAGGCTATGTCTTCAGATGTCGGATTTTTGAAAAAGGCATTAAAAAATAAACCCAGTGCTTCTTCATATTCGCCCAAATCTTTTTGAATTAATCCCAAATTATTGCTGATTTCATAACGATTGGGGTTAATAATAACGGCAGCACGATATTCCTCTAAGGCTTCCGGTAAACGGTTTTGGCGGTAGAGCATATTGGCGTAGTTGAAATGGGCATCCAAATCTTGCGGGGCTAAGTCTAGAGCTTGTTTGTAATAGCGCTCGGCTTTCGTATAATCCTGGCATTGTGTAGCGTGATTGGCAAGATTAATCAAAGCCGGTACAGAATTGGGATTTAGGCATAAGATTTGTTCAAAAACTTTTATGGCTTCATCTTCATTGTTGGTTAGTATAAGAAGTTCGGCCAAAGTTTCCAGTACATCTAACGAAGATGGGGTAATGGTTTGAGCTTGGCGGATATATTGCAGGGCTAATTCGTATTTTTCTTGTGATTGATAGATTTTACTTAAATAGTATGGAAATATTGGCTCTTTAGAATATTGTAGGCAATAGTTTTGCAGTGCTTGAATGTCTTGTTTGAGGGCTGAAAGGTTAGCCAGAGCAGGGGCAAAGGTACCATCAATTTGCAGGGCTTTATTATACATCTCTTCGGCAAGGTCTGATTTTTGCTCTTTATTATAAATATCTCCCATATTGGACAAGGCTTCCTTAAAGTCCGGCTTAAAATCAATTGCAGTTTGGTAGGCTTGCAAGGCTTCAACCGGTTTGTTGTCGTTTTCAAGAGAAAGCCCAAGATTAAACCAAAAAGGTGCGTGTTTCGGAGCTTGTTTGACGGCGTGATAGAAAAGTTCTGTCGCTTGAGCGTGCATGCCTTTTGCCTGAGCGATTAACCCTAATAAGTTTAAGACATCAGCATTGTCCGGTGCCGTTTCTAATATTTGGCGGTAGATGTTTTCCGCCTCGTTTAGGAGCCCTTGCTCGTGGAGGTGTAGAGCTTGTTGAAAAAGTATATCGTATCCCATTGCTATTTCCTTAATGGGGCTATTGTAACCAGAATTTGTAAATAATCCAGACTAATTTTAGAAATTTTGCTTGTAATTCAAAAAAAAGTGTATTATATTGCCCGTACTTTCGGGAATGTGGACTTTTATGCCCCGTTTGCAATTTATGTTGCAAGACTACCGAGACAATAATGTAATAACCTGTTTAATAAGGATTTTTATTTATGAAAAGTATTGAAAACGCTAAGAAAAAGACTAATCGTCGTTATGGCGCAAATTTGTGGGGCGATCCGAAAAGCCCATTAAATAAGAGAGAATATGCTCCGGGTCAACATGGTCAAAGACGCAAAAAAATGACCGACTATGGTGAGCAATTGTATGCTAAGCAAAAATTAAAAACCTATTATGGTAACGTTAATGAAAAACAATTCCATAAATATTATGTAGAAGCTGTTAGAAGAGGCGGCGACTCTGCTGAAAACTTGGTTGGTATTTTGGAATCTCGTTTGGATAACTTGGTTTGGAAAGCTAAATTCGCTTCTACCATTTTTGCTTCTCGTCAATTCGTTAACCACGGACATATTACCGTTAACGGTAAGAAAGTAAACATTCCATCTTATATGGTTAAAGTTGGTGATGTTATTGAAGTTCGTGAAAAATCTAAACAACTCGCTATCGTAACTACTGCTGTTGAAAGCACTCTTCACGATGTTCCGGGGTATTTGGAAGTTGATAGCAAAAAATTAACTGCTAAATTTACTTTCATTCCTAAATTTGACGATATTCCTTACGGTTGTGTTATGGAACCAAATCTGGTTATCGAATACTACTCAAGATAGTCAAATTTATAAAACAATTAAAAATCCCCGAAACCTGTGCAGTTTCGGGGATTTTTGCTTTAAATTGTTTTGTTAATATGGTTAGATATTCTTAATTTTTAGTAAAAGTATTATAGAGGATTGAGTCATGCAAGATATCATTATTGAAAGTTCTAACCAGTCTTCCAGCGTGGCAGCAAATGTACGTAAGGTGCATTCTAAAAAATCAGACGGTGCATTCCATTATGTCTTTGCGTGGATTATTAAAGGATTGTTTGTGTTCTTGCTTTTGGGAATCGATTTCTTGCTCTTTGCAGGGTCCGGAAACCAAACTATTTTTATGGACGGAAGTATACAACCCGAAATACTGACTTGTTTGACCGTGCTGTTGATTGTTTCTTTGCTGGTGATGTTTGTGGTGTCTTTTTCCTCCATCTTGCAGAATCTTTTGGCCAGTATTGTGATGGGCGGATTTGTTTTGGCTCTTTTGAATCAATTTGCTCTATATGATAAAACTTCTATTTTGGAACCTATGCTCTCTCCGTATATCGGAATGTCTTCCGCTTTTATCTTTAATGGTATTTCCGATTGGGTCTTAGCCGGAGGTGCGGCAGTTTTGACTTTTGTTATTTTATTCTTTTCTTCTAAAGGTAATGTTGCTTATTTTACCGGTATCTTGTTGGTGATTTTTTCAGGAATTTTGGTGGATGATTATTTAAATAAAAAGCCTACCGATGAGTTTATCGTACGTTATGATAATCATTTAAATAAAGCAACCGCTAATCCCAGAAAATATGTTTATGTGTTTTTGCCAAATGCAACATCTTATATTACGCTTGGTGAAATGAAAGATCAGCTTGGAAATGTCAGCCAAGGTGAAGAATTGAAAGGAAAATTGTTGGCTTTCTTGGCAAAAAATGATTTTTGGGTCTATCCAAATGCATATGTACATGATTCAGACGGCTTTGATAATATGGTCGTAAGCCTGAATAATATAGATGATAAAAGGCCGCAGGATAATATTTTAAAAAATGTGAAAATTAAAGGTTTGTGGAATTTCTCCGATGTCCAGGACGAATATGTCTTTATGAGAAATGCTAAACTCATTGATGTGTATAAAAATTCTCGTTACGCGGTTACGGCTATGCAATCCAGAGGAATTGACATTTGTTCTAAAAATAATACAACAAATGTTGATAAATGTATTGATAAATTTAATACTCCAGTTGCAGTTGATAATATTAACGGTACACATTGGGATAAGTCGGCATTTTTGCTCGTGCAATGGTTGAATAGTTTGCATTTCGTTTCGGATTGGTCAACCTTGTATGGTATGTTGGATGGATTTGTCGCCGTTAATGAATGGCCGATTGTCGGTGTCTCTTATGATTCACTCTATGTCGTGAATTCATTTAAGGCATTTGATAAGCTGCTGAACGAAATTGAACAAGATAAAGGTAACAGAGCTTATTTCGTTTTTGTTGATTTGCCGTCAGATATGTATGTTTATGACGAATATTGTCAATTAAAGCCTCAGGCAAAATGGATGACAATGGATAATTATAAATGGGTTAATAATAAAAATTTGTTTGCTAAAAGAAAGGCTTATTTAGATCAATATTCTTGCCTCATCGGTAAATTAGAACAATTTATGGGTGAATTGCATAATCGAAAATTGGATAAAAATACTGTTATATTTTTGCAAGGCATAAATGGTATAAATGAATTGGGCGGGGCACCTACGGAAGATTATATTGAAAATTTCAAAAGGCAAAATTTGGTCTTGTTGGCTGTTAAGGATCCGTCCAGAAAGAATTTTAGTATCAATAATCAAATTTGTGAAAGCCGAGAAATTGTAAGAAATTACTTGTATAGAAAAGGTGATTGTACAGAATTTAACGGAATGGGATTGCATGAAACAGCGGCAAAAGGTTTGCAAGATAATTTGCTGAGCAATGTGTTGAGTAAAGATACCCTAAATGGCTATTTGAAAGATTATGATATTTGGTATCAAATGTGGAAAGGTAAAAATTCACTAAAAAATAATGCTATAAATAAAGAAATTAAAGCAATACATCAAGAAAATAGCGCGCAAGAAAATAAAAAATTGTTGAAGAATTCCTCATTAACTAATGGTAGTGAAGCTTTGCAACAAACGGAAAATGCCGCACCTTCAAAGGATAATAAAGAAGTTGATACAATATCTTCTGATAATGATATAACAACCGAAGAGGGGGCAGATAATGAATCTGAGTTGATAACAAATGACAATAAGCCTGAAAACATTCCTGATGATGGCACAAAAGTTGTTGATTTGCCGGAAGAAAGAGCTGTTGGGGAAGCTAAGGTTATGGCTGAGCCTTTGCAAGAGGGCGAAGAACAACCTGTTAAGAGCATTAAAGATGAAATTCAAAAGGATATAGATTCTTCTCAAGACACAAAATTAGAAAATAATAATAATGAATTGAATAATCGTGATATTATTTCTGAAAAACAGACGGAAGCATCAGTAGAACAGGTTGATAACATGAAATCTGAAACTGCTAAAGCTGAGGAAATTCAAAAGGTAACAGAAGAACAGCAAAAAACGACGGCAGAAAAAGTGTCAAATTCACAAAATAATGAGCAAAAACAATAAAGAAGAGATACATTTTCAGTGGCTTTTCATTCTTGGGTAAAAGGTTTGTATGGAAGACGGTGGAATGCTTTTTGCAAAAATAAGCGAGCTTGCTGGTCGTTATTTATTTTGGGATTTATTTTTGTTTTGAGTTTGTTTTCTGAATTAATTGCAAATGATAAGCCTTTGATTCTAAAATATAATAATAATTTTTATTTTCCTATCTTTCAAAACTATGATGAAATCCAATTTGGAGGAGATTTTCCGACCCCGGCTGATTATCGAGATGAATTTATAAGGGGAAATATTGAACAAAACGGGTGGATGATTATGCCGATAATTCCGTTTTCTTTCAATACGGTAGACTATGATTTGAATGTTCCGACGCCGGCGGCGCCAAGCAAAATACATTGGTTGGGGACTGATGATGAGGGCAGGGATATAGTGGCGCGAATTTTATATGGCTTAAGACTTTCTATTGTATTTGCCTTCATTTTAACCGCTATTTCATCATTTATAGGAATCTTGGCCGGAGCAGTGCAGGGATATTTCGGCGGAAAAATTGATATAATTTTGCAAAGATTTATGGAAATTTGGGATTCTTTGCCGCAATTGTTTATTTTGATAATTGTTGCCAGTATTTTTGTGCCGACATTTTGGAGTTTGTTGGCTATTTTGTTGCTCTTTTCTTGGACTTCTTTGACGGGAATGGTGCGCGCAGAAGTTATGCGTACCAGAAATTTTGAATTTGTAAAAGCCGCTAAAGCGCTTGGTGCGAGTAATTTTCGAATTATTTATCGTCATATCTTGCCTAATGCTTTGGTAGCAACAATTACATTTGTTCCGTTTTTGCTTTCTGAGGCTATTGTGGCTTTGACTGCGTTGGATTTTTTGGGACTGGGACTTCCACATGAATATCCGTCTTTGGGTGATTTGGTGAGACAAGGAAAAGATAATTTGCAAGCTCCTTGGATTGGAATTTCTATATTCATTGTATTGTCTAGTCTATTGACTTTGCTTATTTTTATTGGCGAAGGTGTCAGAGATGCGTTTGATAGCAGGAGAAACAATTGATGGCTTTATTGGAAGTAAAAAATCTTTCGGTTTCCTTTAAGAGAGAAAATCAGGACTCCTTTTGTGCCGTTAAAAATGTGAGTTTTGATGTAGAGCCGGGGCAGGTGGTTGGCTTGGTGGGTGAATCCGGTTCAGGAAAGTCTGTTACGGCCTTGTCTGTGTTAGGGTTGCTTCCTTATCCTAAAGCTTTTCATTCAAAAGAAAGTTCCATCGTTTTGGAAAATACCGAAATTATTGGGGCTAAGGAAAAAATATTACGCAAAATCAGAGGTAATGATGTCGGATTTGTGTTTCAAGAACCTATGTCTTCATTGAATCCTTTGCATAAAGTTGGTTCACAGATTGCCGAAGTTTTGAAATTGCATCGTAAAATGTCGGATAAAAATGTGCAAAAAGAGGTGGTGCGTCTTTTAAGACTTACAGGCATTTCTCAGCCAGAACTTAAGAAAAATGCTTATCCCTTTGAATTATCAGGAGGACAGAGGCAGCGTGTGATGATTGCCATGGCTATTGCAAATAATCCTAAATTATTGATTGCAGATGAGCCAACTACGGCATTAGATGTTACGATTCAAGCGCAAATCATTGATTTATTGATGGATTTGCGCAAAAAACTGAATATGGCAATTTTGTTTATAAGTCATGATTTAACTCTAGTTCGTAAAATTGCCGATAAAGTTTGTGTGATGAAAAACGGAGAAATCGTAGAGCAGGGCGATGTTAAAGAAATTTTTGAAAGGCCTAAGCATCCGTATACAAAAGAGCTGATTTCTGCAGTGATGTTAAAAAATAGTCATTTGGAATCTCAAAGAGAAAAAATTTTGCAGGCTCAGAACTTAAATGTTGTTTTTCCTTTGAAGAAAAATTTTTGGGGAAGTGTTGTATCTCAAGTCAATGCCGTAAAAAATGTAAGCTTTGATGTGTTTAAGGGCGAATGTTTGGGAATTGTCGGGGAATCAGGTTCAGGAAAGACCACCTTGGGTTTGTCTTTGCTCGGATTACAAAAAGCTGAAGGCTCTGTGTGGTTTCGAGGACAAAAAATAGCGGCACTGAATAAAAAAGATAAGCTTAAACTCAAGCAGAAAATGCAAATTGTGTTCCAAGATCCGTATAATTCACTTAATCCGAGAATGATGATTGAAGATATTGTGGCAGAAGGCTTGAAAATTCATTATCCTAAGCTCAAGTCCTCAGATATACGGGAAAAAGTGAAACATGTGTTGTATGAGGTTGGCTTGAGTAAAGATGTTATGAAACGCTATCCTCATGAATTTTCAGGAGGTCAACGGCAGAGAATTGCAATTGCTCGAGCATTGATATTGGAGCCGGAGTTAATTGTTTTGGATGAACCTACGTCTGCTTTGGATGTGACTATCCAGGCGCAAATCGTCAAGTTGTTGAAGAAAATACAAAATGAAAGAAATATAAGCTACTTATTTATTTCGCATGATATGCGAGCGATCAAAGCGATGTCTGACAGAATTGGCGTTATGAAAGACGGAGAGCTTATTGAAATTGGCTTGGCTCAAGATATATTCAATCATCCGCAAAATGACTATACCAAAACTTTGATAAAAGCGTCAGAAGCAATATAGAACTTGTTGCTGTTAAAATATATTGTTTTTATTCAATGTGTTATCTTGACAATCTTAAACTATACATAATATATATTATGCGACAAATATATATAAGACAGAGGGGAGATATTATATATGTAATTGCTCTCTTCAGTCTGTGTTTCTTTATTGTGTCGTGGTTTTTATAGTCGCATTTGCTTTGGTGTTGGTGTTTTTAACGGCTTAGATTGTTTTGCTTGATTGTAATGTTTTATGTGTTGTTGCAGTTTTGTGTCTGTTGTTAGTTGGTGCAATTTATTTTTGATTGGCGGAACTTGTGCTGATGTAATCTTGTGTATTTTGTTATATTTGTAAACTATCTGATATACATTTTTATAAAATTCAATCAGTTATTAAATTAATGGATTGTGAGAACGAGCTCAATATAAATTTTTGGGTATTTATACGTTTTGCTCGTCCTCAGCGTCTTATTTCGTAATAATAATTTTTAACAGATTGAGGAAATAAACCACAACCAAAAAGGCTAAGGTGCGATAAAGAATGGTATATATCCCTGCTCCATGGCCAATTACAAAATATTGAATAACAAGCGCGGCAACTAATGCACAACATAAATTTATCAGCCAATAGCGTGAATTTCCCATAAAAATAAAGGCGCAGACTGCTGCCGGACCAAAGACCAGCGGATTGACTATCATTTTACTGGTAGTGTGATATGCGCTTGTAATTACGTGAATATGCATGAAAAATCCTGCCAAAATTAAGATGATTCCGGCGGCTAAGATATATAAATAAGTTTGTTTTTTGCTCATGATGTCCTCCTTTGAGAGTATCTTGGGCAATTTGTGCGCAAAAAGCAAGCTCGTTTCTTAACTGTACACATCATAAAAAATAAAGCCACTTTTCAAAAGTGGCTTTATTTTGGGAATAGTTATTTAGATTAGAAAGTATAACGGATACCAGCAGTAGCTTCCATTAAATTGTCTACAGCTTTGGTATTAATATAACTATAACGGCCTACAATACGAGCTGACCAGTTGTCGTTGAAGTCATATTGAGCACCGATACCGGCACGGTAACCAACGCGGCTCCAAGTCTCTTTTTGACCCATTTCTTTGACTTCTAGTTCATAGTTAGCCAAACCAACCGTTCCGAGCAAGCTTAAACCGTCGCAGCCAACCGGCATATATCCATAGAGGTCAATACCATAAGCATCAAATTTGGTTTCTGCTTTGTGGGCCATTCCGTCATATAGAAAATAGTCACCTTTTTCTGAAGTGGATTGTTGATAGAAGGCTTCTAAGCTGTAGTAGTCGCCCATTTTGATACCAGCATTGATTACGCCGGAATTGAATTTGTCTTCTAAATATCCGGCATCTTGTAAACGGCTTGCTTCGTCTTTGAAATCAGCTTTTGAGTAAACATAATCAATACCAACATAAGGTCTGAAATCAGCCGGCATTTTCGGCATTTCCATCATTGCATTGGCATTGTATGAGAAAAGACTTGCAACGCCTGCTAATAATAAGGTTTTTTTCATATTGTAAAACTCCATTTATAAATAGATTCTCTTTACTCATTTTTGGTTGAAATCACTTTTTTTTGCAATTTCGACTTAGATATAATTTTGGATAATTATTTTTAAAGGGTGGTGATTAAAATTTTTTATGATAAATTAAAAAAAATTTTTTTATGAGGTATTTAATATGTCTTTTGTTTGTCCGGATAAAACTTGTCATAAGTGCCCTCGCCTTATGGCTTTCAGAGCTCAAAACGAAGCAAAATTTCCTAGTTATTATAATGGCCCGGTTGAGCCTTTCGGCTCCCTCGCCTCGGAGATTTTAATCGTGGGCTTGGCTCCGGGGTTAAACGGTGCAAATCAGACAAATCGTCCGTTTACCAATGATTATGCCGGTGATGTGTTGTACCCTATTTTGAAAAAATACGGTTTTGCTCAGGGAAATTATCAAAAAAAGAAAGATGACGGGTTTGAGCTGATTAATGTTAGAGTTACAAATTCCGTGCGTTGTGTGCCGCCGCAAAACAAAGTTACCGGTGATGAGGTTAAAGCCTGTGGTACATATCTTATTCAAGAAATTGAAAATATGCCAAACTTGAAGATTATTTTAACCTTGGGAAGTGTGGCACATAATGCGGTTTTAGGAGTTTTGGGCTATAAAAAAGCTGGTTTTAAGTTTGCTCATAATGCAACACATTGGCTTGAAAAGCATAAGTTATGGATGGTGAATTCTTATCATACCTCTCGCTATAATATTAATACCGGGGTTTTAACGGAAGAAATGTTTGAAGATGTGATAAATAATATTAAAAATTTGCTGAAAAAATAAAAATATTGTCTTTTGTCTAAAATCTTGCTTGAATTTTGGAAAATTTTGCTCTAAGGTGAAGAAAATAATATATTATTAATCCTAAAAAATTATTAAGTATGGAAAATGTGCTTTTTTCTCAGAAGTATTACAGCGATGTGGTGCAAAAACAGCTCTATTCATCGCTGTTGGCAGCTTTTAATGCTGATGATGACGGCAAAAAAGAGAAGTTATCTGCTTTGTGCATGGGCGAAATTCAATATTTGAGCAACGGTGCAAAAAAATTGTTGGAATATGCTGTCCCTCAGAGAGCAGAGGTCTTGGCTTCTTCTTTTCGGAAAGCGTTGGCTAATAGAGATATTCAGACTAAAAATTGTCGCGGAATCTTTGCTGACAATCTTATGTTTGTGGCAAGAAATGAGGATGCTATTCTTTTGGATGCACCTTCTTTGGATTATGCCAGCAAGTATTTGCTTGAAAATAAAGAAAATTTTAACAGAATTTCAATTATTAAAGCAAAGTTTAGTGTGAATGGTTTTGAGGTCGATTTGAATAGCAGTATTCAATTTTTTAAGTATCCTTATTATTTAAAAACTTATCAAGACATAGTCTATAACTGTCGCCCAGAAGTGATTAAAATTGCTCAAAAATATTACAATGCCGGATATGATTTATTTGGCTGCAGTTCAGAAGATGGTGATGAACTGAGTGTTCTGGTGGGTGATTGTTGTGTCTTGGAAAAAGAAATTTTTGAGGCCTGGGCCAGTTTACGTGCCCCTATTCAGCGCATGGATATTCCCGAACAGGTTTTGATGTGGTTTCCGCCTAATGGTGGTTGGTTGAACTAAATTTTAAGTATTTTTTGTTAAATTTATTTGTGATGAAACAGAAACTTGAAAATTTTAAAGCAATCAGCGGGCAAATGAAAAATTTGGCTCGTAGTGGTTGGCTTTATCATAAAATTAAGTCACCTGAAGTAGATGCCTCGCACTCTTGGGGAGTAAGTATGCTGGTGCAAATTTTTGCCCCGAAAGAACTTGATTTGTGTCGATGCTTAAAAATGGCAAATATTCACGACTTGGCAGAAATTTATGTCGGAGATTATACTCCGGGATCAGGTATTAGTCCGCAAGAAAAGTATAGGCTCGAAAGTCAAGCTATACAGCGTTTGGCAAAAGAACTTCAATATCCTGAAATAATTGATTTGTTTGAAGAATTTGAAGCTTGTGAAACGCCTGAGGCTGTTTTTGTGAAAAATATGGATCGCTTGGATACCGTCATTCAAGCCAAGTATTTTGACGAAACACAAAATTATGATGGTAGACTTTTTGAAGAGTTTTATGAGTATGCCTTAACAAAGATTAATCATCCGCTTGTTTTGGAGTTGCTTAAATCCTTAAAAGACTAATTAAAAAGCCCTCTCCTTTCTTAGGTTTGAGGGCGTTTTTTTGTTTAGTGGCTAATGCCGGAAAAGCCCATAAAGGCCATGGAAAGTAATCCTGCCGTAATCAGCGCAATTGGTGCCCCTTGCAAGGCTTTGGGTATCGGATTGGCGGCAAGGCGTTCTCTGATGCTGGAAAATAGAACGATTGCTAATGTAAAGCCCATGGCATTGGCTAAATTATAGCAGACGGTTTGCATTAATCCCATATTTTTTTGTACGGACAAGATAGCTATGCCTAATACTGCGCAATTGGTTGTAATGAGCGGTAAAAATATTCCTAACGCGTGGTAGAGCATGGGAGCTGTCTTTTGCATAATGATTTCAACCATTTGAACCAGGGATGCAATAACCAAAATAAAGACAATGGTTGTCATAAAGGTTAAACCATTGGGTTGCAACAGGTTGAAGTATATTAAGTGTGTGACAAGACCTGAGAGAGTCATCACAAACATGACGGCAAAGCCCATTCCAAGCGCCGTAGAAATACGTTTTGAAACGCCTAAAAAAGGGCAAATACCTAAAAATTGTGATAAGACAATGTTGTTTACGAAAATGGCCGTGATAAATATCATTAAGTAACTCATGTCTATAGTCTCCGCAATTTATTGAACAGGATAATTAAGCCGGCTAGAGCCAAAAATGCTCCGGGAGGCATAATAAACATTAGTATCGGGTAGCCGTTTTCGCCGATAAAATGATAGCCAAAGGCAGATCCTGCTCCTAACATTTCTCTGATTAAGCCAAGCAATACCAGTGCCAAAGTAAAGCCTAAGCCCATGCCTAGAGCATCTAACAGTGATTGAAAAAGGTTATTGTGTGCGGCAAAAGCTTCTGCTCGCCCTAAGATAATGCAGTTGACCACAATGAGGGGAATATAAATACCCAGGGCCGCATGTAAATTCGGAAGATAGGCGGTCATGAGCAGTTCAACAACCGTAACAAATGTGGCAATGATGGTGATATAGCACGGAATTCTTATGGTGCTCGGAATGAAATTTTTGACGATTGAGACTGCGCTGTTTGATAAAATCAGCACCAATAATGTGGCTAATCCCATACCCAAGCCGTTAAGAGCTGTTGTTGTAACGCCCAGTGTCGGACACATGCCCAACAGCATGACAAGAGCCGGATTTTCTTGAATTATGCCTCTGGTCAGGTTTTGATAACTTTCTTTTTTCATTTTTTACATCCTTGTGCTGAATTTGTGATAGGCATCATAGGCTTTTTGTATTGCGTCAATGACTGCTCGTGAGCTTATGGTAGCGGCAGTTACCGCATCTATTTCTCCACCGTCTTGCTTTACTTTAAAAGTTTTTCTTTTGGGTTTTATGCCGATAAATTGTTCGCTGAATTTTGGTTCGCTGACTTTTGAGCCTAGTCCAGGGGTCTCTTTGGAGCTGATAACCTTATAGCCGCTGATGGTGCCGTCTAAGAAAAAGCCGACTATTAATTCTATGGAGCCGCCAAAAGCTTTGTTGCTTGAGGTCTTTATGGCTACGGCTCTTATCTTTCCGTCTTTTCTGGCCGGATAGAGCGTTACTTGACCTTTATTCTTTTTTAGGGGGATTTGTGTCCTTTCCTGAAACGGGTTGTTATCAAATTCTTCATAAATAACTTCGGATATGGCCGCTAATTCTTTGGCATCGTTTGCCCGCTTTATGGGCTCTTTGGTGATGTCGTACACAAAGCCTAATATTGCGGCCGAACCACATGCCACAATCAACATAACAAAAATAAGGCGTATTAGAGAGTTCGATTTCATCTTCTTATTTCCTTTTAGTCCCATATACTCTTTGCGGTGTGAATTTATCAATAAGAGGTACAAAAGCATTCATTATCAGAATGGCAAAGGATACACCCTCCGGATAAGAGCTGTAAAATCTGATGACATAAGTTAAAATGCCGCAACCTACCGCAAAAATAATTTGTCCTTGTTTGGTCATTGGGCTGGTGACATAATCCGTTGCCATAAAAATGGCACCTAACAGCAAGCCTCCGGACAAAAGATTTGTGATAGGCTCAAAGTGGACGTTATCGGTGTTAAACCAAGTGATGGCCGTGAGTATAAAAAACGTGGCAATATAGTAAAAGGGAATATGCCAGGTGATAACGCGGCGCAGCAGCATATAGCATAAACCAATAAGCAAAGCCAAGGCTGAAACTTCGCCTATGCACCCGCCCGTATCGCCTATCAGCATTTGCCAATAGTTCGGAAGTTCGGTTAAAGAAACTTGTGAGGCTTTGATGGAGGCAGAACTTGAAACATCAATTTGTTTCAGAATGCCAAGTGTGGTGGCGGAAGTTACAATGTCCGTATTGAGAAAATTTAGAAAATCTGGTTTCGGCCATTGAGTCATTTGTGCCGGAAAAGATATAAATAAAAACACCCTGCCCGCTAATGCCGGATTAAAGATGTTTTTGCCCAAGCCCCCAAAGGCCATTTTGGCAATGCCGATGGCAACGAAGGCCCCGATGAGTATCATCCATGTAGGCATAGAGCTTGGTAAGTTAAAAGCAAGTAGTACGCCGGTAATTGCTGCGGATAAGTCGCAAGTGGTGTTTTTGGTCTTTAGAAGGTAGCGTGTTATCAGATATTCTATTGCAAGGCAGGCGGCTACAGAGGTTAAGAGTACTCTCAAGGCATTAATGCCAAACATCAGCATGGAAACAATCATGGCCGGTGTCAGTGCAATTAATACGTCTCTCATCAGGCTTTGTGTGGTGATGGGAGCATTTATATGTGGCGATGATGAAATTTTTAACATGTAGATAGTCCTATTTTTGTTTATTTGCTTCATATTTGCCAAGTTTACAGTAATCAACCAGCGGAATCTTGGCCGGACAGATATACGCACAACAGCCGCATCCTATACAATCTGCAGCATGAAGTGCTTTTAAGGGTGCCGTATTATTGCGTCTTAAATTGGAGGCAATGGCAAAAGGCATTAATCCCATTGGGCAGACTTCAGCACATTTTCCGCAACGAATACAACCGCTTTCTTCGGCACGAAGTGAATCTTGGGTGCCAATAACAATTAAGCCTCCGGTTGTCTTATTTATCGGTGCTTGAAGTGAAACTGAGGATATGCCCATCATGGGGCCGCCGAATAAAAGCTTGCCGATTTGAGATTGTTTTGTGTGGGCTAAATTCAGCAGATAATCAGCCGGTGTACCGACACGAACACGATAGTTGCCGGCGGTGGTTAAATTTGTATCTCCGCTGACGGTCACTATTCTTTCATATAGCGGTTTATGTTTCATGACTGCTTCATAGACGGCAAATACCGTGCCGACATTTTGGACAACACAGCCGACATCTATCGGTAATTTTCCGGATGGGACTTCCCTTCCCGTTACGTCATTTATTAATTGGCGCTCGCCTCCTTGCGGGTATTTGCTTTTACAAACAGTTACATTAACACCCACATAGCGTTTGGTAATTTGTGTGATTTTTTCTATGGCCAACGGCTTATTTTCGTCTATGGCTATTATTGCATTTTGGATGCCTAAAATTTTATTGAGAATTTTGGCTCCGATAACGATTTCTTCCGGCTTTTCAAGCATGAGTGCTCCATCAGCCGTTAAGTAAGGCTCGCATTCTATTCCGTTGATAATTAGATATTGAACGGATTTGTTTGCGGGAATAGATGTTTTTATCGGTGTCGGAAATCCTGCTCCGCCCATGCCGACAATTCCGGCGGCTTTGATTAATTCAATAATCTCTGCAGAATTTTGCGGAATATCGTTGCTGATTTGCGTGGAGGTGTCAATTCCTGCTTCATAGTCATCAGCGGTGGTCTGAATGGTGATGACTTGTTCAAAATATCCGCTTTCGCTTTGAACTTCCTCTATTTTCTTTATTTCACCGGCAACCGATGAATGAATGTTGGCCGAAATTGTTCCGTAAGCTTGAGCTAATAGTGTTCCGATTTTAACTTTATCTCCTTGCTTTACGATAATTTGTGCCGGACTGCCGATGTGTTGTTTTATCGGAATATAGACAAATGGTGGTACTCCGGCATCTTGAATCGGTGAAAGCGCGGATATTTTATGTTTGTTGAGGTGTAGTCCTCCGAAAGAAAAGGTTTTTTTACACATTCTTTTTCCCTTTTTTTACTTGAGATTTGTAAATGATGGCTCCGGTCGGGCAGTTATTTGCCAATTCTTGTCCAAATTCGGAGGGAGAAACGCTGGTCGGAATATAAGATAAATTTTGTTCAACTTTTATGTCTGCGCATAATGATGCACATTTTTTGCAGGCAATGCAGGCATTGTGACAATTGTTTTTGGCTTGCGCCCCCTTTTGTTTATTGCTGCAGGCGACAAATACTTGTTGGTTGTCGTCACTAATCGGGCGGATTTCAAATAAGTGACGCGGGCAGATTTTTACGCAAGCTCCGCAAGATGTGCATTTGTCGGCATCAATTTGCGGCAAGCCTGTTTTGGCATTAATTGTTAAAGCGCCGAATTGACAGGCTGATAGGCAATCGCCATAGCGCAAGCACCCATCAGGGCATCCGGTTTCTCCAATCATTACCAAATTGGCAACACGGCAATTTTTGAGACCGTTATAGTCAATTTTTTTTGGTGCGGCTTGACAAGTGCCGTTGCAACGCAATACAGCGCAGGTGTTTTTTCTTTTGGGTGCGTCAAAACCTAGTATTTGACTTACTTTGTGCATGACTTCAGAGTGTCCGACGGGACAATAGAGTTTGGCAAAGTCGGCTGCCGAGGCATTAACGCAAGCATGAGCAAAGTCCTTGCAACCGGCAAAACCACAGCCTCCACAATTGGCCTGAGGCAAAATATCTTCAATTTTTTGTTCTTTGGGGTCGACGCGCAGGGCGAATTTTTGTGCGGTGATGTAAAGTGTTATTGCGGCGCAGAGAGCTATTCCTCCCGTAATTAAAATATTTAGCCAAATTATATCCGACATCTTCCTTTCCTTTGATTAAATTTAATTGCATTGTAACATCTTTGCCGCTAAGCAAAAGTTTTTTTGGATATTATTCCCCAAGTTCTTCAGGGATGATTTGAATTGTAAAAATTTTATTGAGCCGTTTTTTTAATAAAAACAATATGATGTAGTATACGCTTAAGATTCCCAGGGCAATGAGTGCTGATATGTTTTCGGTTTGTTGCAACGCAAAAAGCATTATTGCCAAACTGGATATGAGTAGCACAAGAGGAACAACAAAACACAAGAATATGGCTAATTGGCTTTGTCCTTGTGTTATTTGCAGTGTTAATTTTTGTCCCGTTTGCGGAATAAAATTATGAGGTCTGGGTAATTTTATTATTTTTGTATCACAGGCAAGAGCAGAACAATTATTTGTGTGTGCACAATCGGCACAGTTTAGCGGTCGATGCAGGCTTATGGTTAATTCTTTTGAATCGCTTTGCAAAAGAATTCCTTTTTGGCGTAGTGTGTTCAAATTATTCCTCCAACTGCTTTTTGGCTTCGTTGGATAAGAGTGCCTTATATTCGTTTCCCTCTTCTCTTACAAATAATATGACAAAAAGTTTGTTGTCATTGGCAAACTGTAAGCCTTGCTTTTCGCCCATGGCCATGATTGCCGTGGCTAAGGCATCGGCTTTGGCACAGGTCTTATCAAATACCGTCGCCGAAGCGAGATTATGTTCTACGGGGTAACCTGTTTTGGGGGAAATGGTGTGAGAATAGCGTTTATTGTTGTAATAGAAAAAGTTACGGTAGTCGCCCGAGGTGGCTATGGCATAATTTTTTAGCGGAACAATATATGCATTCTCGTTGGTTTGTGTGTTGGGCTTGACAACGGCAACATTCCAGCCATTGTAGTCATCTTTACGCTTGCCTTTAGCCTTTACTTCTCCGCCGATTTCAACAATGTAGTCCGTGTAGCCGTTTTCATCCAATAATGCGGCAATGCGATCTACAGCATAGCCTTTGGCAATGGCCGACAAATTAATTTTTACTTCCGGATTTGTTTTTTTGATACGGGTAAAGTTGTGGGAAAAACGTAATTTATTAAAGCCTGTATTTTTGAGGGCTTCTTTTATACGGTCCTCTTCGGGAATCTTTTGTGTGCTATTACTGGTGCCAAAGCCCCATAAATCAACCAAGCGGCCAACCGTCGGGTCAAAATAGCCGTTGCTTTCATTGTATGCCGTGTAGGCTGTCTTCATTACTTCGGACATTTCCGATGAAAGCTCTATCCAGTCACCGTTTTCTTCCTTATTTATTATGCTTAGTTCGGAGTTAGAATCAAAAACGGACATTTCCTCCGTGATGCGTTGCAATTCTTTTTTGATACTGTTGTGCAAGAGGTTGTTTTCTTTGGGGGAACGAATCTTTATGCGGTAATAGGTGTTCATCGTCTCCCCTGTCATAATTTGATAGGGTTGTCTGGAAAATCTATAATAAAAAAAGATTGTAACGGCTAACAAAACAAAAAATGAGTATTTAAGCAATTTGGATTTCACGGCTAACCTCTTTTATAGCTTGATAACTTTGTTTAGTGGTTTTACTTTAAATAAAAATTATTTTACTATTAACCATATTCATTCATTTTTTGAAAGGTCAAAATAATGTTTGCTAAAGTAAAAGCCATTTTAGATAACCAGAAATTTAAATCTGTTGCAATGAAAATCAAGGATATTTTTTTGAATCTTTATGATTTGTGTAAAAAACTTTATCATAAGCTCTATCACGGAATTGATGCTTACGGTAAATTATTGCATAAGTTGGGTGTTTCGGCAAATTTTGTATCGGTTGTCGGTTTTCTCATCGGATTATCGGCCATTAATTTCTTGGCTATGGGAATGTATGGCTATGCTTTGTTTTGTATCTTACTTAATCGTTTGTTTGATGCTTTGGACGGCGCCATTGCAAAAGCCGCAGGCATTACAAGTTTTGGGGTGTTTTTAGATGCGGCTTTGGATTATATCTTTTATGCCGGCGTTATCTTAGGTTTTGCTTTGGCAAATCCGGCTCAAAATGCCGTTGCGGCTGCTTTCTTAATGTTTGGGTTTACGGCTGCGGCCGCAACTTTGCTTTCTTATGCCGTCATTGCTTATCAATATAATGCTCCGCAGCAACCCGAAGTTAAGCAATCTCCGTTCTATTTAGGCGGATTTGCTCAAGGGGCGGAAACTTTGGTGGCTTTCGTGGTCTTGTGTTTGGTTCCCGGTTGGTTCTTGCCTATTGCAATTATTTTGGGCTGTTTGTCTTTTGTAAAAGCTTTGAGCGTTATTGTTACGGCCTATTATAACTTTGTGATTGCTCCGCGCAAAAATAAAACAATGAAAAAATAAAAGGATAAATTTTTGCAAAAAATTATCAGCTTTTTAGGATGCTTTTTTAGTTTAGCGGCTCTGATTCTTCCCGGTCAGAGCTTTGCTTTGGATAATGTCGCACAGACCGATAAAGTCAAAGTTGAAGTCTTGCCGGCATTTTCAGCTATTGAAAGCGGACAACCACTTGATATTTTGGTAAAAGTTACGCCGCAAAACGGGTGGCATATTTATTGGGATAATCCCGGAGATGCAGGCTTGCCGACTACAATCGTTTGGAATTTGCCTAAACATGCGACCATGACTGAGTTGGGGCATAGTGCGCCTAAAAAATATGACGCTGATGGGTTGGTCTTATACGGCTATGGAAATAGTGCGTATTGGAAATACAGATTAAGTTTGAATAATTGGGATAATGTCAGGCTGAAAGCAAAAGTTTCTTGGTTGGCTTGTCGTGAAGAATGTGTGCCTGAGACGGTATTGTTGAATTTTAAGCTGCCGGTTGTGGCTAAAAGGCATCATATCCATCCTGATAATTTTTGGCAAAATGAAGCTTTGAAAGCAGAAAATTCTTTTCCTAGCCTATGGAAAGGAGCGTCTTTTTATGAAATCAGAAATAATCAGTTGTTATTGCGCTTAAATGCTGGTTTTAAAAACTTATTTGATAAGGCGCAAAATGTTTGGTTTGTTCCCTATCAGAGAGATGTTATTGATAATGTTGCAAAACCATATTTGGGACAAGATGATGAAGGTAATTATTCCTTGTTAATTCCGGTGATTGATGTGCCTGATAAAGATATATCCGGATTGTTGCTTATTGAAAAAAGTAATACTCAAAAAGTTTATGAAATTCACCCAATGAAAGCATCTGGGCTGAGAACTCTACCTCCGATAAATGAAATGCAGCAAAGCTTGTTGGGCATATTAGTGATGGCGTTTATTGGTGGAATTATTCTTAATTTTATGCCTTGCATCTTTCCTATCCTTTCAATTAAAGCAATCGCTTTGGTGCAAGGCGCTTATAATAAAAGGCGTGCCAGAATTGAGGCCGTGTTTTATGTGCTTGGCGTCGTGGTGTGCTTTGTGGTGATGGCTAGTATTCTTATTGCGTTGCGTTTGCAAGGAGAGCATATCGGTTGGGGATTTCAACTCCAATCTCCGGCATTCGTGGCATGTATGATTGTTATTTTCTTTATTGTGTTTTTGATGTTATTGGATTTGGTTAATTTAAAAAATCCTTTTGCCAATAGAGTCGGACGTATTTCTTTTGCCAAACAAAAAGTTAATGCATTTTTTACCGGTTTGTTTGCGGTTCTGATTGCAAGCCCTTGTACGGCTCCTTTTATGGGAATTGCCATCGGATATACTTTATCAAAACCAATATACATTTATTATCCTATTTTTGTGGCTTTGAGCCTTGGATATGCCCTACCCTTTGCTTTGATTGCTTTTTTTCCACGTGTCTTGCTGCGTATTTTACCAAAGCCTGGAAAATGGATGAGTGTGTTAAAGAAAATTTTTGCTATTCCGGTTTTGTTTACTTGTTTTTGGTTGTCTTGGGTGTTGTGGCATTTGCTTGGCAATGAAAATGTGGTGGAAAATAATTTAAAGTGGATGCCATATGAGCCTCAAGCCATTAGCTCCGCCCTTCAAAAAAATCAGCCTGTGTTTGTTGATTTTACTGCTAAGTGGTGCATTACTTGTTTGGCTAATGAAAAAATTGCACTGGATTCACCTGAATTTATCAAAATGGTTAATCAAAAGGGAATTAAACTGTTTAAGGCTGATTGGACCAATAAAAGTCCTGAAATTGCTGATGCACTGGCTCAATATGGCAGAAACAGTGTGCCTTTGTATGTGTATTATCCAAATTCGGGAGATTATGTCATCTTGCCGCAACTTCTTACAGCAGGAATATTAGAAGAATATTTGAAATAGCATAAAAAAAAGCGCCATGGTGACGCTTTTTTTTATGCTTTAATAAGTATTATTTACCAAAAATACCTATTTCTTTGATGCGGTCTTTTACTCCGCCGACGACGTTATCCAAATTTTCTTTGGCAACGTTTTTTAAGTCCGTAATTTTGCTGTCTACAACAGTTGTATAGGCTGTGTCGGCTATTTTGGTTAAGACTTTTGAAATTGTGCTTGCAATCGAAGCGCCTTTCTTTTCTTCACCAATATTATTTAAGGTAATATCGGGAAGTTTTAAGGTTGTTTTGGTAAGGTCGGCAACCGCACTTGCGGCAACTGAAATTTCTCCGTTGCGGATGCTCAATTTTTTAATAATGACTTTTTTACCTGCTCCGTTTTCTGAGGCGGTTGCTTCTTTGGTAGATTGTTCACCGGCAGCCGTTTCTTCTTTTTCTGCAGAAGCTGTATTTTGTTTTATATTGTCTAACAGCTGAGATAAATTGTTTTGTGTCAAAGACAAAATTTCATAGTTAATTATTGGTTGGTTGATGTCTATTGAATCTATGATAATCGTGTTAGATGTCAGAGATTTTATATCTACTTTGACAGATATACTGCCTAATTCAATGATGTTCTTTTCTTTGTAGTTTTTAGGGTTGCCAACGGTGATTTTGCCGATGTAACCTTCACCTTTTGTTAATTTGAGGTCAAAACCTTCCAAATTGACATCCGTGCCCGTTACGGCAGAACCATATTTATGTACCAGTTGCTTTACAACACTTTCCAGTGAGGGTGCAAAAAAGTAGAAACCGGCAAAAAGTACGATTAATATGGTTAAAAATATATATCTTTTTTTCATCGTATACCCCTTTCGTTGTTGTTTTTGCTTGCAAGATAGTTATGTATTACTTGTTCTATTTGTTGTTGCTTTGACGAATCGTTATTAGAATTGTTTAATTCTTTGACTAAAAATTCAAAGCAGTCGTTGGTTTGCATATATGCAAATGATGAGTCGTAGTTTAAATCAAATATCCAACAAATCAAGAGTAATATAAAGTCGCTGTTGGTGTGTGCATCATCTTTAAAAATAACCTCTTGATTTAGAAATGTTTTATAAACTTTGGGTGATATGTCCGTGCGTGTTTGTGTATCTTTTCCAATATTAAAAAGAGACCAAATTTGTTTGTCGCTTACGGATAGTAGTTTGAAATTGGCAATCTTATCGGCGTCGCGTACTAAATATGCAATCTTTTCAATCTCGTATTTTATTTGCGGGTCTTCTATGGTATAAAATTCCGGATCTTTGTATAATTCTTCAATCATATGACCATGATGCTTTATCGGGATGGTAATCCGAGGATTGTTGTATTGGTCTATATTGGCCAGTAAGTTACAACCTAAAATACCGTGGTCATCCTTTTGATTTGGGCATTCGGCTCTGTCAATTATTTCTTGAAATCTGCCTATATCATGAAGTAACAGTGCAATCCTGGCTTCTTTGATTCTTTTGGCATCCCAATTTTTAAATACATTCTCGTTTTTTAGGATATAATTTCCGGCTTCAAGAACTTGGTAGGAATGTGCAATCTTTTCATGAGCCAGCGAGATTAGAAGTTCTTGCTGTTTTAAGGATGTTAGGCATCTTAGGTATTCTTGGTGCAATAGTTCTTTTTCTGATTCAAGCATCGGTTAACTCCTTTTTGTTTTTTTAACATATGCAAGAAATCATTAATTAAAATTTAATATAAAAAAGAGCACCTAAAAAAATACCTTTTGGGGGTAATTTTAATAGGTGCTCCATGGTCAATTACAAACAATATTGCAATCTTGTGGGCTTCGCAGCTGGCAAAATCACTTTATATCTTGTAATTGTTGATGATGATGGCTTTTAAGATAACTCTTAAAATAAAACGGAATAAATATCATCATCACACAATTATATCTTACTAATTTTGGTTATGGTGTCAGACTAAATGGATTTATTTAAAAGTCAAGTGATATATAAAAAAGATACCCCCGCGTAAAACGCGGGGTTCTTCATATGCGGCTATAAGCCTTTAGCACTGGCGTCCCCTAAACGGGGCACCCATATTCTGCCAGACGCAATTTGTTACTACTTACCCGTAAACG
>CALXZH010000034.1 GCA_944393175.1 uncultured Alphaproteobacteria bacterium | reverse complement strand
TCCACGCCCATGGTACTTTGTCTTAAGACACGGGAGAGTAGGTAGCTGCCAGATCTTCTAACCGCATCAACTTCTTATTTACGTTGTTCCTTTTACTTAAGCACCCACTCATGGGTGCTTTTTTTTGTATCAAAAAAACACGCGTTAAACGCTCAACTGCTAAAAAATGAAATAATCTCTTGCTTTATAAATGGTAAATTCGGCTAAATATACCTATCGCCATAAAAAAAGCTTCCTGCATAAGCAGAAAGCCTTTTTTATTTAGAGAATGAATTTACCAGCCGTAGCCCATGCCCTCGAGCCACTCGACGATATTGAACTCTTTAGCTCCGATTTCATCTTTGAAATCAAATGAGCGAGAGGACAACACTTTTTCTGCCGGAGCCGTAGAGCTGCGAAAAATCACCAATTTAACGGTATTTATGGCTGTGTTTGGATAGTGCAGGCTAAATTGATTGACGGCGGCAAAAATAGCGCGAGCCGATTGCTCCTGCGTCAAAGAGCCGATAATACCGGTTCCAAGCTCCGGAATGGCAATAGTTGTAATTCCTTGCTTTTCTGCTTCAGCCAACAACCTGAGCACGGCCTCAAACACCACTCGGAATTGTTCATCCTTTTCGGCATTGACCGTTGCTACGTGAGCTAATTTGATGTTTTTCAGTCCGGATTCCGTAATCATAACTTGTCCGGATTCAAGAGGTTTTTTCTCTACAGCCTCGTTATAAATATCCAAACCTTTGCGCATTCCGCAATCAGTTAAAGATGCGCCGACACCTCCATACGAGGCACAATCATTAAATTCGGGAACAACAATACAATCAGCTTTCTCAACAGCAATATTCCCTCTTTTGATGGTAATTTCAATATTTCCAATATTCATAATAAATAAAATTTAGAAAGTTAAACATAATGATAATAAGTTGAATTGTGTGTAACATAATGAGCCAAATTTTTCAAGCCATTTAGACGAAAATTTTATTGCCTTTATCTCGAAAATAATATAGATTTACAACAAATTTTTCAAAATTATGTTTAATTATTTAAATCCTATGTCTTATGGAAATAATTTTGCTGAACTTTGCAACACTGTGTGTGGGGCTATTATTCTTTGTAGCATTATGTGCTGGTGTGACTGTTTTAATCCTCTTTGTTCGATGGTCTGTAAAATTTTTGCTTTGGCGGTGTAAACTTGTTTATGATGGGAAAGCCGGTTTGTGGGCTTTGCCTTTTTGGGCTGTTATAAGCGGATTTATGCTGTATTGGCGAATAAAGAAAAAAGGCTTTGATGTGCTCTATAAAAACTATATTGATTTGAGGGAGTGGATTTTTTACCAATACCAAGATGGGGATTATATTCATCTCAGTATGGCAAGAGATTTAGCCTTTGAGGAAATTTGCCGTCGCTATTTTGCCAAGAAACCAATTCATGCTTGTTGAATAACACCGAAATTTATAGACTGCCGAGAACCAAGGCAGTCTTTTTTTATAGCCTCGGCAAATAAAGCAGGGAGCATCGCGGTGTCTGGCACAAAGCTTGTGTCATTAATTTTTGCGGTCAAGCGTGCTATGCTTGCGACAGATAACTCTGCGAGCATCGCGGAGATAGGGCACAAGCGCCCATATCATCAAGTTTAGGGATTAAACGTCCACGTTTATGCGGTCAAACACGCTGTGTTTAATGTAGATGAGGCGTTATAGCTTCCACAGATAACGTCGGGAGCATCGCGGTGTCTGGGCACAAACGCTTGTGTCATCAATTTTAGGGATTAAACGTCCCACGTTTATGCCGTCAAACACGCCGTGTTTGTTTGGTCTTGATATTTTAATAATATTCGTATATCAAGGGAAAGACAAAATATAAGGAGTAAACAATGAACCTGTTTGACATATTTCTCTTAGCCTTGGCCTTGTCCTTAGATGCGTTTATCCTCTCATTTTCTTATGGATTGGTGTTACACCCGCACAAATTGGAAAACGGGCTGAAATTAGGAGCATCAACAGGTTTCTTCCAGTTTGCCATGCCGCTGATTGGCTGGGTTGCTGCTAAAAGTGTAAATCAATATATTGAGTTTTTAGACCATTGGATTGCTTTTTTTGTGTTTTTGGCATTAGGGATTAATGTTCTGTCTTCGGCTCTTGAGAAAGGTCAAAATGATAAGCCGCAAAAACTCGAAAACAAGCTCTCCTTCAAGGTATTGCTGATGATAGGTATCGCCACCAGCATTGATGCTCTTGTGACGGGAGCCACCATATTTTTTATGAAAACACCGATACTGTTTTCTTCCGTAATAATTGGCATCACCACTTTTTGCTGTGCGTTTATCGGTTATGCCTTATGTAGAATTTTCAAAAATCTCTCCACCAAATATATGGAGTTTGTTGCCGGCGTTATTTTGATAGCTTTGGGGTGCAAGGTTTTATATGAGCATTTGTCGGCATAAAAATACTAGACAAAAAATATTTTTGGATTATGATACCCCACAAAGAGTAATTATTATATTTTATTGTTAAACTTAAACTTTTTGAGATGAAAACAAGTTTTATAGCTGCGACATTTACTGTTGTTTTGTTATTGTTGTCGCTTTTGGAGTGGATATTTATTATCCCGACGGTTATTTTTTTGATTTTATGGGGAATTGAGGTGTATTATGACCACCCGGGAAAAAAGTCAAAAATCAAAAGTGATAAGGTCTTGAAGAATTTTTTGGACAACGTCGGAGATGTTACCAAACTAAACTTCGTAGAAAGAGAGTTGAATAGGTACAGTATTCGTAAACTCTGTTATCTTTATGATGGGCTTGATAGGGAAATTTATAACCTACAAGGCAGTGATTTTCTGATGAGCTTGCGTGAAGAAGAGTTGCAAGATCAAATGCGTCGAGAATATGAACAAGTCCGAGATTTGGTGCGCGAGCGCATTCCGCAAAAATATCGGAAAGACTGAAGTCTGCGCAATACTTGTTAAAAGGAGCCGAAAGGCTCCTTTATTATTTCAATTTAGGTTTGAGCGGATTCTTGCGCCAGTGGAGATACATCTTAAAACGCCGCAAACATCTTCTGTTGCTGATTGTGCGTTTCAAAAATCCCAGTCCGGACGTTGCTTTTTGAAAAACTTCGGTAAAATGATAATTTCCGCTATTTTCCACGGCAATAAGCCATTTAGCCGGCATAGAGCTGACCAATTCGCAAGAATTCTTTTGCAATCGCCAAATTTGATTATTTTGCGGGGTCGGAGCAATAATATCCATGTGGCTGAAGGCGGCCAATTCTCGAACATTATTAATAACAAATTGCGGGGTATGTGTCGGAATAAATTTTGCCCAAGGAGCCAACAAGTGCAAATATTCCATATCACCCCAAAACCCGTGTCCAAACCCTTGGAGCTCAGGAAAGTCGTCAACACTTACAAATTTAATGTTATGGGCATTTAATTGCCCTTTGAGGGGGTTAAAAAATGTTTTGGCAGTAATGATACCAAAACAGTTGTCTTTGGTTGCCTCAAAGGCATTAGAAACGTGATTATACGTCCCAATCACCACATAATTGTTATCTAAAGTGGCAATTTCATCTTTATCATGCGAATAAATAACCTTAATGCGATTCTTTGCCATTTTATTAAAATCAATACCGTATTTTTGAATAAGTTTCAGATAGCCATAAAAATCCGGATTCCCAAAAAAAACGACATTTTTTTTGAGCTTAAGCGCCGCCAAAAATGCAATAATATACATTTCTGTATGCGTCGGATACACCGGCAAAAAGATTTTTGGCTTGTTGTGCTTTTTCAAAATTTGTACGAGCTTTTTATAAGTCGTCACTTCTTTAACGGCAAATCCGTCATCATAAATACCGTAAAAGTCGGCAACAATATAATTAATTTCTCCGGCTAATTCTTTAATTCTTTTCAAATCGGTAGGTTTTCGAAAGTAGGTAGATTGGTCGATTTTTATATCGCCCGTATGATAGATTGTAGCGCTTTTAGATTTTATGATAAAACCGAAGCTGTCAAAGCAAGTATGGCTGGAGCTGATAACTTCTATCTCCATTGAGCCGATTTTGACTTTATCGCCGGGCCTGATTTCAATTTGAGCAGGTCGGCGTGTCTTGGGAATTTGAAACAGCTTGTATAAATCTTCCAAAATCATAAAAGTATATTTGCCGGCATAAAGGTTTGGAAGATTGTACCCCGCTTTAATATAGTGAATAATTCCGTTCAAATGGTCTGGGTGTGAATGAGTGAGAAAAATAGCCTTGGCGCAGTCTGGCGCTTTTCCTAACAGATGTCTAATATCCGGAACGGCCGCCACGGAGTTTTTAATATTAAAAGCAGGATAATTATCAAACTTGCCTAAATCCACAATAATTGTTGTAGGCGCAAGTTTATTATTCTTAAGTTGACAAAGGTCGGTATACCGATAGCAGTGTCCGCTGATTTGGTCAATGTTATTACCTCCGAGCGGTTGCCAGTATAATCCGACCTTATTAAAAAAATCTGACATTACATTGGCTCTTTCACAGCCAAGTTATCAGGGTGATTAGTTGCTTGCAATGACTTTATTGCGTCTATACTCAGCTAATTTAGCTTCTCTCCAAGCATTAGCATCAATGCGTGCCATTTCTCTCCTGTCTTTACGAGCCTCAGCGGCAGCCGTTCTGACAGCCTTAGTATTTTTACGAGATTCGTTCAAAGCGGTTTTTTGCGCTTCAACACGTTCGCCAAACAAGCGATCTTCACGCTCTTGGTGAGCCATTTTAACCATTTCGTATGCGGAAACGATTTTCTTTTTGTAGCGCAGGGCCTTGCGAGGTGTAGTTGAGTGATAAGCCATAGCGGCTTTTAACCAATCTTTGTCATTATTATTATAGAGTTTGGTTAAATATTGTGCGGCATACTCAACATTTTTTTGCGGATCAAGAGCATCTTCAATACTGTCAAACGCCTTTCCGTGGTAAGACAAATTAATTTGCATACATCCGACATCAATACTTTTTACGCCTTGAGCTTGGAGTTGTTTAATAGCGCGAACGGCTTCTGCTTTTGTCTTAAAAAATTGTCCTTTACCTTGAGCATTAATAGTCCAAGGCCAAGCAAGAGATTGCTGAGCTTCTTCGTTCCAACGACCGGTTTCGACGCTGGAAATAGTGGTAAGAAGGTGTTTTTTGATATTATATTGTTTTTCAAATTTTTGCGTGGCTTGCATACAAACATAAGTATCGTCAACAAAACGTTGAGCCGCTTTCACCTGTACCGGCTGAAGCAACATCAGCAAGATAACAAAAAACATTAAAATTTTTGACACGAAATTTCGCATCCCTCTGTTCCCTCAAAACGGCCACAAACATCCCTTATGCAACAAATATGCCAATTTCAGTTTGTGTTAAGCCTGATAAAATAAAAAGTTTTGAGGTTGGTTGTTCAAAATACAAACTCTTGATATACACTCAGAAAAACTTAAGTATAATCATCAGCTTATAACTCAAAACAGCGTCCCAAACAAGAAAAGCAAAACTTTCCTTCGCTGAAATCAAGAGGGGTTATAACACAATTATTTTTTTAAATCCAGCAAAAAGTTGCCTAAGCGCAGAATCGCTTGCGAAATATCATCACTAAGCTTTGAAAATGCGTCATTTTTTTTATACACACGTTCATTCATATAAAGCCCGCGATTAACTTCCATCTGCATGGTATAGATTCCCTTTCTGGGTTGGCAGTAGTTAAACGTGATAAAAGCACCGGAATACGGGCAGTTGTCAGCCACGTTATAGCCGCTTTGTGTAAGGGAATCCTTGAATATTGCGTGCATATCCGGCGGACAGCTTTGCTCAAACAAAGTTCCTAAGCAAAAATCAATTTTATTGGTATCTTGCATCAACGAGCAAATTTCAGAGGGCATTGAGTGGCAGTCGAGCACAAGGCAAAAACCAAATTTTTTTATAACTTTATCAATAAGTTGCTGGAGCTTTTTGTGATAGGCGTCATAAACGTTCTTAAAGCGCTCTTGCACTTCATCATAGTTAAGCAATCCATCATAAATATTGTGGTTTTTAGCGGTGATTCGGTGAATAACGCCCAACCCGACGCGGCATCTCCGACCGCCGGTATTTGTATCAGTTTGCGGATAATTATAAAACATCGTAGGGTCGAGTTCAATTTTATCTCGATTGACGTCAACAAACACGCGGGAAATATTCATAGCCACCATTGGGATTCCTGCATTAGAGGCGGGAAGCACCAACTCATCAACAAAGGAGTCTTCATTACATCTCAGTTCTTCTGGAGAAAATTTGGTATGAGCCAAAAATTCCTCAGGAAATACACTTCCTTTGTGAGGAACGGATAAAACCATAGGAAACTTAATATCTTTGACATTAAACTCATCAAAGATTTTGAGTTTTGAATAATCGACGCTAAAATCAATAATTTTATCCGACAAGATATTTCCTTTCTCTTTGCAAAAGCTACAAGTGAACATTGCATATAAAAGTATACCGATAAAAGATTAACTTTTTCATAATTTGACCAATAGAAAAAATAAAAAAGTGCAAGAAAACTAAAATTTTGCTTGATTTGTAAAAACAATTATTGTATCAAACAAGAGTTCGATGGGTGTGTAGCTCAGGTGGTTAGAGCGCTACGTTGACATCGTAGAGGTCACAAGTTCGAGTCTTGTCATACCCACCAATTCCAAGCGTCCTTTATGGGCGCTTTTTTTATACGAACTTGTGACCTCTTATCTTCCCGCAATATAATTTTTTAAGTTGACATTGTCCGCTTTTATTTTATAGTCATCACATAAATTTTTATTATTTTATAACCTAAAAACAATATTCTTATGGATGAACAGTTAAAATTAGTACTTATCTCTTGGGGTGCTATCGGGATTATTATTTTGAGTCTTGCATTGATTGCATGGAACAGGATGAAAAAGAAAAATCCAAATTTTGCAACGCTTAAAGCCACGCCGAAAGAACAACGCAAAGCCAAAACTTTTGCAATGGGCGTTTTGTGCGGAGTTTTGCTCTATGCGGTTTTGCTGATGGTCATTGTTGCAACAATGAGTTATGATTTTACCCCTTGGGTCATTTATGGTGTATGCGCGTTATTTGCAGTGGCGGCAATTTCCTTTTTCGTGGGGAGCTTGCGCCAAAAGTAACAAAACAAATCCCCTTGTCCAAATTTTGGAACAAGGGGATAATTTTTTTAGGACTATTTATACACGCCAGAAACACCTGAGGTATATAAAACGTTGTCCTTTGGGAAGGACATCTGCAAGCTTTTGCCTTGTTGGGACAAAATGTTGCAGACAAGCTGACTTGCGGCCTGCAAAAGGGCTGCATCAGGCTCTTTTCGCCAAACCGAGCCCTCGGGCAGTTGTTCCAGCGACTGTTCAATAAAAGCAATTTGTGCCTTTATGTTGTCGGTCTGCTCCAGCTTTTGGAGTGTTTCCAAATCAGCCTCCAGGAGAGGAACTATTTTTTCTTTAGTGTCTGTCTTACAAAGAATGACGTCCACTTTATTGTCAGGAGAGGTCAAAGTACCGCCCCATACAAAAGAAAATTGAGTTCCCAAATTAGCCACCGGCACAAACAAAGAACCGGCAAAAGTATATCTTTCCATTTCTATAAAAATTAAGGCATTTTTCCCATAAAGTTCACTTGCCTAAGGCGAACGGGAAATACTAAAATAATAAAATCTCTAAAAACATTTATATCAAATTTTACAGCTTAAGTCAATTCGGAAATGACAAAAATTGTTTTCATTTTGTCTATAGATGGTTAAACAGATTTTAACGGATTATTTTGTAAGCTAAAAACAGTGACTATGAGGAAATAATGTTCAAAAGTTTTTAAGGAAGCCTCATGAGCAAAAAGATATTTTATATTTTTCGCCACGGTGAAACGGATTTTAACAAAGAAGGCCGCTGGCAAGGAGCTGGACATAATCCGGAACTTAACCTTGCCGGAATAGCACAAGCGCATATTTTGGCAGAAACTTTAAGCTCTTATGGCTTGCAAAAAATTTATTCCAGCCCTTTAACCCGAGCCTTGCAAACAGCACAAATTATCGGAGAACTTTTATCTGCTCCGGTAGAGGTAGACAATAGGCTTATTGAAGGAAATTTTGGCGTAAATGAGGGCCAATACCACAAAGACATAATTCAAACCGAAGAATACAAAAATTGGCGCAATTTAGATTCTGAGTATATCCACTTTCGTTTTGAAGGCGGCGAAAGCAAATATGAAATAATGCAACGGATGTTTACAGCCGTATCGGAAATGTTAAATACCTCAGAAGATATAATCGGTATTTCCTCACATAGTGCGGCAATCCGGTGTTTAATGCTGCAGTTTGGCATACAAATGGGCAGACTTGAAAACGGCGCCTTACTCCGCCTAACATACGACGATGGTCATTGGTCTGAAGAAGAAATAAAGGATTAATTCTTATTCGGCTAAAGGCTTACACACATCAACCCAATCAATTGCCTCAGCAAATGTAAAAAGTTCTGTAGGTGAGAGCTCTATTGCCGAATTTGAACTTCCGCAAGCAGGAAAAACACTTTCAAACCTTTTTAGCGAAATATCTAAATAAACTTTTGGGCAGGGCAAAGGGAGAGCAAACGGGCAAACCCCGCCGACTTTGTGTCCCGTGGCAGTAAAGATCTCGTCCGCGGAAAGCATTTTTGCTTTAGAATGAAAAAAGTGTTTGTATTTGGCGTTATCAATTTTCATATCGCCGGAAGTTACAATTAAAACGACCCCATCATCGAGCTGAAAAGCAAGCGTTTTAGCAATTCTGTCAGGCGCAACATTCAAGGCCAAAGCTGCTAACTCGACGGTTGCGGAAGATGCTTCTAACACTATAACCTTCTTGCCATATTGGGCAAAAAAATCTTTTACTTTCTCAAATGCCATTTTCTCTAAAAGGGTTCAAATTCTTGTTTAAGGTCGCGCCCAAACATTGCCTTGATTGTTTCTTTAATGTCGGCTTTTTCATAAATTGCTTTATAAAGAGCCTGACAAATCGGCATATCAATATTTTCTCTATCTGCAATAAGTTTAACGGCTTGCAAGGTTGGCACGCCTTCGGCTAATTTTCCGAAATCTTCACCTCTAGCAAATTTTTCACCAAACATGCGGTTGTGACTGTGTTTAGAAAACAAAGTAGCCTCATAGTCTCCCAAATGTGCCAATCCGTATGCTGTACGCGGATTACCGCCAAAATGAGCGATTAAGCGTCCAACCTCAATCGGAGCTCTGGCCATTAAAGCGCCTTTAAGGCCGTACCACTCCAAACCATCCAAAATTCCGGCCGCCAAACCGATAACATTTTTGAGCGCGGCGCCGACTTGGTTACCGATAAGGTCCGAACCATAGTAAAAGCGAATTAAGTCGCTTTGCAAAGCCTTAATTAATTTATCTTTAGTCTCTTCTTCATCGGAGTCAATCACGGCGCAAGACGGCACACCCTTCATATAGTCTTGTACATGTCCCGGACCGGCCAAAATAGCAATATGAATATCTTGCTTAACCTCTTCGCGCATAATGTCAAACATGGTTGCCGCACTTGGAGTTTCCAACCCTTTCATCGCTAAGAGGAAAGTTTTTCCCTTGAGGTTAAAAGTATTGAGTTGTTTACACAGTTCTCTGAAATGTTGGCACCCAACCGAGATAATGATTAAATCGTTTTGCAAAACATCATCGATTTTGTCATGCAACACCATATTGTCAGATAAAGTCAGATAAGGATTTTTTCTGGTATTAAGGAGTTCAATAAAGTTTGGCGATGTCGGAATATCATACATATCAACTTGCGAAAAACCGCAATAATTACCGGCATACCAGCCCAAAAAAGTACCCCAACGACCACATCCGATTAATGAAATTTTTTGCATAACAAAACCCTTGCATAGTTACATAAACAATAAACAAGGTTTAGCGCAACTTTTTCAAGTTTGCAAGAGTGAGCGCAATCTGCCCACAGCCTAAGATTTAAGCGGAATTTTTTTTCATATGTTGCCGCCCGACAATGGCATTAATATGGTCAAATTCTTCAAATGACTTATAAGCATAATCATAGCTTTTTTTATCATAGTCGTAGAAGACCTTATTGGCAAGCATGGCAATAGCATTGTCAATTCTTTGGAAAGCGGCGTTGTAATCTGGATTGAAATTATTTTTTGTACGTTTTTTTACCACATCGTGATAGGCCGAAATGACCTTTGCGGTTTCATCGGCGGAATTGGCATAGCCTTTCTCTTCAAAGTCGCGCATGATACGTGCGGTCGTTTGATAGAAGCATTTATTTGTTAAAATACTTCTTTGCTTTTTATTGTTACCATCAATAATCATGACATAACATCCATTTTTATTCCGTAACGTTTATGTAGCATAAGTTTTTTTAATTTGCAAGCCCCCTAAAGGAGCTATAAACTAAAAAAGTATTTCACTCATAGAATGGCATAAATTGGTTAATAAGGAATTAATGCTCCAAACTATACCGTTTGTCTCTAATGTCACAAATTAAGGGCATATTAACCTTTTTACCCTAAAATTATCAACGCAATTCAGAGATGAATTGCGGAGTGTGACAACTCCGAGCGGAAAAGCAACTCCTCTAAAGGGGGAGCCGAGGATATAAGCGTTGTCGAATAACTTGGACTGTTCTGCTACAGTTGTCAACTCCCCCACCTTTAAATAAAGGTGGGTTTTGTTTTAATTAAACAAAATAAGGAGTTGGAATATGTTAACCAGAAAGCAAATTAAAAAGAATAATGCGGAAACTTTTAAATATTTAGGGCGGCAATTTTATGAGCAGCGTCTAAATAAAGGTATTACGCTAGAACAATTAGCCATTAAAACCAAAACACCGCCACACTATTTTGATAATGTAGAAAGTGGAAAGGCCTATGTAAGCTGGGGAATGATAAATTATCTTGCGGGACTATATAATTGTAAAATTAAAATTGAATTAATTCCGGACAATAAGGAATTAATTTAAGCTCTAACCGGCAAAGTCAAAAAAAAGAGCTCTTTTGCAAGAGCTCTTTTTCGTTTAGTCAACGTTTCCAAATGGGTTGGCAACATGTTCCTGCGCTTCAATCGTGGCACGCAAATCAAAGAAATTGAGCAACACGGTAGAAACATAAATTGAGGAATAAGTACCGACAATCACACCCCAAACGATGGTGAACGAGAAACTTCTAAGCGTATCTCCGCCAAAAACAAACAAGGCCAAAGCCGCTAAGAAAGTTGTCAAACCGGTCAAAATTGTTCTTGAAAAGATGTCGTTAATACTCTTATTCAACAATTCGACTTGCGGCATTTTCTTGAACTTTCTCAAGTTTTCTCTGATACGGTCATAGGTTACCACCGTATCGTTAACCGAATAGCCGGCTAGGGTCAAAATGGCAGCTACGGTTGTTAAGCTGAAATCCATATCAAAGATAGATAACAAGCCCACCGTAATCACCACGTCGTGAACCAAGCCTAGAAATGCGCCCAAGGCAAATTGCCACTCAAAACGAAACCAGATGTAAGCAGAAATTGCAAGCATGGCAATGATTGAGGCAATCACACCGGCTTTTTTGAGCTCGTCGCCGACTTGCGGTCCGACCAATTCCACTCTTTGGAATTCAAATGTATCTGTTCCCAAAACCTGTTTGATTTTGTTAACGGCAGCCATTTGTTCTTTTTCGTTTAGTTCTTTGGCTTGAGCCCTAATCATAAATTCGGTACCTGTTTCTCCGATTGTTTGCAGGTTAACATCGTCCAAATCCACTTGATTAATCTTTTCTCTGATGTCTTCCAGATTAACTTTTTGAGTGCTCTTGACTTCCATCAAAATACCGCCGGAAAAGTCGATTCCGTAGTTAAATCCTTTGATTGAAATACAAGCAATAGCGAGCACAAACAAAATAATTGAGAAGGCATAAGTAAAAGTTCTGGCTCCCATAAAATTAATATTGGTATCTTTAGTTACCCAACTAAAAAGTCTCATTTTCAAATCCCCTGTTAAATTGGCAGTTTGGTAGGTTTATATTTGGCAATCCAAGATGCAATAATCAATCTTGTAACCGTAACTGACGTAAACATGGAAGTTGCGATACCGATAGCCAAAGTAACGGCAAATCCGCGAACCGGACCGGAACCGAAGTAGAACAATACAAGAGCTGCTACCAAGGTTGTCAGGTTCGAGTCAACGATTGTGGACCATGCTTCGTTAAATCCGGCTTCGGCGGCGTCTTTAGTTGAGCGTCCGTGTTTAACTTCTTCTCTCATGCGTTCAAAGATAAGAACGTTTGCATCCACAGCCATACCGATTGTCAAGATAATACCTGCAATACCCGGCAAAGTGAGTGTTGCGCCGATAAGACTTAACACGCCGAGCATCAAAAACAGGTTCATAAACACGGTAATTGTGGTAAACAAACCAAACAAGCCGTATGCGGCAATCATAAAGACAACAACGGCGATTAACCCGATGATGGAGGCAAAAACGCCCTCACGGATTGAATCCGCACCCAAACCGGCGCCAACCGTTCTTTCTTCCAAAACTTCCAACGGCGCAGGCAAAGCACCCGAGCGCAGCAACAAAGCCAAATCGTTAGCTGATTTAACCGTAAAGTTACCGGTAATAATACCGCTTCCGCCGACAATCGGGCCGTTGATAACCGGAGCCGAAATCACTTCGTTATCCAAAACGATGGCTAATCTTTCGCCGACATTCTCTGATGTTGCTTCACCGAATTTTTTGCCACCCAAAGAGTTAAACTTAAAGCTGACTACGGGCATTCCGTCTTGGAAGGATGCTTGCGCGTCAATCAAGTTTTCGCCGCCGACCACGGGCTTGCGGCTGATAACATAAGTTTCGCCTTCGGAACCCTTAATCAAGCGAGAGCTGGTGCTGAGCTTTCCTCTTCTGGCATCCATGGCGCTTGAGCGACTGTCAACCATGTGGAAAGAAAGTTTTGCAGTTTTTCCGAGCAATGTTTTAACATATTCGGGGTTTTGCAGTCCCGGCAGTTGAACCACGATTCTGTCGCTGCCTTGTCTTTGAATAACCGGCTCTTTGGTGCCGAGTTCATCAATACGGCGGCGAACAATCTCAATCGATTGGTCAACCACTTTAGCCTTGAGTTGGTTGAGCGCAACATCGCTGTATTTAATAACGACGGTATCGCCGTCTTCACTAATTTCGAGTCCGTCATCAACTTTTGCAAATTTAGCAATAGCCTGAGTGCGAGAATTTGGGTTTTCAATCTTCACTCTGACATCTTCACTTCCGGCTTTGAGGTTTTGATAGCGAATTTTGCTCTCTCTCAAAACTTGACGAACGGAATCTTCGATTGTTGACATTCTTTCTTTCAAGACATCATCCATTTTAACTTCGAGCAAGAGGTTTGAACCGCCTTGGAGGTCGAGCCCCAAGTTAACCGGTTGCCACCATTTCGGCAGTTTGGATGTGTCGCTCAACATGTTAGGAATAGCAAAGAAAATTCCCAACAAACAAATTCCTAAAATGATAAGAATTCGCGAACGAGATAATTTATACATAACATTCCCCGAGTTTATTTTTTAGATTTAGCTTTTTTATTAGAGTTAGCCGGTACGTTATCCATAGGGTTAACCACGTCGCGTACGGTCATACGATTTATCGTGATATTGACGCCGTCAGCAATTTCAACCACCAATTCCGGTGTATCGTCTGCTTTAACGACTTTGCCGTAAATACCGCCGCCGGTGATGATTCTATCACCTTTTTTAATTGAGGCGAGCAAAGCATCATGCTCCTTCATTCTTTTTTGTTGCGGTCTGATTAAGATAACATAAAAGATGAGGAAGATAAGTCCCAACTGAATCAAAGTTCCGGCAAGGGAGCCTTGTTGAGCGGTAGCGGCTGCATCTGCAGCTTGAGCCATAGCTTCACTGATAAACATATTTTTCTCCATATTAAATTATTAACTGCCAAGAATATACACCAAACTTTACGCTAAACAACACTAAAAATGCATTGATTTAACAATTTTTTACGTTTTCAACTAAAATTTATGGATGAAGATTACGGCAAATAGCTCATCGGGTTAAGGGCTTTGGTGCCTGAGCGAATTTCAAAATGGAGCTGAGGCGTGTTCACTCCGCCGGTGGAGCCGGCCGCGGCAATTTTTTCACCCTTGCGTACTTTTTGGCCTTTTTTCACAAACAGCCTGTCGTTATGGGCATAAGCGGTAATCCAACCGTCATTATGCTTAATGAGAATAAGGTTGCCAAATCCTTTGAGTTCGTTTCCGGCATAAGCCACCGTTCCGGCATCGGCAGCCTTAACCGCTTCACCGAGCTTGGCTTTAATGTTTATGCCGTCATTGTTGCGGCCTTTGCCGATGGTCCCGTAAGGCGAGATGATTTTACCTTTTAACGGCCAAGCAAATTTGCTCTTGCGATAAGTTGTAACTTTTTTAGGCGTATATTTTTTTGTGGTTGTTGTCTTTTTTGCGGTGGTCTTAGTGGTGGAGGTTGACTTCTTCCAAAAAGAAAAACTGCTGGATTTGTTAGTCGTAGAAGTTGTTGAAACCTCCGTGTCGCTGCTGACACTTCCCGGCAAGGCCAATCTCTGCCCGATAGCTAAAGTATAAGGGGCCTGCAGGTTATTAACTCTGCTAAGTGTGGTCACATCAACACTGTATCTGCGCGAAATACTGTAGAGCGTATCTCCTTTTTCAACAATGTGAAATTTGGCTGTCGGCAAACGCAAGACCCGACCGATATTTAAGGTATAAGGCGGGGTGAGGTGGTTAACTTCAATCAAATCTCGCAACGGCACATTATATCTGCGCGAGATGCTGTATAAGGTGTCGCCTTTCTGCACTGTGACGGTATCGGGAGTTCCAAACCAATTCCAATTAAGCAAGCGTACCCGTCCCGAATCATAAGAACATCCGGACACCAGCCACAATACGACCGATAAGATACACAATATTTTGCTTTGTTTACACACAGAGCGCCTCTAAAAGTTAACTTTACCTAGAGTTTAGCGTGAATAATTTAATATTTTCTTAGCAAGTTTTACAGACCTAACGGTTTGATAAGTCGGGAGTCTGAAGAAATAATCCCGTATTTGCGCGCCCGCAAAGCAAATTCAATATGTTTTCTCACCCGTGAGAGCATAAAATCGGCGCTGTCGTTATAGTCTTTGCGGTTGGTATAAGAGATAACAAACATTGCGGCATTATACTCATCAACCCCCAGGCTGCGAATACATTTGATGATATGTTCACTTAGCTTTTGGCTCAAATTGAGAGCCTCATCACGGGTTGTTTTGTTCAAAACAATGCCGAACTTGGTTTTGTCAAACCGCCCGACCCAACGATTCTCTCCTGCTTCTTGCAGGCAAATTTCTGCCACGTTCTTAAGCATTTTGTCGCCGGTTTCAAAGTTGATACCTTTGTTGATAAAATCATAAATATCGCACAACTCAACCACCACCAAGCAAAAATCTTGATTATAGCGTTTGGCGAGTTTGGCATCATGTTCAAAACGCTCCATAAAAGCGGCCTCGTTCAAAATATCGGCCGTGAGCAAAATATCGCGTTTTTGATAAATTTGGAGCTTTTCTTGCAAAACTTCGGGTTGGCTGTAGTCTTTACACATCAAACTCATCCCCTCGCAAGCCAAAATTTCGTTCAGCAACGGGCGATACCTGCAGCGCATGAGCTGTTTTTTGCCGTCTTTGTGCAAAATGATAAGGTCGCTGTTTACGGTTGCCTGTGTTTTACCGACTTTTGCCAGAATAGAAAACATCATCTTTTGGTTGGCATCGTTATTTTCGAGCAAAGTGCCGAATAAAGGCTGGTTTAAGAGCTCTTCCTCACTAAAACCGGTTGCTTTCAAAGTCGCCTCATTAACAAAAGTGATGAGCATATCTCTATCAACCTTAAAATACATATCGCTAAGGCTTGGCGCCTGAATAGAGGTTTGTTTATCATTTTCTTGCAAGAGTTCTTTGATATTTTGCTTTAAGATTCGGATTTTTCGAGCCAAAAAGAGAATATATCCGAGCTCAAGCACACAAATAATCAAAACATAAATCATGGCGCAATCCTTAAAGGTTGTGGAATAATCGGATTCTAGCCTCAAAAACTAAATATTTGTTTAAATAGAGGTTGCATTTTTTTTGAAAAATCCCTAAGTTGAAGGCGAACTTATGAGAATTTACAAGAAATTAACACTCCTTGTTTATAACCAACGCGAAAAAAACAAAAGAGAGTAATTAATGAGCACCAAGGATCAACCGCAAATCATAGACGAGAGCGGGGATAAATATAAATATGGCTTTGTAACGGACATTGACGCCGACACGGCTCCTATGGGCTTAAATGCAGAGATAATCAAGCTCATCTCCGCCAAAAAACAAGAACCCCAATGGCTCTTGGAGTGGCGCTTAAAAGCCTTTGAGTTTTGGCAGACAATGACCGAGCCGACTTGGGCCAAATTGAGTTATGATAAGATAGATTATCAAAGCCTCTACTACTATTCCGCCCCAAAGCAAAAGGTTGCCCCCAAGAGCTTGAATGAGGTCGATTCGGAATTGCTCAAGACTTATGAAAAATTAGGAATTCCGCTTAAAGAGCAAGAGGCTCTGGCAGGCGTTGTGGCTGTGGATGCGGTTTTTGACAGTGTATCGGTTGCCACCACTTATCGCGCCAAATTAGCCGAACAAGGTGTTATTTTCTGCTCCATTTCCGAGGCCGTGCGCGAGCATCCCGACTTAGTGCAAAAATACTTAGGCTCAGTCGTGCCTTATACGGATAATTTCTTTGCGTGCCTCAATTCGGCGGTGTTTACGGATGGCTCTTTTGTGTATATTCCCAAAGGCGTAAAATGCCCGATGGAGCTCTCCACTTATTTTAGAATAAATGCCAAAAACACCGGCCAGTTTGAGAGAACTTTGATAATTGCCGAAGATGATAGTTATGTCTCTTATCTGGAGGGTTGTACAGCCCCGCAACGAGACGAAAATCAACTCCACGCCGCGATTGTTGAAATTGTGGTTCTAAACAATGCCGAAGTAAAATATTCCACGGTTCAGAACTGGTACCCCGGCGACAAAGACGGCAAAGGCGGTGTTTACAACTTTGTGACCAAGCGTGCGGCTTGCCGCGGCGTTAATTCCAAAATTTCGTGGACACAGGTTGAAACCGGTTCGGCGGTAACCTGGAAATATCCGTCCTGCGTTTTGCAAGGCGACAATTCGGTTGGAGAGTTTTACTCCGTTGCCATCACCAATAATCATCAACAAGCCGACACCGGTACCAAAATGATTCATATTGGCAAAAACACCAGCTCAAAAATTATCTCTAAAGGCATTTCTGCCGGATTCTCCAATCAAACTTATCGTGGTTTGGTTCGAGTTTCGCCCAAAGCCAGTGGTGCTAGGAATTATTCGCAGTGCGATAGTTTGCTGATTGGCAAAAACTGTGGCTCGCATACGGTTCCCTATATTGAAAACCGCAATAAAACAGCCGTTTTGGAGCATGAGGCCACCACCTCAAAAATCAGTGATGAACAACTTTTCTACTGTCTGCAAAGGGGCATCAGCGAAGAAGATGCCGTTAGCTTGATAGTAAACGGCTTCTGCAAAGAAGTCATGCAACATCTGCCGATGGAATTTGCCATCGAGGCAGCAAAATTAATTAACATTAGTCTAGAAGGAAGTGTAGGATAACATGACAAAACAACAAGAAATGTTAGAAGTATTAACTCAAATGTCAACGATAGCGGCTAAAATATTAAAAGACGCCAAGGCTGCAAAGCGTGCCTCAGACGAAGAAGTCAAAAAACTTTTGGCTCAGCTCAAGAGCACGCACGCGGCTGAATAATTAAGGAAAAAAATATGACAACACCGTTACTGGAAATAGAAGAACTGCACGCAAAAGTCGGCGACAAAGAAATCATCAAAAATTTCAACCTGACCATCAACGAAGGTGAAATTCATGCGATTATGGGGCCAAACGGTGCCGGCAAATCGACCTTGTCTTATGTGCTGACCGGCAAACCGGGCTATGAGGTAACGAGTGGGTCTGTCCGCTTCAAGGGCAAGGATTTGCTCTCTCTTTCGCCAGAAGAAAGAGCCAGAGAAGGCATGTTCTTGATTATGCAATATCCGGTAGAAATTCCGGGTGTTCCCACCTCGGCCTTCTTAAAGCAAGCCCTCAATGCGCAACGTAAACACCTTAATTTGCCGGAGCTTGATAATGTTTCGTTTATTAAGCTCTTGCGTGAAGAAGGCAAAAAATTGGGCATTGATTCGGATATGCTCAAACGCTTTGTAAATGTAGGCTTTTCCGGTGGCGAGAAAAAACGTCTTGAGACTTTGCAAATGGCAATTCTCAAGCCCTCCTTTGCCATTTTGGACGAGGCGGATTCGGGCCTTGATATTGATGCCTTAAAGGTGGTTGCCGATGGTGTAAATTCCTTGCGAGATGAACATCGCGCCATGTTGGTAATTACCCACTATCAACGCCTGTTAAACTATATTGTGCCGGACTTCGTGCATGTTTTTGCCGATGGGCATATTGTAAAATCGGGCAATAAAGATTTGGCCTTAGAGCTGGAAGAAAAAGGCTATGCGGAATTTGTAAAGGAAAGATAATGAACCCTTTCTTCAAAAATAACGACGATTCTCAAACCCCGCATTGGGCAAAAGCACTGCACCAAGAGGGTAAAGCCGCTTTTCTGAGTCAGGGCTTGCCCACGCCCAAAACCGAGGCTTGGAAATATACCAAACTCCGCGAGCTGGAAACCGATGATTATGAGTTTGCCCCGCTTGCAGATAAAAATGCCATGCCGTATCAGCAATTTCCGTTTGCCTGTGCCGAGATTGATTTTCTGAACGGCCAATGGGTCAAAACCTCAAATTTGCCGCAAGGCCTAACCATCAAACCTCTATCAGAGGCTCTTGCCCAGATTAATCAAATTGCCGACATTCCGAATTATCCTTTTGCGGCGCTCAACAGTGCTTATTTAGAGCAAGGCGTATTTATTGAAGTTGCGCCCAACCGGCAAATTGAAATGCCTTTGGTCTTGCGCTATCACACAATTCCTGAAAGCCGCAATTTGTTTGAAAATATTCGGAATATAGTCGTCTTAAATGCCGGCAGTCAATTAGATTTAGTTGAATATTATGGGTATACCGGCGAGGTAAAATCGCGTTATCTTCTCAATCAGGTCAATGAGATTCACCTTCAAGCAGGAGCCTCGCTCAATCATTATAAATTCCAAAACGAGGCCTATAAGGCCAATCACATTGCGTTGCATGCGGTGGATGTTAAAGCCTCCGGCACATATAAAAGTTTTTGCTTGCAAAAAGGTGCCAACATTGCCCGTAATGAAACTAAAGTCAAGCTAAAAGGTCTGCAAGCACGAGCGCAAGTTGACGGTGCTTATGTCATGAACGGTTGGGCAACGCTTGATACCACTACGGATATTGAGCATTTAGTTCCGCAAACCACGTCGTCACAACTCATCAAAGGAGTAGTCGGCGGCGATGCCAAAGGTGTTTTCCAAGGCAAAATTCACATTGCGCCTAACGCCGTTCAAACCGAGGGCACACAACTTCACAAGGCGTTATTGCTGAGTGATACGGCCGAAATTGATGTTAAGCCCGAGCTCGAGATTTTCGCCGACGATGTAAAATGTTCGCACGGTGCCGCCAGCGGTGAGTTAGATGAAGAACAGCTGTTTTATATGCAATCGCGCGGTATTTCGCGTGAAGATGCCAAAAAAATGCTGATAGACGCTTATTTGGAAGATGTCTTTGCCCGCATAGAAAATGAAAACTTGCGCACTTGGTTTAAGGATTTGAAACAAAATTCATAAAATCGCGCCAAAGAGTTGCGTAAATTCCAAAAAGAGCTTATATAAAGATAAAGTTTCACTTATCGAAAGCCAAATAATGTATAACGTTTATGAAATACGCAAAGATTTTCCCGTTCTCTCGGAGTTGGTAAATAATAAACCCAACGTGTTTTTGGATTCGGCGGCGTCTGCGCAAAAGCCCTTGCCGGTTTTAAATCGTATGCAAGAGATATACAATCACCACTACGCCAATGTTCACCGCGGGATTTATCACTTGTCGGAAGATATAACCGCCTCTTATGAAGAAGCGAGGGAAATTGTCAAAAATTTCATAAATGCGGCTTCTTCAGATGAAGTTATTTTCACCCGTAATGCCACGGAATCCATTAATTTGGTGGCAGCCACTTGGGGGCGCAAGTTTTTGCGCGCCGGAGACGAGGTTTTAATTTCTCAGGCCGAACATCATGCCAACCTTGTCCCTTGGCAAATGTTGCGCGATGAAATAGGTATTAGCTTAAAAGTTTTCCCGATTGCCGATGATGGCAGCTATGTGGAAGAAGAATATCTCAAATACTTAAACCCACGCACCAAACTTGTAGCTGTTACGGGGATGTCCAATGTTTTGGGCACAATTTTTCCGCTCAAAAAAATGGCTAAGCAAGCCCACCAAAACGGTGCCCTGTTTTTGGTTGATGCCTGCCAGTATATTGTCCACAATAAAACCGATGTCCAAGATATAGATTGTGATTTTCTTGCCTTTTCGGGGCATAAGACTTATGGCCCGACGGGAATAGGTGTTTTGTACGGCAAATATAAAATTCTCGATTCGATGCCGCCTTATCAAACCGGTGGCGATATGGTTGATACCGTAACTTACGAAAAAACAACCTTTATGCCTTCTCCGGCACGTTTTGAGGCCGGAACGCCGGCCATTGTCCAAGCAATCGGTTTGGGCGAGGCGCTGAAATACATGAATAATTTAGGCATGGACAACATCAAAGCCCACGAAGATGAGCTGGTAAGCTATGCCAAATCAAAGTGGGAAAATGTTTCTGGTCTAACCCTTGTCGGCACGGCTCAGAATAAAGGCGGCGTGTTCTCTTTTGTGGTTGATGGGATTCACCCCTCAGACTTAGCTTTTGTGTTGGATAAAGAAGGAATTTCTGTTCGAACCGGACACCATTGTGCAGAGCCTCTTGTCCATCGTATGGGCTATGAAACGGTTGCCAGAGCTTCTTTCGGACTTTATACCACGCGCGAGGACATAGACGCACTTCTTCCGGCCATCCGTAAAGCTCAAAAAATGTTTCTCTAAATCTTGACACAGGCTCTCAAAGGCTTATAACTTTCACTCAAGAGAAAATAAAAAATGCAAAATTACTGGTGGATATTAGCGATAATCCTGAGCTTGTTGACGTCAAGTTATGTATATGTCAATCAGTTTATTAAGGTTAAAGGGTCGCATTTAATGGTCTATCGCGGTTTAGGTACGGCGGTGGTCTTACTTCCTTTTGCTTTTTTCTTTGCCCCGATACATAGTGTTGCTTTTTATGCTTTGTGCATAGCCTAAGGCATTGTTATGTCGGTAGGGGAGAACCGTATCCTAAACGGAGCCAAAACTTTTGGGGCTCAGGTCACAAGTCTGATACACCCCTTAAGCATAGCTTTTATCTTTGTGTTTTGGCTGTTTTTGCACCCTCATGAATTGCAGGAGTTCTTTGCCGCCCCGACCAAAATGTCGTTGATTTTTGCCTGCCTGTTGGGCACAACCTTGTCTCTTATTTTAATCTGTCAGGCCAAAGCCAATCGCAAAGCCCTGAGCTTTTTGGCAATAGGTATGTTTTGCGAGATATTTATTGATGTCACCAACAAAGAAACCACCCATTTAGGCGCAGAAAATCTCATATCCGCTATTTATTACTATACGTTAATTACTTCACTGGTGGCAGGCAGCATAAATTTAGTAGCCTATATTAAGGAGGGAAGAAACACCAAAGACTTAATATCCGTAAAAGATATGCATTACGCGTGGTTTTTTATGTCTTTTGCGATTCTCCACAGCTGTCTAAAAACTTATACAATGTATTTAACCCCAAATCCGGCTTATGTTGCAGCTATTGTTCATGCCTATCCGGTGTGGATTATGCTATTTAATAACTTTAACCATCAAAAGGAATATACTAAAATTAAGCCACAATATATTTTGCTGTTGTTAATTTCAATCATAGGCTTAATATTTCTAGGCGGACATCATCATTAAGGATAATAAAATGACCGAAGAAACCTCAAATAATCCCAACGAAGCCGAACTTTTAGCAGCGATGACGCTTTCTTCTGAAGAAAAGAAAGATTATATAGCTACAGCAGGTTCTCCTTTGCCCGAAGGTGAAAAGAAAGCCTCCAAGGAGGATATTATTGAAGCGCTCAAAACCGTCTGTGACCCGGAAATTATGATAAATATCTGGGATATGGGCTTGGTTTATGATATTCGTATAGATGACGAGGCTAATGTCGAAATTGATATGACACTAACCGCGCCGGGTTGCCCTGTTGCCGGCGTGTTGCCCCAGCAAGCCGCCGATGCCGTGTCTTTGGTTGAAGGAACGGGAATTGTAACGGTTAAAATTGTTTGGGAGCCGGCTTGGTCAATGGAGCGTTTGAGTGAAGATGCCCGAGCAATGATGGAACTTTTTTAAGAGGCAAAGATGACATTAGAAGAATTAATTGAAAATTTTTCTTACCTAGACAATTGGGAAGACCGCTATTCTTACCTGATAGATTTGGGCAATGAACTGGAAAATCTGCCGACCGAATATAAAACGCCTGAGTGGAAAGTTCAAGGTTGCCAGTCGCAAGTCTGGCTTGTGCCGCAGTTTCAAAATGGTAAATTGCATTTTTTAGGTGACAGCGACGCCATTTTGGTTCGGGGTTTGATTTCGATAGTCTTAATGATTTATAACGATAAATCCCCATCGGAAATTAAAAACATTGCCATTGAAGATATTTTTGCTAAACTCGGACTAGAGGAAAATTTAAGCCCGAGCCGTCGCAACGGTTTAATGTCCATGGTCTCAAAAATTAAATTTTATGCCGAACAGAGTATGTAAATAAATGAACGTTCACGAGTATCAAGCCAAAAAAATCATCAGCCAATACGGAATAAAAATTCCCAAAGGGCAGGTGGCTTATACGCCGCTTGAGGCCAAAAACATTGCTCGAAAAATTTCTTATCGCGGTCCATGGATGCTCAAAGCTCAAATTCAGTCAGGCGCGCGCAACAAAGGCAAATTTATCGAAAAATCGGCCGGACGCAAAGGCGGTATTCGCGAGGTAAAGCACCTTTCCGATGTCTATGTTGAAGCAGACAAAATGTTAGGCGCAACATTGGTAACCCCGCAAACCGGCCCCAAAGGAAAGCTCGTCAGCCGTATTTATGTTGAAGAGTTCAGCATTGTCAAAAAAATCTTTTATACCGGCCTCGTCATAGACAGAATGAACGCCGCCATCACTTTGCTGATTGCCGATATTAAAAATCGCGAAATTTCAGAAATGGCCGCCCATTCACCGGAACTTATTTTGCGTCTGAATTTAGATTTGCTGACCGGCGCCAGTCAAGAGCAAATTCATCAGGTATTAGACTATCTGGAGCTTGGAGAAAAAAGTGTGCAAAGTCTTGAACAATTTATAAACGGCCTTCATCAAGCCTTTGTTGATTGTGATGCCACCATGCTTGAGGTAAATCCGGCGGGCGTAAATGCAAAAGGCGACATCATTGCCCTGGATGCCAAGCTCTCAATTGATGACAATGCTTTGTTTCGCCACAAGGACTTTTTGCCGCTCCAAGATGAATATGAAACCGAAGACCGCGAGCTCAAAGCCAACAAAAACGGCTTTCAATATAGCTCGTTTGATGGTTCAATCGGTTGCATTGTTAATGGTGACGGCATAGCATTAGCCGCCATGGATTTGATAAGGGAAAAAGGCGAAGGCACGGCATGTTTTCTAAACGTCAAAGGTGGTGTTGATAAAGACAAAATTGCCTCCGGCATCAAGATAATTATGACCAACCCGCGCGTTGAAGGGATATTGATAAACGTTTTGGGCGGTTTCTTGCGATGCAATTTATTGGCCGAGGGTATTGTTGCCGCTGCCTCTGAGGTTGGGTTAAATGTGCCGTTGGTTGTTCGCTTTGAGGGCACCAACAAAGACGAGGCCAAAGAGATATTGCTCCACTCCAAACTACCGCTCATTATTGCCGACAGCATGGAAGATTCGGTTGATAAACTCTTAGCAGCAATGGAGGCGGCAGACTAATGTCCATATTGGTAGATAAACATACAAAAGTTTTAATCCAAGGTATTACGGGTACGCAAGCCTCGTTCCACGTCAAACGCTCAATGGATTACGGAACCAAAGTTGTAGCCGGTGTCACCCCCGGCAAAGGCGGAACTTTTCACTTAGATGTTCCGGTTTTTAACACGGTGCAAGAAGCGGTTAAAGAAACGGGGGCCAATGCCTCGGTAATGTATGTTCCGGCGCGCTTTGTTAAATCTGCCGTAAAAGAGGCGGTGGAGGCTGAGCTTGACTTGTCGGTATGTATTGCCGACGGTGTCCCAATCAAAGATATGCTTGAAATCAAAGCCATGCTCCATGGCTCCGAAACCAGATTAATTGGTCCCAATACTCCGGGCATTATCACCCCCGGAGAGGCAAGACTTGGTATTTTCCCTGAAAATATTCATACCCCGGGCAGAATAGGCATTGTTTCGCGTTCTTCCACCCTTACCTATGAGGCGGTTTTGGAAACCAATCGGGCAGGGCTTGGACAGTCCACCGTCATCGGTCTTGGTGATGATATGATTGTCGGCACCGCCTTTGAAGACATATTAGAGCTGTTCCATAAGGATACCAACACCGATGCGATTGTGATGATTGGGCAAATGGGCGGAACCTTTGAGGAAGCCGGCGCCGAATTTTATAAACACCTGAAACACCGCAAGCCTGTAATAGGTTTTGTTGCCGGAAATGCCGTTCCTTTCGGTCACAAAATGGGCTATGCCGGAGATGTTATCACCAATGGCAGCATTACGGTACAAGACAAAAGAGATGCCATGACGAAAGCCGGAATGACGGTTGTTGACAGTATCAATAACATTCATGATGAGTTGGCAAAATTAGGATTAGCCAAAGCCTAAGCAATGAATGTTATCTTTCAAAAAATAATAGATACACTTTTGCCGCCCCGTTGCCTGAAGTGTGGCAAAATCTTAGGCGACGCCAATGGCCTTTGCGCCGATTGTTTTAATGAAATCACCTTTATTTCCAAACCCTATTGTGAGCATTGCGGCTTGCCTTTAGCATCCGAAAATACCATTGGCAAATTCTGTGGCAATTGTTTGCGCAATCCGAAATCGGTGTTTCGGATGTGCCGTTCGGCTGTTGCTTATGATGAACACTCCAAACCGTTAATTCTGAATTTTAAGTTTAATGATAGGACCGAAAATGCAGCCTTCTTGGCCAAATGGCTGCGCTTGGGCGGGAAAGACATTTTTGCGCAACAAGTAGATGTCATCGTGCCGGTGCCTTTGCATTATACGCGTTTGATAAAAAGACGCTATAATCAGTCGGTTTTGCTGGCGCGAGAATTAAGCAAGTTGGTGGATATTCCTTGCGATTGCCGCTCTGTGATAAGACACCGCAAAACCAAACCACAGGTCGAGTTCTCGGGTCACGAACGGATTCGCAATGTCAAAAACGCTTTTAGTGTAAAGTATCCCGAAAACCTCAAAGGCAAAAGAGTAGTCTTGATAGACGATGTTATGACCACCGGCTCCACCTTAAAAGAATGTGCCAAAGTAATTCTGCAAGCCGGTGCCAAATCGGTAGATACGCTAACCGTCGCCAGGGTCATTAAATAAGGTTTACAAAAGCATAAGATTGCGCTAAATTCAGATTAGAATTTTTATTATTAACCCTAAAAAAATCAAACAAAATGGAAAAAGAACAACAAGCCAAAATTCTGGAAAGCAAGTATTTATGCCAAAAACCATGGCTCACCGTGCGTGAGGATAAAATCGAGCTTGCCAATGGTGTAATAATCCCTGAGTATTATGTTTTGGAATATCCAAACTGGGTCAATACACTGGCCATCACCAAAGACAAAAAGTTTGTAATGGTGCGTCAGTACCGCCATGGTACCCAAACCACCAATTATGAGCTTTGCGGTGGTTGTGTCGATGAAGGCGAAACCCCGCTCCAAGCCGCCCAAAGAGAACTATGGGAAGAAACCGGCTATGGCAACGGTCGTTGGCGTCAAAACTTAAAAATGTCCGCCAACCCCAGCACCACCAACAACTGGACCTATAACTTTATCGCCGAAGATGTTGAACTCATTGAGAATAAACAACACCTTGACGGCGGAGAGTGCTTGAGTGTCCATTTACTGAGCTTAGACGAGATTAAGGAGCTATTGCGCACCAATGGCATAATCCAGTCCGTGCATGCTTGCGCTTATTGGAAATACTTGGCTGAAAACCATTTATTGTAAGAATTGTGTTTTACCAAAGCCTCTCGCAAGAGAGGCTTGCGTTTAAAGAGGAAGCATGAAACAAAATATAAAATTAATCTTTTGGGCTGTTATTATCGTGATTGGAATAAATAGCTTTTTACCCAAATATGAGCCCGAAACTCTTTACAGCCCACAAGATTTGGATGAAGTTTCGGAATTTTTAATTTATCAAAAACAATATACCCAAACGCTCCCTCTTTATTGTCAAAAAAACAACTATGACTTGAGCCGTCTAAAACAAGAATTTGAATCATTACACCAAAAACAAATCGCTCAGGCGCAAAACTTTCTTGCAAAATTTACGCCACAAGAACGTTTGTCCTTTTATGCTGAGTTTAATAAAACTTATAGCGAAATGGAACCGATGATTATAGAAAATATAAGGGCTGATTTTCAGAAAAATAAAGATATACATTGGTCTGCTCAGCAAGAATTTACCCCCTATGATTATTGTGCTTGGTTGGATGCGCATGCCGTTGAAGTTTTAACCAAGTACCAAAAATAAAAGGTGCTTACCAAAGCAAGCACCTTTTTTAATTAATCTTCATCGGAGATTTTGTTTTCAACGGCTTCTTGCAATTGTGCAATTTCCGTATCGTCCAACTCCACTGCCGGAATATGATAACTTTCATTAAACCAATTCCCCAAATCAATATCGGCACATCTTTTTGAGCAAAAGGGCTTATATTTATTTTCGGGAGCCAATTTGTGGCAAATCGGACAGCGATATGTTTTAATAACCTCGCTCATTTCATAACCCGTCCGGTACCTTGGCAGGTTTCGCATTCTTCAGTTAGGACGTCTTGCAAAGTCGGACGTCTGCGAACGCGCAAAATCTCCACGTTTCCGGCGCGGCTCAAACCAAGTACCCGACCACGATTGCTGTCTTTATTGAGTTCTTCTTCCAAAGTTTCCAACACCGGTTTCATAAACTTATAGTCCGAAGACCCTGCGAAATCGACAATGATTTTGCCAGATAAGTTGCGCAACCGAATTTGTTTGGCAATCTCAACCGCCGCCTCTTGATTGAGGGCCGAAATGGAGCCTTTGCCGTTGTCATTTCCGCTATCCACGTCAATACAAATGCAAGCTCTTGTCTCTTCAATACAAATTCTGCCTCCCGATGGAAGTTTAACTTCTTTGAGTAAGGCTTCGGAAATTGCATCTTCCAAGCCGTGTTCTTCAAAAGGATTAACCTCATAGGCAATCTCAAACTTGTCGCCGAATTTTTCTTTGAGCTCAGCTTCCACGTTGTGATTATTAACAATTACTGTGTGTAAAGAATTTTGGTAACGTTTGATTTCATCAAATAAAGGAGCTGTCTTGGCATAGAGCAAAGCCGGAGCCTTGGCTGAGCGAGCTTTAATGCGTACATCATCATACAGATTGCGCAACTCAACCATTTCTTTGGCAATTTCCTCAAACGGAACCTCTACCGCCGACGTTCTTAAAATCCACCCTTCTTGACCGGTTGTGTTTTCCAAAACTTTTTCTTTGTATTCAGCTAATTTTTCTTTATCCTCGATTCGAGGAGATGCTTCAATTGTCATACGATACGGACAATAAACGATTCTCTCACCGACAAACTGAATCGCCCTAACCACTCTTGCGCCTTTTTCAGCTCTTTTTTCTTGTGCTACTTGAACAACAATACTCTGACCTTCGGTATAGTTAACTTCTTTTAAGCCATATTCATCGGCGTTCAAAAAAGCATCATGCCCGTCGTTAATATCAATAAAGAAACCGACTTTATCATGAGCCAATTCAATTTTTTTGGTAATTTTGCCAAGATAAATGTTTCCCTCTGAGGCACTGTTTTCGTTAGCAAAAATCAATTCCTTAAGGTCTGCATTTTCCAATTCGGCCAAACGAACCGCCGCATTATATTTTTCAAAGATGATTGTATCAATACTCATTTTACACCTGCCCCCTCTAACAAATTTCTGGCTTCCCACAACGGCAAGCCAACCACGCCCGAATACGAGCCGACAATTTTTTTCACATAGGCTGCAAGCCTTCCCTCAATTTTGTAGCCGCAACATCCGACCCACTCATTGCTATCCACATAATCTTTAATTTCAGCCTCGGTCATTTTTTTCATCAACAATCTGGTTACCACGCATCTTAAAGCGAGCTTTCCGTCCCGACTGACCACGCACACCGCGCTCAACACTTTGTGTGCTTTGCCCGACAATGCTTTCATGACTAAAGTTTGTTCTTCGGGATTTTTTGACTTATGCAAAACTCTGTTGCCGACAACCACCACCGTATCGCAAGCCAAAACAACTTCACCCGGGTGCCTTTTTGCAACCGCCAAAGCCTTTTCTTTTGCCATGCGTTTTACATAAGCGGTCGGTGTTTCAAATTTGAGAGTCGTTTCGTCAATATCAGCCGGATCTATGAGTTTTGGCTCATAGTCAATTTGTTGCAACAGCATTTTTCTGGGTTGCGAGCCAGAGGCCAAAATAAAGTTACGTACTGTCATTAAGCTAGCCTAAGCTTCGTCGTCGTAGGTCTTTTCCATACGTTCGTGGCGTTCTTGGGCTTCAATGGACAAGGTTGCCACCGGACGAGCTTCCAAGCGTTCCAAACCGATAGGCTCACCGGTTTCTTCGCAATATCCGTAAGTACCGTCTTCAATTCTTTTTAATGCGTCATCAATCTTAGAGATGAGCTTGCGTGCTCTGTCTTTTGTGCGCAAGTCAAGCGCTTTGTCTGTTTCCAAAGATGCGCGATCAATATCATCAGGTTGGTTTAAACCACCTTGGCGCAAATCTTCCAAAGTGTCCTGAGATTGGCTTAAAAGAGATTTTTTCCAGTTTAAGAGCTTTTGGCGAAAATATTCAACCTGCATGTCGTTCATATATTCTTCATCAGCGGACGGAACATAATCCGGTGGAAGAATTGTAGCGCTTTCCATATCCATCTTAATTCTCCTTATGGATAGTTAACAATAAAAAATCTATAGCAAGCAAAATACAAATTTCAAGCGCGAACTTCAAGCAAAAAAACGTTTTATAACAGCTATTTCATCAATTTTGCCAGTTCAACTTCCACTCTTAATTCGATTTCGCTTAAAATCTCTTGCAGCTTAGGGTCGCTTGATTGAAATTTATTGTCTTTCACAAAGCGAGAGATTTCAATCAAACGGTCGCGTGAAATATAGCCCATGAGCAACCCGTCTCTGATTTCTTCTAATTTTTCAAGCAAGGTCTGCCCGCGTTTCACAAGTTTTTTGCGAATTTCTTTTTCTTCTTCTCCGTCCACCATCTGCGTGGCAAAAATGGCATCGGCAACATTTATCCCGCCCGCGGCATTAACCGGATTCGACTGCGATTTCATCGTTTCTTTGAGCAAAATCGAAAAACTCTCATCACCGCTGGAGGATGCTTTTGCCGTCTTGCGGGAGGCAACTTCTTTGGTTTTATTTATGTCATCAATTTTAATCACATGATAATCCTTATGCTGTTAACGAAAAGTCCATGTAATAGTGTTTTTGTTATACTCTGTAACGCCTCCGTTTTTATCATCAGGCGGGAGAATGCAGGCGGCTTCAGCATCAGTAATAGTTACCGGCAGTTCTTTTCCGCCGTTTGCGATAATCGGCCAGTTAAATTCTGTTTCATTTATTTTGATTTTGTATAAATCTGAATTTCCTGAAAATTCCCAGTTCATAAGGGCAAGCTCAACACAAACATGGTGCGGCAGTTGAGGAAAAGTAATTTGATAAGTGTCTTTTGCGCCGTTAAAAGTTACTTCGGCATTATAAGCATGAATAACTTTTGAGCCATCAACCATATCCGGCGGAATAACATCACTATCAATCATATCCTGAGTTTTAATGATAGAATAATCGCCGTTGGCCACGTATCTGTTACTGATATTTTTACGCAAATCGGTAATCTGTTGCGTAATTCTGCTGATGTTGTACTTATCATGCATAGAGGTAATAAATTTGTTAATTCCGGTAGTAACTGCTGCTAAAATAGCCAACAATCCGATAACCTCAATCATACTTCTTCCGCATTCGGAATAATTTTTCATTACAAGTCCTCCACAGCCAACAACTATAACATATTTCAATGCTTAAAACAACAATATAATAAGAAAGTTAATTTAGCGTTTGTAATATCAACTAAAAAATTTTACTTCACATTTTAGAAAAATGTTATATAGTAAAATAAATTTTTAGCCGGGAAAGTCCGGTTTTCTTCAACAGTAGTAAAGGAAATGCACATGAAATACGCTGTTTCTTCATTGATGATTGCAGTATCTGCCTTGGCAATTTCGGCTAACGCCAATGCTGCCGAATATGACTTTAAACCTTATGTCGGTTTAGACTATAACTATACGGATGCAGATGCGGATCACCAAAGTCCAAAATACAATTCATTATCTGTAAACGTAGGTACGGAATATAATCAATATTTCGGAACAGAGCTGTTTTATCAATATTCTGATGAAGAGAAAAAGCAAATTGAGGATTTCGAGTCCAAGACCTCATTCCAAGCTTATGGTTTGGATTTGATGGGCTATCTGCCGTTAGGTTGTGACCAAGTATATTCTTTGGTTGGAACGGTTGGTATTGGTGAATATACTTTTGATAAAAAATTCAACGGTATAGATTCTCCGAGAGATTATGATGATCATGGCATTGGTTATCGTTTTGGTGCAGGTTTGCAATATAAGATTGATGACAAATTCTCAGTTCGTGGCTTGGTTCGTTATGTTAACCTTGACGGAATTGATAATTATGACGATATGTGGGAATACACCGCAGGTGTTAGATACAATTTCTAATCTCACGAAAGTTCTGCATAAAAGGAGGAATTTTAATTCCTCCTTTTTTATTTTGTAGACAGATAGAAAAAGCTGCAATATAAAAAAAGAAAGAAAACAAATAAGGGAAATGAGAAATGAAAAATTTTTTATATATACTGGCCGGCATACTCCTAATTTCCGCTTGCTCGGATGAAAAAGCCCCAAAACAAGAAGAATTATCCTCAGTTCCAACTCAAGAGGCTCTTGAAGAAGGGGAAGAAATCATTGCCCGTCCGCAGTTTGATGTTGAGTTTGAAGATATTGTTTATAACTATGACATCAATAATTTGCCTCAGGGTTGCGATAAGGGCAGTGATATGGTTTGTGCCATAGACTTGCAAGTCAAATGCACCATTAACCCCAAATTAGCGGAATGTGATGCCAAAAGATTGCCGCGCTTTACGTTTATGGAAGATGAGAGCCTGCAACGTCCGACCCAATTGAGTTTTCAAATCATAAAATTAAAACCGATAGATGCCACCACGGTTGAAGTCTATACCAAGAGCGAGTGTAACGGCGTTTGGTTTGGCTTGTGCAAAGGCAACATTGTTTATGTTTTGAGCAACGCCAAGGGTTCTTGGGTTGTTAAAGACTTATACGCTTTGCAATCAATCTAATAAAAAAGCCCTGAAAAGGGCTTTTTTAATCAGCTTCTTTAATGCGTTCGATATTCGCACCGACGCCTTGGAGTTTTTCTTCCAATTTTTCATAGCCGCGGTCAAGGTGGTAAACACGGTTAACGATAGTTTCGCCCTCAGCTACCAAACCGGCTAAGACTAAAGCAAACGAGGCGCGTAAGTCTGTCGCCATTACTGGAGCACCGGAGAGTTGTTTTACCCCGCGAACGATAGCCGAGGCGTGACCGTGAACATTAATATTTGCGCCCATACGCATCAGTTCCGGTACGTGCATAAAGCGGTTTTCCCAAATATTTTCGGTAACCAAAGAAGCACCTTCGGACACACACATCAAAGCCATAAACTGTGCTTGCAAATCTGTCGGAAAACCTGGATAATAATCGGTCATAATATCTTGCCCGACGAGAGTTTTGTTTGTGGCATCAATAATAAGAGAATTTTCTTTTTCTATAACCTCAGCCCCCATAGCTTTTAGTACTTCTATAGGTGTCCGCAAGGTTGAGGCTTGAGCGTTGATGAGCTCGATTCTGCCCTTGGTAATGGCTGCGGCCACTGCGTAAGAACCAGCCTCGATTCTATCTGCAATTACTTTATGTCTGGCACTATGCAGAGACTCAACACCTTGAATCACAAGACGAGAAGTGTCTTTGCCCTCAATTTTTGCCCCCATAGCAGTTAATAAATCAATCAAATCGCCGATTTCTGGCTCTTTAGCTGCATTTTCAATGATTGTTTCGCCTTCAGCCAAAGTGGCGGCCATGAGGATATTACAGGTTGCACCTACGGAAGCTGTGTGAAAAGTAATATGCGCACCTTTGAGCTTGCCATCAATATCTGCGTGAACATAGCCGTTTTTGATCTCGATTTTGGCCCCCATCTGCTCCAACGAGGAGAGGTGAATATCCATAGGCCTTGCCCCGATTGCACATCCCCCTGGCAAAGAGAGCTCCACATGACCTTCTCTGGCCAAAACGGGACCCAAAACATAGTAAGAGGCGCGCATTTTACGAACATAATCGTATGGTGCAATTAGGCTTGTGAATTTTTTTGTCCGATAAGAATAGGTTTTTGTCGGGTGCCCGTCCACAAAATCATCAAAGCTGTCAATCGCAGTGCCCATTTGCTCCAACAAAGCGTTCATTGACCGAATATCGGATAAAATCGGCATATTGGTTAAGGTCACGGTTTCATTGGTTAATAAACTGGCACAAATAAGGGGCAGAGCGGCATTTTTAGCCCCGCTGATATAAATTTTTCCCTCTAACCTGTTACCGCCGATAATTTTAATTTTATCCATATTCCGTCTCCAAAGTTAGTCTTTATTTGAATTATTTTTTAGTTTTTCGCGTTCGGCTTGTTGCTTTTTGCGTTTTTCCAAATTTTTGCGCAATGCTTTGGCCTCACGCTCAAATCTTTCTTTGCTGCGGGGGCCGTGTGCGGTATTTTTTTTCTCTTTTGTATCAGACATTATAATTCTCCGAATAAGTATGAAAAAAGACTATCACGAATAGGTTAAAAAAGCGTGATTTAAAATAAGATATTATCAAGCAGGTACAGATAAATCTCAAAGCTGTTTACAAGCAACCAATTAAGGCGGCGCGCAGGGTAAGTTTAAAAATCCAAAGGATTGCCGTTCATATCCAAACGCAGTTGATGAGTATCATATAAAATAGTTTCTTTTGCAATGAGGTTGTTTTCATTAAACTCAAACACGTCACAAACTTCAAAAGTCGTTTGCCTGCCGTCTTTAACGACCCAATGGTAAGTAAAGTGCTTTATCATCACAGGTTTTCCTTCTGTGCTGAGAAGGGTGTTGTGCGGAATTTGAGAAGATTTCTCCACATCAGAGAGAGTGCACATTTTTTCAAAAAAAATGCGAGGCTCAATCCAGCCTAAAAGTGGCGAATATACTTTGGCATCTGGAGCAAATAATTAGCATAAGCCGTCCAAGTCGCAATGAGCCAGAGCTATCATATATTTTTTCACAATATCTTCGTAAATTTCTAAATTGCTAAATTGCTCATACTTTTTCTCCTCAAAATTTTATGTTCAAGATAGGATGAAAAAATTAACTTAAAGTAAAATGACAATAAAAAATTAAAGAATTGCGGTTAGATTAAATATCAAAATCAATACAACAGAAGAGGAAAGATATGAAAAAATATATTATAGCATTAGGATTAGTAGCCATTTTGAGCGGCTGTGCAGAATTTAACAAATACATTACTGTTAGCAGCAATGCCACTCCGCAAGAAAAATTCAGAGCTTGTGCTTTGAGTGAAGCGCAAAGCAAATTGCAAAACGGCACTCTTTTTGCCCAAAGCATGACCGCCACGAAAGATGAAATAGTAAATACTTGTATCAAAAAATTAGCGCTTGAAGCGGCAGGGATTGATTCTGAGGCACAAAGCATCACTTCAAACATAATCAACAGCCTGCAAAACTTGAATAAATAGAACTCATTTCCAGAATAGTTGAAGGTTGACTTTTATATGATTTTATTTATTTTGAAAGACATAAAATCAATAATTGTGTAACTAAATTATTTTAGAAATGAAAAATTATGTATTACTTCAATTTGACCGAAGCGATAGCTTTTGGCATCGATTTTCTCATAAGGAGGAGTATTATCATTATCCGATAGCCTATGAGGATGGATTTGTAAGTTATCGTAAAAATGTGGCAAAAGAACACGGCAATCCTTGGGGATTTATTTGCAAGGGCTATGTTATTTCTTTGCATCCCACGCCGGAGATGTTGCCAACCGCCACCAAAGACTATTGTGCCGAACATATTTTTGCCGGTCGTCAGATATGCATTCCCCCCAGAGCAGTGATGAAAAAGGTTTTTAATCATATCTTTGAGATAAATGATATGCTAAAAGCTCTGGGAGGCGAGCCTTTTGCCAATGATTGGTATATGGCACAAAATGATAAATGGGGAGATTTAGCCGGCCGCCCCGATACGGATATAATTTTAGCCGTACACCCGCAAATTTCCGATTTTGGAAAATGTGTGTGTCTGGGAAAAGATGCCTCAGCCGCTTTTTACCCTTCCGTCAAACTCTAAACAAAGGAGCACAAATTTTGATTTGTGCTCCTTTGCTTATGCGTAAAGACTAAGGCACCAAGCTTGACAAAAAGAATGTAATTTAATACAATTTAAAAAGAAAAACTAAAGAGAAATATGATGGCAGTAGAAAATTTAAGAGCCGACCCAGATAATAAAGACCCCGCCGTAATTTTAGATGTTGACGGAGTTCTCAATAGCTATTCCAATGCAAAATTTTATTTTCAATTTATCTTTAAAAGTTTAAGGCACCTAGCCAAACTCAAAGGCCGAAAAACACTGTTAAAACAATTGCCCAAATTAAAAAAATACGGCGGCCCGAATGCCTTGTTTGCATTTGCAAAAGATTTTTGCGGAAACGACGAAACCTTTAATACTTACAAAAATAATCTGATAAACAGCCTTAACTTTAATCTGATAAAGCACGATCCCTCGCTCAAAGCAATGATGAAAAATTTAAGCCGTTACGGACGTATTTGCATTAGGAGTGATGGCCTGGCGGATATTTCCTATGCTGTCTGGAGGAGAGTAATCGGCAATCAAAAGTCATCCACCATTAAATATGAATTGAAAACCACCAAAAACAATCATCCTTACCGCCATTTATCGTTTAATGGTAAAAATATTCTGATTAGCGGAATAGAAGACAATAATTTTAAAACCAAAACAAATGTTGCAAGTTGGCATGATTTTTCTGACAAGCATAATGTAAATATAGCAAAATCAGTATTAATAGATGATAGCCGAGCAAATTTAAAAACCGCCAAAATGTTAAATATGACGACTGTTCACATCAGTAAATTGGACAGCTTTTTACAAGATTCAAGCTTTGGAACTGTATATCAGCATAGCTTATCCGACATTTTGGGCTGTAGATTATCTTCTACCCTTAAAAAACTCCGCATTTCATATGGTAAAAAGGTTGATTTGAAAAAACTATTCCATGCATTGCTTCACAATAAAAATCCCAAAGAGCAAACTTCTCCGATAATGTCGCAAGCTTACCAAATGCAAAGAGATTAAACTTTATAACCGAGAGATTTATTTCAAATCTCTTTTACCTCTAAATTTTCCAATATCAAACCCGCCGTCTGAATTCATCACAAAATCATAGAAATTTTTAACAGCGGTTAGTTTTTGTTCTTTATTTTGCGCATCAAAACAATTCATAAGCATTTGTATAAATTCTTTCGGCGGCATATCTTTAATATGATAACGCTTGGCAAATTCGGGATTTGTTAAAATTTGTTCAATTTTGCTGTGAGGCACGTGAGCCAAATTATGAAAATTGTAATAAGCCGTAATAAGAGCATCAACCAAGCTCCAATATTGCAAATCAAGATGCAAATTTTTTTTGCTTAAAGACAACAGTTCATCATACCTGTCCCAGAGATAATATTTAATAAAATTTTTTTCGTAGTCGGAAAGGGGCTTAAAAGGTTGTTTTACTTGCAAGGCGGCCTTTTCGCGGAGTTTTTGAATTTCTCCGTGAGTATCATATAAAATTTTGCCATATAAGAGCAGATATTGATTAGTATAATCATGCTCTTTAAGCGATTCTTCCATATATTCTTCAAATCGAGAGATTGGATTGATAGTATATTCCATCAAAAAGCCGTCCACAAAGCAGTTTGATTTTTCCTGCCAAGTGAGAGAATTGGAAGCAATAATTGTAACATCTATGTCGGAAAATTCATTTTGATTTCCCGACGCATAACTTCCGCAAAGAAGGGCTCCTTCAAACCAGTCTTGATGAATATAGTTTTCTAAAAATTTATCAAGAGCTTTTTGCCAATTTTCCATTTGTCTACCTCATGAGCAAAATATAGCAAAATTTTGCCAGAAAGAGGGGCAAAAGGCAAGAGAATTTAACTAAAGAAAATTTATCGACTAAGAGGGGAATTTTTTTGAGAGGTAGATAGTTCAGCCAATAATACAGGTTGCCCGCCTTTCCCGTCGGTTATTGGCAAAATTTCTTTACCGGTTTTTTGATTCAAAACGGCAGCATATAATTCAGGCGACTGTTGCAAGAGTTTAGGGGTTAGCTTAATGGAGCCGTCAACGGGAACAAAGGCATAAATGCCTTTTGCTGTTTTGTAGTTGTTATCAAAATAATCTCCGGCAACTTCTTTCCCGTCAGAACAATATACGCCTTTATCAACGACTGTAAAGATATGCCCGTGTCTGTGCCCTTTACATTTAGGAATAACCACAACCGTGTTAATCGGGCAATTAATAACATCTTTTAACTCAATAGGCACTGCCATAAAATTAGAAGATTTTAATAAATTGTCTTTTTCTTGATAAGCTGAAAGATTACCCGAAATTGGTTCTTTATAAACTTTATTAAGCAGCCGTTTAATCGCCCCATAGCAATACCCTTTGGGCGCTTGGTCTAGGCTGCAGCGTGCATCTTTGCTTTCGCCTCGACTGTTTCGAATGGTAAAATCAAAACCTTTTTCCAAAATGGAGCGCATTTTTTTCTGGCTTGGTCCGGGCTCTATAGCTCCTAAAAAGTCAGCTGATAATTGAATATTAGGGTTATTGCTAAGTAAATCTTTTAAGTCACTGATTTTGAGCGTAACATCTTCATTAATTATATCAGCCGAAGGCTGGGTAGCTAAAATAGAATGAGCCGTATCTTTTTTATCGTTGTTGATACCGGAATTTGAGTATGGCGCGGGCAGGCTGCTTTGAGCCGGGAACAAAGTAGCGGCCAGTGTTGCAATTTGAACACTTCTTTTTTTCAGCTCATTTATTTTTTTCTTAATATCCATAGTGCACCCACCCCTGGAATTTCCGCTATTATGTCTAAATTTTAACACAGAAAAGCCATGCTGTAAACAAAATTTTGTTGTTTTTCAATGGGAATTATCAAAATTATATTAAAAGCAAACAAAAAGAGCTTTCATAAGAAAGCTCTTCTTAAAAGCAAATAAGGCTTAACAAGCACGAGCGTGCATCTGTCTCAGATTATATACCAAAATATCTTCAGCGATACCGTGAATTTGTAACATCTTTGCAGCCTTTTTTTGTAGGGGCTTACGATAAAGATACCGGCGAATTGCACAATGATCTCCGCATTGCATTATAAGGCATTGGATGTTATCTAACAAAGTAGTTTCCGTCTCAAAGAAACCATCATCCTGATACCTGATAACGCAATCAACAAAAGCATCTGTAATGCCGCGCCCAAGTTTCAAAATCTTTTTAGATGTTTCCACATCCATAAAGATAACCGGAGATGTATACAAATAGAAACGAATTTCATTCAAATTTCCACGTTCGAGGAACACATAAAAGGCATCGACCTCAAAATAATGCTCGGCAATGTAAGTCATAATTTCAATATGATTGCCCCGTCGAATTAAAGCAATTTCTTCTTCAGTCGTTAAGCATTTGCATTTTTTAACGTACTCAACAATTGCTGTATGAGCACCTTTTTTGATTAAAGATAAAAACTCCATAATTATACCGGAATATTTTAAGAGGCTTATATGACCGGATCCTCTGCATACAACAAAATAATTACATATTGATACGTAAGCTATATGCTTTTTAAAATTTGTCAAGTGAATATAAATAAAGAATATTTTGAAAGCTCTTAATATTTTAGAGAAAACACTTTGCGCTTTACACCTTAGAGTGCTACCATACCCTATATTTAATAAAGAAGAGGCAGTCGATGAATAAAGAAGGTATTATCAAATTGCGCAATTCTGTGGCAGAGTGCCAAATATCCCTTTGGGGAGGCAATCTTTTGTCCTATCATCCGCGGGGAGAGGAACATGACATCTTTTGGCTGGGAGAATTAAATAAATTTGATAATATTCAGGCTATCCGCGGTGGAATTCCCGTTTGTTGGCCGCGCTTTGCCGAAGAAAAGTTAAACAATCATCTGCCGCGCCACGGCTTTGCCCGCTTATCGATGTGGAATTTGCAAAATGTTAGTGTTGATGACACACAAATTGAGGCAGAACTCTCGCTCACCCCAGAGGCACAATATAACCTCAATCTTTCCGCCAAAGTATTAATCAAAATCACCGATAAATTAACCTATACGCTGGAAACCACCAATAACGGCAATACTTCATTTGCGTTCAGCGAGGCGCTGCATGCTTATTTTAATGTCAGCAATGTAGAAGATATAGAAATTAAAGGCTTAGCCGGACATCGCTATAAAAATTCTCTCTCAGGCAGTTATGAAGTACAAGATACAGACCTAAAAATTTCCGGAGAAGTCGATAGAATATTTTTGGCACAAACAGAGCCGCTTGAGATTATCGATAAAGGCTATAATCGTGTGATAAAAATAGAAAAATCGGGCTCAAATACAACGGTTGTCTGGAACCCCAATAAAGATTTGGCCGAAATGAGCCCCAATCAATATAAGCAATTTGTCTGCGTGGAGCCATCCAATGTCGGCGAGAGCCATGTTTGTCTTCAACCTCACCAAATCCACCAACTCACCACCACCATAAGCATTAATAAGCTATAAGGAATGATATGATGTATCGCTACGTAAAAATTTTTGTAATATTAATCTGTATTTTAGCCGGTGCTTTTGCTGTCTATGAAACATTAATAAAAGAAAAACCGGTAGAACAGCAATATGTCGAAATAATTGATAACATTAAAGACAATCCGCAACAAGCAATCAAGGATATCAGAAAATTAGCGGATAAACTAAATTCGGCAGCGATGGAATATCTGATATTGGTAAGTATTTATGAGCCTCAAAAGGTTAATACGCCGGAATTTGAAAAAATAGCTCAAAAATTGCACCAAGCAATAACGTCACAATACGATAAAATAGTTGGAGAGCGACCTTTTTATCGTTCCTATCAAGATGATTACAATGAAAAGGTAGGGCAAGATTATATACTCTGTTATAAAAATTTGAGTTGTTTAATTGAAATCGGGGCTTATCATTTTTCTAAGTTTTTTAACATTTGGGATTATAAAAGCGGATATGCTTTATATGTTCCGTGGAAAATAAGTGTTCCTTGTCCGGTAGCTCAAAAACTGCATTTAACGGCGATACTGGACGGAGCTTACGGAGGACACGGAGCAGAGGCCATAGATATTTCAAATTGTAACCAATATTCACAATACGATTTTCCCAAAGAAGTAGAGGATTATATCAGATATATATATCAAGAATTAAATTATGAAACATCAGGAACAATTCGCTTTTATTATGCCGCCAAAGAAATATATGAAAATATATTAAGCCACTATGATCCGGAACTGAATTTAGCAGAATTGTCTATTCCTAAAAAATATTTGCATACGCTGCCTTTAGAGGGCTGGCAATGGAATCTTATCCAAATTATAAATATTTTTCAGAGGTTATAAACTATGGCATAGGGTTTAACAATGCAGCAGATAAACTCGCTCAGCATTACATAAAAACCTTTAATGTATCAGAAGAAAAAGCAAAAGAATACGCCGGTTTTGCGCTACTTCCGAAGATGTCGTTAAATTCTCCGATAAATAAGAATACGCTGAGATATAAAATCTTAACAAACCAACCGGTAGAAGAACTAAAAAGCTGGATAATAAACAAAAAACTTCAAGGCGAAACTTTTGAAGAGCCGGAAACACCGCATCAAAAAGATGAAATCCTAATGGTAAGCATCCATCGTCCCGATGTGTTGAAGATGTTGATTGAAACTTGCCCGATGAATGAAGAGAAATTATCTTGCCTCGGATTAAATACAGATGTAGATGCAAAAAATTCTTTTGGGAAGACAGCATTGATGTATGCCGCCCAATATGGTTTTATGAATAGCGTAAAGATTTTGCTGGAAGCCGGAGCCGACATCAATGCGCAGACGCAAGAAGGCAATATGACGGACAAGTATTGCTACGATGATTTATGTATCGCCAACGGCAAAAGAACGGCTTTAATGTATGCCATACAAGAAGGACATCTAGATATTGCAAAATATTTGGTGTCTCAAGGAGCAGACATAAACTTAAAAGATTCGCAAGGCAAAACGATTTATGACTATTTAAGCGGTAAAGCCCCCGATTTCGGAAATTTCAAAACTCCGCCTATGGGAGAAAAATCGATATATGAAGCACCTTTGTCGCCGGAAAACAAAAATGTTTCACCCCAACAAGCAAAGGAATTTATTGAGTTCTTAAAATCATACAACAAAGCGTAAGCCAAGGTTATTAGAAGTTTATGGAATTAATAAATTTCATAAACTTCTCTTTAAGGCTGGGTTCCTTAAAATGCAGTAATTTAACACTATCAGGCTTATAATATTCGGATTTAATTAAATTGTCCGTAAAATCTTTGATATATTGCGGCATATCATCAAGAGACATACCTTTTTGCGCAAAAACAAACTCGCCACAAGGCTGAAAAATATAAACATTTTAAAATGGTGCGCTTTTACTAAAGCAGTTATTGGACTAATTTTTATGATGACTGAAAGAAAGTTGGCTATAAAGCATTATCTTTTAAGAAATGCTTACTTTCACTTTCTTTTAATGCCTCCATTCCACTTTCATCAAAAATTTCACAAATGTCTTTAAAATTTAACAAATTATTCCAATTATTATCCCATTTCACATCATCAATAGAAATACCTTGTTCTGTTGCGATTTGTGACATTATAATAAATTTTCCTATATTCTCTAATTCTGTATATATGCTAGCAGTTACTTGGTTTTTAATATCATTATTTAAGAAAATATTTTCTACATTTTCTATTGTATAATTATGTTTTGATAAATTCTTTTGTAATTCATTTATTTCATTTGAAAAATATTGTGAAAATTCATTGGGATATTTCCTCAATATATATCCTTCTTTCTGACACACGGATGCATAACCTTTTGTGTGACGATATATAAAAGCAACTGATGCTCCTATTTTTTCTTGCTGCTCCTCACTATATTCTTCTAAATAAGAATATGAATCTCTATTGTTTTCAACAAAGGGTAAAATACCAATCAATATAAACCCCAATACTACAATGACAATTTCTTTTACATTAATAGTGATTTTAATTTTTTCATTAGACTGGGACATATTATAATCATTAATTTTTTTCTGAACAATTACTAAAAATAATATGGATATCACAAATAACAGTAATTTTAATGCAATAGCCGGATATACATATTCAGAAATGTCTGCATATTTATCAACAATTATTGAAATTAAATTACAAAGCAAAAATCCTATACCAAGGTATTGTAATTTAATGTTAGAATTAATTGATTGACCAATCTTTGCAAATAAAGACGGAGCAGTTAAATAAATAAACCATCCCCTTGCCAAAGGAGAAACATCATCTTTAGTCGTTACTTGATATATTTTCCAATGTTTGTATCCCCAATAGAGACCATATAAACCAAGCGATAAAACCATACAAAGAATAAGTTTTGTTATTGGCATAGAATCATATGATACAATTTTATCTAATTCAGCATTTTGATGATTTTCTATATAATTATGTAAATATTTTTTGTAATGAGGGTTTGCTATAAATCCGGCAATTAAGTGCATAACCAATAAAGATGTTAAATATGCCATATCTTCTTCTACGATTGGCTCTAAAATTGGTCTCAAAATTACTGGAGCTACAAAAAATATAATAAAATGTAGATACATTCTTTTGTAGAAAAAATATAAAGAGGAGAATAAAAAAGCCCAAACATTAAAAATTGAACTATATTTTTTATTATCCTTTATTTCTTCCTGATATTTTTTTACATAATCTAATGTATCCATGACAAATTTCCTCATATATATGATATATAGTTATATGAAAATATTTATTGTATTTCAATAAAAAAACTCCACTGAAAAAAAAGAGATAATTTAACGAGCCAATGCCTGAGAAAATAAAACTATTCCGAGATAACTTTCCAAAGCTCAGGAAATGTTGAACCTATAGAGCTGTAAACAAAGTGTCCTTTATTTTCAAAAGAGTATATCTTAATATTTTTATAATGAGATAAAATTTTATCGACACTATCTAAAATTGATTTTTCATCATCGGTAGAATAAAATAGAGATACTTCTTTAATATTATTTAAGGCATCATCTTGCATTTGAAAATCTAAAAAATCGGCGCATTCTTTTTCAATGTCTAACCAAGGTGCAACAAGAATAAGCTTGTCTAATTTAGATTTAGGATTATGTTGCAACCATTTTAGTATGAAACCTGCGCCAGCACTGTGCCCAATAATGATTTTGACATCTTCATTATAAAAATTCTCGAATGTTTTTTGCCAGTCTTCATAGTTGGGGTTATAAGATGTTGGCATTTCTGGTGTCTGACACAAAAAATTATGACACAAAAATTGTTTTTGCAACCATGGAAACCAATGAGCGTTTGAAAGAGATGGCATATTCTGATTGAAAAACTCCTCTTTATCACACGTTCCATGTAAAATTAGCGCTTCTTTCATAACATCTATCTACTATTATTTTCAGAAATTTATATAGTACTATTTCATATAAACTAAAAAATGTAAAGAACACAAAAAATATAAGCTACTCGCTAAAGCGCAACACTCGTTTTACCAACTATCCGCTCCAGACTTGCTCTTGCCCCCGCAAGTCCGATTACTCACTAATAATACTTTTAAAACACAAAAACGCCCCTAAAGGGCGCTTTGTGTTTTAATGGTGCCGCTGGCAAGAATCGGACTTGCGACCCCGTCATTACCAATGACGTGCTCTACCACTGAGCTACAGCGGCGACAACGGAAAGAAACATACACGGCATTTTTCAAAAAATCAAGGGGAATTTTTCATTAAGTTGATTATTTTTTTATTGTTATAAATTTTATATATTTTCCTCTTTAATTCCTATAAATTAACTATATATATATTATGCAGTTCATGTGCAAATTTATGAAATATGCATGCTAAGTACAAAAGGAAACACCTGATAAAAATTATCAGGTGTTTTTTTCGAATATGTTGAGTAAATAAAAATTTATATTTATATTTCCGCTAACAAGGTATATTGTTTCAGCAAATCAAATCCACAAACTAAGGAGAAAATGATGTCTAAGTTTATGAGTTTAATAGCAGGAATTTTAATGTTTAGCGCGTGTTCTGCGCAAGAACCAAACAGCTTTATCGGCAAAGAATATAAGCTGACTCAAGCCCCCAACAATGCCGAAATCACCTTAGGGTTTGACGGCAAAGAGAACCGCTATTTTGGTAAAGCCGCTGTCAATAATTACTTCGGAGCCTATACCTTAGAGGGAGAAAACCTTTCTTTTGGTCCGGCTGGTGCCACAATGATGGCCGGTCCCGAACCTCTGATGACGGCTGAACAAGAATACCTGCAGTTTTTATCAGATGTCAAATCCTATAAATTAGAGGGCAAGAAGCTAATTCTGAACGGAAGTGAAGGTAAAACTCTAACCTTTGAAGAAACAGGTACGGTGTCTGAATAAAGCTCTTCTCCCATCACCTAAACTGCTTGGTTGCAAAACTGAGCGGTTTTTTATGTAAATTCGAGGGTATTCTTGAATTTTTTTATTGTAATTGTTAAAAAAATGATTAGTCTGATAATCGTTAACAAAAAATGAATAACCCCTGATTTAAGGAAAATAGGACAAATACAATGTTGGATATTAAATATATTATCGATAATACGGATACGGTTAAAAAATCTCTTGCCAGAAAAGGTTTCCCTTCAGAAAACATCGATAGTTTAATATCCACCTATCTGGAGATGAACAAGCTTAAAACCTCATCACAGGCTTTGGCTGAGACCAAAAATAAACTCAGCAACTCCATCAAATCGGCTTCAGCCGAAGAGCGCCCAAGCATCATTGCCAAGAGTAAGTCTTTGGGTGAAGAGCTGAAAAAAGAGCAAGAAGAGCTGAGCGCATTGGAAGCCAAGTTCAATGATATGATGTTGCGCATGCCAAACTACCCAAGCCCGGATTGCCCTGATGGCCCCGATGACACTTATAATGTTGTTATTCGCAAAGTCGGCACCCCGCGCACTTTTGACTTTACGCCCAAAGACCATATTGAATTGATGGAAATTAACGATTGGAGCGAAATGGAGCGCATTGCCAAAGTATCGGGTTCACGCACTTATGCCATTAAGAATGACCTTGCGCAGTTGGAATTGGCTATTCACATGATGGTCTTGGACAAGTTGCGTTCTTACGGCTTTACGGTTATTACCGTTCCGGCGCTTTCCAAAGAGCGCCCTCTGTATGGCCAAGGGTACTTGCCGTTCTCAAGAGATGAAATTTATTATATGCCGGCAGATGATTTGTATTTGTCAGGTACGGCAGAGTTGATTTTAAACTCTTTACGTGCTGATGAAATTTTATCTGAAAACGAATTGCCGATTCTTTATGCCGGATTTTCTCCTTGCTTCCGTCGCGAAGCCGGAGCTGCAGGAAAGGATACAAGGGGATTGGTTCGTGTTCACCAGTTTATGAAGACCGAACAATTTGTCATCTGCAAAAACGACATTGCCGAGAGTGAAAAATGGCACCAAAAATTACTCGCCATTTCTGAAGAAGTTTTGCAAGATTTGGAGTTGCCTTATCAAGTATTGGATATTTGTACCGGCGACATGGGTGCCCCAAAATATCGCCAGTATGACTTGGAGGCATGGGTTCCGTCTCAAAATTGCTATCGTGAAACCCACTCTTGCTCCAACATTACGGATTGGCAAGCCAGACGCACCAATTTGCGTTATCGTGACAATGCCGACGGCAAGGTAAAATATGTTCACACTCTAAACAACACCGGTATTGCCACCCCGCGCGCACTTGTTCCGTTTATTGAAAACCACCAAAATGCCGACGGCACGGTTAATATTCCGGTTAAACTCCGTCCTTACCTTGGTGGAAAGACCAAAATCGGTAAGAATGCTTAAGCAAATAAAAAACCGCTCCGTATGGGCGGTTTTTTTGTTAGGAGAGATAAGATGTCAGTCCTCGACCAAATTCTGAATTTTTATAAAATCATTGAAAAATTATCTTTAGTTAAAAGAGATATAAAGCTCTCCGACGGGCAATATGAAAATGATACGTCACACATTCTAAAATTAACGTATATGACGCAGATTGTAGTCCCATATCTGCAAACACGCGTTAATAAAACCAAACTCTTAGAGTTGGCCTTAGTACATGATTTAGCGGAGGCACAATGCGGTGATGTTCCGTTATGTCAACAAAGCCGGAACGCACAATACAAAAAAACTAAGCAACAAAATGAATTAAATGCAATTATGCAATTTCGAGATATGTTGCCGGAGATATTAGGCAATAAGATATATGATTTGTTTATGGAATATGAAAGCCAAGCAACCAGAGAGGCGCAAATTGTATATGTTCTAGATAAAATGGAGGCTAACTTTCAAGCCTGCCGCTATAAAGATATAAAATATTGGGCGGAAGGAGACAATGGAGAGTGGTATTATCAAAGTGTTTTGAGTGGAACAACGGCAGAAAAAGATACGCTTTCCAGGCTGCAAGAGCCCGTATTAAACTATTTAGAGAATAAATGCTTGAATATATGCAGGCAGTGCCTTATCCGAGATGAAATTGCAGTTTCTGCGCCGGTAGAGCCGGCATCGAATGTAACCTATGCTCCGATAAGTGCTTTACATGAATTTATGAATATTGTTGAAAAATTAGCTCTTGTAAAAAGAGATAATTTGCTTTCATCGGGAGAAAATGAGACGGATGCCGACCATACGGTCAAATTAATGTATTTGGTAATGTTTTTAACTCCATATTTGGAGCAAGATGTAGATTATACAAAGTTATTAGCCTTAGCGCTGTATCATGACTTACCTGAGGCAATAAGCGGAGAAATTTCTCGCTCCAGCCGCAAGAGGTATCCTCAATTAAAGACGCTGAAAAAAGAAAAAGAACAAGAAGCTTTAGCGCACATTCGCAATACATTGCCGCCGCCGGTTAATAGCCAAGTCTATGAAATTATATCTGAATATATGCAAAAGCAAAGCCGAGAAGCAAAAATTGTGCGTATGCTGAATAAGTTAGAAAATATTATGCAAGCCAATATGTACCAAAACGGTAATATTACATATTGGAAGAATTTTGATTGCGGAGAAGATGCTTACAAAATGGCACTCAAGCCCTATAAAAGTATTGAGGAATTGAGAGAGCCGATAATTTCCAAACTGCAAGATAACCTCATAAAACAAACATTGCTGAATATGCAAAAATGCAAAATTGGGGAGCAATCACTCATTTCTGCCGCACAATAAAGAATAAGCCCTTTCTGAACGAAAGGGCTTAATTTTAACCGTTTACTTGAGCTTGACGTAGAACTAAAACAAATGGAGAAGGGGTATTAATATTATTTTTTTCTTGTTCCACGTTTAAGTTTAAGACAGAAATTTGTTTTAAATTATTGATAACTGTTTCCGGAACTTTAATATCAGCAGGCAAATACATGTTAACGCCGCCGTAAGAACCGACAGAGGTCATGGCATTTCGAACTTTACTTGAGCAATCTTTGCCTCCTTTAAGAACTCCGATATGTCCATGAGGATGTAAAGCGCTTTTCCCAAATACGACAACACTGCCGTCAGGAGCCACATCATTATTTTGAATATCTGTACTTACTTTAACAAAATTTGGATTTTCATCAAGCTGGTCTTTTGCCATATAAGCACTTCCTCCGCTCATCTGTCCCATTCCTGTTTGATTAAATGCTCTTTTAACCCCTCTAAAGCATAATCCGCCGCAATTCATATTTTGAGCAACTTTTTCTGCGGCATCAGCCAAGGCTTGGGCATTAGAACTGGGTTTCATAGCTTTTAAGTCATCAGAGGTTAAGGTGTATCCAATACCTTCTAAATCAGCGAGGGTAAGGATATTTTGCGAATTGGTCAGGGAATCGACATAAGCATTTTCCAATTTTTCAACATTATTTAAAGCCAACGAAGAAAATTGATTAAATGATGATGCATCAAAAGAACTTTCTGATGAGACTTTATTATCGTCAGTTAAAAATTTGGAAGCATCAAAAGTTGATTTAGGCATAACATCTAATAGACTAGCAGGTTTTGTATTAAGAGTAGTTTCAAAAGAATTCTTATCCAAGCTAGTCGGACGATTCATAGGATACCCATTATAGGCAGATGTTGTGCTAAATAGGGCAACGGCAGCAACACCGTATCTTTTAATATTTTTATGCATAATATGGATTTTTTCAGAACAAAAATCTTTAATTATTGAGAAGAAAGATTTTTTTGATTTGTTCTTTGTACGTGAAGCGCTATTTTGTTTTGTGTTGCCTTGCGTCAATACCAAGTGAGAAACAGGCTCTTGTTTAACATTCAAAACATTAGAAAATTTAGCCTCATGTTTTATAATGTTAATTTCAGGTTTAGTATAAACAGGCTTATTTTCTTGTATTTTTATAACATCTTCTTGAGTAGTTTGTGTATCATGATGTACAAGGGACACGCTTTGTAAAGATGCATAAGAAGGTTTATTGAAATTTTCTTTAATTTGGTATTCGTCCGCAGTACCTTTCATTAAAGCATCGAGATTATAATGAACATTTTGCACTGAGTTGTATTTATGTTTTGCAGAGGCTTGACGATAAGCCATCTGATTAAGAAGAGCTTTAGCCTTAATAGCATCATTGGTAAAATCATAAATCATTTTACTATCTTGGCAATGATATTCTTTACCAAATTCATCGATATATTTTTTCATTAACTCGATAGCGTCAATATCGAGGTTGATACATCCATCAGCAAAATTCTTAATAAGTGTTTTGGCTTCTTCAACAATTTGTGCAAATTTATAGTTTGCAATATCTCTTACTTTAGAGTTTTGTTGAGCGTTTTTACAAAAATTATAAATTTCTTGAATTTTTAAAAGTTTTTGTTTGGTAATAATTTTATCAGAATAACCCGAAGAGGAAACAATCAAATCATCAGCAAACATTTTATCACCTTTCATGAACTTTAACCATATATGACAAAATATACCAAATTTTCGTCATATTGTAAAGAAGAAAAATATGCCTTAGATGCTAAAAAATCAAGTAAAAACAAATGATTAGCTTAGATATATCTAATTACATATGATTATAACTTTCGTTATATGAAATATTTTTTGTCCATTTAATATGCAAAAAAAACTCCGACTGAAAAGTCGGAGTTTTAGGGGTATAATTAAGCAATTACATATAGTACCAAGTAATAGCACATTGGTCGTTTGTGCAACCGCAAGCAGCTGCTGCATCAGACGGGCTAACCGGCAAATTCAAGTTACCCCATTTAGCAGCACCGGCAGTAGAAGTATTATCACTTACAGCAGGAACAGTTGCGGCAGCAATACCGCTGGTACCACTGGTAACAGTCAAACCAATAAAACCGGAAGACGAACCCGAACCCCAGTCAGAAGTAACAATTTGTACGCAAGCCTCACGACCCATTGCACCGTAAGAAACATAGAAAGCAGAGTTCTGTTGTCCGTTATAGGTAGCAGAACCAAGGGTGACCGAACCTTGGAAAGCATTAACCAAAGTTTGCGAGGTGGCGCCTTCCATTTCTGCCGGAACAACCCCCATAGCCAAAGCGTTAGTAGTTGCTAAGCCCTTATAGTTTCTTTGACCGGAATAAAGTGTACGAATATTAGCAACCATCATAGAAACTTGGTCGAAGGTTTTAGTAATTTTAAATTTTGTCATGGCTTTTGAATAACCGGCGATACCACCGACAGACAAAACGCCGATAATTGCGAGCACGCCGAGCATTTCCACCATGGAACGACCGGTTTGTTCATTCTTTTTAAGTAAGTTAACCATTTTCTTTCTCCTAAATTTAACTAATTCATACTATAAGTATAACAAGTTAAAATTTTATTACAATTCTGGCTTTAGTCATATATTAAATACAGTTATAACGAAAGTCATATATAAGTATTCTAATTTTCTGCAGCCGAAAAATTAATTCTGGGGTCAATTAAGGAATAGATTATATCACTGATTAACTTAAGAATAAGGCCGAGCAGTGCAAAAATATAAACTGTTCCGAAAATCACCGGATAGTCGCGCGACATAATCGCCTCATAGCCGAGCAAGCCCATCCCGTTAAGCGAGAAAATCACTTCAATTAAGAGCGAGCCCGTAAACAGCATTTTAATCAATAAGGCAGGAAAACCGGCCGAAACAATTAGCATTGCATTTCGAAACACATGACCGTATAAAACTTGATTTTCAGTTAATCCTTTAGCGCGAGCTGTCAAAACATAAGGCTTGTTAATCTCGTCCATAAATGAATTTTTTGTAAGCATGGTTAAGCTGGCAAAACCTCCGACAACCAAGGCGGTAACCGGCAGAGTAATGTGCCAAAAATAATCTTTTATTTTTCCTAAAGCCGAGAGTTGCTCCCAATTATCAGAGGTTAATCCGCGTAAAGGAAACCAATGCAGATATGTTCCTCCGGCAAAAAACACGATTAAAAATACCGCAAATAAGAAGACGGGAATTGCCGCGCCGATAATTACCGCCGCTGATGTCCAAACATCAAAACGACTACCGTCTCTAACGGCTTTTTTTATGCCCAAAGGAATTGCAATTAAGTAAATAATAAGAGTAGACCACAATCCCAAAGATACCGATACCGGCATTCTTTCCCAAATTAACTCTCCGACGGTTTTATCTTGGTAATAACTTTTTCCGAAATCAAAACGTAAGTAATCTCCAAGCATTTTAAAAAAGCGTACATGCACAGGCTTATCAAATCCGAATTGTTTTTCCAGTTCTTTAATCAAATCGTCCGGCACGCCTTGTGCTCCTTGATAGCGAGAAGCTGATTGACTCATGTTAACCGCAGCGGTGGATGAAAATTGTGATTTTGCATCCACGTTAAATCCTCGATATTTGGCTAATGTATGTTCAATAGGTCCCCCCGGAGCCATCTGTACAATCAAAAAGTTAATTGTAATAATGCCGAGCAAAGTAAAAGGAATGAGCAATAATCTTTTTAGGATGTAACTTTTCATTATTTATTTTTCCCAACAGTGGGTTTTGCCCACCAAGTTAAAGGTTGAAAGCCGACTTTTTCATCTGTTTTGGGGAGAATAAACTTATCATGATAAGCCACTCTTTGGTAAGGCGAATACCATTGTGGAATCATATAAGTTTCGTTTAATAACACTCTGTCCAAGGCTTTTACATAAGCTTCATAACTTTCTTTGTCCTGCGCTTGAATAAGCCCTTTGATTAGGGCGTCCACCACCTCGTTTTGAATGCCGATCATATTATAGCTTCCTTTGATGTTGGCTGATTGACTGCCCCACATCTCTGCTTGTTCGTTTCCGGGCATCCGACTGACGCCAAAAGACAAAATAGCCATATCAAAATCAAAATTATCCAACCGATTTTTGAAAATATTTATTTCCAAATTGCGAAAAGTGAGTTTAATTCCTATTTTTGCCAAATTATTAATAAAAGGAAGCATGACACGTGTAAAAGTGCTGCCGTTTGCGGAGTTGCTCAAAACCTCAAATTCAAGCGGCTGACCGGTTTTAAGGTTTGTCATTTTGCCGTCCACAAAATCATATCCGGCCTCGTTTAAGAGTTTAACTGCCTCTTTGAGCCGTTGCCTTGTTTCTTTAAAATTTTTGTGGCTTGGATTTTGCGGCGCTTTTTCAAACACGGATTTCGGGAGCTTTGAACGATATTTATTTAGAATCTTTAGTTCTTTTCCCTGCGGTAAGCCGGTTGCTTCCATGCCTGTATTGGTAAAGTAGCTGTAAATCCGACTATACTGATTATAAAAGAGCTTATCATTTGCCCAATCAAAGTTAAAAGCAAGCGCAATTGCTTCTCGAACGCGCCTGTCTTGAAATATTGGCTTGCGGACGTTAAAAGCAAACATTTGCAAAATCGCAGCATTATTATGCGGCATATTTTTTTTGATGATTTTGCCGCTTTTTACTAAATTATTATCATAGCCGCTGACCCAAATTTTAGCGATATATTCTTCTCTGACATCAATGCTTCCGGCAAACAGTGCTTGCAGCGTCACGGTCGTGTCTTGATAAAAATCAAACCTTATTTCATCAAAGTTGTAAAAACCTTTGTTTACGGGCAAATCTTTGCCCCAGTAGTTGGGAACACGCCGAAAAACCAAATATTTTCCTTGCGCAAATTTTTCCAATTTATAAGGCCCGCTGCCCAAAGGAATGTCCAGCGTAGGCTTGCTAAAATCCTTACCTTCCCAGTCTTTAGCTGAATAAATTTTCATCTGAGCCAAAATGAGCGGCAATTCGCGGTTGTTTGAACCCTTACGAAAATAAAAACGGACTTCTTTGGGGCTTATTTTTTCAACTCTTTCCACATCGGCATAATATACTTTGTAGAGCGGCTGTCCTTTTTTTATCAGAGAATTAAAGCTAAAAATCACATCATCAGCCGTAACCGGTGAACCGTCATGAAACTTGGCTTTTTCATCTAAAATAAAGCCGACATAAGACTTGTCATCGGGCAAATCAAAAGCCTTTGCTAACAGAGGATAAGCACTGTAAGGATCATCGGCACTGACGGCACCTAAGCTGTCTAAGGTCAAATTTGCCACTTGCGGCGTTGGATTTCCCTTAAAAATATAAGGGTTAAAATTATCAAATCCGCCATATTCGGGCATAACGATTCGCCCACCTTTAAGAGCGTTTGGGTCGGCATAATTAAAATTCTCAAAGCCTGATTTATATTTAGGTGCGCCATAAAGCGAAATTGAATCATAAATTTTCGCTTCTACTCCTTGCGCGCAAAAGCAAAACAAGCTAAACCAAAGCGCCGTAAACTTACTTATTGTCGTAATTTTCCGCATTGCTCCACCCGCCGAAAGGATAAGCGTAATCATCATCTGCCGGATTCTGTTTTGACACCTGCTTTAAGGGTGTAACGCTTGGTTCTTTACGCAAAAATTCAGGGACTTTTCTTGTTCCGGAGCTTTCTTGTGAATTTTTTAACTCTTGCCATTCTTTTTTGAGCGAATTTAGGGCTTTTTGCGTATTATTAAATCCGATTCCGTTTTCTGTTTCAAAGCGGCTTGGGCGAGTGTCAAACAAAGGTTTGTCTTCTTTTGTTGCGGAAGTTTGAAAATCCGGATTATCTTGTCTGGCAGAAATTACCGGAGCCGGCATGCCCTCATCATTGTTTGTGTCCTCAAAATGATGAATTCTGAAATCATCTTTATCATCTTTTTCCTCTGTCATAGAAAAATCAGGCTCGAGTTTAGCCGTATGGGCATCAGTATCTGAATTTGAACCGAAGCTACGTTCCAAAGCAATAGAAAACGGGTCTTTTTTAATATCTGCAGCCATATCTTCATCTAAAGAGTCATTTTTTTCAAAAAAGCTGCGAGCTTTAAAAGGATTAAAAATATTGAAAAGTTTTTTGTGTGGCGTTTCACTTGAGCCTTGTTGTGAATTATCCGTAAAATTCGACAACGTAGTATTATCTTCGGATTCGTCATTTTGAGTATTTTCTTGCATCAATTCAGGTGCACTCTTGCGGAAATGTTTTTCAGCAACGGGAGTATCAGCCACGGGAGCTTTAAATGTTTTAACTCCGCTCTCTTCTGACAAATCGATTCGCGCTTTTCTGACTTGTTCGCCCAAAGGAGCCAAAATAGAATAAACCTTACCATACACACCGGTTTCAATAACGGATAAAAAAACTTTTTCTTTATCGTGTTTTTCCAGTAAAGCCAATAAATTTTGGTATCTGGCGCAAAATTCCAAGATTGTACCTCCCAAAACCGTATCACTGTTAGCTTTGGCCACAAGTCTGGGACCAAAGTTTGGCTGATTGGCACTTACTTCTATAATAACTTTTCCGAAAGCCCATTTACCGCCGTCTCTTACTTTATGCCATAATCGGTCGATTTGTTCGGGCGATGCCAAAGAACCGCGCTGTATGGTTTCGGCCAACAATTCATTCATATCCGCAATAAAAAGCTCAAACTTATTTAAAATAAAACTGTTTTTGATTTCTTGTTCAGCCTCGAGTAAAATTCTTGCCAGCAAATCGGTATAATCTAAATTTTTTTTCATCTGTTGAAATAACAATTTTGTATGTTTGCTGACCTGATTAAAATTAAGATATTGATTAACATAACCAAAAATCATCCATAAAATCAGAATAGGCAAAACGGCAATTGCAGTATAAATCGAAAAATCCAACAAACCGAGTTGAGAAAGAGCTGCGCCGCCGAGTTTATCGCTGACATATCCGAAGATATAAATCAGCCATGTAAAAGTTGCAAAGACGACCGCAAAAAATGCAAATGCCAACACAGATGCCTCCATTTCACTGCAAAAAAAACTTTTATTTATAGTATAAAATTGCGTAAATATTTCAATTAAAATATTCGTTTTTGCCTAAAAAATGGGATATTAAGGCAATAAATCAACAATAATTAAAAATAATAGTCGAAATTTGAAAAAAAATGTGCTAATAAAGCCACAGGACTAAATTATAGAAGAGAAATCAATATGAGTAATGACAATACATTTGTGTTGGATTTTGAAAAAAATATTGTGGAAATAGAAGCCAAAATAGAAAGCTTAAAACTCTTAGCCAAGGATCAAGATGTTGATATAGCCCAAGAGGTTTCCCGTTTGGAACAAAAATTAGAAAAACAAGTCAGACAAACTTATGCCAATCTGACTCCATGGCAAAAACTGCAAGTATCACGCCATCCGCAACGCCCGCATTGCTTAGATTATGTTCATGCTCTGATAGAGGATTTCACACCTTTATGCGGGGATAGATTGTTTGGTGATGATGAGGCAATGATTGGCGGTATCGGACGCTTTAAGAACATTTCGGTCGTTGTTATCGGTCAAGAAAAGGGTTCGGACTTAGAAACCCGTATGAAGCATAATTTCGGTATGGCAAAACCTGAAGGCTACCGTAAAGCACAACGCCTGATGGATATGGCCGATAAATTTAATATGCCGGTTTTGGCTTTTGTCGATACTGACGGAGCTTTCCCCGGAATTGATGCCGAAGCCAGAGGCCAAGCCGAAGCCATAGCGTCTTCGATTGAAAAATGTTTACAAATTCATGTGCCGATTATATCAACCGTTATCGGCATGGGTGGGTCCGGCGGTGCGATTGCCATTGCAACGGCTAATCGTATTTTGATGTTGGAGCACTCTATCTATTCCGTAATTTCACCTGAAGGCTGTGCATCTATTTTGTGGCGTTCGGCAGATAAAGTTCAGGAAGCAACCGAAGCTTTGCGCCTAACGGCTCAAGATTTACGTCATTTCGGCGTGATTGATGAAATCATTAAGGAGCCGGTTGGCGGCGCTCATCGCGACCCTAAAGCCACAATCGAAAAAGTTGGTGATTGTATCTTAAAACATCTCAAAGATTTATTACCGATGAGTGGCGAAGAACTCAAAAAACAGCGGACGGCTAAATTCTTAGCAATGGGGCGTAACCTTCCCGAAAACTAGGGCATAAGCTATGGATGCACTCTTGATTGTTTTAATAGCGGTAATATGTGTACTGCTGTTAAGTGTGTTGTATTTGGCAACCCATAAGGGTGAGAGTAAGGAACTCTTGAAATTAAGTGATTTGTTGTTTCGCTCTCAGGCAGAACTTGCCGGACGCATTACGCAACTGTCCGAAAATAACCAAAATGCTCAAAATAAAATCGCGGAAGCAATCAATGAACAAAAAATGTCAGTCCTGAAAATGATGGATGACAAATTGTTGGCGGTAACCAAAAGTGTAGGCGAGGGGTTGCAGCAATCCACCACCAAAACGGCGGAAACTCTGCATGACTTGCGTGAACGTTTGGCAAAAATAGATGTCGCCCAGCAAAAAATATCCTCCCTTTCGGAGCAGGTTGTTTCCTTGCAAGAAGTGTTATCCAATAAGCAAGCGAGGGGAGCATTCGGAGAAATTCAACTCAATGATTTGGTGACATCGACCTTGCCGCCTTCGGCTTATGCATTCCAGGTGGTTTTAAGCAATCAAAAGCGTGCTGATTGTGTTTTGAATTTGCCTAATCCTCCGGGCATGATTGTCATCGATTCGAAATTTCCTTTAGAGAGTTATCAAGCCTTGCGTAATGCACAAAACGATAGGGAAAAGGTTGAAGCCGAGAGATTCTTTCGAGCATCTGTATTGAAACATATTAAAGACATAGCCGAAAAATATATTATTCCCGGAGAAACGGCTGAGTCGGCGTTAATGTTTTTGCCCTCCGAGTCCATTTATGCAGAACTTCATTCCAATTTTACGGATGTGATAGAGGCATCTTATCGCGCTAAAGTATGGATAGTTTCGCCAACCACGTTGATGGCTACGCTCAATACGGTTCGAGCCGTCTTAAAGGATGCCAGAATGCGAGAAATGGCCGGTGTAATTCAAAAAGAAGTGGGCCTTTTGATAGAAGATATTTCTCGCCTTGATGATAGGGTAGATAATTTGAGTAAGCATTTTGAGATGGCCTCAAAGGACATAGGCGATATTAAAGTTTCTTCCGGCAAAATTTCCCGCCGGATAGATAAAATAGAGGATATTCAATTGGGCCAAGAAAAGGTGCCGACGGGGGTTGAACACTTAGCCAGTTGAAAAATTCTATTTAATGTGGGATAAGTTCCAATAAAATTTTTGTTTTTTAACAAATTGCGATATTGATTTATGGAACAAAAACGGATAACTTATCTGCAAAAGAAATTAATTATATGGAAAAGAGGTATTATCGTGACTAGATCTGAATTAATAGAAAGAATTGCCAATAAAAATCCACATTTAATGTTAAAGGACGTAGAAAGAATAGTCGGCGTGGTTTTTGATAAAATAATCAGCTCTTTGGCAGCCGGAGAAAGAGTCGAATTTCGCGGCTTTGGAGCTTTTTCGATTCGTAAGCGCTCACCGCGAGTTGCCAAAAATCCCCGCACCGGCGAGCAGGTCAAAGTTGAAGAACGTAATATTCCTCACTTCAAAACCGGCAAACAGCTCCACGAGCTTTTGAATCCGAAAAAATAAAATTTGCAATTTGAAAGGGTCAAGATATGGGTTTCATAAAAATGCTGATAGGCTTGCCATTATTAATCATTATTCTGATATTTGCATTTGTGAATAATGATTTGGCAACATTTAACCTTTGGCCCTTTTATTTTGAAGTAACGGTATCTTTGAGCGTTGCGGTAGTATTTTTTATATTATTGGGTTTTATCCTCGGCATGCTTTGGATGTGGCTGTCATATGCGCCGGTACGCAAAGCGCTGCGTCAACAAAAGAAGCAAAATAAGAAGCTGAGCAAAGAACAACAAAAGTTGGTTGAAAAGGTTTCGGGCTTACAGTCTGATTTAGACACAATGAAAGCCGCAGACGCACGGCAACCGAAACCGAGTTTGGGTCAACGATTGAAAAAAATATTTTCCCGCACTTCGCAAGAAGGCGAGAGCTCTGATGCTAACTAACAAAAATGGTGAAAAATGAACTGGTTAACTGACTTTGTAAGACCTAAAATTAAAAAAGTAACCCCAAAAGAAATCGCAGATAACTTATGGGTAAAATGTCCGGTATGCGGGCAAATGCTCTTTTCCAAAGAGATGAAAAAGAGTTTATATGTTTGCACGTCTTGCGGGCATCATCTTCGTTTGTATGTTGATAAAAGGCTGAAAATGCTTTTTGATGGCGAATATAATGAAATAGCTTTGCCCACCCCGAAAGAAGACCCCTTAAAGTTTAAGGATACCAAAAAATATACCGACCGCTTAAAAGCCTATCGCAAAAGCACCGGCAGCAATGATGCAATTCGCGTTGCCCAAGGCGACATTGGTGGAATTCCCTGTGTCGTAGCGGCAATGGACTTCTCTTTCATGGGTGGTTCCATGGGTATGGCTGTCGGCGAAGGAATTGTGAAAGCCGCCGAAATATCTGCCCGCAATAACTATCCGCTAATTATTGTTGCTGCATCAGGTGGTGCGCGTATGCAAGAAGGAATTTTATCTTTGATGCAAATGGCCAGAACCACAGCCGCCATTAATCAGGTAAAAGAAAAAGGCATTCCTTACATTTCAATTTTAACCGACCCTACCACTGGTGGCGTTTCGGCCTCTTTTGCGATGTTGGGTGATGTTCACATTGCTGAAAAAGGCTGCATCATCGGTTTTGCCGGAGCCAGAGTGATTGAGCAAACCATTCGCGAAAAATTACCGGAAGGTTTCCAAAGAGCTGAATATTTACGCGAGCATGGTATGGTTGATATTGTTGTGACCCGCCACGAGCTGAAAAACGAATTGGTAAAAGTCATTAGTATTTTGACCCATAAAAAACCGGTGTTAAATACGGCTTTGTTGGAAAACAAGTAAATCTAAAAGCCCTGCGTTAGGCAGGGTTTTTTGTGAGAGAAGAAATGGATATATCAGGCTTAAAATATGTAATATTTGATTGGGATAATACCTTGGCGGAAAGTCGTAGTACTTTGGTCTTGGTAATCAATCAGGTATTGAAAGAATATCATCTTCCCGATTGGGAACAAGTTAAGAGCCTAAGGGACCCAAAGTTATCATTTCGCGATAATTTTCCGCGTATTTTCGGAGAAGATAAAGCCAAAGAGGCTTATGAACGTTATGCCGCAATATATCCGAACGTTGTTGCATCACATATCAAGACTTTTCCTTATGTCCAAGAAGTATTGGATTATTTTAACAAGAAGAACATTCCGATTCTCATCATGAGCAACAAAGACCGCAGGTTGTTGGAGCTGGAATTGCCGATGCTGTTTGATAAAAAGCTGTTTAGCAGGATAGTTTGCGGACACGAGGCTTTGCGTGACAAGCCCTATCCTGAGCAAGTATACTATACTCTACAAGGTCTGTTAGCCAAAGAAGAAATAACGCCTCGCAATGTTTGGGTCGTAGGCGATAGCCCGATGGACAGCGCTGCTGCGCAGGCCGCCAATGCCCAAGCCATCCGCATAGGCCATTCCATTTGGGGAGATGAAGAACAAGACCGCAAAAATATTATTTATTTTGATGATTTTGCATCTTTTTATAAAAGCCTGAAGAATAATTAAGTAAAAGGGCATACATTAGCAAAAAATTAAAGGAGTTAATGTAGCCTAAGCAAAACGTCTGCAAAAGGAAGAAGTTGCCCATGAAAGACAACACGGATATTGATTATAACAAAATGACCCATTACATTATAATAGCCATAATCCTACTGGCCATAATAGTCTTGAACTATTATAGTTTTGAAAAACACGTGTCATCCAATCCCAGTCTCATCACCAACTATCAACCCAAGGAGGATGAATTGGCCATATATCGCACGCCAGCCGTTGCAGGTCTGTTTTATGCAAATGATAAGGCGCAATTAGACAGTGAAGTAGAACATTATTTAGCCTCGTTACATGCCGGCTCAGAATTGCAGCCGCGCATATTAATCGTGCCGCATGCCGGGTATGAGTATTCGGCTGTCACGGCAGGGAAAGCCTACGCCAAACTTCAAAAATTTGCAGATAAGATTAAAAACGTTATTTTACTTGGGCCGTCGCACCGAGTGGCTTTGAAAGGGGTTGCGCTTTCATCTGCGGACTATTTTACCACTCCTTTGGGCAAAATTGTCCTCAATAAAGACATGATTGCACGTTTGCAAGCAAATCCGCAATTTAAGGTTAATGATTTGGCGCACAAAGATGAACACAGCTTAGAAGTGCAACTGCCATTTTTGCAAAAGACATTAACTAAATTCACCATCATTCCGCTTGTATATGGCGATGTTTCACCCAACATTTTGGCACAAGAACTCTCTCCATTGTTGCAAAGGGACGATACTCTTCTGGTTATATCAGCGGATTTATCACACTATAACGATTATGCCAAAGCGCAACAATTGGATTCGCAAACGGCAAAGTTGGTAGAACAAAACAAGCCCGAAATCGCCGACCATATGTCTTGCGGTGCCACGGGTATTAATGCTGCGCTTATTATTGCCAATAAGCAGGCTCTGCATCCGACGACATTAGATTTAATCAATTCCGGCGACACATCGGGAGATAAGGAGCGTGTTGTCGGCTATGGCGCTTGGAGCTTTGAAAAAAAAGAACCCAAGTCAGCCCCTCTCTCTAAATTAGAACAAGAAACAAATAATTTGCAGCAATACGTTGCCTCATATGGCAAGGATTTATTGCAAATTGTTGCGCGCTCATTGCAAAAAGCAGTAACGGAACATAAATCTTATTCACCGTCACGCAAAGACTATGCGGATGAATTATTTAACAAAGGAGCCTCATTTGTAACCCTAAAACAAAACGCTGCTTTGCGAGGCTGTGTAGGTACTGTAATTCCCCATGTGGCAATAGCCCAAGATGTAGCCGAAAATGCTTATCGTGCGGCCATGGAAGACAGCCGCTTTCAACCTGTGTCGCAAGCAGAATTAGCCAACATAACTTTTTCAATTTCTTTGCTGACGGGTTTTGAGGCAATAAATTATAAAGATGCCGAAGATTTATTGTCACAAATCAAAGCCGGAACCGATGGCATAATTATCCGTGACGGCGACAGACAAGGGCTGTTTTTGCCCTCCGTATGGCAAGAGCTGCCGGATAAGGAAGAATTTATGAAACAATTAAAAATCAAAGCCGGAATCAATCCGAGCTATTGGTCAGAAAATTTGAAAGTATATCGTTTTAGAACAGTGGAGATAAAGAGCAATGAAAATTAACGGATATGAAATCGCCTTAAGTGAAAATGAGTTAGACGAGATTATCAATCATAGAATGCGTACCATTGATTTGGTATCAAAAGATTTTGAAGGCTACAAGAATTTAACCGACGGCAATAAAAAAGCCCTTGAACACTTGGTTGCCGCTGCCAAAATTTTAGATGATGTTGCTTTTATCCAAGACCATGAAAAAAATATGGAGATGAAACAAGCACTTCAAAATGCCGCCAAAGAGAGTGCTTATGCTGCTAAAGCTCTAAAGTTGTTTACCTCTTTTCACGGTGTTGAAGGACATAACGGGATAGATTTGGAGCCAATCGAAATCTTTAAGGGCATAAAGGGTGCCAAAGGACGTAATTTTTACCCCTCAGATTTGAGTGTCGAAGAATTTCATCAAATTCTGACCCGTATGATAGAAGCCGGAAAAATCGAAGAAGTTAAAAAGATTCTGAGTGTTCGCACGATGGTTCGCCGCGACCAAGATATGCTCAAAGCCATTGACTATACGGAATTTTTCAAAGATGAGTTTTCCAAAGCCGCCAATGAATTAGAAGTTGCCGCTCACTATACCACGGATGAAGAATTTAAGGACTACCTTGGCTGGCAAGCACAAGCTTTATTGCAAAACAATGAAGATATGGATATGTTGGCCGATAAACATTGGGCAATTCTGCAAAACAACAATCAGCTGGAGTTTACCTTAGGTCGTGAAAGTTATGATGACGAGCTCACACCGACGGTTTATGACAATTCTGCATTAATGGAAAAGCTCAATGCACATCATATTGAAGTGAATCCGAAAGATATGCTTGGCGTCCGTGTCGGTATAATCAATAAACAAGGCACGGATTTAATCTTAAAGTTCAAAGAGCATATGCCGGAGCTGGCTAAATTAATGCCTTATGCCGACAAATATCATCAATCTGTTTCGGGCAGCGGTGAGTTAAAGCAAACCATGGTTGATGTTGACTTGGTAGCCCTGACCGGAGACTATGCGCAGTGCCGCGGGGCCATTACCACGGCGCAAAACCTGCCCAATAACGATAAATTAGCCATCAAAACCGGTGGCGGGCGTAGAAATGCTTACCACCGTCAAGTAAGAATGAGCGGCGATAAGGAAAGAAACAAAAAGCTCTTGGAGCGTTTGGTTTCTCCCGAATTGCACAAATATTTTGATTTGGAAGCGGATCATCTTTTTGTGATAGGGCACGAAAACGGCCACTCTTTAGGCCCTGATAATGAATATCAAAGAGCCTTAGGCTTATATAAGAGTACGATTGAAGAAGAAAAAGCCGATGTTGTTTCAATTGCTTTTATGCCCGAATATGTCAAAGCCAGTGTTATTGATGAAGAAACGCTAAAGAAAATCTATACGACTTGGGTTGTTTATCGCCTGTTTTTGAAAGCGCAACCTTTGGAGGCACACCGCGTCGGTGAGTTAATACACTTTAATTTCTTGCATGACCACAAAGCCTTCTGGTTTGATGAAAGCCATAAAGTGCATATAGATTTTGATAAGTTCCATGATGTTGTTTATCAAATGTTGCAAGAAACGATAGCGGTACAATTATCAAAATCTTCAGCCAAGGCCAAAGAGTTTATTGATAAATATACCACTTGGGGCGAGACGTCGCAATATATCGCGCGCATACAAAAAGAATTGGGTGTTAAAAATTATATTTGGATAGAAAGTCACTTTTAGAAAATGTATTACAGTTTATTTGAAATATTCTCGATAGGGGTAGGCCCATCGAGTTCGCACACGGTCGGCCCGATGCGTGCAGCCAAGAGATGGCTTGATAATTTGCGCGAGCAAAAGCTGTTTGATAAGGTTGAAAAAGTAGATGTCACTTTATATGGCTCTTTGGCGCTGACGGGTTACGGACACGGTACTGTCAAAGCCATTGTCTACGGATTAATGGGATTAGAGGCAGAAGAAATTAATCCTGAAATTCCTTATGTTAATGCGGTGCGCCAAGACAAAATTCTGCATTTAGGGCAAGAGCGAGCCATAGCCTTTGACTTAGATAAAAATGTGACTTTTGAAAAAGACATATTCTTACCCGAACACTCCAACGGAATGCGTTTTAAGGCTTATGACAAGACGGGAAAGGTTCTGTTGAACGAAGTATATTTTTCGGTCGGAGGCGGCACAATCGCGCGCCAAGATGAAATGGCCACCAGAAGCGAAAGAGAGCCCTACGATGTGCCTTATGATTTTGAAAGCTGCGCGCAGCTGATGAACATTTGCGAAAAAGAAAATCTAACAATTTCAGACATAGTCTGGAAAAATGAATGCGCTTTACGCCCTGAGAGTGAAGTAAGCACCTATATTGAAAAAATCAACCGCATTATGCAAAATTCGGTTGAAAGAGGAATTAAAGCCAAAGGCATTTTGCCCGGCGGACTAAATTTGGAGCGCCGCGCCCCAAAACTATACAAGCGACTGGAAGAAAAATTTATTAATAATGACTATGACCCGTTGGAGATGATAGATTGGATAAATCTGTGGGGCTTTGCCGTTGCCGAAGAAAATGCCTCCGGCGGACAAATTGTTACCGCTCCGACCATGGGTTCTGCCGGCATAATTCCGGCGGTTATGCGTTATTATGAAAAATTTGCCCATGTCAAATCACCCTATAAAGTTGAAGAAGGCGTCAAAGTATTTTTACTAACCGCTTCGGCCATTTGCAGTCTCTATCGCACCAATGCCTCAATTTCGGGAGCCGAAGTCGGCTGTCAAGGAGAGGTAGGCGTTGCATGCTCCATGGCTGCCGCGGGATTGGTTGCAGCCATGGGCGGCAGTAATAAACAAATTGAAAACGCCGCCGAAATTGCCATGGAGCACAATCTTGGCCTAACCTGTGACCCGCTCAATGGTTTGGTTCAGGTTCCTTGTATTGAACGCAACGCCATGGGGGCCATCAAGGCGGTTAACTCGGCTCGTTTGGCCCTGCGCGGCACCGGACAACATATCGTTCCCTTAGACAGTGTGATAAAGACAATGTTTGATACCGGTAAAGATATGCATAATAAATACAAAGAAACCTCATTAGGCGGACTAGCCGTTAATGTGACGAACTGCTAAAAAGTTGGATAAATATCTTGCCACAAACAAAAAAATGTCTCACTATGCAGCTATAAACGGAATGAATAACGGGGTCATTTGATGTATAAAAAACTACTTGCAGGTGAATTCGGACTCAAAAGCACATTTTGGAAATATGGTGTTTTTGGTACATTTGCCATTTTTTTGATTGTCAAAATTTTTGGAGCCTTATTAGCCCCAAGGTTAGCTGGAGTAAGTATATATAAATACTATACCACATACTTTAATCCCCTGACGATGGATACGACGATTCTGGTTTATACCGTTTGCTACTTAACCAGTGTATTTATTTTGTTGGCATACAACATATCAATGATATTAGCCGTTTGGCGGAGTGCCAAAACATATGAACGGAGCGTTTGGCTCAGCCGCTTGGCAAAAATATTTATCTTGCTAATAGCATATTTCTGCTTTAACTCAGTATTTTAGGAGGAACAATGAAAAAGATAATTATGTTATGTGCCATTCTTTTGCTGGCAAATTGTGTAAAAGCCGGAGAATTTACACCGAAGCGCCACCAACTTCATGATCTTAACCGCACGGAAACTTGCGCACAAGATTCCAGAAAATGTATCCAAGATACCAATATCCCATGGTAAAATAAAAAAACCTCCTTTGCATCGGAGGTTTTTTATTGCCTAATCTATATTAACGACGATTCCTTTATGAACAAGAAACTCAGGTGTTTTGCCGTTAAAAGTATTGTATTTTTTTATCAAATCAATAGCTTCCCTGTCTTTTACCGGCTGCCGTGACCGATGTTGCTTTGCAGGCTTTGCTTCGGGCAGACTTTGTTGCGCACTAAGCTCAGCTTCTGCTTCTTTGGCTTTGTCTACTTTAATTTCTTCGGGAGCCTTTAATATTTTATCCAAAATATCTTGAGTTTCTTTGGAGCGTCTGTTGGTGTAAACAATATTTTGCTTATCTGTCGGTAAAATTTCCAAGATTTTTTCAAGATTTTGGAGTTGTTTCTTCTTTTTGATAAGATTAATATCGTCAACCACCAAAATATTTGTTTTTTTCAAATCAAGCTTATCATCATCGGCCAACTCAACCAACAAATCAGGAGACCCGATAATAACATTGGCTTCTTTTTTAATATCCTCATCTTTATCTTTAATGGTTGTTTCGTTAATTTCATGATATTTATTAAAAATAGCCATTCTGTCAGAAACGATAACGGATTGCTGAGAATCAGGCGTAATAATTAAAATATATTTTTGCATATTATCGCTTCGAGAGATAACATCGAGCAAAGGAAAGACATAAGAAGTCGTTTTTCCACATCCTGCAGGAGCAATTGTGAACACATCTTTACCCTGTAAAATAGAGGGAATAACGTCACTTTGCACAGTTGTCGGTTCTTTAATTCCAAATTCTTTAATGGCTTTAACGGTTTTATCCGAGAGACCTAAATCTTCAAAATTCATGATACTTCTTCTTAACTTTTTTGTGGTTAAATTAAATTTATTGAAGTATTATGTATTTTATAAAGATAGTCAACCCTAATATGAAAGTCTGGCCCATGTTAATGAATAAAGACGATTCGATTTTGCTGATAATAGATGTTCAGGAAAATTTAGCACCGGCACAAGAAAGTCCGCGGGAAGTCATCAATGGTTGTGCTTCGTTACTAAATGTAGCAACCAAATTAAATATCCCTTATCTGATAGCCGAACAGGATAGAAATAAATTTGGTCCCACAATGATAGACTTAAGAAATGCATTAGGCAACAATGCGCACTATTTTGAAAAAGACACGCTGTCTTGCTATAAAAATGATGCCATTCGTGAAGCAGTGCTATCATCTGGCAAAAAACAATTAATTATCGCCGGACTGGAAACACATCTTTGTGTTCTCCAAACGGCGTTAGACTTTGCCGGTAACGGGTTTCAGGTTTTTGTGGTGGGCGACAGTTGTTCTTCGCGCAACGGCACACAAAGTATCATGGGCGTCCAAAGGCTTCTGCATAACGGTGTGGATGTTGTCACCAAAGAAATGGTCTTGTTTGAGTGGATTGATAAATCAGGCAGCGACTTGTTTAATGAGTTATGGGAACGCCGCCCGTAAAGCAAATAAAAAACTCCGGTTTCAAACCGGAGTTTTTTTTGTATCTTAATTGCAATCAAACACGACCATATGAATCTTCATATCTTATGATGTCGTTTTCATCTAAATTATCGCCGGTTTGTACTTCAATAAATTCCAAGACATCGGCAGAATCATTTTGTATTCTGTGTTTTGTTTTTTCGGGGATATAAATCGCATCATTTTGTTTTTTTATAAGTTTATCATCACCCAAAGTAACTAAAGCTTTTCCTTTAACAATAATCCAGTGTTCTGCTCTGAAATTATGCGATTGTAAAGATAATTTAGCACCTGGATTTACGGTGATTTTTTTGACGCAAAATTCATCTGCGGCATCTAGAACTTCCCATTTTCCCCAGGGTCTGTTATCAAAATCGCCTTTTTTATAAGTATTTGTCATAGATTTTCTCGATTAAAAAAATAAGATTATTCTTGATGAAAAAATATAGATATTATATAAAAAAATCAAGTTGAAAATTAATTCTGATGGATATGAACAATGCGATCACCGGCCATAAATCAGGCAATGGATATTCTAAAATATCTGCGAGAGGTTACCGAAAGTCAAGATAAGGTATCGGAGAAGTTATCAAAAATTATCCGTATTATTGCAGAGCAAACAGGGTCAGATGCGGCATCTCTTTACATAGCTGTTGATGATAATTATTTGGAGCTGTTTGCATCTTATGGGCTGAATTCGTTGGCAGAACACCGTCTCACAATTCGCAACGGCGACGGTCTAATCGGAGAAGTTGCCAAGACGGCTCGCTCTTTAGCTGCCACTGACGCAACCAAGCATCCGAAATTTTCATATAAGGCCGAATTAGGTGAAGATGGGTATCATGGCTTTTTAGGTGTTCCGCTAATTCGTTGGAGCAGGGCAATAGGTGTTTTGGCTGTTCAAAAAAAAGCAACCTATGAATATTCTCAAACCGAAATAGAAATACTTGAGACGATAGCCATGGTCTTATCTGAGGTTATAGCCTCCGATGAGATGACAGCCTATAAAAAAGCCCTTGTAAAAGAAAGAGGCTTAACCCTTAAAGACAGAATAAAAGGAATCAGCCTCAGCAAGGGATATGGCTTGGGGCAAGCAATTATTCATCGCCGCCGCCAAGCGGTAAGCAAGATTTTTGCCGAAGATAAAGAAAAAGAATTAAAAAGACTTGAAACTGCCCATAAGCAGATGAACATAGATTTAGATGAAAAGCTGAATGCCACCAAAATCGGAATAGGGGAACATGCCGATATTTTAGATGCATACAGAATGTTTGCCAAGGACAAAGGCTGGTACAAAAAGATAGCCGATAACGTAAATTCTGGCTTAACGGCGGAAGCGGCAGTCGAGCGAGCCTATGAGGATATGTGGAACCGCCTGTCTGCCACATCGGACCAATACTTAAAAGAGCGTTTGCATGATTTGCGGGATGTAGCAGACCGTCTGCAAAATTACTTAAGCGGTGATTTTGGAATTGCGGCGGAAGTAATGAACAGCAACGACATAGTAGTTGTCGCGCAAACAATGGGTCCTGCAGATTTGATGGACTATGACTACAATAAAATTCGAGGTCTTGTGATTGAAGACGGGACGCCCACCATGCATGTGGCAATTGTTGCCAAGGCCTTAAACATTCCGGTTGTAGCTAAAATAAAGGGGTTGTTCAACGACATTAAAACCGGAGACTTTTTGGCCGTTGATGGCAACGAAGGCTATATATACATAAATCCGTCATTGCCTATTCAAGAGAAATTTAAGAACAAAATTGCCGAAAAAGAAAAACTGCAGGCACGGTTGGCCGAGTTAAAAAAACTACCATCCAAAACTTTGGACGGGGTCAGAATAGGCCACTATGTCAATATAGGCTTGGCCTTTGACTTGGATTATATTGAAGCCACGAACTGCGACGGTGTCGGACTGTATCGTACGGAGATACCTTTTATGGCCTCGGATGTAATGCCCGATGTCGATAGACAAATTAGTTATTACAAAGAGCTGATGGATAGGGCAGATGGCAAAAAAGTAATTTTTAGAAGTTTGGATGTTGGTTCGGATAAATTATTGCCTTATTGGAGTGCCATGGGCGAAGAAAATCCGGCCATCGGATGGCGTTCGATTCGCATAACCTTGGACAGAAGAGCCATATTGCGCAAGCAAATGCGAGCTTTTCTGCGCGCCGCGGCAGATAGAGAACTCAATGTGATGTTTCCGATGATATCGGATATATCTGAGTTTGAAGATGCCAAAGAAACCTTGATGATTGAATTAGAAAAAGAAAAGAAAAAAGGTTCTCCTATTCCTTCAAAGGTAAATGTCGGATTGATGATAGAAGTTCCCTCAATAGTTTTCCAACTGGAAGATGTATTAAAACAAGCGGACTTTATTTCCATCGGCACCAACGACTTAGCACAATTTACCTTTGCGTGTGACAGGGGCAATCCGCGTTTAACGGAGCGCTATGATGTCTTGTCGTCACCGTTTTTGAAGCTGATGGAAGATATTGTCACCAAAGCCAATGCCGCAAAAGTCTACTGTTCGGTTTGCGGAGAGATGGCCAGCAATCCGATTGAGGCCATGGCATTAATCGGTTTGGGGTATAGAAACCTGTCAAGTTCCGGAGCATCATTTGGTCGAGTTAAGTCAATGATACGTTCAATAAACGTGGCCGAAGTCGAAGATTATGTAAAAAGCTTATTAAAATCTCAAAAAAGGACTTTACGTCCGCAATTAATGGCTTATGCTTATGATCATGGAATAGAAATCTGTTAAAGATTCGCAATCAAATAATTATTCAAGAGGATAAAACCGTGAAAAAAGAAACAAGTAAAAAAGCTTCTATTGAAGAAAATGCAACACCTGCAATAGATGCAGCAATCACACCGGATAAGGATGATAAGATAGAAAGCAGCGTCGGCGGTATGTTAAAAGAAGCCCGTCTGAAAAAAGGCTACAAAATAGAAGATGTTTCTAAAGAATTGTACATTCGTTCGTCATTTTTAGAGGCAATAGAAAGCAGCAATTATGATGAAATTCCCGAACCTCCTTACGGTATAGGTTTTATCCGCTCTTATGCCGATTTTTTGGGGCTGAACTCAGCGCGTATCGTGCAGCTGTTTAAAGAGGAAACGGATGCCAAAAATCAAAAAGATGACGTCTATGTTTTAGAGCCGCAAGCCGAAGCCACATTGCCCAATAAAAAATATTTAGTTATCAGCGTACTGGCTGTCGTTTTGCTTTATGTTGCATGGTTAATCTATAATAGATCACAATTTGAAAACGAAATTCCGACCAGCAGTGAGGATATTATTGCTGAAGTATCAATTCCGCAAACAAATGAGAATTTCCCTTTGCAAGTTGAAGATTATGCCACACTGGAAGATACGACAAACTCTGGAAAGCAGGAAAAACTACCGGTTATAGATGCCGTAGAGGAAGCCACCGAACCAAGTGCACAGGTAATTGTTAACGAGGGTAATTTTGTTGAGACGCCGAAATCAGAAGAAGTTAAAGAGCTTCAAAAAAACGAAGAAACTAAAGAACCTCAAAATACCGAAGAAGTAAACAATCAAAAGGAACCAGAAGAAAAAGTGCAAATTTCAGACGATTCCAACAAAGCAGAGGAGCAAGTCTCAGAGGTAAAAGAACCAAAAGTAAATACCAAAAAAGGCTCTCGTGTTACCATTAAAGTAAACAAGGAAACTTGGGTTGAAGTAAAAGACAATAAAAAATTATGGTTAAGCAAAGTATTAAAAGCCGGAGACAGCTATCAAGTTCCGGCCGGAGAAGGAACGATTTTATCGGTTGGTCGTTTTGATGCCGTAGATGTTGAAATTGATGGAAAAATCGTTCCAAATGTCTTTACTTCGAGCAAAAAGACAGGTATTGCCTTGGATAAATATTTATCCGCAAACCATTAGCCAAGTTGATATTTAAAGAAAATAGCAGGTTTAGGCTTGCTATTTTCTTTTTGTTTTATAAACTATAGAAAAATTTTTAGGCTCTGATGAGGAGGAGAGAAATGGAAAAAATCATACGTCGCAAATCGCGCCAAATTATGGTAGGAAAAGTTGCCGTCGGGGGCGATGCACCGATAACCGTTCAGTCAATGACCAACACTTTGACCTCGGACATCAAAGCGACGATTGAGCAAATTCGCCGTCAGGAGGCTGTCGGGTGCGATATTACACGTTGCTCCTGCCCGGATGAAGATTCGGCCAAAGCCTTAAAAGAAATTACCAAGGCGGTTAATATTCCGGTTGTGGCGGACATCCATTTTGACTATCGTTTAGGCTTGCTGGCAGCAGATAACGGCGCCGCTTGCCTGCGCATTAACCCCGGCAATATCGGCGGTGCCGATAGGGTCAAAGAAGTTGTAAAAGCGGCCAAAGCCAATGGTTGCTCGATTCGCATTGGTGTAAATGCAGGTTCGCTCGATAAACGCTTGCTCGAAAAATATGGCGAGCCAACCGCTGACGCTATGGTTGAGAGTGCCTTGGAGCAAGCCAAGATGCTTGAAGACAATGACTTTAGAGAGTTTAAGATAAGTGTTAAGTCCTCCAACACCCTCATGATGATTGAAGCCTACAAAAAATTGGCCGCCGCTTGTGATTATCCTTTGCACTTAGGTGTGACCGAAGCCGGCGGTTTGCGTGCCGGAACGGTTAGATCCGCAATCGGCATCGGTAGTTTGCTAATGGCCGGAATTGGGGACACGTTAAGAGTATCATTAACGGCAGATGTTGAAGAGGAAGTCAAAGCCGGCTACGAGATATTAAAAGCACTTGATTTGCGACATCGGGGCGTAAGGATAATTTCTTGCCCGACTTGTGCCCGCCGCGGATACAATGTCCAAAAAACGGTAGAAGAACTGGAAACAAGACTTGCTCATATTACCAAGCCGCTGACATTAGCTGTAATGGGCTGTGTGGTAAATGGACCCGGGGAATCAGCTCATTCCGATTTTGGTGTTTGCGGTGGCAAAGGCGGAGAAAATATGATATTTATTGCAGGCAAACCGGCCTACAAAGTAAAGAGTGAAAATATTGTTGACGAGTTGGTTCGTCTGGTAGAAGAAAAGGTTAGTTAAAATGGCAAAAATACAAAACGTACGCGGAACTTATGATTTATATGGCGAAGCCAAAAGAAAAGCCAAAAAGGTAATCGCAACCGGCAGCGAAGTGGTTGAAAAATATGGTTTTGAAGAAATTGAAACCCCGATTTTTGAATTTACGGAAGTCTTTTCCCGCAATTTGGGTGACACTTCGGATATTGTCACCAAAGAGATGTATTGCTTCCAAGACCGCGGTGGCGAGAGCCTGACTTTGCGTCCTGAAGGCACGGCCGGTGTCGTTCGCGCCTTTATCTCCGAGGGTATGCAACAAAATCTTCCGGTGAAATTATACTATGCCGGCCCGATGTTCCGTTATGAGCGTCCGCAAAAAGGTCGTCAACGCCAGTTCACGCAATTTGGTGTCGAGCTCTTGGGTGTTGAAACGCCGCAAGCTGATATTGAAGTTATTTCCATGGCCTATGAATTTGTTGAAAAATTAGGCCTTATGGGCACGGTAACGGTAGAGATAAATTCGCTTGGCGACCAAGAAAGCCGCGATGCTTATCGCACCAAATTGGTCGCTTATCTGAAAGAACACTATGATGAACTCTCTGAGGACAGCAAAACCAGATTAGAGAAAAATCCGCTGCGTGTTTTGGATTCTAAGGAAGAATGTGATAAAAAAGTGGTAGAAAATGCGCCTTTGTATAAAGATAGCCTCAATGAAGCCTCAACCGCATTTTTCAATCAAGTCTTGACGGGATTGGATAAATTGGGTATTAAATACCGCGTAAACAACCGCCTTGTCCGTGGGTTGGATTATTACTCCCACACGGTATTTGAGCTTGTTACCGATAAATTAGGAGCTCAGGGCACGGTTTTGGCCGGTGGCCGTTATGATGGCTTGGTTGAACAAATGGGCGGTGGCAAAGTTTCGGGAATTGGCTGGGCTTGCGGTGTTGAACGCTTGAGCATGTTGCTCGATGCCGATGTTTCACTTCCGCGCCCGATAGCCGTAATTCCGGTTACCGAAGATGTCAATCTGTCTGCCTTAGAAATTGCTTATCGCTTAAGAAAAGCAGGTCTGAGAGTAGAGCAAAGCTATGGCGGTAATATGAAAAAACGCCTGATGAAAGCCAATAAGGTTAATGCCTCTCAAGCCGTTATTGTCGGTCCGGATGAATTGAGCGAAGGTAAAGTAACGATTAAAAATTTGGACAGCGGTGAGCAAAAAACCGTTGACCTCAACACAATAGAAAAGGAAATAAATTAATGGCCTCTTTTGCGGAAAAATTGGCAAATGTGGTAAGCCGCCACGAAGAAATTTCGGCATTATTGTCTTCACCGAACGTAAGTGCGGATGACTTGGTTCGTATGAACAAAGAGCTTGCCGCGCTGACCCCGGTTGTGGAAGCAATTCAAGAATATAACCGCACCGAGCAAAATATGAACGATGACAAGGCAATGATGGAAGATTCCTCACTTGATAAAGAGATGAGAGAAATGGCTGAGGCTGAGTATTATGAGCTCAAAGAAAAATTGCCTGAATTGGAAAAACATATCAAAATTTTACTCCTCCCCAAAGATGCCGAAGATGAGAAAAACGCGATTCTTGAAATTCGAGCCGGAACGGGCGGAGATGAAGCAGCCTTGTTTGGTGCGGTTTTGTTTGAGATGTACCAACGCTATTCGGCATTGCAAGGTTGGAAGTTTGAAACCTTAGACGTGGATGAAAACGAGCTTGGCGGCTACAAGCAGGCAACAGCCAAAATTACCGGAAAAGACGTGTTTGCAAAGCTAAAATTTGAATCCGGCGCGCACCGTGTTCAACGTGTTCCGGTAACGGAATCTCAAGGCCGCGTTCACACCTCGGCTGCCACGGTTGCGGTTTTGCCCGAGATTGAAGAAGTTGATATGTACATTAATCCGGCGGATTTGAAGATAGATGTTTACCGCGCATCCGGTGCCGGCGGCCAACACGTTAACCGTACGGAATCTGCCGTTCGTATTACGCACATTCCGACCGGTGTGGTTGTTCAATGCCAAGATGACCGCTCGCAGTATAAAAACAAAGAAAAAGCGATGAACCACTTGCGCGCCAAGTTGTATGACTTGCAAAAGTCAAGTATTGATAAAGAATATTCGGAACGCCGTAAACTTCAAGTCGGTTCGGGCGACCGTTCGGAACGTATCCGCACCTATAACTATCCGCAAGGACGTGTAACTGACCACCGTATCAACTTAACACTCTATAAGTTGGACGAGGTAGTTTCAGGTGATGCCTTGGGAGAGATTATCGACGCACTCGTCGCCGAAGACCAAGCTGAGCGCCTCTCCGAATTGGATTAATTTAAAAACCACATAAAACCGGCCTTGTCCGGTTTTATTTGTTCTTGTATATGAGTCATATTTTTTGATTGAGAAAGAGAAGAAAAACCTCTATGATAAGGCTCGTTTAAGGGGAATCTGATGTCTGAACCAAAATTTGTACATTTGCGTGTTCATACCGCCTATTCGTTATCGGAAGGCGCAATGCAGGTTCCGGCACTGATGCACAGGTGCCACGACCAAGGAATAGCCGCGATTGCCGTAACCGATACGGCCAATATGTTTGGCGGCAAGGCTTTTTCAAAATATGCCGCAGAAGAGGGTATTAAGCCGATTCTGGGCTGTCAGTTCTATTTGCGCAATCCTGATGCCGACGATGTCTTAAAGTCTAAAGGTCGGGTGATTGAGCCGGATAAAATTGTCCTTCTGGTAATGAACGATACCGGCTATCACAACATTATGAAGTTGATGAAAATCGCCTATCTTGACGGACCGAATTTGGAAAAGCCGCAATTACGTATTAAAGATTTTGAAAACTTAAACGAGGGCTTAATTGCCCTAACCGGCGGTGTTGAAGGACAAATCGGACGCCTGTTGCTTGAAAACCGCAAAGCCGAGGCCGAAGAAACCCTTCTTAAATTAAAAGAGCTTTTCCCCAACCGCTTATATATGGAAATTATGCGTATCGGCTTAGAAACCGAACGGCGCACCGAAGAAGATTTTATCAATCTGGCCTATAAACATAATATTCCCTTGGTTGCCACCAATGAAGCATTTTTCTTTGGTGCCGATATGTATGAAGCACACGATGCTTTGGTGTGCATTGCCGCCGGAGAATATGTTGCCAATGAAAACCGCAAAAAATTCTCTCCCAACAATCGCTTGCGTTCCGAAGCCGAAATGTTGGAATTGTTCAGCGATTTGCCTGAGGCCATAAATTCCACGGTACAAATTGCCAAAAGATGTAATTTCCTTTCCAAAAAAGTAAATCCTCTGTTGCCGATATTCGAGTGCCCCTTAGGCAAAACACAAGACGAATTTATTACCGAAGAGGCCTATAAAGGGCTCAAAGAACGGATGGAAGCGCAAGTCTATCATGAGGGGATGACGCCGGAAGAAAAGAAAGAGATAGATAAAAAATACTATGCGCGTTTGGAATATGAGTTAAGCGTTATCAAAAAAATGGGATTCCCCGGCTACTTTCTCATCGTGTCGGACTTTATTCGTTGGTCTAAAGGACACGGTGTTCCGGTTGGCCCGGGGCGTGGTTCCGGTGCGGGTTCCATTACGGCTTGGTCGCTAAAAGTAACGGACCTGGACCCCCTGAAATTAGACTTGCTGTTTGAACGTTTCTTAAACCCTGAACGTGTCAACATGCCGGATTTTGACGTGGACTTCTGTCAGGAAAATCGCTACAAAACGATTGAATATGTGCAAAACAAATATGGCTTTGACCATGTGGCGCAAATTATCACTTATGGTAAGTTGCAAGCCAAAAACGTTATCCGCGATGTGGCGCGTGTCTTACAAATGCCCTATGCCCAAGCCGATAAAATTTCTAAGATGATTCCTCCGGGTGTTCAAGGCAAAAACCCAACCTTGCAAGAATCTTTGGATCAAGTTCCCGAACTCGAGGAAATGCGCCAAAACGACCCGCAAGTCAATAAACTGTTTGATATTGCGATGAAACTTGAGGGCTTGTACCGTCAATCCGGCGTGCATGCGGCCGGCGTGGTAATCGGTGACCGTCCGCTGGACCAACTGGTGCCGCTTTACAAAGATCCGAAATCGGATATGCCGGTAACGCAATACGATATGAAATACGTAGAAGAAACCGGACTTATTAAGTTCGACTTCTTAGGCTTAAAAACCCTAACCGTAATTAAACGTGCTTGCGATTGGGTCAAAAAAGTACACGGTATTGATTTGGATATGGACAATGTCAACTTAGACGACCGCCCGACTTATGAGCTTTTGCAAAGAGGAGATACCACGGCCGTCTTCCAGTTTGAATCTCCGGGTATGAAAGACGTTCACAAACAAATCAAGCCTGACCGTTTTGAGGATTTGGTGGCTATTGTTTCACTCTACCGTCCGGGACCGATGGACAATATTCCGAGCTACATTAAACGGAAACACGGGGAAGAGGAAATCACCTATCTTCACCCGCAATTAGAGCCGATATTAAAAGAAACCTACGGTATTATGATTTACCAAGAGCAGGTTATGAATATCGCGCGCGCTTTAGGGGGCTACACCATGGGTGGTGCCGATAAGCTCCGTAAGGTTATGGGTAAAAAAATGCGTGATGAAATTCCGAAACAACGCAAAATGTTTACCGAAGGGGCTATTAAAAACGGCATCGAACAAGCCACGGCCGAAGCCATTTTTGACCAAATGGAAAAATTTGCATCTTACGGTTTTAACAAATCGCACGCCGCCGCTTATTCGCTGATTTCTTATCAAACGGCTTACCTCAAAGCACACTATCCGGTAGAGTTTATGTGTGCGGTTATGTCTTTGGATATGACCAACACCGAAAAACTCTTGCTCTACAAAGAAGAGTGCAAACGCCAAGGCTTTGAAGTTCTCAAACCCGATATTAATAAATCCGGTGCCGACTTTGCAGTCGAAGACGGCAATATCCGCTATGCCTTGGGCGCAATTAAAGGGGTAGGAGCCGCCAATATGCAAGCCATTGAAGAGGAGCGCAAGGCCCACGGACCATATAAAGATTTGTCGGACTTTATTCATCGTACCGACATCAAACAAATCAACCGTCGCCAAATGGAGCAACTTTGCAAGGCCGGCGCCTTTGATTGCTTAGATAAAAACCGCGGCAAAATTTTTGCCAATATTGAGACCATTATGCAGCATATTTCCGCCGCCAGTGAGCTAAAGACCAGCTCTCAAGCCTCACTTTTTGGAACGGAGGAGTTGCACACCACGGTTAAATTAGCCGATAAACCCGATTGGCCGGAGCTGGAAAAACTCAAACTTGAGGCCGAGGCAATAGGTTTTTATTTGTCGGCTCATCCGCTCGATTCTTATGCCAAGGGCATGGAGCGGTTAGGGGTTAAAACCGCGGCCGAAGTCTTTCATAACATTAAAGTTGGCGATACCGTTCGCGCCAAATTAGCCGGTTGCGTCAATTCGGTGCAAAAGCGCATTTCCAAGAGCGGCAATAAATATGCCTTTGTTGAGTTTTCGGATGCAACCAGCAATTTTGAGGGCTTGCTGTTCTCGGAAGGTCTGGCCAAATATGAAGATGTGTTGGCCTCAGGACTTCCGGTTTTGGTCAGTATGAGTATTGATAAACAAGAAGAGGACGGACGTCCGCGTTGTATGATAAACAATGTTGAAACCTTAGATAAAGCCATCGCCGAAATTGCCAACGGTCTGGAGATAGAGCTCAACGATGCAAGCGCTCTTCCCGGCTTAAAAGAAATTTTATACAAAGATAGAAACGGCAAAAATAAAATATATATCAAACCAGACAATAGGGATTGGAACATACGAATAGAATTAGCCGGAGGTTTTGCCTTTGCCGACCAAGACTTTTTGAGTCGGATTCGCAGCCTCCCCGGCGTAACCACAGTAAAGGAAATATAGCCATGGTTAAAAAGAAGGACAGTTTGGAATCCAAAAAAGCCACAAAAAGTTTTGATGTTATGCAAGCATCTGCATCATCACAAACACTGATACCGGGATTTAAGCTTTTTTATCTTCCCTATGCGTATATAATAGATAATTTTATCCTTTGGCTGAAGTTGGTTGTGCTTTTTGCGCTCACCATTGGAGCTGTATCTTTGATAAGTGGTTTTGCCTATGTATGTGGCTTGCCGCAGCTGGTAAATTTTCACTGTTCTAACAGTTTGCCGCTGTTTGCAATTGATATTTTGTTCAAATATTTTCTCTTGTTCTTTTTTGCCTGCAAATGGTATGCCCTAATAAAAACACCGACAATTTTTAGCTGGAAGTTTTTGTTTTCATTTGATCGCAAAATTTTAAAAGCCTTTGCGGCTCTGTCAATTATTTTGGTATTAAATATTATACCGTTTGTTTCATTTAGTCTGTTAGCAATGCGAGAGCCCAATCCGGATGTAGTGGTTGAAATTACATATTTTGGTGTTGTCTCAATCGGCTTCTTGGTTCCGTTTGTAGTTTTGCGATTCTATTCGGTTTTAGGGTTGATATTGGAGGGCGTCGATTTACCTTCACTTAAGAGTATTTGGGTAAAAACGCAAGGAAATTCACTACGTATTATCCTTTCGCTATTTTCAATTTTTATTTTAACCTTATTTTTGTTTTTGAATTTCTATTTGAATATAAGAACGTATGATTTTTCCAATCCTCTGTGGGTTGGTATTTCTTCTGAGTTTGTATATGAGGTCTTACTCCTTTTGATTTGGTCATTGTTTGTAGGTCATTGCTATACACAAAAATATTTTTTATATGGAGATGAAGATGAAGGAAATAATTAATCTGCCCTTATGGGAAAGCATCAAACGCACCTATATCTACTTTTTTGTAAATTTTAAAACGGTTGTAAAGCTTTCAGCGCTTTGGGTAGGACTTGTTTTTTTATGTGATTGCTTTTTATTCTTTCCTTCTTTGTGCGTTGGAGAATATTGCCAAACTCTTGGCAACAAAGCCTTTATGCTTTTTGAAATAATTGCCGTAACAGCGGTTTCCGTATCTTTTTCCCGACAAATTATTTTACGCGAACTCAAAGATTGGAAGCAAATTTCATTTGGCCTCAAAGAGATAAAATATTTGGGCTATAGTTTACTAATTTTGTTATTGATAATTGCTGCGGCCATAATTTCGGGTTTGGTAACGGCGCTGGCTTTTGGGGTTGATTTGAAAATGCCGGCAGTTCAACTTCCGCCGCAAGCGCTCAGCTTATATTTTATCTTGGTTATTATAGCATCCGTATACAGTTCGCGCCTGTCGCTGATATTGCCAAGCGTCGCTGTAGAAAGTAAAGATATGACGCTCGTTCAATCATTTAAAATAACCAAAGGAAATTCACTTAAATTATTTGCAGGTATTATATTATCCACTCTTCCGGTAATGATTCTATTGATGTTGTTAGGAACCATAATGCGCATTTTACAAATAGAGGGATTTATCGGACAAGTAATATTTTCTTTTTTAGGAATTTCCTTAAGCCTGATAAACGCAATGTTAAAAGCTTGCTACTTATCACACGCTTATCAATATTTTATGTATTTTTACAATCAACAGCAAGAAGAAGAGGCGCATTAAGCGCCTTTTCTTTTAGGGTAAAAGACTTCGGATAAAATATCAAGCTTATAAAAGTCACTTATATTTTTCTGCGCAGGGAACTTATCTGTTAACTCCAACGCAAAAATATTAGCCTGCTGATTTAGAAAATCTCTGCCCAGACAAATATTATCGGCATTTCGCATTAAGTATTCTCTAAAATTCATCACATCTTGAATACTTGACTTAATAACGCCGCTTCTTTTAGCAAAAATAGAGCAAGAAGCAAAAATAACAAAGACGGATAGAGCCAAGGCAATTGCAGAGAATAAGTGGACATAAGCACTCATAATCAATATCAAACCTAAAATGATTAGCCAACAGAAAGCTTTAACAATCAAGGACATCCACCAAAATTTGAATTTTCTGCGCAACATCCAGATATAAAAGGCAATGACAGCAGAAGCCGAGACCAAAACCGATAGAGCCTGAGCCGAGTTAATATTAAGCCAAGCAACGGCGCCCTCGGCAAATAAAAGCATAGCCACGCCGAATAACAGATACCCTAAGCTTAAACGTAGGGAAAGAGATTTAATTTTTTTGTTGGTTAATTTTTCCAGAACTTTAAATGAGCGCTTTAATTTAAGTTGATTATTGTCATTAAGAGCCAATATTGCATCATTTTTCCCAAACAAAGCATTAAGAGCTTTTTTCTCACCTTTTTCCAGAGAAGATAAATTATCTGTTTTTTTCACCAATAAGATGTCTTTGTCGCTTTTTTGAATATCAATAATATTTTTGCGGTAAAGCTCCAACAAAAAAGCACCGAAGGAAACATTATCAAAAATACCTTTATAGAGGAAGCGCATCATCGGAGCCCCTTTTTTGAAATAATTGTTATGTTTGGTTTTGCTTTGAGAGATGCTTTTCCAAGATAAAATATAAGAAATAATTAATACCGCTAACACAAGGCCGCAAACGAGCAAATCGCCATAATCTGCCAAAAACCAGTCAAGTTTTTTACTCCAATCCGGAGCAATAAAATTATTTTTTGGCATGGCGACCAAAACATGCATTCCTTCACCGAGATATAACGGTACAAGCGAGGCAAAACCGACGCTGTGTTCACCCTCGGCAATAGCCATTCCTTGGGAGGTTAAATTTCCGGGGTATCCGCGGAAGACTAAGGAGCTGAGGGGCTTGTCTTTTCCGGGCAAACTCAGAGAAGCAAACGCGCGGCTGATAATCAGATTCCATCTTCCACCGGAAATATCCCAATAAAATTCATTAAAATCATCATATTGCCACAGCTGTCTGTCAATCAAATATTGAAAATTGTATGTATAAACGCCAGCCTCCAAGGAATAACTTTCTTGCGGCACAATAACATATTCATCGACTTGCTCAATAATTTTATGCGGAACTTCTTGCCCGTTAATGCTGACGGAAATCAGTGTCGGCAAAATACGATGTCTCACGCCGCTTCTTGAGGTAGAATATTTCGGAATAATCCGAGATAATCCTTGTTTAAGCTTTTTTCCGGCAGCCACGACCATAACTTCATCATTAAAGCTGACCAATCCTGATGGTAAAATTTCAATTTGGGTTGATAGGTAAGGAATATGCTCCAACGCCGGCACCAAGACTTGTTTTTGATTAGGCAGTTCAATATTCACGACAGGGAAGTCTGGGTTATTAAAATTATCTTTTTCACTATCTTGTCGCAGTTCAACATATTGTGTTTGAGAAGTCTGCACATCGGAGCGGCTGTTAGGAGAATTGGATGAAATTCTATTTAATGCGCTGTCATAAATTTTTTCCAAATAAGATTTATTTTTTTCTTTCATCATGGCGATATAATCATCGCTGTGCTGCATATTAACAGATGAAGATTGATTAGGCCCCGTTCCCGGATCCAGATTTGTAATTGCAACTTTTTTGAGCCTTTCCATAATAAATTTATCCATAGCTTCTTTATCATAAGGGCTGGGAGTATTATCCTTTACCGGCTGAGTAAAAGTTTTTTGTGTTTGTTGAAAAGATTGCGCTTGCTCTAAAGAATCAAAAGCAATTGCTTTAGCCCAAAGATTATTGGCTGGCCAGCACAAGAAACTGAAACAAATCGAAAGAAAAAGTTTTTTCATAAACAAAGGCCTATTGTTAACAAATAAAACATATTTGCTAGTATAAGATACAGATATTAAGAAAAGATAAAATTTCAAAAGGAGCTAAAATATGAGTAAAACAGAGATAGCGGCAGTAATCTTGGCAGCCGGCAAAGGAACCAGAATGAAATCGGATTTACCCAAAGTAATGATGCCCTTGTGCGGCAAGCCGATGATTCGTTATCCCTTAGATACATTAGAAAAAATGGGTGTCAAAAAAATAGTAGTGGTAACGGCTCCTGACGGCGACTTAGTCCGAAAAGAGGTTTTTCCGCACGAAAGTTGCGTCCAATCTGAGCAATTAGGAACGGGACACGCTGTTTTATCCGCCAAAGAGAAATTGGGCAAGTTTGATGGTGCTGTTTTAGTTGTATTTGGTGATAATCCGATAATCACGGCTCAAACCTATCAAATGGCTGCAGATAAATTAAGTGAAGGTTATGCAATTGTTGTCTTGGGTTTTCGTCCCGAAGATCCTGCCCGCTATGGTCGTTTGGTTGTCGAAAACGGCGAATTAAAGAAAATTGTAGAATTTAAAGATGCAACGGATGCAGAAAAAGCAATTAATTTGTGCAATTCGGGGTGCATGTGCTTTGACGGCAACAAAATGTTTGACATTTTATCACAAATAAAGAATGAAAATGCGGCCGGCGAGTATTATTTAACAGATGCCATCGCCATTGCCCGCAAAGCCGGACTTAAATGTGCGGTGGTTGAATGTGATGCCAAGGAAGTTGCAGGCGCAAACACGCGTGAAGAATTGGCTCTTTTAGAAAGTTTTTATAAACAACGTAAGGCGGTTTAATGCATTTCATCAAACATAATTGGTTCGGAATTTTAGCCGGCACACTCATCTTATATGGCTTTGCCGTATTTTTGATAGTGCTGTTTTCTCCAAGGCAAGATAATCAAAGGCGGGGTTTTATCCCTTGTACCGAGCAAATGGCGGTTGATTTGCTGGAGTGTAAACAAGAAGTTTCTTGCAGTCTCAAGGCCATTATGCAAAACAGCCTATGTGATATGAAGGTTATTTTTTCGGGCATAAAGCTTTGGATGTCGGGAACCCAATCGACACCGTGGGCAAATTATTTTTTTGTTCCGGAGTTAAGTCCGCAAGCCGAACTTCCGCAAGAGGTTGAGGAATTCTATAAAGAAAATCCGCACATCTATCAAGAAATGCAAAAGTTAAAAGCTCTGAACCGACAATTAGAAGATTCAATTGCCGCATCAACGCTAAAATCAACAGAAGTTCCGCAACCGGTGGAAACTTCAGAAGAACAAACACCACAAGAGGACAAAGATGACACAAAAAAATAATCTTCCCGCATGGGATTTAAGTGATTTGTATAAAGGGATGGACGATCCCCAAATCAATGCCGATATGGAAGCCTATAAAAAGAATGTTCAAACTTTGGTCAAAAAATATAAAGGCAAATTAGCCGACCTAACGCCTGAAGAATTTGCCAAGGCCTTAAAGTTTTACGATTCTATGTTGGAAAAAGGCAGCCTCCCCGGGAGCTATGCCTATTTGAATATGTGCACGCAGATGAAAAATAAGGAGGCCATGGCTTTTTATCAAAACATCAGCGAAAAAATGACCGATTACGGCAAAGCCGCCATTTTCTTTGAATTGGAATTAAACCGCTTACATGACGCCAAAATCAAAGAATTATTAAAAAATAAGGAAGTTGCACGCTTTAAGCCATTTATTGACCGTACCCGGCGTTTCAAAAAATATGACTTGTCCGAGGCGGTAGAAGAAGTCTTTGTTGAAAAATCCGTGACCTCGTCTGAAGCCTGGGTTCGTTTTTATGAGGAAACCTCGTCACGGTTGGAATATACAGTGGACGGCAAAGTTTATAATGATGCCGAAATCACCAAGCTTTTACTGGATAAGGATGCTAATGTACGTGAAAAAGCCGGACGAGAAATTTGCCGCGTCAGCAAAGAAAATGCGCCGTTTATGAGTTTTGTTTACAATATGATTGTCAAAGACAAATCAATCTCTGACATCAAACGTGGGTATAAGACCCCGGTTTCTGAGCCAAACTTGGGCGAAAACGTCAAAGACCAAACCGTTGAGGCTTTAGCCCAATCCGTGCGCGACAGCTATGCAAAGTTATCCCACCGATTCTATAAACTCAAAGCCAAATGGTTAGGGGTTGATAAGCTCAAATATTGGGATCGTAACGCGCCTCTGCCGTTTGGCAATGACCAACACTACACTTGGGAAGAGAGTGTCAAAATCGTTTTAGACGCTTATAAAGAATTTTCACCCAAGCTCTACGATATTGCCAAAAACTTTTTTGATAACGCTTGGGTTGATGTTCCCCCGCGCGACGGCAAAAGAGGCGGAGCCTTTGCCGCACCTGTTTCCGGACGCCATCCGTATTTGTTCTTAAACTTTGTCGGTAAGCAAAATGATGTTCTGACGCTTGCTCACGAATTAGGACACGGGTGCCACATGATGACCCGCCTACACAATGGTGAGTTAAACGAATGTAGCCGTATGACCACCGAAGAAGTCGCTTCCGTCTTTGGTGAGATGATGACTTTCCAATCACTCCTAAGACAAACCACCAATGACAAAGACAAACTTTGCCTGATAGCCGGAAAAGTGAGCGATATGATAAACACGGCGATTCGCCAAATAGCATTTCACTTTTTTGAAAGTCGTGTTCATGCAGAGCGTCGTCAAGGCGAACTCTCCGAAGACCGCTTAGGCGAAATTTGGCTCGAAGAAATGCGTGCCGCACAAGGTCCATATGTCGAGATGGGCGATGAAAACGCACAAATTTGGTCGCAAGTCGGTCACTTTTTCTTCCGTCCGTTCTATGTCTATTGCTACTCTTTCGCCGATTGCTTGGTCAATTCTTTGTATCAGGTTTATCAAGAAGGCAGTGTGAAAGACTTTCCGGATAAATATTTGGATATGCTCTCCAAAACGGCAATCACCGACTATGACAAGCTCCTCAAACCTTTTGGTCTTAACCCCGATGAACCGGAGTTTTGGAATAAAGGCTTGAGCCTCATTTCAAGTTATATTGATGAGCTTGAGCGATTAGATAAAAAATTAGGCCTCTAAAAAAGCAAAACCCCGATACCTTATCGGGGTTTTTTACTTCAGACTTTCCGCAAAAAGCAAAAGCGCTTTCCTGACTTCTTCATAAAACAACGGCATATTTTTTCCGGCTCTCAGGCGTTGCTCAATCGTATAGCCGGTATTGCTTAAAAATTGATAGTCTGCTTCTTTAATATTTATTTTGAAAGGTGAGAAGTCATTGTATGCTTTTATCACCTCTAACGCAAAATCTCTGCTAAGACGATAAAAATGGAAAAAGTCCGTTATGCGGGGATTAATTCCTGCCTCGCCGAAATCAATAAAGCCGGCTAAATCCCCATTATTGATAATGATATTTTCTGCATGTAAATCATTATGACATAAAGCCACCCCCTCAGAAGAGATGACTGTTCTGAAATTATCCAAATCTATTTTTCCGTCACTGTAATTTAAAATATGTTTTCTTGCGATTCCATAGTCAAAATCTGAGTTAAGTGTTTTATTTTCGTTGCGGCAAATTTTTGAGTATTTTGCTAAAATATCTTGAATGGGATTAAGTGGTGTATTGTGAATATGATATAAAAGTTCTGCGATTTCGCGAGCAATATTTTTTAGGCCTGTAGGTGATAAATTTTTGCGATTCCAGACACTTTGTAATAACTCACCTTCAATTGCTTGATGAACACAGTAACATCCGTTAAATTTCAAGTGAGGAATTTTCAAAGAAAATTTTTGCGGCAAATACTTTTGCAAAAAAAGAGAGATTTGGCTTTCCCTTTCTTGTTCTTCCAAAAAAATTTCTTTTGTTGGAATTCTGATAATCTGATTATTTATTTTATAGGCCACTGAACGAGAGCCGCCTTCAAGCCGCAAACATTTTTCATCACTTTGCAAATGATTTTGTTCTAAAAAATCGTTAAGTAAGCTTTGCGTTTCTTCCACAAATCACCTTTCATGCTTAGCGCTTAGGAGTGCCATATTTTTTATAAGCATCTTCAGTTTCTTTTTTAACGGTTTCCAAATAGTGGGCTGACGTTTCGGGCGTACCATGATAAGCCAACGAATAGTTTAAAACTAAGAAACCGAAAGGATTAGCAATGGCATCTTCACGTTTGGTGAAAGGAATGCGCACATAAGTAATACGCATGGTAGCCCGCCAAATATTTACCGAAGGTTTATCTTGATTAGGTAAAAGATCAAAAGTTCTGAATTGCACCTGCCACAATCCCATGGCGGCCGGTTTAATCCAATCAATTTCCACATCTCGTTGCAAAGCTTGTTGTCTGAATTGCATTACGCTGAAAGCAACATCATTTTCAGAAAATTCTCTGAAGACATCTGGAGCAGAGTACCAATAAATTGTAGAGCCTGGGCTCCATCTGGTTACCAATTCATCATAGTCCGAGCTGACAAGATAGCGCAGCAAAATATATTCGGAAATATGCTGTTCCGTAATCAAATCCGAAACCGGAAAATCGACTTCAGCCGGCTGTACTTGTTCTAACATACTGAAATATTTATTAATTTGAAAAAGTTTCGGAATAACGGTTCGTTGAGGCAAGAGTAAATAGATGGTAGAGGCCAAAACCATATTAAGGCAAATGCTCAAACAAGCAAGGATAACAAGGATTCTTGACGTCCACAAATACCTGCGTTCGGGCATAGCGTTAACATGCACGCGCTCAGGATACAATCCGAGTTGATCAGGGCTTTGCTTTTCCTTGTACTTGAATACCGTATTAAAAATTTCTAACATTTTAAAAATTTAACCTCAAGTTAAGCCTCAACATGTAAGTTATACATGAAAGTGGAATAAAATCAAATAAATACTGTTCAGATTCGAAATCTTGGTATAAAGATATTAACATAGAATAAGTATATAAAGGGTTTATGTTATGAATAAAATTCTATTGTCGGCAATCAGCGCTATGGTCGCACTCGCAGGATGTGTAAATTCCAGTCAGGAAATAACGGATGATACCCCGCCGGCATATTACACGGATTGGGACAGAGCCGTACGTGTAGATGTTGATATGCAAAATATGTATGTCGGCACTCCGCGTAAAATAGAAAAGCCGATAGATATGTATATGGCAATGGCCTTGGCGTTGAAATATAACTATACCAGACGCTTGGTTAGTTATCAGCAAAGCCTGATTGAAGCAGGCAAGGCCCCGACCGAAAAACTAACCGAAATTGCGAGCCATGCCGGCTATAATAATTCGCCGATTAATTCGCACATGAGCCCGGATTTAAAAGTCGCATGGAATATTTTGGATATTTCGACGGTTTATTATCAAAATATGGATCCAACCTATAAACATGGCATTGCCACAGAGCAGAGTCGAAAAGTTATTCATAATATTTTGCAAGAAGTAAGAAGTTTGTATTGGCAGAGCTTAGCGGCGCAAAAGCTGATACCGGTTATTGATGATATGACCGAATATATGACCTTAGAAGTTGATGAAATGAATGTTCGGGCCAAAGAATTGTCTGAACAAGGCAAAGCCCCAAGCACAGAAGACCTGCAAAAAAAACGTGACTATATGGAGGCTATCAAAAAAGCGGCTGATTTGCGCCACCAAATGGCCACGGCCGAAACCAGACTTGCTTCTTTAATGGGATTCCACCCTTCCACGGAATTTAAGTTAGTCGGTTCGGAATATGGTAATTTTGAGCTTCCGGCCATGAAAAATGAACTAGCGCAATTAGAGTGGCTGGCGCTGACCAATCGTCCGGAAATGAGAGCCGAAGATTTGGTAACCGATGTCGAAGACTTAAAGATTGTCGTCAAAGGCTTCAAAGAGCCCGGAGTTGACCAATATAACAATGATCCGAATTACTATAATCGTTTATGGTCGCAAAAGGCGCAGCAAGTCAGTATGAGTATTATTGAAGATGTAAAGAATCCCAAGGTTAGTGAATTTAATGACTTAAGACGCGAAAGAATGACAACTTTAATTTTAAGTCAGGTCCACGTTGCTTGGGCGCGCTATACTTCTGCGGTTGAAGACTATCAAATTAATATGGAAATTGCCGATACGTCCGAAAATATTGCCGAAGACATAACCATTAAAGACGGCGCGCAAAATTCTAAGAGCATCTTAGAATCCGCGCGAGCCGTAGACGATGAAGCACAAGCGTTTCTTGCTTATGCCGAAGTCCAAGATGCTTTGGGCAATTTATATGCAACCGTTGGCTTGGATGCGATTCCTTATTATATGTTAAACGACAAACCATCAAAAATAGCTGTTGCTTTGCGTCAAACTTTGGAAAAATGGCGCAAAGGTGAGTTTATTCCCGACAACCGTCCATACTTGTTAGATGTTCCGGCCAAACGTCCGCCGGTAAATATGAGTTCGCTCATTCCGGACTATGAGGTCGAAACCGGTCAAAGAATCAAAATAGACGTTCCCGATTCCGTGTTTAATAAAATGGATTTGGTTGGCAAAATCACGACCAAAGCGGGTTTGATTGATGATTCTCCTTTGCCGAAGTGGCTGAAATATGATGAGGCTAATCATCGATTCGAAGGAATAGCTATGCCGTCAAATGTCGGAGAATATAATATTAAATTATATGTCTCGGATGAAAACGGAAATGTCGGCTATGTAACATTTAAGATTAAAATTAAAGAAGTTTTTGTTCCGGCGCTTCGTGTCGAGGGTTTGACTGAAGGCCGCAAAGCAACAGTCTTAAAACGTTGCCTGAGCTCGGTCTGCAAGGATACTTATGTGGAAGATGAGGCTGTCGGTGAAAATGTTGAGATTCGCGCTCCGTCGCAGTTTTAACCACAAGATATAGTATCTCAAAAATCGGATTCTAAAATGAAGAATCCGATTTTTTTTTGTGTTTTGCAGGCGGGTAAAAAATGTTTTCTGCTATTAAAAATAATCAAATATCGAGTCGAGAATCCACAATCATAAAATCTTGTCAAACAGGCCACTTGAACAAAGAATCTGAAAATTAATAACTGATTGATTTTTAACAAAAAAATAATTGTTAACAAACTTATCCACTAGTCAAAATGATTTTTTTATATGTTTTAGAGGGGGATAGCTTTGTCAAGCTAAAAATCAGATTCTTTTTTGTTGTTTATGCTGTGTCGATATAGCAATATTTAAGCAAGAAAAGTTGAGTCGTTACCCACAAAAACAATCATCTTTTATTAAAAAACAAAAATTTTGTGCATACAATATATAGATAACTTTACTTTTTGTTAATACTATATATGGTATGTAAAGTCAGCAAGCTGATAACAAAATGTAGTAATAAATAAACACAACGGGGAATAGTTAAAGAACAATGTCGGAGAATACCTATCATAACACAATCGCAAATGAGAATATCGCGATTGATTCCGTTACCAAACGAGATGGCACGCTTGCACCGTTTGATAGTAACAAAATTTACAATGCCATCAAAAAAGCCGGTGAATCAACCGGTGAATATGGAGACTCAGAAAGCTGGCTCTTAACCAGTCAAGTTCTGAAAGTCTTAAAACACAAGTTTGCGGAATCTCTTCCGACTATTGAAAATATACAAGATATAGTAGAGCAAGTTCTCATCTCCGCCAACTATTTTGCAACCGCCAAAGCTTACATTTTATATCGTGACCAAAGAAATCGCTCTCGTAATGATAAAAAAGTTATGGTTGATGTTGAAAGCTCAATCAACGAATATCTGGAAAAATTAGACTGGCGCGTTAATGCTAATGCCAACCAAGGTTATTCAAACGGTGGTTTGATTTTGAATGTTTCCGGTAAGGTAACGGCTAACTACTGGTTAAGCCATGTTTATCCGGCCGAAGTCGGTGAAGCACACCGCAATGGCGATATTCATATTCACGATTTGGATATGTTGGCAGCTTATTGTGCCGGTTGGTCTTTGAAAAACCTATTGCATGAAGGATTTAACGGCGTTCCAGGTAAAACCGAAGCCGGTCCGGCTAAGCACTTATCTGCAGCTGTCGGCCAAATGGTTAACTTTATGGGAACCTTACAAAATGAGTGGGCCGGTGCACAAGCATTCTCTTCCGTAGATACCTATTTGGCACCATACATCAGAGTAGACAATCTGGACTACAAACATGTTTACCAAAGCATGCAGGAATTGATTTATAACTTAAACGTTCCTTCTCGCTGGGGCTCACAAACACCGTTTACCAACTTCACTTTTGACTGGGTATGTCCTGAAGACTTGCGTGACAAACACCCGATTATTGCAGGAGTTGAACAACCCTTCACCTATGGCGACCTCAAAGAAGAAATGCACATGATTAATAAAGCCTACATCGAAGTTATGATGAAAGGTGATATTAAAGGTCGTCCGTTTACCTTCCCGATTCCGACCTATAACATGACGCCGGATTTCCCGTGGGAAGATGACAACACCGAGTTGTTGTTTGAAATGACCGCTAAATATGGTCTGCCTTATTTCCAAAACTTCATTAACTCAGTTTTGAAACCTGGACAAATTCGTTCAATGTGCTGCCGTCTGCAACTTGACTTGCGTGAATTGTTGGCCAGAGGTAACGGCTTGTTCGGTTCGGCTGAACAAACAGGTTCAATCGGTGTTATCACTTTCAACTGTGCACGCTTGGGCTATGTTTACAAAGGCAATGAAGAAGGTTTGTTTGCCCGTGTTGATGAGTTAATGAACATTGCCCGTACTTCTCTTGAAATCAAGAGAAAAGTTATCCAACGCTTAATTGACAATGGCTTGTTCCCATACACCAAACGTTATTTGGGCACTTTGCGTAACCACTTCTCAACCATTGGCGTTAACGGCATCAATGAGATGATTCGCAACTTCACCAATGATGAACACAACATTGCCGATGAATGGGGTCAAAACTTTGCCATTAAGTTCTTGGATTACATCCGCGCCAAATTAGTAAAAATTCAAGAAGAAACCGGCCACATGTATAACTTGGAAGCCACTCCGGCCGAGAGTGCAACTTATCGCTTTGCCAGAGAAGATAAAAAACGCTACAAGGGTATTATTCAAGCCGGTACTGAAGAAAATCCGTATTATACCAACTCTTCACAATTGCCGGTTGGCTATACGGATGATCCGTTTGAAGCATTGGATTTGCAATCAACCCTGCAAACCAAATACACCGGAGGAACAGTTTTGCACCTTTATATGGGACAAAGAATATCTTCCGCAAAAGTATGCCGTGATATTGTTCGCAAGGTTCTGACAAACTACCGTTTGCCCTATATCACGATAACTCCGACATTTTCAATATGTCCGAAACACGGATATATTTCCGGAGAACACAAATACTGCCCGATTTGTGACGAAGAAAAGCTGGCAGAGAAAAGAGCCGCAGCTTCCAGAAACGAAGTTGCATAGTGTAAAATTTAACCCATTGGAGAATAGAAGAATGACAACAATTAATTTTGCAGATATTAAATTAAGTGATGAAGAAAGACAACCTTGCGAAGTATGGACCCGCGTAATGGGATATTTCCGCCCTGTTTCTGAATTCAACAAAGGTAAGAAATCTGAATTTTACACTCGTGTATACTTTAAGGAAAGCAAAGCCGTATGCGGTAGCTGCGGTGAAATGATGAACATTGCTGCTGAATAATTCTGAGCAATGCCAAGCAATTTAGTAGTCGGCGGTGTTGAAACTTTCAGCACCGTCGATTTTCCTGGTCACATGGCGGCCGTTGTTTTTTTTCAAGGTTGTCCATGGCGTTGTCCGTTTTGCTACAACACGGTACTCCAGACCATAAAACAGGAGACCGATTTTGATTGGGAAAAATTTATTTCATTTTTAAAAAAACGCCAAGGTGTTTTAGATGCGGTTGTCTTTAGCGGAGGCGAACCTCTGGTACAAGACCAATTAGCCGCGGCAATGACACAGGTAAAAGCACTGGGGTACAAAATCGCCCTTCATACCGGAGGCTACCGACCCGACAAATTAGCCGAGGTTTTGCCTCTGGTGGATTGGGTCGGCTTTGATATAAAAACCCCGTTTATCGAGGAGCGCTATCAGCAAGGAACCGGCAGTAAAACCCCCTTGAAAAATGTTTTAACCAGTTTGGATATGGTCATATCTTCGGGCAAGCCTTTTGAGTGCCGCACCACTTGCGACCCAAGGCTGTTAAGCATTGAAGATATTTATACCATTGCCCGCTCGCTGCAAGAAAAAGGCGTAGAAGAATATCACTTACAAAAATATCGCCCGATTCCTTCAGACACCACGTCAACCGAGGCTGATTGTAATAAATTTTTTCAAGATGAGGCATTAAAGCAATTTTTGAAAGATTCATTTAAGGTGTTTGACCTCCGTTCCTAACGGAGGTTTTTTGTTTAACATTGACAAAAAAACAGATTAAGGCTAAAACAAAACGCATAATATCATTATTAATTTAATACTATTATTTTATGGAAAAAATTGGATTTTATGCGGGCTCATTTGCACCTATAACCCGCGGACATTTAAGTATTATTAATGAAGCTCTTAACGATTATGACAAGGTTATTGTAGGCATTGGTATTAACCCGTCAAAACCTCAGACTTATAGCAAAGAAGAAAGAGTAAGCATGATAACTTCCTCTCTGGAGGATTTGTGTTGGGAACATCGCTATCAAGACTTGCTTCAACTCTATGGCAATACATCGACCTCTGGTTTTGAGCAAATTTCTCACAAAAAAGATGCAATAGATATTGTGTCTTATTCGGACTTAACGGTTGATTGCGCTCTTCAAAACGGAGCAACGGCTCTTATCCGAGGGGAAAGGATTGTTGGCGACCATGATGCAGAAATGCAAACCGCACTTTTGAACCGACAGATACTAGAGGTTCGCAAAGCTCACTTGAGTATGGCAACCATTCCGGTTCAAAGAGAAGAGCTGACCTATGTGTCTTCCTCAAATGCAAAAGCATTATGCAGCTTAGGGGAATATATCGTAGCCCAACGCTATGTAACGCCAAGCGTTCATGCTGTGATGATGGAAAAATGTTTGCAGCCGACTTTTGTTGGTTTGATTCACAATGCAGATGAAATTTACGCTGACGTAATCATCAATTATATCTCCAATCGCCATTATCATACTTTGTCGCATATTGCCTATATGCTGAATTATTTACATATCATGGAGAATTTAGGGCATATCAAAGCAGACAACTTTCAAGCCTTAAAATTAGCAATATTTTTCCATGATTATGTCATGGAGAAAAAAGAAGATGATGTAGCCCAGTCTGCCGCTTATGTTTGTAACCTGTTTTTTAATACCAAATTAGCAACTCAGGTCGCAGATTTGATTATGGCAACCGAACACTTGCAAGCTACTTCGTCTATGACGAATGATATGCAAATTATCCATGATTTGGACTTTGCAATTTTGGGAGACAGAAACAACTATGGGCACTATGCCATAAATCTCCGTCGTGAATATGCCGACTATTCAGAGAAGGATTATGCCAAAGGGCGCACGGAGTTTTTGCAAAACTTGCTTTTCCGACCTCGCCTGTTTGTAAACGATGCCTTTGCCGCAATGTTTGAACAAGATGCTCGCGCCAATATAGAGCAAGAGACAGCTTATTGGGCAAAATTTTAATCCTTAAAAAAGCCTGCATTTTATTGCAGGCTTTTTAATTTTAAAAGATACTATTGTTTGTGATGAATTTTATAATAAGCCAGAGCTTTTTTCTCAAGCCACTTATAGATATTGAGCGTATAGGTAGCAGCCTCGGCGCCAACATCTTGAAATTCCCAATGGACGCAGAGAATATTATCATTTCCCCAAGCTTCTGGAGTATCATCGCAGACGGCAAGTATTTTCATATCAAATTTATCATCAACAGGCAACAAAGGTTCATTGACGGAATAAATGTCCATTTTGCGAGTATTGCCCATAATGCGATAAAGTTCCGTTTCCGGAAAAATAGTGAGCAGCTTAAGACTGCGCACTCTCAATACGGAGCGATCATCTTCTATTGTGCGTTTTGGACGCAAACCATGCAAACGACCGATAATTTTAGCTCCGGCACCGATTCCCAAAATCGGCATACCTCTTTTTTCGGCTTCTCTAACCATATTTACATAAGTTAACGAGCACAAAACCGGTTTTCTGGGCAATTTAGGATTAGCAAAAGTATTTAAGGGGTCATCTAATCTTCCCGGCAAAATCAATCCGTCCACATCATCAAGTTCTGCAGGGGAATCATCATGTGTAAGTATTTTTAGATTAACTTTTGTAAAAGCTAGAGCTTTCACATAATTTTCCATCATCAGATAATAACCATCTTCACGCCCTAATAGAAAAGCGACTAAAGGATTATTTTTATTTTGTTCATATTTTGAATTAAAAGCTTTCCAATCTTTAGGAGCTATTCTGATTTGGGGAGTTTTTCCTTCTTGGCGCAATTTTTCGATTTTTTCTTCCTTTACGCCAAAAGCTTTACGTTCCGGCATATAAGATAAATAAACAATGTCTGTCATGGCATTTCTCCCGGTCAGAATTAAGAGCTTTACTTATGCGGGCATTATAGAAGATAAAGCACAAACCTGCAAGTACTTTCATCACCACCATAAAAGAAAACGCTGTTTTGCAACAGCGTTTGTAAAGACTTATTTTTTGTTAGGTTTTTTAGCCAATTTTTTGCGAGGCCCGAAAGATTTGTTGGGAGCTTTGCCTGCATCTGCTTTACCTTTAAATCTAGAGTGGAAAGGACTTCTGCCAAAAGGAGAACGTCTTTTCTTTTCAGAAAATTTCTTGCCTTCATCACTAACGGGCTTTTTGTGCGCAGGCTTGACTTCAACTTCCACTTTTTCCATTTTTTGCATTTGTTTGAGCTTGGCTTTATTGACCGAAAAACCGAAACTTCCCAAATTTCTGCCTAAGGTGTAATAATTGCCGTGTGCAAAGGCGATAATTCCGGCTTTTTCCAAGTCAAGCGCGCCTTTTTCGTTAATATATTTATCATCAACACACACACCGACTACTTCAGCCAAAAACATATCATGCGTTCCGTAATTGGTAATGCTTTTAAGCTTACATTCGATGGATACGGGGCACTCTGCAATTTGCGGAGCTTTAACATTAGGACAGGCAAGGGGCGTTAAATTCATCTCTTTGAATTTATTAACATCTCGACCGGATTTAACACCGCAAAAATCAACGGCCGTAACCATGTTCCAAGTAGGGAGGTTAATCACAAATTCGCCGTTTTCTTTGATAATATCGTGAGAAAATCTTTGCGGACGAATAGATACATATGTAATCACCGGATCGCTGCAAATAATTCCCGTCCAAGCGACGGTCATAACGTTTGGTTTGTCAACCGTGCCGCAAGAGACCAAAACCGGTGGCAGAGGAGAGAGCATAGTCCCTGGTTTCCAATTAATTTTTGTCATTTTTCACTAACCTTTTTGTTGCATAAAAAATAATTTAATGTACAATAAGCTAAAATCAAGCAATGTGCAAGTGAATAAAAACAAAGAATAACGGAGAAGTTTTAACGTGGAACTCTCAAGTTTACTGCCGGCGGTGGGATTACTTATTCCTTATGAATATAAAGATATAAAATCCCCGCAATATGATAAAATCATTTCTTCTTATATTGACAAGGCGCGCCCGAGTGCGTCGCCGCATTTTGTGCAAATCGGAGGAATCCCCGGAGCCGGTAAAAGCACCTTTTGCAAAACTTTGCATTGGGATTCAAAATTATTTATCAGCTTTGATAAAATAATGGAAAGTATCCCTGAATATTGGAAAGATATTTATCGCTTAGGGAGTGTTAAAACTTTTGCCAAATGGGAAATGCCTGCTCGCATAATCGGTTACGAGGTTTTGCGTCGAGCAATTGAGAAAAAAGCCGACATCTATCTGGAACATAGCGGCGTAAATGATGCTCACGTCGAATTAATGAAAAATTTGCACAAATTAGGCTACCAAACCGAAATATGCTTTATCTTGTGTGATATTAACGAGGCTTGCCGCCGTGCCGCAGAACGTGAAAAAATCACGCACCGCCATACCTCGCGTGATATGATTTTGCAAAGAGGCGCGCTCATCAATCGTTATCTTGAAACTTACAAACCCTTGGTTGATGAGTTATCAATTTATGATACCACACATAACCATTTTGCCCTGCAAAGCCAATATCATCAAGGTATAAAGGTTAAGTAAAACTTAAAAATTGTTTATGAATTAAATTAGATCTTGAAAATTGTATTTAATTTTGCTATAAAATAAAAGCCACTTGGGAAAAGTGCGCCTAAAATCCGAAGATTAAATTCTTCGGATTTTTTTTATTCATTAACGGAGGAAGAAACTATGTCTAATTTAATTCAATACATAATGCAAGATGACCCAGAACAAGAGATGAAAAAGAAACAATCTCAATCTCTACTTTCAAGAGAGGGTTCTTCTCAAGAAGAGACTGGTAAAAACTATAAATTCAGCTCTCGCCATTTGTTGGAAAATGATTTTTCATATCTTAATTCCAAGCAAGCACCCACGGCTCGTTCTTATTTATCTCAGACATTAACGAATAGTATGGCAAAAGAGGGAAATAAAGTAAGCTCTGCTTTATTACCTAAACCAATCGGTAATGATGCGACTTCATTCAAAATTGCTCAAAATACCAAAGGGAATGTAGCAAATGATGCAAAAGTAAATAATATTGATTATTCTCTCTATGGTGAGGGCTTTGATAAAAAAGATATTGATGAAATGCTTAATGATAAGCGTTTTAACAATATTATGAACAGCCGTGTAAAAATTAATGAGGGCGGATATGTTAATCACCCTAATGACCGTGGAGGAGAAACAAAATTTGCAATAAGTAGCCGATGGTATCCAACGGAAGATATTAAAAATCTAACGCAAGAAAGAGCTAGTATGCTCTTATTCAGAGATTATTGGAAAAAGACAAATATTTATCAGCTTCCAGATGAGCTAGCTGACATTGTTTTGGATGATAGTATTGTTCAAGGACAGCCTACAGCAATTAAAAACTTACAAAAAGCTTTGGGTATTATAGAAGATGGTATAATTGGTGCAAACACATTAAGAGCCATAAAAAATACTAATTATAAAATTCTAAAAGAAAAGTTTATTGAAAATGTGAAAAAAGTAGAGGAACAATATTTAAATAATGATCCTTCTCAACGTGTATTTGAAAAAGGGCACAAAAATAGGTTCAACAAATATTAATTGTGAGCTGATACTGATTTTATCATTTTATAAATGTAATCATAAAGTTCTTGTGTTGTGGTGTATTCGCTATATAAATATGGAGATACACCACAATTATTTTGCTTACAATAATTTGTATTATTGTATAAAAATAGATACTCATCATAAATAAAGCTAACATATTTATCTATTTTATTTTGAGCATCTTGTTCTGACAAATTATAAAATTGTGTTAAAACTTTTACAGCTTCATCTTTATAACATTGTTGCGCCTTTTTGTTTATATTAATAAGAAAATCATAACATTTCATGCTCCAAGTTTCTGTACAATCTTTCTTTTTTTGCATATAGATTTCCTGACACAGATATAAATTTTGCTCACTATCTTTTAATGTTTCAGCATAAACATTACAACTCAACAACATTGTTAACGCAAAAATCCAAAATTTTTTCATCTTCAAACTCCAAAGATTGAGATGAATAAAGTATAAATGCAAAAATTGAAAATATAGTTAAGTAACCTATTGAATTTTTAAATAACACAAAAAAGGAGAATATAAAATGATAATAAACGGAATTTTATGGTCATTTGTCCGGCGGTGGTATGGCGGATTATTTGATGAACATAAATGGCTTGGAAATAGAGGTATTCAGACAGTTGTGATGATTACCTCTATTTTTTTGATATTGCTTGAGCAAACATCTTGGTGGAGTGCATTGTTGTTGTCAATCTGGATACAATTTCAGTTTTGGAGCCGCGCGGTTGGCGAAATTTTAGATTGTGGTCGGAGCACTTCTCAAAATGCCGAAAGTTATGACCGATGGTTTCGAATTCCTCTCGATTGGGTGTATGATAAGCTAGGCAAGGAAAAATATATAGGACTATATGATTGGTGGTATATGTGGTTAAGATATACATTGCCAATGAGTGTTCCCGCTATTGTTTTGCAAAATTGGAGTTTTATAGCCATCGGGTTAATGTCCTCTCCGATATATTATGGCTCATGGTGTGTTTTTGATAAATTTCCGAAGATGTGGAACGAACCTGTTTGGCTTGCTCAACCTAAAAATTTGTCCGAAATCGTCTATGGTTTTATTTTCGGAGCTTTGTTATCTCAAAATTGGTAAAAGCTAATACGTTCTAAAATCTCAAAATTCTTGACATAGCATATGAATACATATAGCTTAAGCTCAATTAGATTATAATTATGTTTTACAAAAGAGGATCCGGTCATATAAGCCTCTTAAAATATTCCGGTATCATTATGGATGAAAAAACTATTATCTTTATCATGGTCGGGGTCTTCGTATGCCTGTTTTTGTTTGCGTTTATCTCAGCAATATATTATGGCAACCGTACCAACAAAGAGTTATCTGGTAAAGCAGGGGTTTATACCGGTCCGGCAGGAGAACCTCTTTGGGACGGTAAATTGCCGGGTACGGTAGATGACTATACCGTACCGCGCTATGTTTATGAAAATCTGGTTGAAAGCCCGGATTATTTACCTGAAAACGGGCGCATTATCGGTTATCGCATTGCTCCGGATTTAGTAATCCATAGCCGCGTGCAATATAATGTCAATCCGCCGTGCTTAGAAAGGTATATCAAACGTCTGGGTGGCCGATTGTTGGCGCCCGATGATGCTTTATTATTAAAAGCAAATTGGGGCGATATTTCAGCTTTGCGCAAAAAATCAGGTGATGAGCCTCTTTACGGCAACAAATTTTGGTGCTCTTCTAGAACCGGCATGCCTGTTTGTGCTGAACTTCATGAAAGTGAAATTTGGCTCAAGGATATGATAGGATTTTCGAAATTTTATGCGCCGCTTATCTTAAAAAGATAAGCTCTAATAAATTAAAAGCGGTGGACTTAAACCCTGCCGCTTTTTGTTTAATAAAAAAGCACCTCAAATGGGGTGCTTTATAAATGGTGCGCTAGGCCGGACTTGAACCGGCACGTCCTTGCGGACAACAGATTTTAAGTCTGCAGCGTCTACCAATTCCGCCACAAGCGCATCAACAGAGATGTTTATACAAACAAAATTACATAAATGCAACACTAATTTTCAATTTTTTTCACAGTCCCTATGCGCTAAATTAAGATAACCCTTGCCAGTAACAAAAAAGGTGTATAGAGTAAAAACGTATTTATAAAAAAATACGTGTGAAAACAAAGTGTTTGAGAGGTTATATTTGCGGCAGTTGACAGCGTCACGGCAAATATGCTTTTCAAGCCGAACATTTAAGGATTTTATAGATGAAAACAATAGATATCTCATGGCGTAGATACATTCTTCCCAACATCCACAACGAGGGATGGAAGTTTGTAGGCATATTTGCTGCCGTTACCGCATTGTTAGCAATGATGTGGGAACCCTTAGGCTGGATAGGTATTGCATTAACAATCTGGTGCTTTTATTTCTTCAGAGATCCGGATCGGGTTACTCCGGAAATAGAAGATGTTGTCGTTTCTCCCGCAGACGGCATTGTTCAAATGATAACCAAGGTAAAAGCGCCCGAAGAGTTAGGTTTGGGTGATGAAAAATTTACCCGTGTCAGTGTTTTTATGAGCGTGTTTAATGTTCATGTTAATCGTTCTCCTGCGGAAGGAAAAATCACCAAAGCGGTATATGTTCCCGGAAAATTTATTAACGCGACTTTGGATAAAGCCAGCAAGGACAATGAGCGCCAACTTCTGGCCATGAAGACCAAGAGCGGTAAAAATATTGCCTTTGTTCAAATTGCAGGCCTGGTTGCGCGTCGTATTTTGTGTGAGGCCACCGAAGGCCAGGAATATAAAGCTGGTGAGCGTTTTGGGATGATTCGTTTCGGCTCCCGTTTAGATGTCTATTTGCCGGAAGGTGTTGAGCCTCAAGTTTGTTTAGGTCAAACAATGGTTGCCGGCGAAAGCATTATTGCTAATTTAAACAGTTCTGCCTCTCAAGTTAAAGGAGTAACCCGCTAATGCAAAAATCAATCAATAAACCCCTGTTGAGCAAACAGGGCATCAGTACGCGTCTGCCGTTTAGAAAAATTGCCCCGAATATTGTTACAATGTTGGCCTTGTGTGCAGGTGTAACATCGATTCGTTATTCTGTTCAGGAAGATTGGGTTAAGGCTGTTATTTGCATCTTTTTAGCAGCTTTGTTTGATGGCTTAGATGGTCGTGTTGCCAGAATGCTCAAAGGCTCTACCAAATTCGGTGCAGAGCTCGATTCTTTGTCTGATTTTGTTAGTTTTGGCGTTGCCCCGGCAATTTTGATGTATCAATGGACTTTGTTTGACTTACCGAAATTTGGCTGGTTCTTCTGCTTATTGTTCTCAATCGGAATGGCAATGCGTTTGGCTCGTTTTAACACAATGTTGGAAGAAGCACCGCAACCTGAATATTGGCATCACTTTTTTGTTGGCGTGCCGGCTCCGGCGGCCGCAGCTTTAGCCATTATGCCGATAATGATATCTTTTGATTTTCCGGAATATGAAATTTTCCGTACCAATACTTTCTGCAGTATCTTGATGTGTGTTGTTTCATTTTTAATGGTTAGTCGGATACCGACGATTTCCACCAAGAAGATGAAAGTTCCGACCTACATGTTCATCCCAATGATGTTGATTGTGGCTTTGTTTGCCAGCTTTGTGATGAGCCAACCATGGTTAACCTTAGGAATTTCAACTTTGTGTTATGCCGTATCAATTCCAATCGGCGTACTATTTTTCTTAAAAGAAAAACACGATTTTGAAAAACAATAAAAGAAAATAAAATCAGCCTCTTAATAAGAGGCTGATTTTATTTTGCGTGTTACAAAAAGATGAAAAATTCTTCAGAAGACGATTAAAAGTTTGACAAATAGAGGCCAAAATGCTACTCTAACAATAGGCTTGATTGAACTCTATGAGGTGTACTATGAAAATTATTAGAACAATAATTTTCTGTGCAGGGTTAATGGTATATACGTCATTAGCTGCGCAGGCAAGTATAAAG
>CALXZH010000033.1 GCA_944393175.1 uncultured Alphaproteobacteria bacterium | reverse complement strand
AGCGCAGTCGATTTGTAATCAGTGGGTCCGCGGTTCGAGTCCGTGTGTCGGCACCATCATAAAAAAGGCCTCCATTGCGGAGGCTTTTTTAATGAATATAATATCCGTTCGTCCGATGTTGGCTTTTTAATTTATTTTACAATCCGGTTGACTTATTGCCACCGGATTTTTTTATTGAAACTTTTGATAAAAATGATAAGTTGAAGGCAATTAATTATCATTATGTCAAACATTAAAGAAATGTATTATTATGAAAAAAAAGAAAAAATTAAAATCAACGGATATTTTGCAAGGGTTGCAACAAATCCGGAAAGATGAACAGGCAACTGATATACAAGCAACAACACAAACTAAGTCTGAAACGCTGTTTGGATTGCTTTCAGCAGAGAGTGGTAAAATCAAGGTTGGAATGTTCTATTATAACGAAGATAAAACTTTTTCCAAAAGATTGGTTGCAGGGAAGCAAGTTTCTGGCGTGGTTGTTTTTGTTGATGAAAGTGGTCAGCATGGACTAATTGATTTGTTGCGGCAAAAAATATTACCGTGGTCGAGTGATGGTTTATTTGTTGCTTTGCCTGAGGGATTAAGTGGCAAAGAAAATACACGCTTAATTATAGAGGCAGCTCAACAAAAAGGTAAAAGAGCAGAAGCGGCTGAGTATTGCGCTAATTATGCTTATGATGGAATCAAAGCCGGAGAGGCCTTTCTTCCAAGCAAAGAAGAACAGGACAAGACTAAGAACAATTTTGAACTAATTAAGTTTTCTTTGCACAAAATTAAAGCAAAGAAAATAAAAGAAGAATATTATTGGTCTTCTTCTGAATATTCTCGTTATTTTACTTGGAGTTTATTCTTCTATAATAATAGAATGTACGTCAATCTTAAGAGAACTACTCAATACGTTCGTCCGATGTTGGCTTTTTAATTTATTTTACAATCCGGTTGGCTTATTGTCACCGGATTTTTTTATTGAAACTTTTGATAAAAATGTTAAGTTGAAGGCAATTAATTATCATTATGTTGGACTATTTAATATTACTAATTATGGATAATAATAAACGCAAAAAATTGCTCAATGACCTTTGTTATGTTGATGCAGATTTGAAAATTACGGAAGATGTTGCAAAAGCTGTCGGCTTTGTGGATGTTATTTTCGACACTGATAGTGATGTTCATTATGTAATTAATTTCTTTGAATGTATCGGAACGGCTCAAAGCGGAAAAGAGGCATTTAATCTTATTCAAAACTGGCTGCTTGAACGCTATAGTCATCATTATTTGGCTGGATTTCTGTTTGAACCAATAATTCCGCTTGTTACATCAATCGGATTATGTAATGAAAATGAAGCATTGCATGGTAAGTGCGTGGCTGATTGTTGGTTGCAAATTCCTTTTGTTGGACGCATAAATTTTGCAAATTATGAAAGGAAAAATTCTTTTCAGGAAAGCGGTTTATGGGAAGATGCTTTGCCAATAAAAGGCGGTGTAAAATTTACTGAAAATCAAATAGGTGAAATTGTTATTGTCCCGAATGGTTGTTTGGATTTGCCAAATGAAGAGGTAAAAGTTTTTCCTGCGGTGATTGTCGGTAATGAATTTTCTCATCGAGGTAATCTTAAAATTACGGCTTTTAATACCTACTATTCGCTAACCATCAAAATTCGGGGTTATAATCTAGCACAAGAGATGTATTATCGCCAAAAAGATTTTAAACCCGCGGCCTACGTAATTGTCAAAAAGTAGAAAAAAGAGGGAGCTTTAATGCTTCCTTTTTTTGCAAAAACTTAGGGAATCTAAAAATTTGCAATATAGAATAGCTAACAAAATCGTAAGTATCTGCTGTGAACGTTCGTATTGATTTTTGCGGAAATAAAACCTAGAATTTAGCTTAACAAATTTTTGCTTGGGGAGGAAAAATTTGCATGGAAAGGGTATGCAGAAATTCGCCCGATAAAATAAATTATATCCAGATTTATTTTGTTTTGCCTCAACAAATCAGCTCCAAAAAGGCGGTTGGTTGAGGCGTTTTTTTTGTATGGAAACTGATTTTTAACTAAATCACTATAAGCTCAAAGAGTTATCGGTTTTGAGGAGAGGCAAAATGAAAAAAATTTTGGCAGCGATGATTGTGCTCTTGTTGGGGATTGGCGGATATGTCGGTTTAAAAGTCTGGCATAAAAATCACTATGATGCGGCTTTTTATGTTGAACAGGTTAACTTGGCTCTCCGAAATAATCAGCCGCAGGAAGCTTTTAACTTTGTTAATGAAGGAATTGCGCTCTTTCCTTACAGGTTGGATTTGCGCTTTGGTAAGACATATATGTGCCAAATGTTGGGTGATGCTCAGTGTGTTAAAGATGAATTGTTAAAAATTTTACAAATATCAGCAGTTAAAGATAATCAATGGTTGTGGCTTAATGATGAGCCTAAAGATAATGAATTTATGCTTGAGGTTTTGCAAAATTATCAAAAAAGTTTTTGGGAAACTGGTGACTTATCTGAAATGCGTGAGGTAGCCGAAGCGGTGTTGACGTATTTTCCCGATAATGTGGAGAGTTTGAATACCTTGGCAATCAGCTATTTGGTTGACGGAAATTGGAAAGACGCTGAACCGTACTTGAAGACCGCTCATCAGTTGAATCCGGATGATGAAATTGTAAATAAAAATTTGCAAAAATTGGCAGAAATGAAAAAGCAACAAAAGGAAAAAGAACAAATACAAGAAAATAAAAAATAGTTATTCACAGGCGATTTTTTTATTTAAACTCTAGCTTTGCTTGATTTTTACTCGTTTTAGAATTTTATATATATTTTATTAAAACTTTTAGTTTTATTTTGATAAATAGTTTGTTACATTGTGGAAAGAGGGGATAAACTTACTGAGAGAGTTTATCTCCTCACTTTTTTATGAGGCGATTAATCTTTAATTATTCTTTTTGATTTATGCTTTTTGATAAACTTGCTATTTGATTTGATAAATTTTAGAAAGCGGGTTATAACTTTGACTAAAGTGATTATATTAGAGCTGTAATGTGTGATTTTAAGTAGAGTGAAGTAAAATGTCATTTAAAGCAAAACGTTTGTTGAAAAAAATTATTTCTTGGTCTGGTTTGTTTTTCTTTGGTTTGGCAGCATATATGCTGTATTTGCAGCTTTCAAAATATCATTTGCAAGATATTAAAGATGCTTTATTCAGCATTCCCAAACAAAATTTAATCTATGCTTGTATTGCTTCTTTTGCAGGATATGTGGCTTTGTCATCTTATGACTTTTTGGCATTAAAATATATTGGTAAAAAATTGGCTGCTTGGAAGTGGATTTTTGTGGGATTTATCGGCTTTTCGGTTAGTAATAATGCCGGGCATGCCATTGTTTCGGGCGGGGCAATTCGCTATCGCTTATATACAAGATGGCGTTTCCATGGCGAAGATATTGTCAAAATGGTGACATTTTCAGGCTTTACTTATTTGGTCGCTTGTTTTTTCTTGGTGATTATGGGGTATTTGCTGACGCCTGATCATGCCTTCGGTGATGGCTCAGTGTCTAAAATGACAACATCAATCACGGCTCTTTGCTCACTTATCGGGTTGGGAATTTATTTTTGGGCTTCATTCTTTTATAAAAAGCCTATTATTATTAAAGATATTGAGTTTGATATTCCGACACCGAAAATGGCGCTGGCTCAAGTGTTTATCGGTGGAGCCGATATTTTGATGGCTTCGTTGGTGTTGTATTTTTCGTTGATTCCGTTTGTGGATATTCCGTTTGATGTCTTTATCGGAGTGTTCTTGATTGCACAAGTGTTAGGCGTATTTAGTCAAGTGCCTGGTGGTTTGGGCGTGTTTGAGGGATTGTTTATGTTTATCATTCCCGGAGAGCACAATCAGGCTATGTTATTTGGGGCTTTGATTGCCTATCGTATTATCTATTATTTGTTGCCGTTGGTCTTTTCGGGAATTATTTTGATTTCGTACGAATTGGCTCTCAGGCATGCCAGAAATTTGCGTTTGGCACTGCTTCATAAGATTAAGAAAAATGCCTAAATTAAAAGCCCCTCTTCGGAGGGGCTTTTGTTATTTATTCTTCTTGGTCAAAAAAGTTGTTGATTTGGTAAGTTAAATTATCAAAAAAACTGGTGGGGTCGGAAATTTGAGTTTGCAAATTTTCCAATTTGATGAAGTTGGTCATTTTCCCATCAACAACTTGTTGTAAGACAACTTCCAAAGGTTGGCTTAAATTATAGTTTTGGATAAAGTTATAATTCTCATCGTCTTGATAATTGATGATATAAAGATTGTATGTGTCTTGATAATTGGCATTATACACATCTTCAATCAAATCAATGGTTTGGGGACATTCATAGCAGGGATTATTATTATAAAATACAAAAATTATCGGACGAGGATAGTAGGGGTTATCGGCGGCAAGTTGTTGTTGCAAGGTTAAGTTAGGATTGTAACCTCCCTCGTAATATAATTCGGCATTTGCGTTTGACATTGCTCCGAAAGCGAGTAGTCCGGCAAAAATAAATTTTAGCATGGTGTCTCCTTCTTGCTTGTTGGCTAAAGCGGAGAACAAGCCTCTTGCAACCACAGTTTTTCCGTTGGGCTTAAATGAGGACTCAAGGCTTGTTCAACTGTTTTGTGATAATCGTTCAGCCAGTTGATTTCGTCTTCGCTTAAGAGATATTTATTGATAAGTCGTTTATCAATGGGGACAAGCGTTAAATTTGCAAATTTCAAATAGCCGGCGGTGGCTGTCGGTACAATTTCAACCAGATTTTCGATGCGGATACCGTATAGGCCTTCTTTGTAAATTCCCGGCTCAATTGAGGTTATCATTTGGGCGTGAAGTGGATAATTGCTGTTCTTACGTGCAATTCTTTGCGGGCCTTCGTGGACGTTTAGAAAACAACCGACCCCATGTCCCGTGCCATGATTATAATCTTGTCCGCTGTCCCAAAGCGGGGCGCGGGCGATGGCGTCTAGTTCGTGTCCGGTTGTAGCTTGCGGAAATGTTGCGGAGCTTAGGGCTATGTGTGATTTGAGAACCAGTGTATAATCTTCAGCCATTTGTTTGCTGGGATTGCCAAGTGCAATGGTACGCGTAACATCCGTAGTGCCATCCAAATATTGAGCGCCGCTGTCTAAAAGCAGCAAGCTGTCTTGAGTTAAAGGAGAATTGGTTTTGGAAGTCGGGTGATAGTGCACAATTGCTCCGTTTTTTCCGGCTGCGGAAATGGTGGTAAAACTTTCTGAGAAAAACAAATCTTCTTTGGCGCGAAATTGGTGAAGTCGCTCTACAATGTCAAGTTCGGTTTTGCCTTTCCAGTTCTTGTCTAACCAGCAGAGAAATTTTGTTACGGCGATGCCGTCGCGAAGGTGTGCCTTTCTTATGCCTTCAAGTTCAATCGGATTTTTAATGGCTTTGAGCCCTTGGCATAAGTCAGTTTCGTTTATGATTTCGACTTTGTTGTGTTGTAATAATTCGTATAGGGCGTAGGAATTAGAACAGATGTCTAATACGGCCTTTTTCTTTTTGAAGTTTTTTAAAATGGTCGGAATTTCACTCAGGGCTAATAAGGGATATTCTAATTTAATTTTGGCGGTGTTGAGGTTGTTTCCGAACAGCCAGCATCGAGCCTTATTATCAACCAAAGCGAAAGCTCTGAGAATCGGTGTGTCAGCCAGTGCATCAGAACGTAGGTTAAATAGCCAGGAAACACTGTCGGCTAAAGTGAAAAATGTAAAATCTGCTCCTAATGAATTTAATTTGTCGGCAATTATTTTTACTTTTTCTTTGCTGCTTAAGCCTGCATATTTGATGTCTAGTTCAAAAACATTGGCCGGTTGGGAAGATAATAAAGGCGGTAAAAATTCGGGAGCCGAAATAACTTCTATGGCGTTAATTTCCAAAAGTTCTTTTTGTCTTTTTGCCAAAGTCCAAGGATTTATGCCCAAACGAAAACGCTTAAATCCTTTTGTGTTCTTGCTCAACCATTGATAAAACGAAATGTCTTTGGTGCAAACTACTTCCACTTCATCGGGGTTAGTTTCTTGCGGGGCTTGCAATTCATAGCGTCCATCAACAAAAAGAAAGCCTTTTCTGCGGGTAAGCAACAGAGTTCCGTCTGAACCGCTAAAACCTGTTAAGCGCAAAATTAAGTTTTCATCTGCTCGAAGATCTTGCTCTAAAAACATGTTATTGCGGGTGATAAGATAGCCGTCTAATTTTTCGGTTCTTAATTTTTTTTGCAGTTCTTGAAGTGTCATTTAAGCTTTCTCCATTAAGGCTGCACGCCAATTGTCCAATTTGTAAAGTTCTATTAATTTTAGTCCTAACTTTTGGTGCTCGCCAATAACCCAATCTTCCTGCTCATCGACAAAGCCTGATAAAATGCAGTAGCCTTTCGGAGCAAGGGCTGCATAAAGTTGCGGCGCCATGGCAATTAGGGGACGAGCTAAGATATTGGCAAAGATGATGTCATAGGGGGCATTGTTTTGCACCAGTTTTGAATTGTAGCCGTCGCTGACGGCTGTATCTAAAAATTTTTCTAATTGATTGTCTTTTGCATTTTGTTGGGTGACGGCAACAGCCTCCGGGTCAATATCAACGGCAATGATATGGGTTTGGTCTTGCCAGAGTTTGGCCGCCGCTAAAGCCAAAATACCGGAACCAGTGCCCATATCCAAAATTTTGGCATGCTTGGCATTTTCATGATTAAGGCGGCTCAATGCCTTGAGGCAAGATTTTGTGGTTTGGTGTTCGGAGCCAAATGCGGTGGCGGCATAAATCCGAAGCGTGACCTTGTTGCTTGCGGGAATATTTTTTTCATGGATGCCATAGATGATGAAATCGCCAACCTCTACGGGGGCAAATTTGATAACATTTTCTTTGAGCCAATTTTTGCTTTCTAAAAATTCGGTAGTGTAGGGCGGAAGTGTTAGGCCTCTTTCTTTGGCTTTTTGTTCCAAATCTTTAGCTGAAAAGTTGTTGTTGGCATAGCCGACGTATTCTTCCAGACCATCGTCGGTGTAGTTGACGGCAACAACATCAAAATATTCATCCATAAAAAATGATAGTTCTTCATTCATATTTTCACAAGGCTGAAATTTTACCAGCCAGCAACTTCCGGTTTGGGACATTATTCTTCCTATAACTCATAATCAATTATTTACTATTCTCTGATTATAGTATAATTATTGGTAATTAAAACATTAAAATGAGATTATAAAATGAAAAATTTAGTGCTCGGAATATGTTGCTTGATGTTGTCTTCTTGTTTGTCGGCAGACAGTTATTCAATTTTACCTCAGAGAAATAATATCTTTTCTTATTGGGATTCTTATGGAATTGATTTTTATGATAATGAATTAAAATTGGTGAAATCCGAATATATTACTGAAAGCGGGATGGAGCCGAATAAGGTGTTGAGTGCTTATGTCGGTTATTCCGTGGCAGATGTTAAAACTTATCAGAAAAATTTTTATAAGTCTGAATATGTCAGACCTGCAATGGATGGGGTCTTAAACAGTGCGTCCGTTCCCATGGCTTTTAATAAAAAAGAAAAGTATCAGGTTTTGGGCGAATCGACAATTGATGGCGAACGCTTTTTGCTGATTCCGGCAAAAGAAGAAAATGTTGTGGTGTTGATTAACGGTGACGGTGTGCCTTATGAAAAAGCCGGATATATTAAAAATGACCGTTTGGTTTTGATGTTGCCTGATTATATTCCGTATCCGGATAATTTTTATTTTGAGCCGGTTATTACCTCTAAAACCGAACAAACAAAGCCGATAAAAGGTTATGATATTAAATATGGCGGGATTAAGCTTGATAGGATGCTGTTTACTTATTATGATTACAGCAATGCTATGAATAACGGCGGACGTTTTGAAAATATCAGTTTCCCGAAAAACCAAAAAATGCTTGATATTTATGGGGTCGGAATTAAGGTCTTGCACGCAGGTAATCAAAAAATAGATTATATTTTAATGCCGGATTAACGCTTTAAGATGTGTTTTTTTTATTTCCAGGGGTTGATTTTCAACTGAAATTGCGCTAAAAGCTATCCGAATTAAAGTTTTTTTTAGGAGAAACACTGATGTCTGGACACTCCCAGTTTAAGAATATTATGTACCGTAAAGGTGCTCAAGATGCCAAAAAAGCAAAAGTCTTTGCTAAATTGGCCAGAGATATTACTATTGCCGCTAAAAGCGGTTTGCCGGAACCTGATAAGAATCCTCGCTTGCGTTTGGCTATTCAAGCCGCTCGTGCCGAAAGTATGCCTAAAGACAATATTGAACGCGCTATTGCTAAAGCCAGCCAAACTGCCGGCGGAAGCGATTATGTTTCCGTTCGTTATGAAGGTTTTGGTCCGGGTAAGGTTGCCGTTATTGTTGAAGCAATGACTGATAACAAAAATCGTACCGTTGGTAATGTTCGTACCATTTTTGGTAAACGCGGCGGTATGATGGGCGATGCCGGTTCGGTTGCTTTTAACTTTGAACGTATCGGCTTTATTCAATATCCGGCAAGTGTGGCTGATAACGATAAAATTTTTGAGGCTGCGTTGGAAGCCGGTGCTAATGATGTGGTTTCGGATGAAGAACATCACGAGATTGAAACTTTGCCGGATGATTTGAATGCCGTTACCGAGACTTTGGAAAAAGCGTTTGGTACACCTTCAGCATCACGTTTGGATTGGAAAGCAACGGTTAAAACTCCGATTACCGACAAAGAAACAGCTCAAAAATTGCTGGAATTTATTGATGCATTGGAAGATGATGACGATGTTCAACACGTTTATCACAATGCAGACTTCTCTGATGAAGTATTGGCTGCTTTGGAAGCTGAATAATTTATCTGATAAAACTGTAAATACGGGCAAAGATGTTTTGCCCGTTTTTTATATAAGGAACAAAAAATGCGTATCTTAGGGTTGGATCCAAGTTTGTCTTCTACCGGTTGGGGTGTGATAGAGGTGGAAAATAATCGTTTGAAATATGTGGCAGACGGTTTTATTAAAACTGACCCTAAAATGGCTTTGCCGGAACGATTGGCAGTGATTCATCGAACCTTGAACGAAGTGATTGAAACCTATCATCCGCAAGAAGCGGCAATTGAACAAGTGTTTTTAAATGATAACCCGACTTCTACCATTAAGCTCGGTATGGCGCGCGGTGTGGTGATTTTGGCGCCGGCGTTGTTTGGAATTCCGGTGTGTGAATATGAACCGACCAAAGTCAAAAAAGCCTTGGTTGGCGTGGGCCGAGCCGAAAAATCGCAAGTCGAAACCATGGTTAAGGTTTTACTGCCCGGATGTAAGCCCAAAAATAACGATAGTTCCGATGCTCTGGCCATGGCAATTACGCATTATAATTTACGACAAGCCAGATGGCTAAATGAAAAAAAATAAGTAGCTTGGCATATTTTCTGTGCTGTGTAAAAAGAACTTGCAGTGCAGGCGGGATTTGTATATGCTCAATACATATTTTTTGAAAAGGATAAATTGATGATAGCTAAATTGCGCGGTGTGATTGACACTATCGGTGAAGACTACTGTATCATTGATGTGAACGGGGTCGGATATCTGGTGTTTGCATCCTCCAAAACTTTGGGAAAATTGGTTAAAGGAAAACCTTATTGCCTGCTGATTGAAACCGTGGTCAGAGAAGACAGTATTTCTTTGTTTGGTTTCTATGATGCATGGGAAAAAGAGTGGTTTTTAACCCTTACCAAAGTGCAAGGAGTGGGAGCAAAAGTTTGCTTGAGTATTTTATCGGTCTTGTCTCCGGCTCAGTTGGCGCAAGCTGTGGCCGCTCAGGATAAAAACTCTTTTACCAGAGCCAGCGGTGTCGGTCCGAAATTGGCGGCTCGTCTTGTAACGGAGTTGAAAGACAAGATTGTAACCGTGCCTTGGGAAGTAACGTCTAACGGCGACTTGAGCCAAGAGGGTGATATGGATGAACAACAAGCAAACGAAATAACACAAAATTATGAAGATGAAATTGTGTCAAGAGATGATGACCCCAGCAAAATGGAAGATGCAATTTCGGCATTGGTTAATTTGGGGTATCAACGTTTAGAGGCTTATCAGGCCGTGAATAAAGTCAGTGCGTCGAATCCGGGGGCGGATGTGTCAGATTTGATTCGTTTGGCGTTAAAAGAATTTGCAAATAAGGACTAATGTGAATTATGGAAAATGAGCGACTAGTCAGTCCCGAAAAACTTCAAGAAGATGAAAATACTTCCGGTATGCCGGTGAGCTTGCGTCCGACCAGTCTCAAAGACTTTGTCGGTCAGCCTTTGGTATGTGAAAATTTGAAAGTATTTATTGAGGCGGCCAAAAAAAGAGGTGATGCCTTGGATCATGTGTTGCTCTTTGGTCCTCCGGGATTGGGTAAGACAACTTTGGCCTCTATTATTGCCAAAGAGTTAGGGGTCGGTTTTCGCGCAACCTCGGCTCCGATGATTTCAAAGTCGGGCGATTTAGCCGCTATTCTGACCAATTTGGAAAAAAATGATGTCTTGTTTATTGATGAAATTCATCGTTTGAATCCGGCTATTGAAGAGGTGCTCTATTCGGCAATGGAGGATTTTCAGCTCGATTTGATTATCGGCGAAGGCCCTTCGGCTCGTTCGGTGCGAATCGATTTACAGCCGTTTACTTTGGTGGGAGCCACCACACGTTCCGGACTACTCTCAACCCCATTAAGAGAGCGTTTCGGTATTCCCTTGCGGTTGGATTTTTATAGCCCGGAAGAATTGAAAAAAATCGTCGTACGCGGGGCGCATTTGCTTGGTATGCCGATTTCGGAAGATGGGGCGATGGAAATTGCCAAACGTTCGCGTGGGACACCTCGTGTGGCCGGACGTTTACTGCGCCGTGTGCGCGATTTCGGGGCTATGGCCGATGCAAGCGAAGTTGATAACAAAATTGCGGATTTGGCTTTGCGGCGTTTGGATGTTGATAAATACGGGCTTGATGCATTTGACAGGCGCTATCTGCAATGCATTGCCGTGAACTATGGCGGTGGCCCGGTGGGCGCGGATACTTTGGCGGCCGCTTTGTCGGAAGAAAGAGACACAATCGAAGAAGTGATTGAGCCGTTTTTGCTTAAGCTCGGTTTTTTGCAAAGGACGCCGCGTGGACGTGTGATTTCGGATACGGGACGTGAATATCTCGGTTTGCCGAAAATCGGGCGCAATCGCAACATGCCGCAACAATTTGATTTGCTAAAAATTATTGAAGAGGAAGAAGCATAATGTATGAAGTTACAGCACCTCAAGGACAATTTTTCGGAAAGGTTTTTGCCTTTCCGGTCAGGGTTTATTATGAAGACACCGATGCTGGCGGAATCGTATATTATGCCAATTATCTGCGCTTTGCCGAAAGAGCCAGAACCGAGCTTATTCGTGTTTTAGGCTTTTGTCATAACGAAGGTTTGGAAGCCGAAGAAAAATGCGGCTTTACGGTTAGAAGTTGCTCAATCGACTATAAACTTCCGGCAATTTTAGATGATGTTTTGACAGTGACCTGCGAAGTTACTGAGGCCAAAGGTGCCTCGGCGGTTATGGTGCAAGAAGTTTGGTGTGGCGATGACTTGTTGGCATCTATTGAAGTCAAACTTGCGTATGTGAATTTTGTGCGCAAGCGTCCGGTTCGCATTCCTTCAGAGCTGTTGAACAAACTCTCAAGCTTGTAAATTTTTCGCTTATGTACGCTTAATGTACACGGCGCTCAAAATTTTCGGCGCAGCAGAGTTGTCCATCAGCTCTGCAAAGTGGGGACAAATCCTCAAGCTTGTAAATTTTTCGCTTATGTACGTTTATGTACACGGCGCTCAAAATTTTCGGCGCAGCAGAGTTGTCCATCAGCTCTGCAAAGTGGCGACAAACTCTCAAGCTTGTAAATTTCTCGCTTATGTACGCTTATGTACACGGCGCTCAAAATTTTCGGCGCAGCAGAGTTGTCCATCAGCTCTGCAAAGAGGCGACAAACTCCCAAGCTTGTAAATTTTTTACTTAAAAATATGATTTGGGGTGTTATGAAAGAGAGATTGTTAAAAGTTTTTAGATTTGCACTTGGCTCAATTATATTGACTACTCTTGCATCTTTAATTTTAAGCGAATTTTCCGGTTCGTTTGATGATTATATAGGCAGAACTTATTGTGTTTATCTTATAACTTATCTTTCTTATCCTTTGTTGAAAACATATTTGCGCTTAAACAGTAAATTTGGTTTAATTTATTTTACTTTATTGTTTTTCATTTTGTGTTGGTTGTATTTTATCTTTTTTGTGAAAATGTGGTGATTAATTAATTGAATCTTTAATAATTTGTGCTAACTTGCGCTTAAATTTTATGCGCAACCTTTATTTATTTGCTGATAAGAGAGATACTATGGATACGGAAACTTTAACAAATGTGGCCTCAACCGCCGCTGAGCAAATGTCAATGTGGGATTTGGTTTGGGCCTCCGATATGGTGACCAAAGTGGTTATGATTGGTTTGATTGCCGCTTCGGTTTGGTCTTGGGCGATTATTATTGAAAAAATCGGAACACTGCGTCAGGTCAAGCAATTTACCAAAAGTTTTGAAGAAAAATTTTGGTCCGGCGGCTCGTTAGACAGGCTTTACGAAGCTGTCGGTAATCGTCCGCGAGACCCAATGTCGGCAATGTTTGTGGCCGCTATGAAAGAGTGGAAAAGAACGAATATTCTTAAGTCTAAAACCGATCGCGGCATTCGCGGTGTGTCTTTGCAACAACGTATTGAAAAAGCCATGATGGTTTCTATGGATAAAGAATTAGATGAGCTCGATACACGTATGGGCTTTTTGGCATCAACCGGTTCGGTTGCTCCGTTGGTTGGTTTGTTTGGTACGGTTTGGGGTATTATTAACAGCTTTAACGCCATTGCCGCAACTCAAAGCAACTCTTTGTCGGCTATGGCTCCGGGTATTGCCGAGGCTTTGTTTACAACCGCATTCGGTTTGATTGCCGCTATTCCGGCTGTGGTGGCTTATAACAAAATTTCTTCCGATATTGATCGCTTTGCCAAAAAGCTAGAAAATTTTATGGCTGAATTTTCCAGCATCTTGTCTCGTGAAATTGATGATACTGCCATTAAAGCCGATATGGCCGGAGAATAAACATGGGATATATTGTGCAACAACAGCAAGGAGGCCGCAGAGCATCACGCTATGTCAGTCGCCGCAATGCCGATATTAATATGACCAACCTGATGGATGTGATGATGGTGTTGCTGGTGGTGTTTATGGTGGCAGCTCCGTTGATGACATCAGGTATTGCTCTTGATTTGCCTAAAGTCGGGGGTAAAGCCTTAAACGGGGAAGATACATCTGTCAACATCAGCGTGGATAAAGAAGGCTATTATTACATCGGTAAGACGGAAGTTCCGGCTGATGAGATTGTTGCAAAATTGCAAGCTATTCGCGGCGAAAATTCAACCTTGAGTGTGACCATTTCGGGTGATACCGGTGCAGAATATGGTCGCGTCATCGGCTTGATGGCTTTGCTTAAAGAGGCCGGCTTTGACAAGGTCGGGTTGAAAACCGAACCGCAACCTTATAGCGGCAGGAAGAAAAAATAACTCATGAAACAGGCATTATACAAATCTATTGCTCTGCACTTGGTGGCGTTTTTGCTGATGGTGGTTGACTTACCACTCTTTTGGCATAATAAAACGACACTCAACCAAGTACCGATTATTGTCGATTTGAATAATGTGAAAATTTCAGAAATGACTAATCTTCCGCCTAAGGCAAAAATGGGTAAAGAAGATAAAGCTGCAAGTCGCGTTAAACGCAAAATTGAAAATAATTATACCAAAGAAGAACCAAAGAAAGATGATAAACGCGAGGTGGCTGAAGAGCAAGACGAAGCTCCGGCTCCCAAAGAGGTTAAGGCTGAAGAGCCAAAGCAAGATTATTTGGTAGCGCCGCAACCTAAAAAACCGGTGAAGAAGGTTAAGAAAAAAGCTGTGCCCGTTCCGCAGGCTAAGCCAAAACCAAAAGTTAAACCCAAACCTGAACCCAAAAAAGAAGAAAAACAGGCGGACAAAGGAAAGCCAAAACTGGCTAACCCGTTAAAGAGTTTGTTGGCATCCGTTGATGCCTTGGAAAAAGAAGTCGGCAATACCTCGCAGACTGCAACAATCAAAGAAGGAACAGAAGTCAATAATATGGGTATTGAAGGCGGTACCGGCGGTTCTTATTTCAGCGAATTGTCAATTTCTGAAATTGATGCTATTGCCGGACGCTTGCGCGCTTGTTGGAACCTTGATCCGGGAGCAATGGGTGTGAAAGATATGGTGGTTGAAATCCGCGCCTTTTTGAACAAGGACGGTAGTGTGCGCAAAGTAGATATTTTGGACAGCAGCCGCTATAATTCGGATACGCATTTCCGTTCCGTTGCAGATAGTGCGCGCAGAGCCGTTTATATTTGCGCTCCTTATTCAATCTTTGCCGAGAAATATGCTGACAAATATGATAAATGGAACACCATGTTGCTCCGCTTTAATCCTTTGGATGCGTCAATTAATTAACTATTGTCAGAAAATAAAAAAATAGGGGCTATTGGGCTTGTTGAGCTTTAATCAGCAAGTCTATGGCTTTGTCTACCAAATCTAAAAAATCTTTATCAAAAGGTTTTAATTTGTGACTAATATCTTCAATCTTTTTGCGGGTAACTTTGTCTTGAGGCTGTGTGTCAGAAAATTCGAATAATTCTGCCATAGAAATCCCAAGTTTTTCTGCTATTTTTTGCAGTGTTTCAATTTTAGGGGAAATTTTCCCAAGCTCTATATAAGATATGGTATTCATGGACATATCCATATCAAAGGCCAGTTCAAGTTGACTGATACCTTTTATTTTTCGGAGTTCTCGGATACGCTTTCCAAGTAAAATTGCAAAATTGTCTTTTGTCATACCCGCATATTCCTATTTTGTTATGAATCTTAATACATCATAAATTTGTAATTTTTGCTCTTGACTCATAAAAACTAATAATATATTATTAATTTAGTAGCTGAGATTAGCAAAATTAACAATTTTATTGTGAATTTAAAACTAATTTTCAGTTCACATAAAGGGAAGGCGGAAACGTTATACTGAACCAAAGCCAAACTTATATAGTACACCTTTGTTTTCGCCTTTTCTTTTTTGATACTTTACAGAAAACATCAAGTTTTGTTGAAACGAAAGTTTTATTGTTTGGCAAGCTGTTTAGGATTTTGGTGAAATTGAGATTTAGAGCTTGCGGGTGAAGTTTGGGTGTGACTGTAATGTTGATATTTTTGTGAAGGAGGTTAAAGATGAAAGAATTTCTACGTGTGTGTTTATGGGGAGCTTTTTTCTCTTTAATTTCTTTTGGTGCGCAAGCTTCGGTTTCTTTTATTACCGGCGATGATAGTCTTCAATTTAATAATTCGCTTAATTTTAATGATAAATCTCCTGATACCTGCAAAGCACTGGGATATAATATTACAACTTGTCCCGGGGGTAATTTGATTGAAGTTTGTCCTTATAACTCCGCTTATTTTAAGGAATGTTGCGACGCAAGTTATAATTATACAAAAAGTCAGTGTGCGGCGCCTAAAACAATCAGTAATGAGAGCTGCGGCGGCAAATATAAATGTTATTGTAATAAGAGTGTTTATAAAGTTTCAAGCTGTGTCTCTCCTCAAGTACCGGAGGGAATCGGCTGTAGTGAAAATGGTGTAACTTATTATACAAAATGTACTTGTCCAAGTAATTATAATCAAACTTGTAATGGCTTAAATCAACAAGGTGTTGGCAAGGGATGTGTTAAGAACGGTGTGACCTATTATACTTCTTGCCAATGCAAAAGCGGGTATAATATGACTTGTTCGGATTTGGGACCGGTTACTCCAAGTAATTATTGCCTGATGAATGGTATAAAATATTACAATAATTGCAAAACTTGCGAATATAAATGTTCGTCGGCAACTTGTCCCGTCGGCATGAATTGTGATTATGAAGATTGTTCTCAAAAGTATTGTATGCTCGGATGCTTAACCGGATACATAGGATGGTGTACAAAACCGGAAACAGATTGTGCCAAATTGGGATATGTCAATAGTGTAAGCGAATGTGGTGATTATCCATATATGAAATGCCCTTATAATACGGCTGCTGTCTTTTGTGATTTTGATTAAGGAGAACGGATATGTATAAGTCAATTAAACTAATGTCTTTGGTTGCTTTGCTTTGTGGCGGGAGCTCTTTGGTTTATGCTGATGTAACTTGTACTCAGGCGCCTGATTGTGCTGCCTTGGGGTATACGCAGACAGAGGCTCAATGCGCCTCAAAACCAGCTATTAAATGTCCGTTTGATACATCAAAATATTATTGCAAACAAACACCCGTGATTGAGGGATGCACGGTGGGTTCTTTTCTTTATACGGATGGGTCTTGTTCATCAACTTATACGTCTGGAAGAACGCTTGTCGGTATTGTTTTTGATCCGATTAAAAAATTAGCTTTTGGGCCAATGGTAACGACAGAGACGTCTTTTTTAATGTATGGTGGTTTACAGGGAGAATATTGCTCACCGGCTAAAGCTTTGGTTGATTGTGGTACGGATGGTGCAGAAAACTCTAAAAAATTATTTACCACCCTTTCTCCAGCAGGGAGCATAGTAGAAGCTAACTTTGAAGGTGGATTTGGCGGCCTTTGTACAGGGCAGGTGACTAGTCGGTATATTAGGGTGGAGTGGTGTAGTAACATAGATTTTAGAGATACTACTACGGTGTCTAGTACAGTATGGTATGGTAATGGTCATTGGTATATTCCGAGCTATAAAGAACTTTATACCATTTATCAAAATAAAGATATATTAGTTAGTGCAGCAAAAAAAGCTGTAGCTGCTGGTTTCTATTTAGGCACTAATATGACTTTCTTAAGTTCCACGGTTAATGATGCAAATCATTTGCTGTCATATTATTTTGGAGCATCTTCTGGAGGATCGGGAGGTAGTAGTTTTTGTAATTTATATAGGTACGGCATTTCAGATGGTCTTTATATTTGTTCAGGTTCCACTATCATCCCAGTTATTAACTATGGCAATACGGAAGCTCTTGGCGAGTTTACGCCCTTAGATGGTTTTATAATAGGTGATACTAACAGTAGTGTTTGTCTTTATGGTCAAGATAATTCTACTAAAGTAGGCTGTGCTACGTATCCTGTTTCTAATGGTTTTTATGATACTCGCATTAGTACTTATTATGCTGCAGATATAACTTCGCCAAAAAGTAAATGTGGTTTCACTGGGTATAAGTGGTGTGATAAATGTCAAAATAAACTGTTTCGTTGTTGCGATTATAGCGAAACAGGGTGTGTTAAATAATATTATTTTCTTACCATATGCGGCTGCCTTGTAAAACAAGGCAGCTTTTTGGGTTATTTTTAGGCAAGTAAAATAAATCTTAAGCTTTGGTGGTTATTTATAATGATTGACAAGGCTTAATTTTACCAGTACTTTCCTTATGATAAAATTGAGGCAAGGATAATGACTGATCATTCAATAAAAAAATTTCCAATCATAAATTGTGTCGTGGAAGCTTGGAATTACATTAAAGAACATTCTAAAATGTTTGCCGCTTTCGTGTGTGCCAATTTTTTATTGCTGATGATTGGATTTAAGCTCTTGGGCGGAATGGGAAGTATTTGGTTCGTTTTTTGGTGTGTGTTTTATTATTGGTTTAATTGCTTTTTCTTCCGCTTCTATTTCGATAGGAAACCTTATTGGCTCACCAGAAAAGTGTTTGATAGTTTGGTGCCATCTACTAAAATTTTGTTTTTGACTTTAGCTTTGGCTACATTTTTGGCTTATTTGCCTTTTTTGCCTTTGTTTTTAGGTTTGCCGGTTGATGTTTTAGATGAATATGCCGTTGGTTTTATTCAACAATATGTTGATGAAAATAATATTTATGACTTGATTATACAAGTAATTTTGCTTTTTATCACGCCGCTTATTTTTTATCGTCCTTTGTTTGCTTGGATTTCTTCTGTAATCGGTCGTAGTGGTTCTTTGCGTAATGCTTGGCGTAGAACGACGGGAAATTATTGGCGTTTCTTTTGTGTAGCTTTAGTTTGCAATCTTGCGGCTGTTGTAATTGAATATGTTGATAAGGTTTGTTTGTTAAACGGATGGGGCGAATTGGTAATCGGTTCCGTTTTGATTATGTTTGTGAATGTCTATGTTGCGAAATCTTATGATTTCTTCTTTTTGGAAGTAGATACTGAATAATTGTTTCAGTTTTATGAACTTTGTCTAATTTGGCAAAAATAAGATTGCGTCTATTGCTTTTTTATGATATATCTAAAGTATAAGTTAACCATAAATCTGACAAATAAAAACCTCTGAAATACTTTCAGAGGTTTTTATATTATGATTGTATTAGATTGATGTATTCTTCTTCACTCAAAATGGTGACGCCCAGTTCTTTGGCCTTGGTGGCTTTGGAGCCGGCATCTGCCCCCATGACGACATAATCGGTATTTTTGGAAACAGAGCCTGCAACTTTGGCACCCAAGCTCAAGGCTTGGGCTTTGGCTTCGGCTCTGGCCATGCGCTCTAATGTGCCGGTGAAAACAATCGTCTTGCCGGCAATGGGCGAGTTGTAATCGGTCTTGTCTTCATAGTCTTCAACACGGACTTGTTGCAAAAGGTCTTGGATGGTTTTTATGTTATGCTCTTCTTGGAAAAACTCGACAATGTCTTTGGCCATGGCGCCGCCGATGCCGTCAATTTGTACTAATTTGGCGGTTTCTTTATTTTGCATATCCGTCATAAAATGTGTAAAATTGCCATAATGCTGTGCAATTAATCGGGCTGTGGCCGTTCCTACCTGGCGAATTCCTAACGCATAGATAAACCGCGGCAAAGAAATAAGGCGTCGTTGATTGATGGCCTGAAATAAATTTTCAACCGATTTTTTGCCCCAGCCGGCACGCGACTCCAAATGTAAGGCAGAATTTTTTTGATGAGAGAACAAGTCACCGTCATCATTGCGTTGCTCAAGTGTGAAAATATCTGCCGGAGAGTGTAAAATTCCCTCGTGATAAAAATCTTCTATAATTTTATCACCCAGGCCGTCGATATTAAATCCTTCGCGGGAAACAAAGTGAATCAGTCGCTCAATTGCTTGAGCCGGGCAGGTGAGACCGCCTGTGCAACGGCGGACGGCTTCGTCTTCCTCTCGGATTGCATGGGCACCACATTCCGGACAAGTATGCGGAAAGATAAATTCTTGCGAATCCGCCGGTCGCTTTTCCAAAATGACTTTGACAATTTGCGGGATTACATCACCGGCACGTTGTACCACAACCATATCGTTGACGCGGATGTCTTTGCGTTTGATTTCATCTTCATTATGCAAGGTGGCATGTGAGACAATTACACCGCCGACGTTAATCGGCTCAAGGTCGGCAACCGGGGTAAGAGCTCCGGTGCGGCCGACTTGTACGCGGATGGCTTTGATGCGGGTGAGGGCTTGCTCGGCCGGAAATTTATGCGCAATCGCCCAGCGTGGTGTGCGGGTCAAAAAGCCAAGGCGCTCTTGCAAGGCAATGTCGTTAACCTTATAGACAATGCCGTCAATATCATAAGAAAGTTGGGCGCGAATCTCCATAAGGTGATTAAAGTTTTCTTCAACATCCTTAATCGTGTGGCAGAGTTTATTTAACGGGTTAATCGGAAAGCCCCATTCCCGTAAACGTTCAAAAAATTCGGCTTGCGAGTTCCAACATCTTTGAGAGACTTCGCCCCAAGTATAAGCAAAAATGCTGAGCTTGCGCTCCTTGGTAATGTTGGCATCAAGCTGGCGCAAAGAACCAGCTGCGGCATTGCGTGGGTTGGCAAAGGCTTTTTTGCCTTCGGCAAGGTATTTTTCATTAATGGCAAAAAAATCTTCTTTGGCCATATAAACCTCACCCCTTACTTCTAACACATCAGGGACTCCGGCGGGGAGTGTTTGCGGCAGTTGGGCAATTGTGCGCAAGTTGTCGGTAATGTTTTCGCCGGTGGTGCCGTCACCGCGTGTTGCACCCAAAACGAATCGACCATGCTCATACCGCGCCGAAAAAGACAGACCATCAATTTTGGGTTCGGCCATAAAGATAATGTCATTGGAGGTGTTTAAGAATCGTTTGACGCCTAAAATAAAATCATCAACTTCTTCAATGCTGAAAACATCACCTAAAGAGAGCATCGGAAAACGGTGCGGTACTTTGCCGAATCCGCTTTTGATGGCGGCGCCGACCTTTTTTGAGGGGCTGTCAGCTCGAATGAGCTCCGGAAAACGAGCTTCTATTTCTTCGTTTCTTTTCTTGAGCGAATCGTACTCGGCATCAGTTAAATAAGGATTGTCGTTTTGATAATAGGCAATGTCTGATTTTGCCATTTCCTCAGCAATGCGCTTAAGCTCAAGTTCAGCCTCATGTTTGGTTAGGTCTTTTACATCTTTCATTTTTTATACCTCGTTATGTTAAGGTAACTATAAGATGATTTATTGCTTTTTGCTATATGAAAAACAGGTTATTAATAGTTTAGAGATAAAAGAAAAGGGTGGAACTTCCACCCTTGAAAAAATAGAATCGAGTTTTTATGCCGGAGAAACCATCATCATCATTTGACGGCCTTCCATTTTTGGCTCCGAATCGATTTTTATCAAACCTTCTAAGTCTTCCAAAATGTTGTTTAGAACATTTTTGCCCATGTCATTGCTCATCTCGCGTCCTTTGAAACGCATGGTGAACTTGACCTTGTTGCCTTGAGCTAAAAACTTTTTGGCTTGCTTGATTTTGACTTCATAGTCATGGGTGTCAATCATCGGGCGAAGTTTTAATTCTTTGATTTCAATGACTTTTTGGTTCTTTCTGGCTTCGTTCTTGCGCTTTTGAGTTTCATATTTATATTTGCCGTAGTCTAATATCTTACATACCGGTGGGACAGCTTGCGGCGAAATCTCTATCAAATCAAGTCCGGCTTCAGATGCAAGCTCCAATGCTTCTTTTATGGAAACAATACCTCGGTTCTCACCGTTTTCATCAATTAAACGTACCTCTTTTACTTTAATGTCTTCATTAATGCGTGGTCCGTCATCTTCTCGTACTGGCGCATTTGTCATTTCTTTAGCTATAGCAGCCTCCTAATAAATGTTATTAACCTTTACTAATATAGTATATTTACAGCGAATCTTTCAAGCCAAATATTTGAGAATCCCACGGGTTATTTTCTTGAAGAATCCCTAATCTTTACCATTATGGGGAGAAATTCTTAATTTTTTGTTATTATATAGTTCTTGACAGCAAAATTTTTTGCTGATAATATCTCGCCATATCAAGCGGTTATATGCTATCAAAATTTTTTTAACAACTTTCATAAATTTTTTTGAAAAAAGTTATTGACATCTGAGTTTTGATGACATATAAACGCCCTTGTCGCTGGGGAGCGGAGCTTGATGAAAGCCGAGCGGACAAAGACCTGGCGAGTTATAGAACAGAGTGAATAAGAGAGAAGAGGATACGCAGACGGTATTTATGTTATTGTTAAAAATAAATATAAATAAAGTCTAATGTATCTTAAAAAAAGGAACCAAGTAAATTCTTTATTT
>CALXZH010000032.1 GCA_944393175.1 uncultured Alphaproteobacteria bacterium | reverse complement strand
AAATCATCAAAAGTAACAATTTTTAAGCCGCAGTTGGTGCGACCGCTCCAAATATAACATCTTTTGTCGGGAGTGACATAAACGTCTGAAAACTTGACCTCATTAATCAGTCCGGAACTGACTTTGCAGGACAAATCGACATCCGGATTGATCTTTGCCCCGTGAGACGCCTGAATAACGGTCGGGCCGGCAGCTTGCGGTTTGTTCTGTGCCGGAGCGGCGGAGGCAGGAGCTTCCTGACCGGGGGCCGCCGGCGAAGCGGCTGCCGGGGCATGCATCTGCACCGGAGCTTTGATGGATAATTTTTTCAATAGCTCTTCACTCGAATGCTCCCGGATTCGCGGAGATACATTCGGGGTTTCTGCTGCGGGGCGCTCAGCTCCTCCTGGCGCGTTTGGTGTGCTTTTGTCAAACAGGTTCATAATCAAGCCTCCTAAATCTCTCAACAACACTTTATTATACGATATTTTTCTTGAAGATTTATTAATTTTTTTTGACAATTCCTGTTCAAACAACAGGGAAAAAGCATAAAGCCCGGATTTATACGAAGTAAAAATACCTTGAAATTCGGCCGCGGCATTCGTATTATCCGAAACAGGACAATAATTTTTTTCAGGGGATAGAGAATGAGACCGTTTTACCCGATTATTTTGCTTGTCTTTTCGAACATTTTTATGACTTTTGCCTGGTATGGACATCTCAAGTATAAGTCAACGGCTCTGTGGATTGTTATTCTGGTCAGTTGGGGAATTGCCTTTTTTGAATATTGCCTGCAAGTTCCCGCCAACCGTATCGGTCACGACTATTACAGTGCTCCCCAGTTGAAAATTATGCAGGAAATTATCACTCTTGTCGTTTTCGCGTTTTTTTCGGCTTTTTACCTTAAAGAAGGGCTGAAATGGAATGAAATTGTCGGCTTTTTGTTTATTTTGTTAGCGGCCTTTTTTGTTTTTAAAAAATGGGATTGACCCGGTTTCCTTCTGTAAAATTTTGCATCCGCCGCAGATACGACAAAACCCCGCGCTGGGCAGGGTTTTGTATAAATGGCGGATAGACAGGGATTCGAACCCTGGATACCCTTTAGGGGTATACACGATTTCCAATCGTGCGCCTTCGACCACTCGGCCATCTATCCACGGACGACACTATTCATAATGTCAAAAGTTTCATTTGACAAGAGTTTTTTTATCTAAATTTAAAAAGCGAGTAAAAATATAGCCTTTACTCTTTTGGCCAGCCGATTGCTTGAGTAATAATGACTTGTTGCTTATCATTGAGGTTAAGCTCTTTTGCCAGGGCATCTTTGTCAAAATAGCCGCGAACCACATTGTTTAAACCTTTGTCGGCACAATAAAGCCCGACATTTTGATAAGCCGAACCGGCATGCATAGCGCCATACATTGAATTTTCGTTTGTAGACACATAAACCAAATCCAAGGCGGCATCTTTAGCAAATTCTTGAGTTGCAAGGCTTGCACGCAGGTCTTTGTCCGAAACCTGAATAAGTTTGTGAACCTTAGCGTCATAAAGCCATACACCGTCATTTTTTAAGACATAAACAAATAAATCTTGGCTGTCGCGGGCGGTCGGAATGGTTCTTTTGCCATCCTGGCGATTGACACCAACCGCTGCCCACAGCATATCAGCCAAAGTTTGGTCATTAACGGCACGTCTGCCGAATTCACGCGCAGTCCGTCTTTCCTGCAGGCTTTGCATCAGGGTTTTGCCGCCAATCATGTTTGGTTTTGGTAAAGGCTGAGTGACAAGTTCAGCATTTGCGTTTGAAATACCGAGAGCCAAAGCTAAAGCGGCAACCGTCAATGTTTTATTATACATGTATAAATCTCCTTTATTTGGGCTTTTTAATAATCTGTTATACCTAATATATTAATCATAATCTTAAAAAATACATAATGATAATGGGGATGGGGAGAATAATAATAGCTAGGATTAATAGAAGACCTCGGCTTCTGCCGTTATCTTTTTATGTTTTTCAACGCTTCTGTGTTAAAAAACATAGTTTAGCCCTGCGGTAATAGCCACATCTTGATAATCACTTCCGGCAGTAGCGCGAGCGGTCGCATACAAGCTGAAAAATTTACTGAGATCAGCACTTCCACCAATTTCCAAACGAGCAAACGTTCCGTCGTCTATTTCGGGAGAGTTATCAATAAAGTTGGTTATTTTTACATCACTTCCGGAGACCGAATTAAAGAGAATGCTCGGTCTGATATAAGCTTTTGCAAAGCCGCTATCCAGATTCCAGGTTTGTTCAAATTTCACACCTAAATCAGCCTCAATAGATGTAAGCGTATCAAATTCTGCCGTTTTGCCATATATATCTTTTGCATCATCATAGCTGATAGATGTAAAACTGAGTATGGCGCTGGGCTCAATGTTAAAACTGTAATTAATGTTATAGACATAACCTGCGGCCAAGGCTGCTCCGAACTCTGTAGCATCGCTGTCGGAAGTAATATCGTCTTTGGTCTTAATATCGGCTTGTTGGATACCGCCGTAAACTGTAGCCAAAGTCCAGGCATTTTGCCAGTTATGTCTGAAATAAAGTCCGCCTAAATAGCTGTCAATGTCAATATCGCTGCCATATCTTGCAAAGAATTTGTCAGCCTCGCCGTCAAAATCATAGTCACCTTGACGATAAGAAGCAAAGACGCCGATTCGGTTGTTTGTGTCATTATAAATATCAATGCCGGCTTCACCGCCCATAATATCTGCATCATAGTTTATGGAGCTTTCATTAGAGATAGAGTGGTAAATAGGCATAATCCAGAAATTGTAGTTATTATAAAAGTTTTCAATACCCTTGCTGTAATAACGATATTGAGGAGAATGCATAACACGGTTATCAACCAGATTATTGTTTCTTAAGTTAATTTTATTGATAACGTTATAAACGACGCTCCTTGTCTGTTCCAAAGCGGCGTGAGGCAAGCCCATATAAGCAAGAGCCTCAGAATAAACACCGGTTTTATTGCCCTGAGTAGCCATTCCGACATACCAGTTGTTGCCATCGCTTGAAGCATCCCAAAGATAAGGATTTCCGTTAACACGCCAAATTGTGAAATTTGCAGAAGTAGATAAGTCATCGTTTGGAGCTTCTAAGAACAAGATTTTTTCGTTAGTTTTAGCCGCAGAAGATAAATTAAGGTTAAGTTCCGAACTACCTTGTAAATCACCGTTTACGATTAATTTATCAGAAATATTGTTTTGCGGGTCAATTTTCAAAGAAATTGTAGAACTTCCCTCACCGACATAATTTCCCTCAATTGTGGCCGTATTATTTTTTTCCTCAGAAAGGGCGCCGGCACTTATCATATTTAAATCACCGGCATTGACGATTGACCCCAAGATATTAACATTATCAGCCTCTGAGAAATCAAGTGTTGACCCCTGATGCACTGTAATGGCACTGCTTTTATCGGTCATATCCAAATTGCCGACAACGGCAACATTAGCTGCAGTATTTTCATTACCAATGTCAAGACTGCTCCAACCGTTTAGGGTTGTTGAGCCGTTAGTTCCGTCAGAAGATACCTTATAGCTGCCATCTGCAAAAGTCAGATTCTTTCCGGCAGCAGTAGCTTCCAGCGTATTATTGAACTTTTCATTAATACCGTTTACAACAGTCAAAGAAGAAATATTTGCGTTGTCAAAAATATTTCCGTAGTCATAAGTTCCGCCCAAAGTAGCCCCTTGAGAAACAGCAACTTTTCCGATTAAGTTTGTTCCGTCGGCTAAAGCCAAATTAGCTGTTCCGAGAGCCTCAAGATTATTTAATTCGGCCCCGCTGTTTGTTGTGAGTGTTCCGCTGTCGATTACAGTGTTATCTGCATTACCGCCGTCATTAACCAACATTGTACCGTTTTGATTAACTGTAGTATTAAAGGCCATACCTCCGGAATTAATTTCCAAGCCTTCCACTTGCGTATCCACACCGGTTTTGTGTCCTCCGGCATTAACCACTGTATTCACAATTGTTCCGTCCACAATCATGGAGCTGTTATCGTTTAGGGTAGTGTTACTTGCGCTTCCACCCGCATTAACATTAATATCCCCATACTCATTGGCAGTAGTGTCGGATATTTCACCGCCGCTTTGCACAACAAGCAAACCGCTGTGTTGCAGAACGGTATTTGAAAGTTTAGCTTTATCTAAGACATCAAGTTGGCTGTCTCCGCCGACAATGATACCATCGCCCATACCTTGGTTAAAAAGAGTATCATAATGTTGTCCGTAAAGATTAGCATCTGTAACGTTGCTGTCGGTAGTCAAGTGATAAGAACCTAAGTCATTCACCGTCAAGCCATCGATAACCCCGTTAGTCTGGGATGCATCAACCAATCCGCCATCATTCACAATAATATTATTTGCCGAGGCACTACCCTCCAGGGTCAAGGTGCCTGAGTTAAGCGTCGCACTAACAACGGAAGAAGTATCTTGAGCAACGACTTCTCCTTGCGCATCAACAGTAGTTGAAAAAGCTGTGCCGCTTCCGGACAGATTTAATGTTCCTCCATCAAGGGTAGTCTGATTGCTGCTACCTCCGTCAGTAACATTAACAACACCTTCTTTTATAGAAGTATTGTCAGCACTTCCGCCGTTATTAACATTCATAACTCCGTCTTTATTAACAATTGTGCCATCTGCAACGCCGCCTGTTTCAACGTTGAGGGTGCCGCTGTTAATCGTCGTATTTGAAACAATAGAAGATGAGACCTCTGTTGTGCCATCACCTGCATCGCCTGTATCACCGGTATCACCTGCATCGCCTGTATCAGCCGGTACATCATACCTAACTTCGACCACGCCGCCTTCAATCATTGTTCCCGTTGCGGAACCGCCGTCTTTTACCAACATTGTTCCGCCCGTATTAACGGTAGTCGTATCTGCGGTACCTGTTCCCGAAACTTCAAAACCTTGGTAAGTTTTATCGGCTACGGTAGTCCCTGCCGAATTTACAATTGTACCAGAGGCGTTTCCTTGTGTTGTGAATGCGCCGGAGTTAACAGTCGTATCTTGAGCAATACCGTCAACTAATTCTTGAACCAAACCACCTTCAACATTTGTGGTATTAATTGTTCCGCCACCGGTAACAATCATCGATCCGCCGGTGTTAACCGTAGTAGAGTTAGCAACGCCGTCAGCATTTACAACAATTTGCCCTGTATCATTGATAGTATTATTGTTAGCAACACCGCCGGATTCTACCGAAATTATACCGCTGTTATCTATTGTTTGATTATCACAATCTCCGCCCGGACATATAATAGTTACCGGATCTGCGGCCAAAGTCACAGAGTAGGGAAATATAACCCCGCATAATAAACTTAAATAAAAGCAAACTGAAAAAGAACGTTTCGTCATGACTTCGGCCTTGTCAAAGAAGCTCTCTTTTCTGGAGAACTTGTGAAAAATAAATCGATTTGGCTCGATTCTATCTGTTTAATTATTAACAAAATATTATTCAGATTTTTTTGTCGCTTATATCGATTCGCGCAAAGCCTTATCCAGATTCGCATTGAGTCACATTAAAAATATTTTTTCGATTCGCTCAAAATAAAAGTTAATTTTTCTCCGAATCGCAAACCCTTTGTCCGAATCGCAAAAAAAACACCCTCCGGCAGACCGAAGGGTGTTTTTGCTAACTTCTATAAAAAGTTAAGCGTTTTTCTTCAAAGCTTCGCCTAAAGCGTCACCTAAGCTGGAACCACTTGAAGCGGTAGATGAATATTCTTCCAAAGCTTTCTTTTCTTCTTCAATTTCCAAAGCTTTAACCGACAAGCCGAGCTTGTTGTTTTTCTTGTCAACTGAAGTAACTTTGGCTTCCAAAACATCGCCTTCTTTGTAGTTTTCAGGGTTCTGGTTAGCTTTATCTTTAGACAAGTCAGCTTTTTTAATCAAAGCATTAACGCCGTTAACTTCAACGTTAACACCTTTGTCTTCAATGCTGACAACGGTTGCTTTAACAACATCGCCTTTTTTAATTTCTTCTAAAGCGGCAGCTACGTTATTTTCAGACAATTGTTTAATACCGAGGCTGATGCGTTCTTTTTCAACATCAACATCAATAATTTTAGCCTGAATATCTTGACCTTTAACATAGTCTTTAACAGCTTCTTCACCCGGTTTATCCCAAGAGATGTCAGAGAGGTGAATCATACCGTCGATTTCATCGGACAAACCAACAAACAAACCGAATTCGGTAATATTTTTGATTTTGCCTTCAATGATAGACCCGACCGGATGCTCTTCAACATAAGCAGCCCAAGGGTTAGGAGTGCATTGTTTAATGCCGAGGCTGATACGTCTCTTTTCCGGATCAACTTCCAAAACCTTAACTTCAACTTCTTGAGAAGTAGAAACGATTTTGCCCGGATGAACGTTTTTACGAGTCCAGCTCATTTCAGAAACGTGAACCAAACCTTCGATACCGTCTTCGAGTTCAACGAATGCGCCGTAATCAGTAATATTGGTAACTTTACCTTTGTAAATTTCACCAACTTTATACTTCTCGGCAACGGATTGCCATGGGTCGCTTTCGAGTTGTTTCATACCCAAAGAAATGCGTTGGTTATCTTCATTGAATTTGATAACTTGAACTTTAACGGTTTGACCAACGGAGAGAACTTCGCTCGGGTGGTTAATACGTTTCCAAGAAATATCGGTAACGTGGAGCAAGCCGTCAACACCGCCCAAATCAATAAATGCACCGTAATCGGTAATGTTTTTAACAACACCTTCCAGAACAGAACCTTCCTTCAAGGTATCGATTAATTCAGCGCGAGCTTCAGCTCTTGTTTCTTCCAAAACAACGCGGCGAGAAACAACAATGTTGCCTCTAACCTTGTCCATTTTCAAGATTTGGAACGGTTGAGGAATACCCATTAACGGGGTAATATCGCGAATTGGGCGAATATCGATTTGAGAACCCGGCAAGAAAGCGATAGCGCCGTTAAGGTCAACGGTAAATCCGCCTTTAACTCTGCCAAAGATAACACCGGTAACTCTTTCACCTGCGTTAAGAGATTTTTCAAGATCTTGCCAAACTTCTTCACGACGAGCTTTTTCGCGAGACAGAACGATTTGACCGTCTTTGTCTTCATAGCGGTCAACATAAACTTCAACTTTGTCGCCGGCTTTGAGTTCTGCGTTTTGACCAAATTCACGCAAAGGAATACGGCCTTCGGATTTAAGACCGACATCAACCAAAGCAAAATCGGGAGTAACGCGAACGATAGTTCCTTTAACAACCGAACCGGTGAGATTTTTGTCACCGAATTGCTCGTTTAAGAGAGCTTCGAAGTTTTCGTTTGTTTCAGGAATTTGGAATTCAGTATTTGTCATATAAAAAGTAATTTCAAAAAAATGCCAATTTCGAATATAAAAAAGAAACGGACTTGTGCGAGTTAAATCGATAGGTTATGCGCACCCATAAACCTAAAGTTAGGGTATTTATACAATTAAAAATTAAAATTTCAAGTATTTTCTTTGTGTTAAGCCAATTTTTTAGCACTTGTTTTCAATAATTTCTTCGGCCTTTTGCACCACATCTGGAATACGCATATCCGAGGTATCAAACACATAGGCGTCTTCAGCAGGTTTCATCGGTGCGGTGGCTCTTTTTGCATCGCGTTCATCGCGCTCCACCATATCTTGCAAAACTTTTTCAAACGGTGTGTTTTTGCCTTTTGCTTTGAGTTCTTCAAACCGGCGTTTTGCACGCACTTCGGTTGATGCACTGATAAAGAATTTAACATCGGCATTAGGGCAGACAACCGTTCCGGTATCTCGTCCGTCATAGATTGCGCCGTTTGCAGGTGCTCCGTCGGCAAAAACCGGATTGAGCGCGAAATCTTGTTGCATTTTAAGCAGGGCAGCTCGAACCCTTGGTTGCGAAGACACAATCGAAGCTGCGACCCCGCCTTCCGAACTTCTGAATTCCGGGTTTTGAGAAAGTTCCATCATTTGCGGAAAAGTTAATTTTTGAGCTAAACTTTCAGCCTTGTCTTCGTCGTTAAGGTCAAAATGATTAAGTCTCATCAACAAGCCGACGGCGCGATAAACCATACCGGTATCAAAATAAGCCAACTTATATTTTTGTGCGAGCTGAGAAGCCAGCGTTCCTTTTCCGGCGGCGGCCGGACCGTCAATAGTAATAATCATTTGTTTTGCCCTAAATTATTTTATTGAAAGTTATCTAATGTTATCTATTCATTAACACATCTGGTATAAATTAACAGAGACTAATAATTTTATACAGAGCTTTTATGAGGTGTAAGGAGGGCATATGTCTCACATTAAAGTAATAGGAATGGCTTTGGGATTATGTTTAATGTTTGGAGAAGCTTATGGACAACAAACAGCTCCCAGACAAGAAAATTCTACAGATAACTCACGCATGGTAAGCGGTTCAACCACGAGTGAAACTTCCGGTTCTAAAGGAGGTTCTTCAATTGCAAAAGTTCCGCAAAATACAACGATTGACTATCAAGGAATAGCCAATGTATTCTTCCAACCGGAGCCGCAAGCCAAAACCGCAGATGCGGCCCAAGCATCAGATAAAGGTTCCGAATATGAAGATATTGTCTTTACGCTGACGGAACCGGTATCAAAATCCGTACTCGGCATGGGTCATACCATTGACTTAAAAGTCAGAAACGGTGCTAATTTGAAATGGAATTTTGATAAAGAATTCAAATCGCTGGAATATTTATCGGAAAGAACGGAAGATGACTTTTTGCATGTTGTCTTTAAGGCCAAAGCTCCGGGAGAAGAAACAGTTTATTTTGATTGCTTGGATATGAGTGATCCTCTCAATGTCAAAGTATTGGAAACAAAATTAATTGTCATTAAGGTAGAGTAATTCATTGAGCTCAGTTATTCGTCTATACTTACCCGAACTGCTTAGCCTCGAACAAACATACGATTTGTCCGAGGCAAGTCATCATTACTTAAGTAACGTAATGAAATTGCAAGTTGGAGATAGTTTCTATGGTTTTGATGGGCAAAGCGGCGAATATGAAGTTCAAATTATTTCTCAAAACAAGAAGCAAACGCAAGTAAAAGCAATCAAAAAAATCAAAGATTTAAGTCTGTCTCCGGATGTTTGGCTTTTGTTTGCTCCGGTTAAAAAAGATCAAACGGATTTTATTATACAAAAAGCCGTAGAACTGGGTGTAAGAAAACTAATACCTGTTCTGACCCGCTATACGAACACGGACAAAATACGAAAAGACAGGTTTCTGGCGCAAAGCATAGAAGCCAGTGAGCAATGCCGTCGTTTGGATATTCCGACAATAGAAGAAGCCATCCCGCTTAACAAGCTTTTATCACAATGGGATAAAAGCCGCCGTTTGTACTATATGGATGAAAGCAGACAAGGACTTCCCGTCAAGGAAGCTTTTGCAAAAGCTCCGGCTCCGATAGCCATTTTAGTTGGTCCCGAAGGTGGTTTCAGTGAAGAAGAGTTATCAAAACTAAGGCACTTGGAATTTAGTACCGGTGTGACTTTGGGCCCGAGAATTTTAAGAGCGGAAACGGCAGTCGCAGCGGCATTAAGTTGTTGGCAAGCCCTAAGCGGAGATTGGGTCAATTATAGGGAGCAAGGCTGATGAGAGTATTGATAGCCGATGACCATGAATTATTTTTAAAAGGATTGGAATTTATCCTTCATGAAAATTATTCCGATATTGAACTGGTTTTTGCACATAGTTACACTGACATATTTAACATTTTGCAAAAAGACAAACAATTTACGCTTTTAATGACGGATTTGGCAATGCCTGGAGGAAAATGGTTAGATTCTCTTTCGCAAATTCATGCCTTGCTGCCTGAAACGCCGATTATAGTTTTATCAGCGGTATTTGATAAAGAAATTGTCCAAAAAACAATAGATATAGGGGTTTCCGGCTACATTCCCAAAACATCATCAAATTCGGTGATTATAAGCGCAATTAATTTAGTCATTTCGGGAGGAGTGTATATTCCGCCGGAGTTGCTGAACACAAAGCTCAAAAAAGAGATGAACCTAGAGGAAATAATGCCCTCACAAACCGAAAATCGTCTTTTAACACCACGTCAAATAGAAGTTTTACAGTGCGTTGCAGAAGGTAAGTCCAACAAACAAATTGCCTATGAATTAGGTCTGAGTGAAGGAACGGTAAAATTACACGTAACGGCGATTCTAAAATTACTGAATGTAAACAATCGAACCGGAGCCGTTCGTGAGGCAGAGCGCCAAGGATTAATAAATCATGAGTAACATGAACATCTTGCAATCATACCAACAGCAGCTCGGTCCGGCCAAAATGCAAGAACTTTGGCAACTCTACAAGTCAGACACAAGAGATGGATTGCACAACAAAGTTTCTCGTTGGGTATTGCAAGCCGAAGCCGAGCTCTTAAAAAACTTTTTTCACTCACGCCAAGCCGGAGCAAAAACCTTTGGCATGGATGAGTTTTCAACTCTTTGCCAACAAATGGAAGACCACTTGACGGCCGGCGGTGGATTAGAGATAATTAATTCACGACTGGCGGGGCTTTCAAATTTGTTTGAAAGAGAAGCGCAACAAGTTGAAAACTTACTAAAAGAAGGATTCTCAAAATGATAACATTGATAAGCGACGTACAAAAAGAAGTTGAAGCAAAAGAAGAAAGCAAAGCCGGTGCAGAAGATGTCATATCTCACGAGACACCTCCTCAAACGCAAAAAAATATAAGAGTGCCGCTTTATCAAAGATTATTTTACTCAAAATTATATAATAGCTACAACTGGAGCGCATTACTGGATAAAAATTGGCTTTTGAATCTGATTACATTTGGAATGAATAAAAAATTAATCCAAGCCTGCTGCAGTGAAATTGAAATGCACAGCAAGGTATTGCAACTTGGCGGAACATTCGGCAATCAATTAGCCGAATTGGCTGACAGTGTTGGTTATTATGGCCGGTTGGATGTGGTCGATATAAATCGTACACAACTAAGCCGTATGGAAGGCAAATACGAAACGCTTTATCCGCAAATGCATTTCATACGAGGAAACGCAGAAGATAAAATAGATGAAGAATATGATACGGTTGTATGCTATATGCTCCTTCATGAATTGCCGATAGCAAGCAAGACCAAAGTTGTTGAAAATGCGCTCCATAGCATAGGCGACAACGGCAAAGTAGTGTTTATTGATTATTCGCAGCCCAATTACTGGCATCCGCTGCGCTATATTGTAAGAATGTTTAATCGTCTATATCAGCCTTTTGCAGAAAAATTATGGGATAGGAGTATAGATACTTTTGCCAAAGATAATTTGGATTATATATGGCATCGCACATGCTATTTTGGCGGAATGTATCAAAAAGTGGTTGCGGTTAAACGTCCGAAAATGTACGAAGCAACGTCCACTGTTTCAAAATATTTATAGTTTTTCAATTTCTTGAGCAATTATTCTGGCCGGGAAAAGAATTTTTCCGCCGCTGAAATTTTCGCACTTATCTTGCAAAGGAACGGCATATCCGCCGTCATACAAAGATTGAACAAAACGATAATGTTTTGGAGTTAACCAATCCTTTCCGGTAAAGATAAAAACAGGTCTTCCCGTCCCGCAGGATTCGCAGGCCATTGAAACGGAATCTCCCGTAACCACGATATTATCTGCGCAGGCATAATAGCCTAACAGTGGGTTTTCGTCGTTACTTCCCCATAAGAATGTATGAGCGGGAATATCTTTGAGATGATTCATAATCACTTTTTCGGCCTCATCACCGGTACGTCTGGAATCCGTCACCAAAAGGGAACCGCCGATTCTATTCTTTAGGTTTTTAATTTCCAAAGCCAAGACCTCGGCATTTTTTAGGCTGAAAGGCTTGCCCTTAATGCTTCCGCCGATAATGACCGCGGTAAGGGGTTTGGGGAGATTTGCAAACACTTTTCCCCATTTTTCACGCGCTTCATTCAGCACTTTTTGCGATACTTTATGCGGAGACCCGATTGTGTAAAAACAGTTTCCTTTCGAGTGTTTATATCTGTCATGTTCGGGCAAAAAAATGCGGTCAAATTTAAGCAAATTTGACTTTGATACATCGGGATGCAACAGTTGCACAATTTTTGTTTTAGGTGATTTCTTTTTAATCCAAAGAGCAATGGGAGCGGTACGTCTGCTGGCAGACAACACAACATCAGGAAAGTTTGAATTAATTTGAGCAATGCTGTCCTTTGAGACACCGAGCAAAGAAGCCCCTTTAAGTAAATTTGGCAAAGCGGCCCATCTGGTGTATTTGATTTGCTTTTCTTCTATGTCATAGACATTGAGATTTAACTCATTTAAGACACCTTTAATTTGTCCGACGCTTCCCATACGGTTATCCAAGAGAGCCCAAACGCGTTTTTTCATATTTAATAACTCGTAAAATACATTAGCAAAGAATAAGAGTTATGCTAATATAAATAAAAGTAAAAGCAACAAAATTTGGGAGGTTGTTATGCGTAAAATTCTGTATTGTGCGGTATTTCTGAGTATATTTCTGTTTAAGGGCGAGGCAATGGCGCAATTTAGTGCCCAAAAGGATGCGCAATACATTGCAACTCTCAAAGCCGTAGTAAACTACAAAATAAACGATGAAGAGATAGTTCAAGATATAGAGAGCCTTCGTCAAAATAAGGTTTTTCTCCAAAAATTACAAAGGATGTTAAACAAGTTGCAAAACACCCGCACCAAAAACACCACCAATACCAAAGTCCAACAAATATTGGAAAAAGCCGGACAAGACATCTATCGTTTGCTTGATTAATAAAGCATTAAGAATAAAATGCTATCATTAAGCAAAATAAAAAGTTGACGGACGAACAATGACAGAAACAACCATAAACAGTGACTATTTTAAGGACAAAATATTAAGTCTGCGGCAAAAATTGCACGCAATGGATGGTTTTGAACCTGTAGAAAACATATCTGAAAATGTTGCTGAGCCGTCAGCTGATTCTAAGTCTGTTATCTTCTCAAGCAAAGAGAAAGAAAGCCATGAAAAATAAGTTAAAAATATTGTTTCTGGCCATTCCTTTGGTCGCAAGTTGTAGTTTTTTCGCGCCCACTCATACTCCTGCCAAACAGGCCTATGATTCGGATTATGAGCGTTTTTTCCAAAATGTTGTTGTAAAAGAAAAAACACCATATTCCGTGACTTATGAATATAAAGACGTCCGCATAGATGAACTGGCATATTTAGCATCACGTTATTGTTATGAGCAAGGGGAAAAGGTAGCTTATTTGCACGATGCGGTTTTGTATCGCAATTTTTCGCGTCGTGCGACATTTGATTGCAAAGAGTTGCAAAATTAAGCGGCTCTTCCTATATAAAAATAATAAGGAAGGAGTGCCAAACAAAAGATGAACAAAAATTTATATCATGTTTTAGGTGTTTCAAAAGAAGCCACGGATGCAGAGATAAAATCGGCATATCGAAAATTAGCGCGTAAATATCACCCTGATTTGAATAAAGACGACAAATCTGCGGCCGATAAGTTTAAGGAAATTTCTTGCGCTTATGATATTTTGGGCAATGCCGAAAAACGTAAGAAATATGATGCCGGGGAAATAGATTCTGACGGCAAGCCGACAGGTTTCGGCGCAGGCTTTAATGGAGGAAATTACCAAAATTACACCTACACCGGAGGTAATCCTTTTGGCGCGGGCGGTAATCCTTTCGGCGCCGGAGGTTTCAGCGGCGGCAATGCCGGAGGCTTTGACTTTTCATCAATTTTTGGAGATGATATTTTCTCACAATTCGGCGGAGCGCAACAGGGCGGATTTTCAGCTCGAGGAGGGCGCAGAGCTCGTCGCGGACAAGATATAAATTACACAATGCAGATAGATTTTCTGACTGCGGCCCAAGGGGCAGAACGTACGGTTAACCTCAGCGGGAAAACGATTAATGTTAAAATTCCCTCCGGCACGCAAGATGGCCAAACTTTGCGCCTTAAAGGTTTAGGCGAACCCGGCTTTAACGGGGGCGAACCCGGCGATGTCTTAATTACGCTGAATGTCAGTCCGCATCCTTACTTTACGGCCGATGGTTTGAATATTTTGCTCGAACTTCCGATAACCATGAAAGAGGCCGTTCTGGGCGCTAAAGTCACGATTCCGACTATCAGCGGTAAAGTAGCCGTAACCGTTCCGCCTTATTCAACCAGTGGAGAGAAGTTGCGTCTGAAAGGCAAAGGCATGAAGACCAAAACAGCCCAGGGCGACGAAATCGTTACCCTAAAGATTGTTGCGCCAAAGACAAAAAATGCCGATTTGGAAAAAGCATTATCAGCACTTGCGGATGAAAATGTAAGGAACTTTTAATGCTTCTTGATGCCTTACGTGACTTTGAATGGTTAAACGAGCCGTTAGATGTAAATTTTGAAGAAACCGGCATGCGGGTCCTAACCCACAATAAGACTGATTTTTGGCAATCGGCACATCACCGTGTAGCCAAAGATAACGGGCATTTCTTTTATACCCGTCGGTTTGATGATTTTAGCTTTGTTGTGGGGTGGAGGTTTAGGATAGAAGGGCGTTTTGACCAGTGCGGCATAATGCTGCGTATTGATGAAAAAAACTGGTTTAAGGCCTCAATAATGTATGAGTCCCCGCAATATCCGATGATAGGCAGTTGTGTGACCAATAACGGTTATTCCGATTGGGCAAATATTGATATTCCCGCCGGTATAGAGCAAATGTATTATAAAATCAAACGCTACAAAGGGGACTACATTATTTCTTATTCGTATGATGGAATAAATTTTCGCCAAATGCGGCTGTTACATTTGCTCAAAGACCAACCTGAAGTCAAAGTCGGAGCATTTATCTGCTCGCCGCAGCATGAAGGATTTGAGGCCACGCTGACGCGAATTGAATTTTTAGAATAAAAAAAGGAGGTCAAACCTCCTTTTTTTTGTGATTATTTAATTTCCTCTTTGGGATAAACGCCAAAGAAGTTGTTTCTCGGAACCCATCCTTCATAAGCACCGAAGTTAATTAAGCAGAATTGACTTCCTGCAGGGCATTTTTTGATGTTTCCGACCACTTCATCTTCAACTCTGGCAATTACCTGAGAAGTAAAATCCGGTTTATCATAAATATTACTTTCGCCCGGTGTTGTCATTTTGATAGTACGTTTGCCGGATAACATAGATTTGTGTACCCAAGATTCGGAGCCTTGCCAGTCTTTAATTTTGCGCCAAAGTTCAAATTCAGCCACAATTTCGACCGGTGCGCCTTTTTGCATATATACCCATTCAATCGGGTATCTGGCCCCCGGACCTGAGCGAGCATTGATAAGGTTAGAACGCAAAGACACCATTCTTGGCAAAGCCAATCCGCTCTCGCTTTCATCTTTTGTTTCTTGTGCCCGAGCCGGCAAAGCAAGCATAACAGCGGCTAACAAACTAAAAAATACAGCTTTCATAAAACCACTCTCATATTTTAATTATTTCTTATTATATTTAGCGTAATCATACTTAAATAAGATGAATAAAACGTAAAATTTCAAATTTGATGAGGATAAAAACATGGATTTAATCAATATCATTACGGATTTAATCAAGTTTCGCACCGAAACGGGGAACATTCCCGAAATCAAACATTGTTTTGACTATTGCAAAATTTTATTTTCGAACACGGATGCCAAGGTAGAAATCTTTGAAAAAGAAGGCGTATCGCCGGTTTTGTATATCCGCAATACCGATGGTGATAATTTTGATGTTTTATGCCTGGGTCACTTAGATGTTGTGCCTGCACCAGACGAGATGTTTATGCCGACAATTAAAGACGGCCGCATGTATGGACGCGGCACGTTGGATATGAAATCCTTTGCGGCGGTGGCATTTAATTCAATGTTTCACGTTTTGGAAAATAAGCTGAATTTAAAATTCGGCATTGTCCTCTCCAGCGATGAAGAAAAGGGCAGTAAAAGCACGGAGGCTTTTTTGGAAGCTCATAAGAAGATTAAAGCCAAAATCGTCTTGGATAATGATGTCGGGGGCAATATATTGAGTATTGTCAATAAATGCAAAAATCCGGTTTTTGTAAAAATCATTGCCGAGGGAAAAGAAGCGCATGGCTCCACCCCATGGGAAGGCATAGATGCTAACGAAAAATTGTTGCATACCTTAAATAATATTCGTGAGATTTATCCTTATTATTCCAAAGAAACCAAAAAGCCGAAAGATACATGGATTGATACGGTTCATTTTGCCAAAATCGAAGGCGGACAGGTCTCCAACGTCATTTCCAACTATGCCGAGGCTTTGCTGGACTTTCGCTTGACCGAGGATTCAACCGTCAAAAATCTGGAAAAGAACTTGAAAAAATGCATGGAAAAAGGTGTGAGTTATAAGATTGTTTCTTCCAGCACACCGGTTGTTATGGACCCGAATAATAAATATATCCAAGCCTATAAAAATTTGGCGGAAGAAGTTTTGGGTCAAAAGATGTTTTTTGAGCAAATCGGCGGTGCCACGGATTCAAGAGCTTTTGCTGTAAAGGGCTCAATCGTGATAATGAACTCCGGAACAGGCAAGGGCATGCATGCCAACGGCGAATATGTAGAAATCGATTCGGTTCAAAAATTAGCCGAGATTCAAAAACGCTTCTTGGATAAATTAGCACTTGAAAAATAAGCCTCACGTCTCTTTCTTAAATAAAAAAAATGCCATAAGGCCTAAGCTTTATGGCATTTTTTTTGTAATTTTATTCGAAGCATAGATACTCCAAACGATAATATAGCTCCAATTCCACCGATGGCCAGAAAAACAAGGTGAACTTCTCGATAACACGAGAAGAGAGCCGGGATGGCCAATATGACCAAAATTACAGAACAAAGCCCTAAGATAAAAAGGTTATCTTGGGGCTTTTCTTTAAAGCTTATAATCGGCGCGCAAGCCGATATAAATAAACAGAAAAAATAAATCACATATGGAAAATTCCATATGCTCATTTCTTCTGTGACAAATACTGGCGACACCAATACTATTAGCGCCATAGCCAGATAAAAAACTGTTTTCATAATGTCTAAAATTATATTAGTTAGGCTTCCTTTATATCATATTTTTCCCATATAGACAAGTACATTTTTGTCAAATATTTTGTATAAATATAATTCTTGCAGTCTGTAAGATTTCAGGCTATAAAACAAGGCAACGTCCCCGTAGCTCATCAGGATAGAGCAACAGTTTCCTAAACTGTGGGCAGGAGGTTCGAGTCCTCTCGGGGACGCCATAGCACCGTTAAGGGTGCTTTTTTTTGTGTCCGAGAGGACTCGAACCGGGAGGCTGGAGGCAAAAATTGCTCAAAGTAATGAGCAATTTTAACGACAGGTGAAGATTTGTTAAATTGCGACTATGCTGCGAGGCATATCAAGCAATTGTTACAAATCGAACTCAGCGAAGTCCTCGGGGACGCCATAGCACCGTTAAGGGTGCTTTTTTTGTGTCCGAGAGGACTCGAACCGGGAGGCTGGAGGCAAAAATTGCTCAAAGTAATGAGCAATTTTAACGACAGGTGAAGATTTGTTAAATTGCGACTATGCTGTGAGGCATATCAAGCAATTGTTACAAATCGAACTCAGCAATGTCCTCTTTGGCACGCCATTAGCACCGTTAAGGGTGCTTTTTTTGTGTCCGAGAGGACTCGAACCGGGAGGCTGGAGGCAAAAATTGCTCAAAGTAATGAGCAATGTCCTCTTTGGCACGCCATAGCAGCGTTAAGGGTGCTTTTTTTGTGTCCGAGAGGATAGAGAGGACGCCAATTCTCTTTGCTTGCATATAAATATTTTTTATTTATTATAAAGAACCAACAAGGAGGATAGTATGTCTTTTCAATTTACACATTTTAATTTTAATGTCTCGGACCTGCAAAAGAGTTTGGCCTTTTATGATAAAGCTCTTGGTCTCAAAGAAAAACGTCGCATCCAAGCTGAAGATAACAGCTATACAATTGTCTATTTAACCGATAGTCAAACCAACTTTGAGCTGGAGCTGACATATTTGCCCTCGCATCCGCAAAAATATGATTTGGGTAAATGTGAGTTCCATTTAGCACTTGTAACCCAAGATTTTGCAGCCGCCAAAGCCAAACACGAAGCAATGGGCTGTATTTGTTTTATTAACGAGGCAATGGGAATTTATTTTATAGAAGACCCTGATGGCTATTGGATAGAGATTATTCCGCCTCAATTAGCACCACACGCATAAAGTAAACACATAAAACAAACCCCGCTGATAAAAGCGGGGTTTTAACTTTTTTACTCACCTGATTTGATTTTTTCAATCAATTCCTTAACCGAGGGAATACCGTTTCTATATAACGGGTCGGTTGCAAAACGATAAACCTGATGTCCGGCAAACAAAAGATTATCTTTAATACTTCCGTTATGACCGACATCATACAAAGTCTTGTGAATGCAATAAGATCTCGGGTCAGGAATTTTTCCGGTTGTTCCGTGTGCTCTTGACCAAGTAGAGAATTGGCATTGCGACAAACAACCAACACATTCGGCTCTGTCTTGTTGCATTTGCTTCCACTCTTGAGGCGTTAAAAAGACAACCGTGCTATCTGGTGTTTCCTTAATTTCGGTGTAACCTGCACTAATTTGGCGCTCAGCCTTATTAACGTCTTCAGGTTTAATATAAACGGTCTTAATACTGCTCATTTCCAAAGGATGCGAGAATTCGTTATCAGCCTCGGTTTTGAAAGCAATTTCACCTTCTTTGCGGCGAATCAAATTTTCCAAAAATGTATTTTTGATTGCCGAAGAGAAGAAGCCCGTCGGGCTAAATCTTTGCAAAATTACATCACCTTTTTTCAGGTGCAACATGAGCTTTTTCCAAGCATCACTGATAGGGCTTTCTTTGGTAATCATCGGGCGTGTTCCGAATTGGAACGCAATTTTACCAATATCTGGGTTATCAATATAATCTTTCCACTCATTAAGAGACCAAACTCCGCCGGCCAAAATAATCGGCGTATCTTCCAAGCCCAAGTTGCGCAAAGTTTTTCTGAGCTCAACCAAACGCTCATAAGGTCTTTGCGGTTTATTTGGATCTTCGGCATTTGACAAACCATTGTGCCCGCCGGCAAGCCATGGGTCTTCATAAACCACGCCACCCAAAAATTCTCTAAAATTGGAGTAAGCTCTTTTCCACAAAACTTGAAAAGCTCTGGCGGAAGAAACAATCGGATAATAGTAAACCCCGAACTTAGAGGCCAGCTCTCCCAAATGATAAGGCAAACCGGCACCGCAGGTAACCCCATGAACCAAACCTTTTGCTCTTTCCAACACACCGGTCAAAATCTTTTCGGAATCAGCCATTTCCCAAAGCATATTCATATGAATACGGCCGTTTCCGCCGGAGATTTCGTGTGCGATTTGCGCCTGAGCCACGCCGCCTTTAATGGCATATTCAATCATTTGTTCGTGTCTGTCGGCACGTTTCTTTTGGAAAATACGTTCAATAACGACATTGCCGTTTTCGTCATAAAAATCAGGGCTGACGCCGGAGAAAGTTCCGACGCAATTTTCATGAGCCCAAGCGCCGCAACTGCGTCCGTCACTACCGTTAATACCTTTTCCGCCCTCAACCAGAGGAAGAACCTCTTTACCAGAAATCATAATGGGATTTAACTTAATCAACCTTTTATTCCTTAAAAAATTCACTTTTGTACTTCTATAACATAAAAATTTTATTTTGTGGAGAAAAATCTCAAAACAATTCATTTTTGTGAGAAAAAAAATCTAAAGCGCCAAGCTGAATATTCCCTCCGGTAAATTGTTTAAAGAGACCAACACAATTAAGATGCAAATAAAAGCATACACTTGCAACATCTGAGTCAAGGCTTTATTTTGTAACAAAGGAAATCTGGGCTCCAAAAGGTGCAATGCGCTGTTAATTCCCAACATCAGAAATGTAGTAATAATCGCTTGAATGCCAAGTCCCATGGCTTGAATATTTTTTTCAAGCGGAGCCAAGAGTGGATACAAAAAAGCAAATACGAGCAAATAAACCACAATTCCGCCGACGGCAATCCGATTGAGCTTATGGTTAAGTTGTAGTTTTTCGGCTTTGTCTTTTTGCAAATGTTCAACCGACAGAGTTGAAATTTCCATTCCTCTAACCATTTGCGGTGTTTGCGCTTGTTTTTTGACGTTACTGAGCGTTCCCTTAAACTTTTCTTCTGCCACGCATAAGCCGCAGCCTTTAGCGGTAAAGTAAAAGTGATTTGGATTTTTTTTGCAAGGTTTAAGATGGTGCATCAGCTCCCACAAATGTTCTTGCCATTCTTTAGCTGTTGGGCGAACTTCTCCTTTTACAAATGCTCTTTCAAACAACTCTAAAGTCTTTTTATCAAAATATTCATGGATAGAATAGGGATGAGGTGCCTGATAAGTGTCCGGCCACAAGCCGTAGGCATAGTGATATTCAGCGATTCTGTCTTGAATAGTAAGCATTTTTCCGTCATTTTTCCGTGGAATTCCGGAAAAAGGATGAATTCCGTTATTAAGGAGCTTAAAGATGATGACGGCCAGAGCAAATTTATCTTGCTCTTCACCCATATCCTGACAGTCTAACTCCATTCCTTCCGGATAAATATATTCTTCACTGACAAATTCAGCCGGATAACGATTATTGTTTTCACCCCTGATGGAGAAGCCGTCGCAATCCACCATTGCCACGGTCATTGTGTCTTTATAAACCGAAACATTAGAAGGTTTCAAATCTACAATATAATGCCCGCATTTGTGCATTGCCGCAACCATAGCCGCAACATTATAAGCGGCGTAAATTCTATAGGCATACTTTTCAGGCAAGCCTAATTTTGCGCGAATTGCTTTTTGCATTAAGTGGTCGAGAGATACGGCTTCACTCATATTAATCATGGGCATAAGGTATCCGACGCAAAAGCCGTTTTCGTCTTCCAAAATAGCATCGGGCCATGCAATTTGAACGCGCTCATTTCCATTTTCATCTTTTGTCATACGAGGAAAATTAGGTCGATTTAAGAGCATAGCCTCTAATTTTTGTCGGTTTGTAGAGCTCTTATTTTTATTATGAAAAATTTTAGCAACGCTTAAAGGGTGTGAGGCGTCTAAATAAATTTTTCCTGCGGCACCACCTTTATTAATCAGCTCGCCGAGGCGGACTTTTTCAAAATGTCCGTCACCGTAAATAGCATTATAAATCAAAGAATTATCGCTATCCATTACAGTTTCACCCATAACAAAGTTTTATCATCTGAGTTGAGTTTGCGCGCTTTTGCGTTGTTTAGAGTATTTTCCAAAGCTTTTTTAGCTTTTCTTTTATTGGTGGCATTACTTAAAAATTTATCAATCGGAATAATAAAATTTTTTTCAATATGAGAATAATCTTTAGAAAAAGAGAAATTCGTCAAACCGTCACTCATCAAAAACAAAGTGTGAGCTTTATCAAAGCTGGTAAAACGCAAACTGTCTTTCCAATCATCCATTGTGTAGAAGTAGGTTTCGCAAGAGAAATGTCCGTTTTCGGGACGAGATGCCGTAAAATGCTCAAAATTATCTTGATGAAAAGCCAAAGCCGCCCCATCACCGATATGAAAGAACAAACCTTTGTTGCGGCAATAAATTACCCCAACCAAAGTTGCGGCAAAATCTACCAAACCGGCCTCATTTTTAGTCTTATTCAAGCGATGTCTGAGCAATTTGTTGCGTGCAATCATAATTGCTTTAATCACGGCTTCTTTAGCATTGCTGAAATCTGCATTAGGGAGCAAGTCGGTCAGCGTATTACAAATGACTTTTGCCCCGATTTTTCCGTATTTAGAAGAACCAGCACCGTCAGACACGACCGCCACAAAATTTTTCCCCTCAAGACTATATTTGCAGTAGTCTTGGCAAGGCATATTTTTGGCGGTATGCATCGGCCCGACCAAACTTGTGGCCAAAACGCGGATATTACTTGTCTTCATCCCAATCTCCGGTGTCTTCCAATAAGTCGGGAACATTCGGAGCCGCCTTTGAAATACAAGAGACACTTCGGCTCAACCACAAGAAAAATTCGGTAAATTTCAAACCGGTCAAGCGTTTTGGTGCCATTAAAGAGAATTTTGCCAGTTTTTCCAAATTAGCACCTTGTGTGCCGACGGCATGAATCACCACTTTTTTGTTTTGTTGAGCATAACGGCATTTTTCCGCCACGATTTCCCAGTCATAATCGGTTGGTTCACCATCGCTGATAAGGAAAATCCACGGTCTTTTAGAGGTGATACCGCAACTGTCATAAAGGCATTTTTGCTCTTCAATTTTTTGTAAAGCCAGCTCCATAGCTTTGCCGAGAGGGGTCAAACCGCCGGCTTCCATTGTCGGAGCCGTAAAATTCATGGCATCAATCCAATCTGAAGAAACCACGGCTTCATCTTTTCCGAATGCTTTAATAATCAGGAGTTGCACGCGAGAGCTGGCATCAATATCTTCTTTTAACTCTTTTTCTAAGGCTTTCAGTCCTGCATTGAGTTGTTTTATCGGCTCGCCGCGCATAGACCCGGAGCAATCCAAAACCAACACGCAAGGGGTACGTTCATTTGCATTATCTGCAAACTCTACATAAGGAATCATTTCATCAACAAATTGATTATCTTCTGCCATAATTTAACTCCTAAAAACTCTAGAAACGCGGATATTGATGCGGATAATCTGATCCTTCCAACGGTTCCGGATTAGAAATTTTACCGCAGCTGCTCAATTGCAAAGCAAGAAAAGCAATCAACACCAAAGAAGCGAGTTTATAAAAATTTTTCATTTTTTAACCTTTTTGTAGTTAAATATAAAATTATATAATATATACTCTCAAACAAAGCGAAATACAAAAACTAAAACTCAGTTATTAATAGGCAGATGTCAAAAAAGTTACTATACATAATATTTTCTGTTTTAACACTGGGTGGTTGGGGAAATCCCGAACCGGTAAACATTTATGCTGAGCCTCGAGCTTTGCCGGATAGAGCCGTCTATCATAATACCGAAGACGGCGAAGCTTATAAATTATCAGATTTTCCCGAAGAATTTGTTATTGCCAATTTTTGGTCCAGACATTGTATGCCCTGCCTGAGAGAATTGGATGATTTAAATGAGTTTAGCAAAAAAGTTGGAGAAAACGGTATTAAAGTCGTTATTATTTCCCCGGCCAGTGAATGGAAGGGAATTGAAGACCAGCAAAAATTTTTGGAGCGCTATCACGGACAAGATTTAGATTTTTACGTCGATAAAAAGGGGGATTTATCCGCCGACTTAGGAATTTTTACATCTCCCAACACGGTTTTGGTCAACAAAGGAAAAGAAATCGGACGTATCAGAGGCGCCGCTGATTGGGATAATGATGATGTGATTGAATATATATACAAAATCAAAGCACAGCAGAATAAGAAAGAAAATTAAATGAGCGAGAAATTATATATCAGTTGGGAGGAATTTCACCAACAAGCAAAACAGTTAGCAGCAAAATTAAAAGCAAGCAAAAATTGGAATAAAATTGTTTCCGTCAGCCGCGGTGGATTATTGCCGGCGGGAATTTTAGCCTATGAAATGGATATACGTAACGTAGAAGTTGTCAATATGAGTTCTTATGATGGCGACAAACAACGTTCCAATGATGCAATAGATATTCAAAGTTTTGTCGGTGAAGTTGATGAAAACACAATCGTTATAGACGATTTATCCGATACCGGTAATACTTTTCGACTTCTCAGAAAAGAATTTCCCAAAGCGCATTTCGCCGCAGTTTATGCAAAACCGAAGGGCAAAGAATTTGTAGATTTTTATGCCTCCCCAATGCCCGATAGTTGGATAGTTTTTCCGTGGGATTTATAATTAAAAAAAGCTCCTTAAAAAGGGAGCTTTTTTTAGAAGTTTTGGTATCCTATAAATCAGGAAAGATATTCTTACCGCGGCTCATTCTGGTCATTTGTGTTTCAATAGATGTAGCCAAATTAAGCTTACCGCCTTTAATAATACCTCTGACTTGGTCGCCTTTGGTAGAATCTGGATTCGTAAATAGATAACTAACCAAAGGTTTTTTATCTTTCACACCGATTAATGTTTGGTGCAAAACGCCCAACATTCCGCGTGAGAACAAGTCATAGGCCAATTCTTCGCTCATAGAAGTTGATGAAGCATACTTAACAACAGAGTTAATAGCATCGGTAATATTGTTAGCGTGAATTGTGGACAACACAAGGTGACCGGAGGTTGCCGCACGTAACACCTCACTGGCGGTATCAGGTGTTCTAATCTCACCTACCATAATAAAACGAGGTTTTGAACGAAGAGCCGACTTTAAGCCTTCACCCCAATTTCCGTTAGGCGGTAAGGTTTGTTTGCATAATCCCAAGCCACCGGCAATTGAGTGATAAACGCCATCTAGAGGCATTTCGGTCGGGTCTTCAATGGTATAAGCAAACCCGCCTTCCATGGTTAAATATTCTTTCATTAAACTGGAAATAGTAGTTGTCTTACCGGCACCTGTCGGTCCGCTGCAAAGAATAAGACCGGAAGCATTACTGAGTGAAAGCAAATATTGTGACAATTCAGTAGGGTATCCCAAACTATTAAAAGGAGGCACTTGTCTTGGCATTCTGCGGGCGCAATATTGAATACCATAGATTGATACAGTCCTTTCGACACGATAAAAAACGCCGTCATAGAGCACGGAGTAACTTGGAGTTGAACCATCCCAAGATTGTTCTAACAATTCAAAAAAATTATCAAAATCGTCAGCTTTTAAAACTTCCAATCCGTTTGCTGTAACATTATCCGGAATATAAGCAACTTTTTCAGGTGTAATATAAATATCCGAAAACAAAACCTCACTGAGTTTAACCATATCATCCTCATCAAATTTAGAATTCAAACTAGCTCTGAGTTTATCACAAAAATAAATAAAAATTATTTAATCTTTTGTTACAAAAACTTTTATTCAAAACTCCATGCAATGGTATTATTACGTCCGCAAAACTTTACGGCATCTGTTTTAGTGACGGGGAGAGAATTTTTTCCACCCCAATTAAATTCAAAGGAATTTTTGTCGTTAAGAATAACCATTTGCAATAAGCTCAAATTTTCACGTTCATTAAGCTTAAAAGCGGCCATCGCAATACACTCGTTCTTATCTAAATCAGGAAAAGTAATCATAAAATTTCTGCTCCCGGGCATAGCGACATTTCCTTCAATATCTTGTCCGACAATAACCGGTTTGCCGAAAGCATTAACTAATTTTCCATCTTTAAGCATACCGGAAGCTTGTAAATTATTTTTAATCACGTTATCCGTACTTAAGCCCCAGTATCCAGGTTTTGTCTGGTAGAACAAACGAATATTGTTGGCCGTTTGAGCCAATTGTACGGCCGCTGTATTAATGTTAGGATTCGGCTTAACCACCCAAGCCAAAATACCTACAATAACAGCCGTAATTAAAGTGGTCATAATGATTATTTTTTGCCCTAATCCCACAAATATTGGCTGATTAAACAATTTTTGCAGTAAATTTTTGCAATAGAATTTAAGTTTTTGCATCATATTATCCCATAGCACTGGTAATTTGGTCTTGCATATCAAATACGCCCATAACGGCCCAGGCAATAATACCACCGACTGAAAGCAAGGCCACCATATTTAAAATACTGGCTTTTTGCTCAATCATATATACAGATTCTTCCAACCATTCATTAGCCAATTTATCCATAGCTTCTTCAAAGTTATCAAGTTCTGAATATACTTTCAAATCGGCAATAATTTCGCGATCAGGAAATTCCAAACCGGTTTTTTCCAAAGCCTGACCCAAGTTATCACCATTGTTTACGAAGATAAGCGTCTTGTCAATTCTTTCTTTTAAATAAGGGTTTGCATCACGCCTCAGAGCCTGCAACGAGGTGGATACCGGAGTTCCGCTTTTAACCAAGGCAGACATAGCCAACAACCAACTGATACCGACAAATACTTTATATAAGGACCAAGGGGGCAAATTATCAAAGAAAGAACGAATAAAGCCGGTCCAAATTCCGATAGTAATATAAATAATAAACATGGTAATCGGTAAGGAAGCAAAAGCGACTTGCCAATAAACACGAATCCAATCAGAAATATCGATTAAGGTTTTAGCTGTGCCTCTCCAACGGACATTAGGGGCGGCATCTTGCATCGGCGGCACCATGTAGGCCCCGATACCGTACAGAATCAAAATAGCCATAAACATCAAGAATGCCGGATAAGCAATGGCACCAACAATAGGGCGCACCATTTTGGTTGTACCTTCCGTAACTTTAATAAGGTTTAACAAAGCACTTTCCAAGTTAGAAACATCACCGGTAGAAAGCATTAATCTTTCTCTTGAAGGAGCCCAACCCTTGAGAGCTTCCGCAAAAGTTAAACCGTTTTGCAAGGATTTTGACCAAGAAGCAATAGCAATAGCAATAGGTTCACCGGGGCTTCTTCCTCCGTTACTTGCTCCGTCATATAATAAATCCAAAGCGTCCATTAAAGAAAATCGGTTAGACATCAATGATGCAATTTTACGATACATTTTCAATCTGGTTTTGTTGGACATTTTAGTAACCATTTTGGCGTATTGTACTTCAACTGCGCCAACTTTTTTCATAGCTTTAACCAGAGCATCAGAGCGTTTTTTTTCTTCTTGAGCCATAAATTTACTCCTTTTTAATAAGAGGTACGTTGGTCAAGTAAACCGCACCAACGTTCAACTTCTTCCAAATCAATATACCCTTTAAGCATACGTTCAATAGCCGCATCTTTGAGCGGTCGACCGTTTAAATCGCTTGTCCAATAATCAATAGCTTTTCTGGTTTCGCCAGCAATCATTAATTCCAAGAATACGGCATCAGGCAAAATAATTTCAGGTACGCACATACGTCCTTTAATACCTTTGTTATCACAGAACTTGCAGCCCGGACCGCGCATAAAAGTATTTTCGATTCCGAAATCACCCAAAGCGATTTTAAGCCTTTTCACAGCAGGGTCATTTAATCGTTCTTTAACGGAAACACGACAATGAGGGCACAGTTTTCTGAACAAACGCTGAGAAATTAATCCCTTAACAAGTTCAGGGTCAGCCAACATATAAGGTTGAACGCCCATATCACGTAAACGGGTAATAATAGCCGGAGCACTGTTTGCGTGCAAAGTAGTCCAGACGCCGTGACCAGATAGTGCTCCTTTAAAAGTCAATTCCGCAGTAGCTAAAGCGCGAGTCTCACCAACCATCATAACATCCGGGTCGGAACGAAGAGCTGCAGATAAAGCTTTTGTAAACATTTCAGCCTTTTCTTCTTCTGTATTTGCATTAGTCACAGGCATTTGCCTTGCACCGGGAATTGGGTATTCGGGAGGGTCTTCCACGGTAATTAAGTTAATTTCATAATTCTTTTCTTGCAGGAGCTTAATCATATTTCTCTGCAATGTCGTAGATTTTCCCGAGCCCGTAGGCCCTGCGATAATGCTCAAGCCGGTAGGAACGGCACGCAAGCGATAGAACAAGCTTTCTTCATATTCTCCGAAACCAAGGGCCTGTAAATCACCGCTCCCGTCAGGGTTTTCATCGGCATAAAGTAAGCGCATAACCAAATATTGAGAACCGAAAGCAATCGGATTAAATTGCAAACGAATAGCCAACACGTTGTGGGGAAGCATTAACTTTCCTTTTGAGCCCCTCAAAGGCGTAGAACCTAATTTTTGGGCTCCTTGGAATTCATTTTGTGCATAGTTTGAATCGGAAATATCGGCCGATGCAAAAGCTGCGCGCACAAAAGATTCACCCCAATCTTTATTATATTCCATTACGGTTTGCATCATACCGTTAACGCGGAACATAATTTGCGTGCTATCTGCGACCACAACATGCACATCTGAAACTTTCATTGCCGCAGCCCGAGCCACAACATTTACAAAGTCTTTCTGCATTTGCAGTTGTGCGAGATCTTCATCCCCTTCAATATTTGTCAGAGGTTGAGCACGTTCTCCGTATGCGTAAATGGCATTGATTTCGTTTTGGCTGACATAGGTAGGTTTACTGATATTGAGGTGTTTTTTTCTCGCCAATACCTCAAAACTCAGAACACGACCGTCAAATTTATGCGATTCGACAACTAAAAAACGCCCGTCAGCAAACAAAGCAAGCAATCTTCTGGTATCATCGTTAATGACGAGAGAAGATCCCGGCAAAGTCAGCAATTTATTGCCATTACTGAATAAATCATCAATCAGATTATATTTTTTAGGATTATCTACGTCAGCAGCTCCGATAACCTGTCCTGAAGCACGGTTGCTTTCTTCTGTAGTTTCTCCATCAACGACATCTTCAGCCATGAGAGCCTACCTGATAAACATACCCTTACGCAGGCTGGGCAAAGTTTTTGTAGCACTTAAGGCCGGTAAAGCTTTCGTATCATCAGATTTGTCAGATTTATCAGAATATCTGGGTAAAAATGAAGGAAGCACTGTTTTTATTGGCTCTCTGTCAAGTACACCGCCGGCAGCAAAATAAAGATAATCTTTATTTCCATCTTTATCAGCTTTCAAATAAGTCTGAGTTATTTCTTCAACCGTATGTCCGGATTGCAAGACAGTTCCTTTTTTGACCATAAAGGTTGACCCACCCTTATTAATGAGCTTTGCTGCCAAAGAATCTCCTTTGCCTTTGATTTCCATGATAGCATATTCATCAGAAAGTTTTTGATTCTTTTTAGCTTCTTCATCTTCAGCGCTACCAAGAGAGGCGAAAGGATTCGTTTTGTCACCGGGCTTAGCATTTACTTGAACCCTTGCTTGTTTTTCAGCATCTAATCTTGATTTCAAAATTGAAATCTGCGTTTGCATGTTAGCCAGTTCTCTGCTGTAATTATTTTTAGCGATTTCAGCAGCTTCTGCGGCTTTGGCCGAGAGTTGGGTTAAATAATTTAATTTTAGCTTATAGTTATTGACTAATTTGTCACGCTCATCTTCCATTTTCATAATTTCAGCGTACATTTTTTCATTATTGTCAATCCACTTTTGAGAAGTCTCTAACATTTGCTCTTTATAAGCATTAATAATGTTTTCTTGTCTTAATTTCTCATATTCGATATTCAATTCTCTGAGTTTTTGTTCTTCAATCAATAACTTACGTTGTTGTTCAGCTTCCCACTCAGCTTTTTTACGCTCTTTTTCTTCCTTTTGGGCAGCCAAATCGTCAATAGCTTTCTGTCTTGCAGCCTTTATAGCCGCAATTTCGTTTTTTACTTTTTCTCTACGTAATTCAAGAGTAAGCAAGCTGGTTTGTTTTTCCAAATCAGACATTTGATTGAATAAGTCATTATCGACTTGCGATAATAAATTTTCGCCAAAATTGCTGCTTTCCGGAGAAGTTGCCTGCGGTTTAAAAAATTTCATAGGCTGTACGGTAGCAGTCTCTGTTTGGGGTGCGGCTAAAGGAGCTGTACTGGCAGAAAGTCCTCCCGTCGCATCTGTATTATTTGCATTTGTCGAAGGGCTAACCAAGGGTTCTGCTTGGTTTGTTGCCTCTGGCAAAGCATTAGATGCCGGTTCGGCATTTTCTCCATTTAAATTTGGCAAATTTAAATCTTGAATCTCATTTTGAGAATTTTCATTATTTGATGTCAAAGGAATAAGAACATCATCACTTGCAGAAGAAGATGTATCAGTCAACAAAGGAGGAGCCAGTAAAGCATCATCACTTGCTGTATCTGCTACAGATAATCCAGCAGGTGAGGCAGACGCAGCTGAGCCATCATTGTTTTGTCCTGTAAGAGGCTCAACGGCAAAAGTATTTGCTCCTCCCATCAAGACCAGAGCTACAGCTATAGTCAAAAGACTTACATTATTTTTTACTTTATAAGACATAGATTGCTCCTTCGTACTGCCATTGCTTTGAACTTACATCGTATTTAATATTATTAATCTGAAGTCCTGAAAATTTTATTAATAAATCATGCCAAACCGTCGGATTTTGTGTAGAAGTAAAACTGAACTGCACGGAACGATAAACATTATTTCTTGGCGAAGTATAAGAAAAACTTTGTAAAGAAATATCTTGTCCGATTGATTGGAACATATTGTTAAGCACATTTTTCAAATCTACATCCATATACTGCGGTGGAGAAGATATAATATTTACCTGATTAAGGGGAACAGAAACCATCATTGTGTTTCCGTCATCAGAAATGGACTTTCCGGAAAAATTAATACCAGAACGATTAAGCGCTTTATCAATCCAACTGATACGGCCTACCTCTCTGGCCCAAGAAGTTGTCACTCCGGATGCACTACAAGACAAGCCGCCGATTTTCCACCCCGGAGGCATTATATGAATTAAGGCATCAATACCTTGTTTGCATTGCAACATAACATCGGTAGGATTATTTAGTTGTTCCCAAGGTTTAATTTCCGGCGGTTCTTCCACTGGCTTTACTACTTTAGGTCTTACCGGAGCAATAATAGGTTTTGCCGGTGGTGACAGGAAAATACTGGTAATAATGCTATACAGCAGCCAAAGTCCCACAAGGGCTGATACGACAACAACCGTAATAAGCTTAGAGCCTCTAAGCGCTTTAATTTTCTGTAACTTAGTTTTAATTCCGCGCTGTAAAAGCGACGCTAAGTCGGGATACTCCGTTTCTTCAATTTCCCATTCCGGAGGAGCAATTTTTCTTCCCCAATCCGGCACGGCCAACATGGACATAAATTGATTTTTAGCATCTTCTTCTTTTAAGAAGAGCATATCACCATCGGAAAGAATAATATCATTACGGACGCAGGTATACCACCAACCTTCTTTTACTTTAAAAACGCCAACAAAAGATGATCTGTCGGATAAAGCCGTTGCCAGAGCAATAGCAGCAACTTGCGTACCGTTTTTATATCCGTCATGTGAGACGCAAATACCAAATTGCGGAGCTTTACCGGGCTTAATACAGAATAAGTCAGCCCCCTCCAAAACGCCTTCAGCCGTTTCTTCGACTTCCGTATAGGGATCATCTTTGTTTTGCAAGGGCTGCCAAAACAAACTAGTGGCATAATCAACGCCTTCAATGTTAATTTCAGTTGCCCAAGAGCGATTAACATTGGTATCAAAATCTTCATTCTGAAATTTAGCGTCTTCCAGCACCATTATTAATTATCCTTTTTAATCTTTCATTCTGGATTCGGGCGATAATGGAGAATCCAAAACAACCGGAGTTAAGATAATAACCAAAATACTTCTGGTCTTGCTAGCTGTTGCCGTTCCGCCTAATAATGAATTCTCAGCAGAGCCAACACCTGATTTTTCGGTTGTATTTTCAACTCTCTCATAACCGGTTAATACCAAAGATTGTCCTGATTTCATTGCAACTTCTTGAGTAAAGCCGCGAGATTCGATAATCGGGTTTTGAATATATTGCCCGCCGCCTTCGCTCGTTTCACCGTCAGATCTGTCATCCAAACTAACTTTTTCCAAAGAAATCAAGTCAGACAAAGTCAAGTTAAACATTAGCATTAAACGGCCGTGTTCCAAAATTCGTGGCAAAACATCCATTGTAAAACCTGTTTCAATTTCTTCGGTTTCTGTAGATACATCATAATAGCTTGCATCACCGCCACTGTTTGTCTTTGTAATTTCTGAAATATAGTTTTGTGTTTTTACCACTTGAATAGGCGCCGGCTTATTGTTAAGAGTTGTTACCGTGCCGCTTGTAATCAAATTTGTTGTACTCTGAGTAGATAATGCTTGTAAAGATGCATCAATTGAAACATTACTTGGTAGCAAGGTCATAGTCAGATTTTTAGTCACATCTTGTCCTAAACCACCGGCAATACTGGATACGCCAACACTATCACCCGTAGGGTCTTTCCAAATTGCCGACAAGTCCAAACCATATTGATCGCTGTCATCAACGGTAACTTGCAATACCTTAATACTAATTGCAACTTGTCTTGACAGACGAACATTTTGTTCATTAATAAATTTGGCAATTTTCTTAATGTCATTAGGTGTTGCCGTAACGGAAATTGTACCGTTTGATGGATCCATTGTATATTTTTCTTTTTCATCAAGCATATTTTTAATGGAGTCTTCAATATTTTTCCAAAAATCCATCTTAGCGCCGCTGGTTAAAGAAATTTGAGAAGACCCACCCGTTCCTTGGGAAGAACCGCCGACGTTAACCGATACTTGAGGCGATGTCGGCAAACTGTAAAGAACGAAAGTTCTTGTAATATACTTATAAAAGTAAATTTCTTTTCGGTCATATTTCCACCAAACACCGAAACGAGAGCCTATTTCATTAAGTAAGCCGCTTAAAGGACCTTGATAAGAAACAAGCATCTTGCTCGGATCTGTCCAATCAACATTAATAGATTTGGCATCAGGCTTGTTTTTTCCGGCATTTTCTAAAACATCTTTTTCAATGTGAGTAGAATAGCTGACACGCAGTCCCGTAATTTTATTAATCATATCACCTATTTCATACAAAGTAATCGGCCTATTACTGATAAGGGTAATACCGTCTTTCCCTTCCAGATAAGCCGGAATAGGCTGACCTTCATATTCAATTTGACTTGTATCGCCGAGCCAAATATCATTTTTTACACGAACAACATCATCGTCTAAAACCTGATCAGGAATTTTAGCTACTTCTTTAAGCTTTGTTGTAGCCTCTATTTCGCGCTCAACCGTTGCATCCATTTTGGTAGACAAGGAGCAAGAACCTGCCACAGCCAATAACAATGCGCCTAAGCTGTATTTTGTAATCTTATTCATAAGCATTCTCATCCTCCATTGTCTCAACAACCAAGACGCGGTTACCTTTATAAAATGTTGCAATCGGAGCCGGTTGCGCTCTGGCAAAAGCCCTTATGAGTGCAGCACTCACGTCAGCAAAGCGCCCTCTAAACATAGCTCCTGCAGTTAAGGTATAATTACGGTTAGAATTCCAAACTAATCTCCACCCGGCACGTTCACTCCATTCTGTGAGTAAAGCTTTTAATGTCTGTCCTTCTTCGGCCAGCCAATCTTCAACCGGATCTTCTGCACTGTATTCGCCGCTGTTTCCTGAAGAAGTTCCTTCGTTTTCTTGAACTTCAGCCTCATAATCAATTACCTCGCTTTCAACAGTAGGCGGAACAGCTGCGGAAATATTGCTTCCTGCGCCGCCGTCCACAATATTTTGATCTCTTGGCGCTCTCTCGCCATATTCTTTATAATCGGCCGCAACTTTAGTATAATTAACAAATTCGCTGTCCTGAGGAGCAGAACTTGTCTGAAAAGAGACATTAGATTCCGTGCAAACTCTGTTCCCGTCGGCATCGCACTCAACAGCTTCAGGAGGAAGCTGTACAGGGTTGTTTAATGTTCCTAAACAACCACTGGCGGCAAATACACTAAGCAATCCGACGCTTAAGCGAAATTTAACTTTCATATTTTTATATCCTAATCCGTAATTTGTCATATTTTTACCTATAATACATATTGAAAAATAAATAATCAAGCGTAAGCCATAACTTATTACCAAGGCTACCACACCTTATAATAGTCTTGCCAATCATTATCTTCCTCCATGCCTCCGTTTGCGTTGTTAAGCCGAACCGCTCTGATAATAAAAGAATTTGGTTCTCTGGTTGTAAATACTGTATTTATCTTGCTAAAATCAACTCCGTTGCTTGCAAGAATATTATTTAAAAGATTGAGCCTTTTTTGTTGCAATTCGTAAGAACTGCTGCCATCTATTCTGATTTCAAGACCTGCATTTTTATCTTCTATTGTTTTATTTGCAAAAGCTTGCAACCATTTTAGAGTTACGCCCGAAATTTCAGCTCTGTTTGGTTGGAAAGCCAGGCGGATTTCTGTCGGCAAAATTTTTCCGGTAGAGACATTTGGTCTGGAAGATGTTATCTCTTTTGCTTTGCCAAAAATTGTTTTACTTCCCTTATCGACTGTAGTTTTGATATTTTCTGCCGTTTTAGAAAAAATAGAAGTGATGCTTTGCAAAATACCTGATTTGTCTTCTTTGTCAGCTGATTGTGTATTGCTTATCGTATTGCTTTTATTGGCATCTTGTGCTTGATATTCCTTATTTTCTTCTTCGGTAAGTTTTTCTTCCAGCCCTTTATTTTGCTCGGAAGAAACTAATTGAGGTGTTAAATTCGGATCATTGAGGATGTCTTCCGGAATAGGAATAAGCAAATTGTCTACGGTTTCTGAAGCTAATTGAATTTTGCCGTCGTCTTGCAACCCTTTAATTCGAGGCGAATTCAAGACTTTACTGATTTTTTCCTCGGTGTCGGTATTCGAGTTTTTTTCAGTGCTTTCGCTCTTGTAATTTTTATCAAAATTTGATTTTTGGGCTAAAGATTTTCCTTTTGCGCTTTTTTCAGCCATAGTCTGCCAAATAGTGCCTCCTTCAGGGGAAGTACTGTCTTTTACTGACGCATCGGCCTTTTCCATACTTTTTATGGAGGCTTTTTTGTTAAGCATAGCTAACTTGTCTGTTTCAGGGTGAGAAACAACTTTAGCGGTCTGATTTCCTGCGCTGATTGTATCTTTTTCAATCGGAATAAGCAGGTTCTCAGGTTCTCCTGCACCGTAAATATCCTTTGCTAAAAGGGCGTTTTCTGGGTTTCCTTTGGCTCGAGCCACCTTAAATGTGGGGATTCTTGCTGTTGTTTCCGCATCTTCAGGAATAAGCAGTTCAACATCGTGCGTAGTATTATCCGCAGAAGTGATTGACTTTGGGGCTTCTTGTTGTGCATCAAATTCAGATAAAGATGTTTCATTCGTTGCGTCGGCAACAATGGTTTCTTCGGTTTTTGTTTCGGCTGAAATATTTTCTTGAGCCGTATCCGGTGATTTTTCTGCAACAATAATTTGTTTGCTTTCTTTTTGCTTGCTTTCTTTGTCTTCTACAGTGACATCTGAGCTCTTTTCATCAGGATGCAAAACTTTCTGCACATTTTTTGCATTAGGTCTTAAAATTTGGACGTTAGCCTGCAAAATTTTGTTTGAAAAGGGGGAAATTTCAAGATTTTGTTCGTCACTTTGATTTTCGATATTAACCTCATTATCCTCATGCTCAGAAGAAATATTGGGAATTTCAGGCTTATGCGAGATTATCTCATCAAAATTTTGAACAATTTTTTGTTTTGCAGCCGGCTCTTGTGATGGCGATTTGGCTTCAACGTCTTTGCTTGCAATTTTTAATTCTTTAACAGGCTCTTCAACGTTGAATTCAATATCACTACTGCCGAAAGTCAGCGGAATTAAATCCGATTTAGCTGTTGTACTGACCGAATTGGCTATTTGAACTTTCTCCTCAATTTTATTGTTTTGAGGAGGAGGCGTTGCCGGAACGTTAAGGGCAATTTTTTTGATTTTAACAGTCTTATTCCCAAGAGCTTGAGGGGAAATATCTTTAAAAAACAAAGAGATATTTTTGCTTGGAATAATCAGTTCATCATCAGAGGGAGATACAGCAAAAAACTCTCTTCCTGCGGCCACAAATGCCAGCAAGGAGAAAGAAAAACTGCAAACAAAAGCTTTTAAACCTGTTTTATTCATAAAAAATAATCCCCTCTAAAGCCTTGATAATTCAATAAGCGACTCTTGGCAAGGAAGATATAAATTTATGCACAAATGAAACTGAAAAATTTTTCTTTTTTTCAAAAATATATCAGCCCCGTTAGAGAAAAATTTACCTTTTGGCGGTAAAAATTAAGCGTTTAGATATGTTTAACTTCTGTGAATTTTTTGTTACAGGGGAAAATATATTGCAAAAACAAACAGTTACTACTTTTACTGAGTGGCGCTTTATGCTGGAAAAAAAGCTAAAAATTCGTTATTCTAAAAGAGTATAGAAAGTTTTGCGATTAATTAAGGAGAAAGAACATGCGATTTATTAAAAAGAACATATTGACACTTTGTTGCTTGACATTGATTTTGGCAATGGGTGTCTGCGGAGATGCTTGGGCTGATGCTGCCAGCTTGATGGGACAGGCGCAGACCAAGACCCGTAACGTGTTTGATAGTGTTAAAACCATTACCTTTATTTTGGGTGGTTTCGGTTTGGTAGGTATTGCCTACTCCGCAATTCTGGGTAAAGTAAACTGGAAATGGTTTGCAGGTTTGGCTGTTGGTTTGGCAATTTTGGCTGCAGCAGGTTCAATTGTTGAATATGCAACCGGTTCAACCGAAGCAGGCTTAACAACCACATTTGGTAATATCTAATAACTAACTTGGTATATATGGACAAAAGGGAGAGAAACATGAAGGCAAGTAACATACATAAGCAGTCATTCCTCTCCCTTTTTATATCAAAATTATTACAAGGAGAAACAAAGGTGCATATAAACTTAAAGAAGTTAGCAGTTATATTTGGAATTTTTGCGATTTCTTCAATTTTATATGCAACAAGTTGTTTTGCCGCCGAAACAGTTTTGTTTAGTGATTTAACCAACAAAGGGTTAGAAATTTTTGGCGGTATGCGAGAAATTATTTATGCCGTTTCCGGATTTGGCATTGTTGCCATAGCGGTTGGTTCTTTTTTTGGCACCATGAACTGGAAATGGCTGGTTGCCATTATTATTGGCTTATTTGTTATTGCTTCGACAGCAGGAATAATAAACTACATGGTCGATAGCGAAGTTATCACCGATGAGATGATAACGAATAGTTTAATCAGTGGAAAATAACTGCAGAACAAACGGATTATTAGGTAAGACTAAAACAAGGAGGCTATCATGAAACAATTAATTATATCATTCAAAAAGGTATCCGCCCTTATTTGTTTTAGTTTACTGTTAGCATTATCCTCAATGAGTGCACAAGCGGCAGAATGTAATCCTCTTTGCCCCAATGGTTGTAATCCCGATGGAAGTTGTAAGGTTCTTGATGTTTCAACAGCAGAAGATCCAGAAGAATGGGAAGCTGTAGCAAGAGAAGAAGCTAGAGTAAATGCAACAGGGGGAAATGCAGATGCCGAGGCAATTTATGATGCCCAACAAAGCAGAATACAACAGCAAAAAAATAATCAATCCATCAGAGATAGTAATGCTGCAGCCATACAAGAAGAATTAAATGCGCAAAAGGCTCAAAATAACCAGAAAGTAAAAGATGCAGAGACTGCAACTCAGCAAGCGCAAGCGGCATATGAAGCGGCGCAAAAGAAACTTCAATCAGCCACTACACCGGATGCGATGAAGGCAGCCAATGATGAGTTGAAAAAAGCAAAAGAAAGTTTAGAAAACGCGCAAGATGCTCAAAAAGATGTGGAAAAGGAAGTAAAAAAGGCCAATAAAGCATTAGATAAAGAAGCCGAAAAGAAAATAGACGCGATGGATAAGTCCGTCAAGGAACAACAAAAGGCTCTGGAAAAAGAACAAAAAAAACAAAAGAAGGCAATTGAAAAAGAGCAAGATCAGGCAGAAGACGATCTTAAAGATGCCAATAAAAAGATTAAAAAACTAGAAGAACGCTGTGCTAAAGGTAAATGTGACGATGAAGATTTGGCTGATTTAGCTGCTGCCAGACAGGCAGCGGCAGATGCGCAAGCAGCTTTGGATGTAGCCAACCAAAAGGCTGCGGCATTTAATGCTCAGGATGAGGATAGTGCGGTTGATGCATATATTGAAGAGCAAGAAGCAGAAATTGCTGCGCAAGAAGCTCTAGATAACGCTTTAGCAACTACAGAAGATGCAAGTAAAGAATTTGCAGAGGCAGAAAAGGAAATAAAAGAAGCACAATCTGCCGCTCCGACTATGTGTAGTGAAGTTTCAGGCAATATCTTTCTGCTCATTGCTTGTAAGGCAATGGTAACCCTAGCCGACTTACGCGTCATTGCTTACATAATTTCCGGATTTGGTATGATTGCACTGTCTTTTGCCGCCATTTTTGGTAAAATGAACTTTAAGCATTTGGCAAACATCGGTATTGGTCTATTCTTATTGTCAATGATGACGCCGTTTATTGAATATTTTACTACCGGTAAAGACGGAACTTTGATGTTTGGTAAATATTTGCCTGCAGGATTTACGGATATTCAAGGTAGTGATGGTAGTGTAGTGAATTGTGATGAGGACCATAATAAAAATAGTACATTTTGCAGTCAAATGATACCAGAAGTAACCGTTACCGCTGAAAAAAAGAAGTGGTCACTAAAAGATTTGAAAGGATCTATTCAAGCTGGTATGGATGCGGTTCGTAATGCTAGTGATATGTATAAAGCAGCTAAAAGTACTGTAACGACGGTTAAGAATGCGGTATCTAATATGTCAGCGCAAATTAAATCAGGCGGTGGTGGACTAGATGGTATTATTAATGCCGCCGGCGCCGTAGCTAACGCTACAGGAACTATTGTAAATTCAGGGCAAACCTTAGCGAATAATATTGCAACAAATGCAGGAGAACTATCATCCAACATAAGAGATGCAAGGTCTACGAATTCAGAACGTGAAAGTAGAAAGCAATTAGAAGAAGATACCAAAAAATTAGAAAGCAAATGTAATGCCGGAAATTGTAGTGCGGAAGAAAAGAAGTATTTGGAAATGATGCAACAGCAAGTCCAAGACAATAAAACAGGAGTTAATAAATGGCTCGAAGATGACGGCAAAGGCGGTGGCTCGACAATTTTGTCAGGCATTAATAAAGTAAGCAACATTACCAATAAGACAACAGATTCAGTTCGAGATGCCGCAAATGCAGCACACGAAGGTCAGTCAATCGGAGGAGATGGTGCATTAGGTGCAATCCTAGGTGTTGGTATGGGTGTTGGAACGGCTGTGACAGAAGGTATGGATATGGCCGCAGATGCTAAGGAAAATGGCACTTTTGACTTCCGTAGTGAAGAGACTAAGCGTGAAGAACAAAAAATAGCAGAAGAAGAAGCTCGTAAAAAGACAGCAGATTATGTAAAAAGTAAAACTGAAGTTGGGGGGGTTACGGTTGAAAATTTAGGAGATGGCAGTACCAGAACAACCAAAACAGAAAACGGAAAAACAATTACCACACTCATTGGTACAGACGGAAAAACAACCATTACCAGCTCTGATGGTTCTACAATTGTGAAAGAAAAAGATGGCACAAAAACTGTAACGGATAAGGATGGAAATAAAATAGAATATGATGCAAATGGTAAAGTAGTTAAAACAACTTTGGCAAATCCTTATAATCGCCCGACCTCAGAAAGTATGGAAGCTGCACTTAAGGGAAATACAAAGAAAGAAGGAGAAGCAGCAGCCACTCAAGCTCAGCAAACTACAAACCAATCCACGGGTAATAATGAAGAGGCAGAACAAGAGAGTCAAGCTTCTCCCAAACCCTTGAGTGAAGCAAGTAAAGAGCAAATTAAACAGGCTTGTGCAAAATATACAGGTGATTATGCGTCATTCAAAAGCAAATGTGAGGCTTGTGCATCAAAACAAACAGCGCAAGAAGCTCAAAATTGTATAAACCAAATAGACAAAGAAGCAAAATCTCAAAACGCTGAAAGTGTAGAAGGTTGGTGTCAGAAGATGAAACAGACATGTATGCAGGCAACAGGACACGCAGAATATGATACTTTGGGATGTAGTAAATGTACTTTTTCTCTCGAAGAAGACCAAAAGAAAGCTGCAGCAAAAGACGCAGAAGGCTTAACGGATGAACAAAAGAAGGCACGATGCAATAATGAATGTATGGTAGCCAAAGATTCAACCAAAAAACAGTGTATGTCAGATTGCCAAGCAGCAATAGCTTCAGCAAAAACTAAAACAGAAGTAAACACAAAAATCAAAGAATTTAAAAAGGGCTTCTATGATAGGTATAATAAATAAACCAAAAAAGGTACCTTTGGGTACCTTTTTTTATGTCTGAAATATTCGTTAATAGAAAATTCATAAAAAAAGTCTAATCTAAAAGATAAGTAGGATTCTGTGTTGATTCTGCAAAATTGGCTGTTGTTAAATTAAGCCTAAAGGTTGAATCTATACAAATTTCGACTAGAATCAATAAAACATTAAAGGATACAACGATGAGAGAGATGATATTAAAAGCCGTTGCCAGTCCTCCTAAAATTTTATGGGGGCCGTTTTTGCCGACTTTGCTTAATCTCGGTATTCAATTTCCGATAATGTTTATGTGTATGGGTGTCTTTAAGTCGAACCCGATTATCTTTATGATAACGATAGCCATCGGGCACGTTTTCATAGTTTTTTGGGGAAATAAGGAGCCTCACATTTCAACCATGATTCAGGCATTTGGCCAAAGTCGTCGCATCAGTAATAATCTCTATAAAGTAAAGGGGAATAAATTTGCGCCCTGATTTTGATTTTTTTACAATCTTTGTTCAAGGATTGTCTAATATAGAAGTTATCGTTGCCGCGATAGGATTTGTATCGGCGGCAGCTTTCGCAGGTCTATGGGCAACCAAATTAGGACGACTGATTCTGCCGCAGCCGCAAGAATCTCGAGTGGCTGACTTTTTGCCGTTTAATAAGCTAATGGCTGACGGCATTACCATTCGTTGCTACAATGGGTCGTTTGCCAGAGTTTTCCGCGTGGAAGGGGTTGATTTATCCTTTGTTACCGAAGAAAAAAGTTTAGCCATGATGGAGGCCAGAAAATCATGGATAGATTCCATGTCGGACATGCAAATTATCTGCCGTGTTCTCACCATGAGAGAACGCATAGCCATGGAGGAGGATACCGGAGATTTTGGCAACCAATTGTTGGAACAAATTTCCATGATTTGGCGCAATAATTTGGATAGGGTTTACAGTAACAAACACTACATTATTTTGTCTGTTGCCGACCGTCCGGATGCGCTGAAAGATTTGAACTATGCTTCGCAATCCTTACTGGCCACGTTAAATGACTATGGCGTCAAACCGATGTTTGAAACCGAAGACAGTGCAGCAACAGACAGCCCGATTTACATATTTTCCAGAATTTGCAGCCCAATATCAAAACCTTTGCCTAAAGTTCGCGGGGCGGAAGGCTACCAATTAAATGAACTTTTGACGGCCGACCATATTCACTTTACCGGAGAAAACGGAATAATCAAATTCTTTTCCGGAGATAAAGAGTTATATGAAATAGTCATGGGCATTCGCACCTCGGGAGACTACATGGATGAAAGCATGATAGCCTCTCTCCTGGCGATAGACTGTGAATTAACATTGCTTCATAATATTAAGCCGATGTTTAAGCCGCAAGCCCGAGCTTTATTGATGCAGCAACAAAGGATGGCTACGGTCACGAGTTTTTCGCCGGATGTTGTCAATCAATATGCCGAAGCATTATCGGCGATAGAAGATAGTGATGCCGACTATCAAGCTTTCACGGAATATGCAATGAATATTATTATTCGCGGAGAAAGCATGGAAGAAATCAATTTCGGTGAAAGCGAAGTCCAAAGAATCTGCCGCTTGTTCAGTGTAACGCCGGTAAGAGAGGGCTGGGTTGCTCAGGCTGCGTTCTTCAACCAATTTCCGACCTATGAAGCCTATCCCAGAACCTATCGTTATTTATCGCGTGTTGTTGCAATGGCTATATCATTTGATAAGCCGTCAGAAGGCTTACCGAAAAGTGACTGGGGTCCGGGAGCCATTTCTATCTTCAGAACCACATCAGGGTCTGCATATCGTTTCCAATTTCACGTTTCAACCGAAGATTCTGCCGTTGCGCACTGTTGTATTATTGGTCCGACCGGACAAGGTAAGACCACGTTGCTGACCTTTTTGGCCGGTCAAGCAATGCGGCACCATGATTTGAAAGTATTTTTCTTTGACCGTCACCGTGGTGCAGAAATCTTTACACGAGCGGTGCAAGGCGCATACGTCGGCTTTGACGGGGATGAAAAAAACGTATCTCTCAACCCGTTTGACTGCAAAAATACGCCCAATAACCGTGCCTTTTTAAGACGCTGGCTCAAAGCAATTACGATGGTAGACGATGCCTTATCCGAAAAAGAAATCGGTCGTGCGGTAACCACGGCATTTGACTATTTAAAACCCGAAGAGCGCATCTTAAAGAACCTTTATAAGAGCTGTTTTTCACCGACCGGCAATATGCGTCGTGAATTATTCCGTTGGGTCAATCCGGACCAGTACGGTAATATTTTTAATGCTGAAAACGATAGTTTGGACTTGGCCAGCAAAAGATTTATGGCTTTTGACTTCACCCATATTTTTGAAGACGAAACGCTAGCCCCGGCGGTTATCAGTTACATTATGCACCGTATTATGTCAGAAACGGGAGATACCGGTGTCCCGTCACTTATTATGATTGATGAAACGGCACCGATGTTAAAGCACCCGATGTTTAGAGACTATTTTATCATAGGTCTTCAAGAGGGACGTAAAAAACGCCAAGCATACTTATGCGCGTTCCAACAACCTAATATTATAGATAAATTAGGATTAGGCGAGGTAATTCGCGGACAATGTCAAACCGTAATATTTTTCCGTAACCCGCAAGCAATGCCGGAAGATTACGCTAACTGGAATTTAACCCAGAGAGAAGTAGATTTTATCTTTGGTAAAACTTATCGAGATTTTCCGTATGCAATACTATTATCTCGCCCGGCAACCGGAGAATCCGTAATTTTAGATGTTGATTTGAGTGGATTAGGCCCATACCTGAAATTATACAATTCCGGCCGAAAAAATGTGTTGCTGGTAGAAGAATTAATAAAAGAGTATGGAGAAGAAAACTTTGTTACAAAATATTTAAATATTGCGTAAGAGGCATAATAAAGATTTATAAACGGCGCAATTTTTGATATTATAGAAGTATATACGGTTTAAGGCGTATGGAGGTTATGATGAATATTAAAGGTAATAAAAATTTTGTATTATACATTGGATTTGCAATGTTAGTACTTATGACCTCCCCGGCTCATGCACAATGGCCGACACTTGATATGACGGCCATTAAAGAAAGTATATCCTCAAAGGTAGAGCTCGTAAAACAATCCAAAGTAGTTACCGAAGCCACGCAGTTGGCCGGAAAAATGAATAGTGCCATTGGCGATGCGGTCAGTTCGGTATCAAAATTTGCCGGTGATAATCTTCAAAAAATAAAAGATCAAGCCAAAAAATTAGAAGATCAGAAAAAACGTTTGGAAGAAAATAAGAAAAAGCTTGAAGATGCCAAGAAAAAGGCCGATGAAGCTAAAGAAAAAATGGAAAAAGCCAAAAAGGCAATAGATGACGCCAAAGAAATCGTCAATGATGCTAAGGAATTTGCACAAGATGCAAAATCAAAAATAGATGAAGCAAAACAAATGGCGGAAGATGTTAAGTCTCAAGTAAACGATGCAAAACAAATGGTATCAGACGTTAAGTCACAAATAGATGATGCCAAACAAATGGTATCGGATGCAAAAGAAGTAGCCTCGGGAGCCATAGCCACGGCACAAGATGCGGTTTCTTCTGCACAAGGGCAAATCAGCAATGTAACTTCTCAAGTCGGACTTTCTTCTCCGAGCCAATCTCAATCAAGCAATTTCGTTGATGACTATGTCGCCGATTATGAAGCTGGCATTAATTCGGATGCCAAAATCTATGAATTACCGACAAGCAGCGCTTCAACCGGAGGAAGTTTGTCTTCAATGTCCAGCCCGAATGTTTCAAACACACTTTCTGTTCAAACGGCATTGCCCTCTTTGTCAGCGAATACATCGAGCGCTCAACAAGATATGTCATCTTCCGACGATGCAAATGCAGAAGAAATGTTGCAATTAGACGATGTCCAAATGATGACACCGCAAGTCAGCGGTGGAAAAACCAACACGCCTAACATAAAACTTCAAACTTTGCAGGGAAGTAATTTGCAAGCAAGTGGTCTGGCTGTCGAAAATAGCGAAGAAGGTAAAAATTCCAGCACTGAAAGTTCAACTTCAACCGGAAATTCGGTTGGTGCAAGCCTTCGAAAACCTTTCTCCGTCAAGAGCAATGTTCAAACTTTGCAAGGAGGAACTTTACAAAAGAATAGCGCGGCAAGCGTTCAACTCAGCACTGGTGCAAATACGTCGGCTGCCTCGGCTGTCTCCAATGTATCTGCTGCATCAATGGGAAGCAAAACTCAAAACAGCAACACGAAAGCGCTAAAACTCAATACGTTACAGTCAGGAACTACCTTGCAAAAAGCAACTTCATCTGTTGCAACTTCGACACCTCCATCTGCAGCATCAACTTCTACTCCGGCGGCTTCATCTAGCGTCAAAACTCTGTCAACAACGCCTGCAGCCACATCATCTGCGACCAAAACAAATGTAAACTCTCAAGGTTTCCGTCAAAGAGCAATTATCAAAAACAATGGTTTGCAGTTAGATAAGGGCGCTTGGCTAAATATTTCAGCCCCTGTGACGATAGCCTCCTATAAGAAGACTTCAACGTTAATGTTTGGTGCCGAAGATACCGGCAGTGGAGAAGATTATGTTCCTGACGGCATTATTAATAACGGACAATATGATGAAACCATTATTCCTGAGAGCTTGGTATGGCATTGCAACATAGGTGTTGATAAGTTGGAAGACCCAAGTGTGATGGAAAATTGCGTAAAGGGAATGATTCGCGACCAATCGGATGACGACAATCAGGTTGCCGAAGAAGGTAAAAAAATGACCAACAAGGTAATTGCAGAATCCATAGTATCAACAGTTGCGGAAAGTATGCAAATGAAAAATATTGCCGCCAATTATGAAGACGAGGTCCTGAACAAATTTGAAGAACAAGCAGGCAGCGCTTCAACCAGTCGAGATGACAGCAGTGTATTGGCTCTCACCAATAAAGAGATTCAAGTGTTGCTCAACAAATTAATCACCATAGCGGCAACCCAATTATCGCTGGATGCCATGAATCAAATCAGCTCTCTGACCAAAGAAAGTTTGGGCGAGGATGGCAGTGAAGACAGTAGTGGAAATGAGGATCAGGGAGCATAAAATGTTAAAATATCTGACATATCCTCTATTTCTTCTGAGCATGGTTATTTTGAGCCCTGTCGCTTATGCGGACATAGAAGCTCCTCAAGGTGTTATGGGTACAATAAGAACAGGAATTGAAGAAGCCAAGGGTGTTCAAGAGGAGTTAAATCAATTACAATCAGATTTACGTTCGGCAGCCGAAGGTGTAGCAGGCCCGGTTAAAGATGCAGCCAAAACCGTCAGCGATGTAAAAAGTGAGGCGGAAGCAAATATAAATGCCGCCAAAGAAAAGGTAGACACAGCAAAAAATTTAGCCAACAATCCCGAAAGTATAGCGGCCGACCCTGAAGGAGCACTTGCCTCAATCGGCAGTAAAATGCCCGGATTTACCACGGAAATAGATACCAATAATATGGAAGAACTCGGTGCAGCAATTCAAAAGAATTATTTTATGCAAAAGCCAAAATCTACGGCAACGGCAACATCAGCCGCAAGCGCAGACAGTTCTTCAAACACCGATGCCGCACAATCATCAAGTGAATCTTCCTCTTCAACCAGTGCTACGACGGACTTAGTAGCCATTAATCGAGAGCAGGAAGAAAAAATGGATGAAATCCAGCGTGAAAATTTTGCCAATTTATATGCCACGGCATTTACAATACGCACCAATTTAGCCAAAGAAAATGCAGAAGACAAAGATAAAAAAGACACTCGTGACATTATTCAAAGCACAAAAGACAAAGCAACGGAAATGGTAAAACGCTTTCGTAAAATAATGTTAATGCAAGCCATGCTTTTTGAATTTAATATGACACAGCAAGCACGCCAATATAGCTATGCCCAAGAGGAGGAAGAAGAATGATCAAACGTCTGAGTCTTTCCATACTCTTTTTTAGCCTAAGTATATTGAGTCCTCAAGCCGCACAAGCCGGCATTAAGTTTGATTTTTCGGGAACGGCAAACAAAGTAGTGGACACGGTAAGCGGCTGGGCAGAAGATGCGCAAAAATGGGTTGAAGAATCTACCACCATTCAAACCATGATAGCCTATGGTAAAGGGGCCATTGAAACAGCTAAAATGCTTAAAGAACAAGCAGATAGCATAAAAGCGAGCATAGAACAGACAACCAGCGCCGTTAACTCTGCCAAAAACGCGGTAACGACTGCCGCCGGTGAAATCACGAGTGAAGTAAGTAGTCTGGGTACGGACGCACTCGGTGCTGCAACCGGAGGTATTGGAAGTGCTGCCGGAGGAGCAATCTCTGCTGTAAGTTCCGTAGCAGATAAAACACAATCGGCACAACAATTGCTAAGTCTCAAAAGTGAAAAGACCAGTCTTGAAACGGAATATAACACTGCCGCCGAAACCCGAAAGACAGAATATGAAGGCAAAGTAAAATCATATCAGGATAACAACGCAACCTACCAACAAATGATAACGCAAGATCCAAGTCAAAAAGAGGCCTTAGAGGAAAAAATTATTGCCAATAATGAGGCCATACGCCAATTGCAAACTGAATATGAAGCAAATGAAGAAAAAGAAAAGGCCGCCTATGAAGAAAAAGTTGCTGCTGTTGATAAGCAAATTCAAGAAGTTCAAGCGGCAGCTGCCGAAGACAGCATGAGTCTTGCATCTGATGCCTATAGCATAGCAGGCTCTTTATTTGGAAATAATCAATCAGCTGCAGAGTTAAATGCCACCATTTCAAACAATTTTGTACCTGAGAAGGAAGAGCTGACGGCTCAAGCGATTAACCGCATCACCAGCTATCGTTCAAAAACGCAGGCCAGCGATGTTATACAAGCCTATGCAGTGGCTTTACAAGCCAGAGCAAATCGAGGTGAAGATAGTGAAGATGCAGATACAAAAGCCTCAAATGTTCCGCAGATGGAAGCCTCAAGCGCGGCCATAGCAATGGATACCCAGTTAAAAGTAAAAAATATGAAGTCGCTTCTGTTATATACGCAGTTATTAATAGAAGATATGAAATTACGTACGGCATCAGATTTGGCTAATTTGAATGTATATAAGTTAAGAAATCCGAGTAAAGATGTGACCCAATTTAATTTGGATGACTACAAATACAAGAAACCGAGCAAATTAACCAAAGAAAACATACTAAATATAGCCAAAGATGCGGCAGAAGGCGTAAAGACCATACAAAGCCAAGCCGGCAACATTTCATCGGGAGATATATCTGACTTAGATATATCGGGAATACAATGGTAAGGAGAAAATAATGATTAAATTCTTGAAAATTATTACGCTTTCTTCTTTGCTGGTAGTGATTTCCGGTATATCTTCACAAGCCTTTTTGCTACCTCCCGGGCCGGTAACGCCGACGGTCGATGCGCCGACGGATGTTGCCTTTACCTTAAAAAACGTAGCATCAACTGCGCAAAATTATGCAGCGCAAATGCAGGCGTATGCCAATAATGCGACCAAAGCGGTAAAAGCCGCCAAAAGTAATTATTTAGGAAAATTTACCGGTTTTATGGGAGGCCTTTTTCAAAAGAAAGAGAAACAAGCAATTCCAGGTTCAAAGACCATTCAAGAGTCAAAAATTGCTGATATTTATGATCCCGAAGACGTAAAAAAAGCACTTTACACATTATTTTTGGCTTATCCTTCCAAATGTGAAGGTCCGGATGATTTTGCCAAATGTGTTGCCTATAAGGCAAAGGGTGAAGAATTTTATCAGGACACCGTAATTGAAATTTATACGTCGGTACGCCTCCTTGAAGAAGAACTCGTAACCCTTAATCAACAGGTAGATAAGCTGTCAACGACTTTTGCCGGCGGTAGTACGGGAGGAGACGGTGCCGAAAGCGGTGAAGATGAAAACGGCGTGTGGAAGAATGCCTACAACGCTTACGAAACCATGGATAGCATCCTAAAAATAACACAAGAAGTTATCGCAATGAAAATGCAATATGAAGCAGCATTGCTCCTTAAAAATAATGTAGAACCGGCACCTTATTTAACCAAAAAAGAGCGTAAGGCAAAAGAAAAGGCTGCAGAGGAAGCTGCAAAGACTTCATATTTTATCAACTCTGAAAAAATAAAGATAGCATCTACCGGAAAATTTGCACGGAGTCAAACCTTAGCTTTCGGACAATTGCTTTCAAATTCGCAAAGCCGCGTCCAACTTCAAACGGTATCTGGAAGCACTCTTAATACAGCAAGCAGTAGCAATAAATCAACTCTCAGCACATCAAGTGTAGCCGCCCAACCGGCAGCAATGGGAAGTGTTAGCTCAACATGGAGTGCAAAAAGCTTGAGTCTCAGCACGTCAAGCGTAGCCGCCCAACCGGCAGCAATGGGAAGTGTTAGCTCGACGGGAAGCGCAAAAAGCTTGAATGTAAGCACGTCAGGAACGACTGCCGGTTCTGCTCTACCAATCAATACGCTCAGCAATTCATCTGTCACAAAAACACAAGTTTCATTACCTGTTGGTTTGACTACCCAACAACAAATAAATCAAAATGCGGCAATTTCGGCTTCAGCAGCAGAAGAAGATGATGATGATGATGACGAAGATTATGTCTATGACCCGACAATTTATGGAAATGTTACTTTTGCAGATGCGGATAAGCCTCTAATATCTTCACCTTTTGCCGGCAATGAAGAAAAAATGTTAGAGTTAGATAAAATCGCACCGGTTTATGACAAAGCGCAAGAGGCTCTAATTGTTCATAATCTGTTACAATCATTGGATAGCTATCAGGAAATTTTTAAGAGCTACGAACAATATAAAAAGCTCCACGACAAAGCAATAGCTGCGGTTGAAGATGCAGATAAATGTGCAATACAATATTTAGGCAGAAGATATGCCTCTCCTGAAAAAGTTTGGAAAGGGGATATGGCCGATGCCGCCGTTAATGATTATGATGCCAGACAAGGAATATCTGGTTGGGCAATAGAAGCGTTTACTTTGGCAAAATCTGAAGAAAGCACACCGATAGAACCTGATGATTTAGGAACTATGGAATTGGATATGGATGTTGATTTGGATGATGCCAACAGTGCTGATAAGCTGCAAAAAGACATAGAAAAACAAAACAACAGTGGTCTGGCCAATCCGAGCCAAACCGAAGAAGTTGAAAAATCCACGAGAGAATCTCAGCTTATCTCGTTTAATATAGGTGCTGAGGCTGCAAAATTATTGGTTGAAGACCAATATAAAAGTACGCCGCAATGGGCAAAACCGACGAAAAATTTCCCAATTTGGAATGATCAGATTAGTTTTTATAATCAATACATCACCGGCAAATATAATAATATTAAAGATTATTTGCAGCAATTTGATGTAAGCAGCCTGATTGTTGAGATAGCTTATCCGTTAAATAATATGTTGGTAGAAGATGAAGATGAAAGAGCCAACAACCAAGCCGGACTTGATAAACTGGCATCAAGCTTAAAGCAGGAGAGTTACTCTGATCCCTCATCAGTTTTAACGGAATTGGAAAATAATCGAGATAAACTGCTTGATCAAGCTCTTCAAAGTAAAAATTCTAGGTTGCAATCGCTTGAAAATCAGAAAAAAACGCTTCAATCACAATTGGATCGCGCCAGTACGCTGGCTTCTGACTATAGTGAACAGCTAAATACTTATCAGCAAAACAAGCTGTCGGCCCAAACCAATGCGGATGTACAATCAAAGCAAATAAAATATCTTGAAGAAAGAAGAGGAGATATTTCAGACAACACCGTCACAAAAACAGATGTTGAATATACAACGCAAAGCTACGAAGTAAGCCCTGAAAAAAACAAGACGACATATTCAAGCGAATATAACGAAGAAAAAGAAGAAGATGTTTTGTTTGATACGCAAGAGGCTATCCAAGACTATACGGACAAAATTCAAAAATTGAATTATAAAGTAAAAAATCAACAAAATTTAATGCCGACGCAAGTGAACAGCAATTCTGAAGGTGCCGTCAGCTTATATCCGGAAACCTTAGAACAATCATCATCCACCAGTGAAAACAGTAGTGAAAAGAAACAATTATTCCGCACACGGCCATTCAGTGACAACCGTAATTATCAGCCGCAAAATGTGTCAAAATATCGCTTAAGCGAAACACTGTACTTTGGGGCGCAGTATCCGATTTCTTATGCTTCTGAAAAAGCAAAATTAGATGCTGAGTTGGATTCGCAAGTCGGTCAAGAAATAGAAAAAACAAACTACGAGGCAGAAGACGTTGCAACCCAAGAAACTGTTGCCGCTCAAACGATTGACTATACGGAAGAAGAAACCAAAGAAACGCAAGAGCTGAACTTGGAAGAAGGCGAAAATATGACTTTGGCCGAAGAGTTAAAGTCTGAAAATCTGGCAACAGCAGCCAAAAATCAAGAATTGGCCGATGAAACCAAAGTTTTGGTTGATCAAAAAAATGAAGAAATAAAGCAACTTAATTCTAAATTAGATGCAATTGAAGAACAAATATCGGCAATTGAGCAAGATTACATTAATCAGGTTCAAGAGATAGAAAGTGCCTATAACCAAAAATTATCCGAGGCACAAGCTTACATTGAACAAAAGCGCCAAGCCAAAAAAACGTTGGATTTGATAAGCTATTATCAAGAGAAAATAGGCTTACCCGTACCCGGTCTTGACGGACTGACGCCGCCCTTCAGCCTGTTGCATATTTTGGAAGTAGCCACAAATCTGACGGATGATACCAAGAGCTATGCCGAGCAGCTGGTAGATGATGCCAAAAAGTCAATATTAAATTTAGGCGATGAAGTTTATATTGGAGCTTATGGCAGCCAAATTGTTCAAATACATGCAAATTTGATGACCAAGTTGCAATCACTGCCGATAGAGGGCTTAAGTCAATATTCGTCCTCTCTGAGCAGTTATGCCAAAACCAACTCCATAATCAAACCGCTCAGTTCGATGTTCCAAAAACTCATGTTGGAGAAAGTCTGCCAAAATGACAGCTGTAAACAGGCCGATAGTGAATATTTTGTCGGAGCATATGCCAAATCAAGAGATTTTCTGGCTCCCAAAAATTCATTGCAAGAATATTTACCGCCGTTAAGAGAAATAGTCCATTTTGATGATGTTGACCATGATAATATTCCTCAAAGTACGGACGGAGGAATCAGCAAAGACGGATTCCTAAACAGCGGTGCACAAATTCCGGAAATATGGAAATTAATACTCAGCAACAAAGCCTTTGTTGATAAAGATATAGATTTAAAAACCCTTCTTTCGGAAGGTGATGAGGTTGCAAGCTTTATGCGTGGCGGCAGGTATCCTTGCCGATTAGATGACATGATTGTAGATGTACGAGACAAAAGCGGAGAATTTACCATTTATACCAGTAGGTCGTTGCCGGTTAAATCTTCCGAGGAAGAGCAAAGCTATCGTCCGGACGATATGTCAACTTTGCCCGAATGCAAAGATATAACTTTGGAAAACGGTGAGGGATTGTTAGGAAAGCTTTATATGACCATAAAAGACAAGACCAAAGATGTCAGTGCCCCTGCAAAAGTTGATACTTTGCAAGCATATTCTGGAAATTCACCTCATAGTGAGTTAGGCACCCTCCTCAAAGCCACCGATAAAGGCATCTACTATAATGATGCCCCAGAAGAAGTCTTTGCCCGCTTGCAAAAAATGGCTAAAGAACAAGAGGATAGTTCTTCTTATGAAGAAAATATGCAAGACGTGGTTTATCAAAAAGCATTTCTTGATCATAACCAAATAGGCAATTTCTTAAGTTTTGTTGAACAAGAACAAAGCTATCGCCAAGCAATGGAAGAGTTAAAAATGAGCGCGGACGAAGCCAAAGAAGACTTGTTTGAACAGTTTGAGAAAATAGGATTTGAGCCGAGTGCGGATTATGATTTAGCCAAACAAGAAGACTATGATTTAACCAAAGAGACTTTAAACCGCTACAAAAACGAACTTTTACAAGAAATAGACGAAGGTCTGGCGGGAATAAATATTACGGACAATGCCGTAGTTGAAGAGAGATATGACAAAATTAAGAATATATTTACTGCTTTGAGTAAAGATAAAGAAGCCTACATATCAATAAGTGATACCACGGACAGCGGTTCTGAACTTGATGAAAGAATAAAAACCGAAGAGGTAAATCGTCAAGTAACAACCGAATATAAAAAGAAAGCAGACGAAGAGTTTGAAAAACAATTAAGTGAATATCCGATACCATTCTGCGCGGCCTATTAGGATAAGAGGAAACTGATGCGAGAAATGAACCCACAATTAGAAGGAGCCAAGATTCTGTCTTTGACGGATTCGAGTGGGCAAGTGCATGAGTTTATCAGCGAAACGGAGCAGGAAAAATCAAGTTTCAAACTAAAATATTATATGTGGCTTTCAAGGCTCTTTATTCTTTTTGCAATAATTGCGCTTTTAGGGTTTATGAGCATGTCGCTGGCCTTATTTAAACTAGCACCGCAAGTTTCGGTAGAGCCGTTTTTAATTATCAATCAAGACACTTCGGAAGGCATTGTCAGGGCTGAAGCCATTACCAACAATATGGCCTCCAAAAATCAGCTAATGGAAACCTTTGTTGCACAATATGTCATATTAAGAAACACGATAATAGATGACGAAAGGGAAATGCAGGCGCGCTGGTATCCCGGAGGAATGTTAAATTTTTTATCGGCACCGCGTGTATACAGTGCGTTTGAAGAATATCGCGACAGTATATGGCAAACAATGCGACACGACGGCATAGTTCGTGAAGTAGAAATTATATCAATCGGTAAGCAAGGCGGCGAAAGAAGCCCGGTCTGGAAAGTAGATTTCAAAACTTATGAATTATCCAAATACGCGGTTGATAAAAAGACACGAGCAAGAATATTAACCGTAAAATATTGGACGGCATCCGTCACATCATTTTTTATGCCCGGACGCGAATTTGTGGGCTTAAGACTCATCAATCCGATAGGCTTTACGGTAACCAGATACTCTCAAGCCGAGGTAGAAACACTCTAATGCAGATAAGTTGGGGATTTTCGCAATACGATATTAGACTTTTAATGAAAAAGAGTATAATTTCGTAATATCTATAATAGTACGCGTAAATAAATATAGATAAAGGAAAATTAAGACATGTCAAAAAAGATAATAATGCTTTTTGTTTTGCTGCTTTTATCCTCTTGCGGCATTTTCGGTTCTTATTATGAGGCCGAGCCGGTTGGTGTAGGTAAAGGTGTTGACGAATTAAAACTCTCTCCCTGTGCTTGTATGCAAGTTGAATTGCCTCAAACACTTCCTGATTGGTTTGTTGAAACAATCTAAAGAAGGCAATAGGCAATGGATAACCGTTTGGGTGGAAACAATACACAACAACGTCTGATTGGCGGACAAAAGCCGGCAGAGCCAGTACGCTCGCGCGCTTCTGAGGATGTATTTGTTGCAAATGTTGGGGAAAAACGCTATCTGTGGACGGCGCGTGCCTTTGCGGTTATTACGGCCATCAGCTTGTGCTGCAATGTTATTTTGTTTTTGGCAATTATTCAGGTGATGCCGCTGTTTAGAATTGAGCCGTTTTTGGTAACGTTTCAGTCTAAGGCAGAGCAAGTATATAATGTTGTTCCGGTTCGAGGAAATTTGACCGACGAGAAGGCAATTACGGAGGTATTTGTTCGGGAATATGTTTTGCAAAGAAGTTCTTTTGACAGAGATATTCAAGAGATGGAAGCTCGCTGGATGCCCGGAGGTCCGATACAAGAAATGTCCTCTCCTGCCGTTTACCAAGAATTTTTAAATAAAACGGCCAAACGTGCGATAAATATTATCCGCACCAAGAGTTTGCAAAGAAATGTAAGAATTTTGACTGTCAACGAATTAGGCAACGGTTTATGGCAGGTCGAATATGAAACACAAGACATGTATCCGGATTCTACCGCCCCCGAAATTAACTATTGGACGGCATCACTTCGCGTATACTATCGCCAAAAAAGGGTTAAATATGGAGAACGTCTGAATAATCCGGTTGGATTTACGGTGGATCGTTATTCTTTGTCCTTGAACAGAGTGAAATAAGATAAGGTAATAAAAAATGATTTTAAGAGTTGGCAAATTGATATTAATGGGAGCGGTGGCAATATTGCTGAGCCGCAATGCTTATGCGCAGGCCACAATGGGTAGTTTGGATCAAAATGCCGACCAAAGTCAGGGACAATATATGCCGATGAATCTGGGTTATGCCGGATTTAACTCGTTGGGAATGACACAAGCAGCCTGGCTTGACCCCCTTCAAAATTTAGGCGAAGGACAAAGTAAGCCGGCTTATTCAAAATATTACTGGTCGCCTGACTTAATTTTACCGATACGTCTTCGTGAAGGTATGATTACCTTATTGAATTTTCCTGAGTGGGAATTGATTGAAGATATGTATATTGGTGATAATGCCACTTTTGACGGCCAAATTTCCGGACCTAACACAATCTTGCTTTACCCCAGAAAGGGAGCAAACGTAGGTGTTGATACCAATATCATAATTTTTGGACGCTCAGGCAACAAATATGTTTTTTACGTTAAAAGTGAAGGTGTTAACACTGAAAGGTTAACAAACTCAATTATAGATATTGATGTAATAGACGGGCCGGCAGGCTCTCGTGGTGCCGGTATGGCTGGCGGCAGTGTTGGCGGCGGTTCGGGTGTAAATGCATCTTCCTATAAGGCAAGCGGAAACCACTCCGTAGATTCGCTTTTTACCAAAAGATTTCAAAGAAGTGATTGGATAAAAGAAATCCCGTTAGATCCGACGAAATTTCGTTTTGATATAGAAGTTTATGTGCCAAATCCGGACGATGTCGTAATTGCGCCGGAAAGAGTATGGCGTGATGATATATTTACCTATATCGATTTGGGCGAAAAAGCGCTTAATATGACACAGCGCCCGATAGTAACGCTTATTGTAGAAAGAATAGAAGTTCCGGTAGGCTTTAGAACCAAAGGACCCAATAACCGCTTGATTATTGTAGAAGGCATCGGCGATATGGTTATGCGTAACGGAAAACGCATAGTCTGCTTAAAGATGAGACGTTCGGACGATGCCGGACTTGAAAATGCAACCTATGCCACGGATTTCCAAGATTCGGCATGGGATGTTCCGCCAACATTGCCCGGAGGCGGCAATCGCCCTATGGGAGGCAGCGGTCAAGACAGCGAATTTAACTCTTCCTCTAACGGAATGCCCGGCCAATATGACATTCAGGTAGGCCAAAGTGAAATGGTTGTTCCGCAGTATGGTAATGCCAACGGCGGTGCCGGACAAGGAAATGGCATAAACATAGGATTCCAACCCCCTAATGATGGGTATGACTATGCAAAAATGCAACACATACGCAACAACAATCAGTATGCCGGAAATATGTCAGGCAACACGTCTGGAGCAAATAAAGGATATGGATTCGGCTCAGGATTTGTCGGGGCAGACAGTTCAAACATTTCAATAGAATTAGGAACAGATGCCAATGTTTCCAATTTGGAGAATTTGTGGTCAACATTATCCAAGAAATATCCTGATGTTTTGGGACGTTATGAGCCGTTTTTCTCGGTAGATGCGCCTGCAGACGGCCAAGGCAAGGAATTGTTCCACCTGCGTGTTGGACCGGTAAAGAGTTTGGAATCAGGCGATAATGTCTGCAGTCGTCTTGGTCGTAACGGAGTATTTTGTAGCGTAGTCAGAACCCAATGAGCAAAGAGGTATTAACACATTCGGAAAGTTATGTCAGAAAGACCAATCGCATTATCTTTGTGATTGGTCTGACCTCTTTTGTTGTCTTTGCATTTGGTGTAATGCTTTTAATGCAAAGTGACGACACGGCCAATGAATATACCGAACCGGTATTTACGGCCAATGATGACGCGTTAGATATAATGCCGGATACGGGACCCAGCACCAACCTTGAATTTGGCATGATAGACAATAATGAACCGCCGATAACCACTACGCCAAATCCGGTGCAAATGGGACAAGTTGTTTTGGGCACGGATGCCAAAAATGTTTTAACCATCGGAACCAATGCCAAGGCTTCCATTCAAATAGTGTCAGTACAACTTGCGGAACCTCCTTTTGATGGATTCGAATTTAGAGATGATTGCTCCGGCAAAGAACTTCGCGGACACCAAACTTGTGATATAACCATGAGTTGGACACCGGTTGTTCCCGGAAATGTTCAAAACAATTTTATCGTAACTTGGCATGAGTCCAACTTAACGACTGCCAATGCTAAATCTGAAAAAGTACCGGTAGAAGGCAATGCAATCCGCAAAGAAGATTGTAATTTTTGTGAGCAGGTTCCGACCACTTCTGCGGCAGCAAGTGGGGATACGAAACAAGGTGCAATGAAAACCAGAAACGCCATCGGTCCAAACGGAGAAGTTATTGGCACAATAGATGAAGACGGCTATGTCAGAGACGCCAACGGCAACATCATCGGCCGAGTAAACTCCGCCGGAATGGTGGTAGATGAAAACGGCAACGTGATAGGCGTGGCCGAAAACCGTCGTTTGGTTTATGATGAAAACGGCAATGTTATAGGCTATGTCAATCCAGACGGCACGGTTGTAGATAAAGACGGCAATGTTATCGGTCGAGTCCTGCCCGACGGTACGGTTGTTGACATGAACGGAAATGTTATTGGTAAAGCGGTAGATGCCGGCTTTGTCTATGATTCAAACGGCAACATCATCGGTCGAGTTCAACCTGACGGAACCGTAACGGATATGAACGGTAACGTAATCGGCCGCTTAAATGCCAATGGTGAAGTCGTAGATGCCGACGGAAATGTTATAGGCAAAGTAAGCAAACAAGGACGAGTTGCGGTAGATGAAAATGGTAATGTTTTAGGCGTGGTAATGCCTGACGGAACAGTTGTTGACGCAAACGGTAACGTAGTCGGTTATGTTGATGAAAATGGTAAAGTTGTTGGTAAAAACGTTTTAGGAAATGCGGGCGGAGCCGTAAAACTAGCCTATGACAAAAATGGCAAAGTCATAGGTTATGTAGATGCCAACGGCAATGTTATAGATTCAAACGGCAATATCATCGGCCGAGTAGATGCCAACGGAAATGTCGTTGACGAAAACGGCAATATTATCGGTAAAGCGGCCACAATACCGCAACGTCGCTTGGCTTATGACAAAAACGGCAACGTTATCGGCTATGTTGATAAAGATGGTAAGGTAATTGATTTAAATGGCAATGTAATCGGTAAAGTTCAGCCTGATGGCACAATTGTAGATGAAAAAGGCAACATTATCGGGCAGGCTGCAAATATCCCCGGTCGACGTCTGGTCTACGATAAAAACGGCAATGTTATCGGCTATGTAGATGAAAACGGCAATGTGCGTGATGCAAAAGGCAACATCATCGGTCGAGTATTGCCTGATGGCACGGTTGTAGATAACAATGGTAACGTCATCGGAAAAGTTGCGGATTTAAATATCGGCGCTCAACGCAGGTTAGCCTATGATAAGGACGGCAATATAATCGGTTACATTGATGAAAACGGCAATGTTGTAGACTTTGATGGCAATATAATCGGAAAGATGCTTGATGACGGCACTTTGGTTGACCTGCAGGGCAATGTAATCGGAAAAGCCGGTGAAGTGGTCAATATGGTGCTGGATAAAGACGGAAAAATTGTTGGCTATGTTACGGAAGACGGCAAAGTTTATGACTTAAAAGGCAATGAAATAGGCTACGTTGATGAAAACGGCAATATCGTCAGTACGCAAGACAAGACATTAGGCGCCTTGGTTCAGACCCGAATGATACCGATAACCCCCAAAGGAACAGTTCTCGGCAAATTAAATAATGACGGTACGATAACTCAAAATTCCAAGGTCGTAGGTCGTGTATTGGCAAATGGTTTAGTCAGAGACCCATCGGGCTCAGATGTTGTGGCCAAGCTTGTACGTGGAGGACTGGTTGTTGGCTACGGCTGTAAAAACATAGGCTATTTGGAAGAAGATGGCAAAATCCGTAAAGGAAATACCGAAACAAAACTCAAGCCGATGCCGGACGGTGTTATTTTGGATGCAGAAAATAACTATGTAGGCGAAGTCGTAAAAACCGGAAAAGTTTTTGATAATAATTGCACCTATTTAGGCGATGTCGGTACGGATGGTATTGTTCGCACCAAAGAAGGCGTTTACGTCGGTTGTGTTAATCCCGACGGAACAGTCTTAAGTGATAAAGGAGAGGTAGTCGGTGGTGTTGCCAAAAACGGTGTTGCCGTTTCCTACGACGGAGAATATTTAGGACAAGTTTCAGCCGATGGACTGGTTATAGCCATTTCTCAGCAGCCGGTTGGATGTGTCGGAACTTACGGCGACGTATTTAACCGAGACGGAGCATATATCGGCAAGGTTTTGGATAAAACTTATGCCTACGACTTACGCGGCAACTTTATCAATTTGGTTGGCCCCAACGGCAAAGTATCGATTAGCGGCCAGCCGGATGCCAGATTATATGCAAACAATTTGGTTGCAAATGACAGAAATGAAATCATAGGTGTGTTGATGGATGAAAAATCAACCATTCTCTCGCCGGAAGGTAAATTTATGGGCAGGCTTTTCCCGGACGGAGAAATCTATGATGGCAAAGGTGTTGCCCTTGGCAAAATCCATGGCGACGGCACGAATTTTTATAATAAACAAATAGGTTCACCGGTCAAAAAAGGCTTTGTTTCGGATTTTCAAGGCAATCAAATAGGGCTGGTTAACCATGACGGGCAAGTCATCACCAGATTTGGCGAAGTCTTAGGAACAATTGATGCAAAAGGAAACTACATTGATGCAAAAGGCAATTATAAGGGCGGAGTCATTTCAAGAGGCAGCGCAATAGGTTATGATGGTTCATTTTTAGGCTATGCGATAACCGACGGCGGTGTTATTAATATGGATGGCGTAAAGATTGGATTGGCCACTTCGGATAACAAAGTTGTTGATATGAAAGGGAAAGTAATCGGCGAGATTATTCCTGAAAATATTGTAATAGATATTTGGGGCAACTACAAAGGGCGCGTCAACTCATTAGGCGATGTCATTGACCTGAAAGATGAAGTCGTTTCGGCAGTATTGCCCGGTGGTTCATCAGATAAAAATCTAAGCCTGTTACCGCGAGGAGCCGTAATTGATTTCGGTGGAAACGCTATAGGAGCAGTAATGCCGAACGGCTCGGTCGTAGATAAAGACAACGTTGTAGTCGGCCGCGTTTTATCGGATGGAAATGTAATAAGCTCTGCCGGTAAATTAATCGGAGAAGTTGTCCGCGGCGATATAGTTATTGATAACTCAGATAAAGTAGTAGGCTATGTAAATTTTGATGGTAAAATCAGGGATAAAGACGGTAGCCTGATTGGTCGCGCTTTGTCCGGAGATTTGGCAATCGACAACAACGATAATATTATTGGAAAGGTTTATAAAATCGGGGCAACAATATTGAGCAATGATGGTAATTATGTTGGTCGCTTGTCATCAGACGGTGCAGTATTGGATGCCGACGGCAAAAATGTAGGCTACCTGAAAAACAACGGCTCATACATAAATTTGGATAAAAAAGTAGCGGGATATGCTTTGCAAGAAGTTGCAAAGAACCGGAGGAATTAAGTTGAAACGGTCTGTATGGAATAAGCATTGGTTAAAGATATTAGCGGTTTGTGCAGTTTTAAGTATCCAAACCGTTATGGCGACAATTGCCCATGCGCAAGAAATTACGGCAGTAAATTTTAATGGTGACTTAATCGGTAAGGTCATTCCTGATGGTAAAGTTGTCAGCTACGATAACCAACTAATCGGTAATGTGACGGCCGACAGCTTAATCACGGATTTTGACGGCAACATCATCGGTGGTGTTGTTCCGCAAGGTATTGCAATCGGTAATGATAATAAACCACTCGGCAAGGTTAATACGGATGGCTCTGTTCGTTTGCCTTCGGGAAAAATTATTGCCAAGGTTTTACCGAACGGTTTGGTCTTGGACGATTTCTTCAATATTGTCGGAGCTGTTCTTTTTCCGGGTTTAATTTATTCAGATGACGGGAAAACGGTAGGACGCTTGAGTGGTGACGGTGTATACACAAATTTACAAGGGCAAGTTATAGGCTTTATCTCTCCTGACGGATACGCCTATCGTCGTGTAGGTCAAGACTACCTTTTGGACGGACGTTTAATTTCATCCAAAATGGTTGTTTCTTTAACCGGAGAATTCATCGGCAGTGTTGCCCCCGGCGGAAATGTTACCAACTTTAATACGGAAACAATAGGCTATATCAAAGCCAACGGCTTTGTCTACAACGAGAATAACCAAATCATCGGAAGTATCGTTCGCTCCGGTTATGGAATTGACAATTCCGGAAAATATTTAGGATTTGTCACTTATAACGGCGAAGTTGTTAACAAAAATTCAGTTGTTGGCCGCTTACAGGCTGATGAAAAGATTGTAAACGACCAAGGAGAACAAATAGGTTCGGTAGTTGACTTTGCCGCCACGGCAACCGATTTGAGCGGAAAATATTTAGGCCGCGTTGTGCCTGAAGGTCTAATTATCAAAGGCAGAGAAGTCGTTGGACGGGTAGGCCCCAGAGGAACGGTTCTATCTCCAAACGGTGATTTAATCGGTAAAATCATCCAGTCCGGTCCGGTTTTTGACTATCGCGGCGGTTTACAAGGGCATGGCGTAAAAAATGGTTCGGTTGTGAGCTTAGAAGGCACCCCTGCCGGATATATAATTGATAATATTGCCTATGAAAATACCGGTCGAGCCATCGGTGCCACCATGAAAAATTTAATAGCCGTTAATAATAATAACCAAACATTAGGAATGGTAGGTATTAGCGGCGCTGTTATGGATGGTGAAGAAAAGAAATATATGTCACCGTTTGGATATTTATTTTCTTCTGACGGCAAAGCGGGAGGTCGAGGCTTAGCCTTATCTTCGGTCTATAACATTACCGGCACGCCGGTGGCTCAAATTATGCCAAACGGTGAATTAACCAATAAAAATGTCAAAACCATCGGAAAGCTTACACAATCAGGTTATAATATTGACGAACGCAACCTCATAATCGGCAAAGTTATAGATGATAATTATTTGGTTGATATGAACGGCAAAATGTTAGGCCTGTTAAATGAAGAAAATCTGGTTTTAGACAGAGGCGAAAAAATTATTGGTAAATTGGGAGCCGAAGGCGCGGTTATATCATCTCAAAACAATTCATCCGTAAATATGATGCCGGTAATCGGAAACGGCTATACTCAAACATTAGCGCAAGGCTTCAATGGCCGATTGGTTGGTTATGTAAACTCTGCCGGCGGAGTTAGAGATTTTGGCGGGTCTAATTTGGGAAGTGTAACCTCAAACGGCACCGTAATTGACAATACGGGTTCGGCAATAGGCGGCGTTCTGAATTATGCAACCGTAATTGATAATAAATGTTCGCTTTTAGGTATAATTACCCCGCGCGGAGACATTCGCAATTACAGAGAAACGGTGATGGGGCGCCCGCTTTTAAACGGTCAGGCTGTTTCAGAAAATGGTGCTTACATCGGATATAGTGTAAATCCGACCGCTGTTATAGATTACAACGGAAATATTATTGGCACAATTTTATCAAACGGTCAGGTCCTAAATTACAATAATAATATTTTAGGCTGTATTGATAAACGGGGTTTTTTGAAAAATGATGAAGGAATTTCTTTGGCTCATGCCATAGAATATTACCCCGTAATGAGTTTTAACGGCGTTTTGCTGGGGCGTAGCGTTTTAGATGGCCAGGTTGTCAATGAACAAAATCAATTTATCGGCTATATGCAAGCAAACGGTAATATTAATTCCAAGACAGGAACGCCGATAGGAAATTTATTCAAATACAAATATGCCTTTAGCTTAGCAGATAAATATCTGGGACGGGTTAATGAAAAAGCAGAAGTAATATCTTCATCAGGAGACATAGTCGGTAAAGTTGACTTTGAAGGTAACGTCTTAAAAGATAATACTAAAATTGGTTACGCTTTGTATGATTTTTATATTTATGATAATGACTATGAAGTTATCGGCGTTATTCAAAAAGACGGCACGATTCTATCGTTTATCAACCAAAATTTAGGCAGATTAAGCAAAGGCTTTTTAATTGATAAAAACAATGAGTTAAAGGGTCGAGGCAATAGAGATTTCTATATTCGGGATGAAGCCAACCGCATTTTAGGAGAATTAAACCTAAAAGGCGAATTGGTTGATTCTAATAATATGGTATTAGGAACTATTACTAAAAACGGCAATATCATTGATTCTCAAGGCAGAGTTATCGCAACGGCCAAACCGCTTCAATATTACGGTGAAGTCGTCGTTCGCGAAAAAGTTTATGATGCCAATGGCAATTTAATTGGCTATGTGAATGCAGATGGGACTGTAGTTGATGAAAATGGCAATATCATAGGCAGAGTCCAAAACGGCAAAGTTGTAGATTCGAACGGAAATGTTATCGGAGAATTAGCAAGTACCAAATTAGCCTATGATGCCAACGGCAATGTTATCGGACGGATATTACCGGATGGGACTGTAGTTGATGAAAATGGAAATGTTATAGGTAAAGTCGGACCAAACGGAGAAATTTTAGACGCTAACGGCAATATCATAGGTTCTATAACAGCGCCTCAACAAGAAGGCAGACTGGCCTATGATATGAATGGCAATGTAATCGGTCGAATTTTGCCGGATGGTACGGTTGTAGATGCCAACGGCAATGTCATAGGCAGAGTAAATGCCAACGGAGAGATTGTAGACGCCAACGGAAATGTTATCGGCGTCGCAAGTAAAGAACAGTTAGCATATGACGTAAATGGCAATGTAATCGGTCGAATTTTGCCGGATGGTACGGTTGTAGATGCTAACGGCAATATCATAGGCAGAGTAAATGCCAACGGAGAGATTGTAGATGCAAACGGAAATGTTATCGGTGTCACAAGTAAAGAAAAGTTAGCATATGATGCAAAAGGCAATGTAATCGGTCGAATTTTGCCGGATGGTACGGTTGTAGATGCTAACGGAAACGTCATAGGCAAAGTTAATGCAAAAGGAGAAATAGTTGATGCCAATGGAAATGTTATCGGCGTCGCAGGAACCGAGCAATTTGCTTATGACGCTAACGGCAATATTATAGGTCGAGTTTTGCCGGATGGCACTGTTGTAGATGCCAACGGCAATGTTATAGGCAGAGTAAATGCCAATGGAGAAGTTGTCGATGTCAATGGCAAAGTCATAGGCAAAGCCAATGTAGATAATTTGGCCTTTGATGAAAATGGCAATGTAATCGGTCGAGTCTTAGCCGATGGTACTGTTGTAGATGCTAACGGCCGGGTCGTTGGTAAAGTAAATGCCAATGGAGAAGTTGTCGATGCCAATGGCAAAGTCATAGGCAAAGTAAGAAAACCAAGTTGGTATAAACGTCCGGGAAAATTGCCTGAAATCGGATTATCTCCCGAAGAAACGGAAATGACAGAAAAATATCGTCGTTCGCTTGGTATAGCACTAACGCCGGATGGAGAATATTTAGGCGAAATAATGGAAGACGGCAGTGTCGTCAATAAAGAGGGTAAGGTTGTAGGCCGTCGTATGCCCGACGGACTGGTAATCGATGACGATGGAGCATTGATAGGAATAGAAGAAACAGCCAAACCTTCAGCCGGAGATATGTTTATTCCTGCCGGCACATTCGGACAAGGCGGTGCCTATGGAACCGGCACAGGCCCCGGAGGAAATTTAGGCCCCGGAGGAGGCTTTGGTCCGGGAGAAAGATATGACCCTCAAAGAGCAATGGCGCTTGACGCAGCACAACAAGAACGCCGGAGCAATATGCAAGTAGGCAAAATAAGCAGCAATATAAGTCCGGATGCGTTTGATGGCATGCAAAAAAACTGGGATGAACAAGGTATTAAAAAGGCAATATCATCTTGGCGAGTTGATTTAAGCGAAATGATTTTTGCAGATAAGCCGATTCCCGCCGTTATTGCCCGCTCGATTGACAGTAATAACCCAACACCTGTTACGGCATTTGTTGAAAGAAACATATACGCTGAAGAAGGCAGAAAAATTATTATTCCTGCAGGTAGCCGTATTATGGGCACTTTAGGAAGTTTAACCGGAACTTCTGAAACCACGTCTCAATCTGCAAAAGTACAAATATCGTGGGAAAGATTGATTCGTCCGGATGGCTCGTTATTTGTCTTTAACGGAATAACCGGAGATGCTCAAGGCCGCGGTGGTGCCTTAGGATATTTGGATCAACAACTATTTAAGAAATATACTTTGCCGATTATGACCACAGCCCTAACCAGCTATACTTCATATATCATGGCAGATGATGATGATACGGATAGCGGCAACGTAAATGAAACACCAAAGCAACAGGCAGCAAACGATGCCAGACAAAATTTCTTAAATCAAATGAACCAAGTTTTCGAACAAATATTGTCGGATAAAACCAATATTCGTCCGCTGACGTATGTTCCTGCCGGTACACGCATAATTGTATATCCAAATGTTGATTTGTGGATGCGTACGCGTGAGAGAAACCCGCAAGAATTAGGAGGCGGCGGTAAAAAAGACGTCTTGATAGATGACCCTGTTGTTACCGGCAAACGCGAATTGGAAAGAAATAAACGTAGTCTGGGCAAGAGCGAAAGTTCTCCGACGGGTGGCAGCAATGTTGTTTATGAGGCTCAGGGAATAGATGTTGAAGCCAAAGGCAGTACGCCGAGCTTAATTGACGATAAGCCTGCAAACACCGGAAAACAAAGCAATAATCCTCCGGCGCTAATATCTAACACATCAACCGGAGCCACACCGCCACCTCCGCCGTCTTTTGCAACGTCTAGTACGCCAGGCGCTGCGACATCAAGCAGCAAAACAACCACAGACAGCAGCGTGCCGCAATTGTTCTAAAGGAGAAGAAATATGAGTTTTAAGGTTTTGGAATCTGTGTTGCGCCCGCTGGCTTATTGGTATAATCAAGACAACATAGAAGAAGTAGCGGTAAATCGCTCAGGACAAGTTTGGCTGCGCTTAAGAGGAAAGCGAGCCTACCCCTGGGTAATGTATAAAGATGAAAAACTTACCAAAGATTATCTGACGGATTTGCTCTACATTATAGCAAACACCTATGAACTACCCTTTGACCCGGTGCAAGGTACGCCGGTAGTATATGCGACAATTCCAGGAGATCACCGTTTTTCAGCCATATGCGGGCGAAATGTAATGTATGACCAAGACGACTTAACCGGAGGCGTTGCGTTAACCATACGTGTCCATAGCGATGATGTAGCTTTTGGTCTGCAAGATTATGGATTAAAGCAAGGCGAACAATTGCATAAAATCAATCCTCTTAAAGATATACAAGATCCGGAAGACCCCTATGAGAGACTGTTGCTGAGTATCAAACGAGGGGATCATATTCTGGTCTCCGGTGCAACGGCCACAGGTAAAACCACATTTTTGAATAACTTGCTTAAAATTTTGGATATTCATAAGAGAATTATCACCATAGAAGATACGCGAGAATTACTGGTTCCTCACCCCAACCGCGTTCATATAGTAATGTCACGTACGGAGCAAACAAACGAATTTGACTACTCAAAAATCATTGACTTGGTTGTGCGTTTTACGCCTGATGCCATTATCGGCGGTGAGATTTCCACCAACAACGCCGGCGCCTTATGGGAGTTGATGGGATCCGGTCACGATAACTGCTTGGCCACCATTCACGCTGAGAGCTCTGAAGCGGCATATGAAGCTTTTGTTGATCGTATTTTGCATAGTTACCCGACCATCGATAGAGAAAAGACCATCAAAGAGATGCACAGAAAACTGCGTGTTGTTCAAATTAACCGCGACGGAAACCTGCGTGCCGTAACCGAAGTAACATAAAAACAACAAAACAAAAGAAAAGGGCGAGAAATCGCCCTTTAAGAATACATATAATTTATTGCAGCGGAGGAATGTTTAACTGTGCAATATCTCCGGGACGGATTTTAACACTTGAATAGCGCATATTACCCGTTTCAATAACAAAGCGTTGACGTCCGGTTAATTGAGAAGCCAAGTCATAAAAATCGCGTCCGCTTAACTCTTGTCTTTGCGGATTCATAATATATAAAACGCACCCTTGCGTTCTCTCAGCCACACCGCATCTTGCACGACCTCTTGGGACTTCGGGATTAAATACCACGCCTTGCAATCCGTCTCTGACAACCGTTTGCTGAGCAAAAAACAATTTGGCAAAGAAAATTCCAACCACAAATACCGTAATGGCAATTAGGGTCATTCCTTTCATGGTAAACAAATTTCCTTGCATAAGTTGTTGAGCAAAAGGAACTTTTGGAGGCGTAATGTCACTGTCATTAATAAAACGAGGTTGAAAATCCTCATTTTGAGTATAAACATCATTTTCTTGGACATCTTGCGAGGACACAGGCAAATTTTGCGTTCCGTCTAAAATATCATCGATGTTAAAGTTATTATCAGCAGAAAAAGATTGCTGCTGAGCATTCCAAGAGGAGGACTGCATCGGCTGTGAAACATTAGGTACGGCAGGCTCCGCAGATTGTCCTTGAATATAACGCTTGATAGGCCTTTTTACTTTTTTTAATCTCCGCATAGGCTCCATACCTTGCGGTTGATTTAGATTATTTTGATTTATATCAGCCATTTTCTATCCTTACAAATTATTCTGAAGAGGTTTTGAAGATTTCATTGTTCTTATGATTCTCGGAACCATAAAGACAACCGTTTCAGACTTAGGTGATTTTTTATCAAAGATTTGATTAGGAATACCGATAATCATAAAATTCTCACCGATTCTGCTCCGAACGTTAAAATGTGTAATCTGTCCGTTTGTTGCTTCTAATGTTATATCTGAAAAAATACGATTATTAAGTTCAAGAGACGCTTTTGCCAATACCGATAAATCTGTTTCAATAGAATCTCTGGCACTGCATTTTCCTATATCAAATCTGGCAAACCACAAATTAGGTACAACAAATTTTCCCTCGGCAACGGGAACGACCATGGCTTGCGTTCCCAAAAAGCTCTTAAGAGTAGCGATATTTAAATCATTTGAAGTTGTCAACGAACGCCCGATAACACCGGTTTTAGTTGTCTTAATTGTTCCAAAATCAAAACTGCTTAATAAATCCTGCCATTCAACGTCATTTTTGCCGTAAGGATAGAGTCTGAAAACTTTAACATCGAAGGCAATTAAGGTAGGATTATCTTCAAAGGATTCGACTAATTTGTTAATTTTATTTCTGAGTTCAAAATCCGCATTAAAGGTAACCGAATAATCGGCCCAATCTGTTGTGACATCTGTAATACCGGAGCCTCTTAAAACATCCAAGAGCCCCAAAATGATAGGCCTTGATTTAGGCACAAACAAACTGAAATTTGCTTTTCTGCTGAGTGTAAGCGTTTTGCGGTCAGCATCATAGGCATAATAAATTTCCGCAGCTTCGGCAATCATTGAGATTACTTCCGAAAGTTCGCCTCTCAGATTTTCGGCAGAAATGCTGGCGTAAGGAGCATCTTTTGCCACTAGTTTTATTCCTGCCTCTTTAGTCAATTTATACATAGCCTTTTCCGCAGGCATTGTAGCGAAAGTAAAACCGGTAACTTCAAACCTCGGCAACATATCATTTTTGCCGTTACGCACCAAATTAAAGGCTTTAATATTGTAGGGGATGGTTGTAATCATTTCCTGCGTATTCCAATTGACATAACATCTGAGTGGTGTTTCCAAATCAAGCGCGCTGGCACCTTTCGATGTACGAATCATATTTGGATCTTGAGGAAAGATAGTGTCTGATGCAATTTTATCGCTTATGGACAACTCTTTAGTTTCCTGCCTTGAAGAACAAGCGCAAACGCAACACAAGAGTAGGAGTAAGCAAATAAAACGGTCCAATCCCAATCCGTAAATTTTCATTTTACATCAGCACTTTCATCTTTTTGCGGAGCAAGGACTCCTGTTTCTGCATTTACTGGTTTTTTAATTTTAATTACTTTTTTTAATTCTTTTTTTGCCTGATCTTCAGCCAATAATTTATCCATAAGTTGGTCCATATTCATACCGGCTCCGACGGTTGGATCATCAGCCACCGTAGCTACTGCGCCGAGAGCTTCTTTCATCTTTTCAATTTCGGAAGCATCTTCTTTAATCATATCCGGAGAAGAATTATTGCGCAATTCTTCTTGATATTCATCTAAACTTTTTTTCAAATTTGTTATGCCGCCGGCAATTTTCTTTTCCACATAGGGGTAAAGCTCTTTATGCTGAAGAATGTAATCTCCGGTATCACTGATTTCTTCCAAAACATCTAGAATATATCCATAGAAAGGATATTCTTCCATGGCGATATTGCCCATACGCACACATCTGGCGGCAATGCGAGAGATCGTTCTGTCATAATAGTCTTTAAGCAAAATATAGTTATCAACATACCACAAGCTCTCTTTAGACGGCTGTGTCGGTGTTGGATGTTGGTTATTTGGTAACGATTCGGAAGAATTAGTTTGACTGTTTGCACTTCCGGCCGCAACCGAAGGATGCACATCCTGATTAGAGGTATTTGCATTGACAAAATCTTTGCTTTCTTGTTGCAAAGGATTATTTCCGAAATTGCCGTTTTGTTCCATATCAGCTCCTAATTATTTATATAATGTAAAATAGGCGTAAATGTTTGTAAATTATTTTCTCTTAGCTTTACCCAACTATATCGAAGTTTTCGGTTTATAAGGCTCATTTGTCTCATCATTTGCATCAAGAGAAGAGATAGAAAAATTATCATCCAAATTGTCAGGAAGAGTAAATTTAACGGAATTATCGTCTTCTTGCGGCTGATAAACTTGGTCTTTGAAATATACTTCACTGTTATAAATAGAGCTAAGAGGAGAAGAATTTTCACCATTTGTTTCTTCCCCGCGATAAGGATCTTCAACCGGAGCATCAGACAGAATTTTATCACCATCTGCAGTCTGAGAAGATGCATCAGACATTGAAACCGAAGAAGGCGTCGTTTCTCCTTGCTCTTCGGGAACTTCCTCATAGTCCCACTCCCAGTCTTGATCTGTTTGTGTCTCATCGATATTTTCGCTGGCTGAAGCTTGTTCTTCTGGAACTTCCTCATATTCCCATTCCCAATCTTGATCGGTTTGCCCCTCATCGGCATTTTCACTGGCTGAAGCTTGCTCTTCGGGAACTTCCTCATAGTCCCACTCCCAGTCTTGATCGGTTTGCCCCTCATCGGTATTTTCGCTGGCTGAAGCTTGCTCTTCGGGAACTTCCTCATAGTCCCACTCCCAGTCTTGATTGGTTTGCGCCTCATCGGTGTTTTCACTCGTTTCTTCTTCGCCTTCGGGAACTTCCTCATAATTCCATTCCCAATCCTTATTTTCGGAAGAAGAATCAGCATCTGCACTCATAACGTCTTGATTGTCAGAATTCTCTTTCTCACTTTCATAATTCATATCATCAATGGTATTTCCGGCGTCATCCAAAGCCATTGGTGTATCCGTCAAAATGGTTGATTCGTTGACCGCACCTGTGAATGTCTCAGTTTCAGACGTATTTACGAAATCTGAGGCCGCATTATAATCACTATCCAAACTTTGAGTTTCTAAAGAATAATCTGTGCCTTCATCAGAACTTCCTTCAGCAGAACTTGTATCTTTATCTTCGGGGACCTCTTCATATTCCCATTCCCAATCCTGAGTTTGAACATCATCAACATTTTCACTTGCCGGGTTTTGTTCATCGGCGATGTCTGCATTATCCCAATTATCCCAATTAGAATCCTCTGTAATCTCTGCCGTATTTTCTTCTGCAGTCTGAGCAGGGATTGCATCAGTTTGAGATAGTGTATCTTCGTTATCTGCTATAGAAGAATCTTTTGTTAAAATTTCTGAATTGCTTTCCGTATCGGATGCAAGTTCTGGCACATTACTTTGGATATCTTCAAAATCTGGAGCCGATTCTCTATCTCCGGCGTTGACAGAATCATATCCCCATTCTTCTTTTAATGTGTTTGATGCATCGCTTAATGATGCAATACTTTCATCTTGGGACGCAGTATCATCATTTGTTGTGTAGCCCCATTCCTGCGATAGCATGACTGAACTCTCAGCCTGTGTGGATTCTGATGACGTATCATTTGCGGTGTCTTCTAAAAGAGATGAAGGTATTTCTTGTCCGGAAAGATCCTCAGCCGGATTGGACTTGAGGTTATTTGTAGCGTCCTCTGCCGGTATGGCAACATATTCCCATTGAGTATCTTCCAAATCATTTTCATCTTGTAAATTTTCTTGCGGTGTTGGAGCTGTATCAGCTTTTGAGGAAAAATCATCAAATAAAGCGGCATCTAAAGAATTATTTGCCTCATTTTCTGTCAGATGAAAGCTGTCTAAAGAATCTTTTTGATTCTCCGAATTATTACTATCTTTTTTACTTCCCAAAGAAGTTACTTTGTCAGTCAAAGAGCTGACTTTGTCGAGTAAAGAGGAGGTAATACCATCAAAAGAGAGCCCTTCTTTATCTTTTTTCTTCTTTTTTTTCTTCTTTTTCTTTTTTTTGGCCGGTTCAGCATCTGGGATTTCTACATTATCAAAAGAAATTTCGTCATCACCGGTAATTTCATCTAACATATCTTCGACATCATCGTCCTTTTGAGAGACGTTTTCGCTCACAACAGGAGATGAAGAAATATTATCTTTCACCAAGGACTCATTTTCTTCTTTTTTTCCTTGAGGTACATTTGAAGGAGAGGGGGTGTTGGCATTTGAATAAATAATGGGATGCATTTGCAGAAATTTTAAATTTTCTTTCTGCATTTCTTTAATGGCGGTAATAATTGACTGCGTGGATAGCTGTTGGCTTTCTTTCAAAGCTAAAGAAATAATAGCAGATAATTCGGTAGTTTGCGTCTTAGCCATTTCTTTAAAGAGTTCAGACTGGACTTTAACAATACCGCTAATCATTTCTTCTACCGGAGGGAAAGTTGCTGCGGTATTGATTTGAATGTTATTGGCATTATTGTTTGAGCTGGAAGCATTGTTGGCTGTATTATTTTGAACAAGCATTTGCGCCAAACGATTTTGTGCTTCGATATTTGCAGAGTTGTTTTGCGCCATAATTTCAGCCAGCTTGTTTTGAGAATCAATGATTGCTTTTGTAAGATTTTCAGAGTCTTTTTTGCGGCTGTCATCTGTTACGTTGATAGCTTCTTTAATAGCCGAGGCAATTTCTTTGGCAAAGGACGCATCAGCAGTAACTGTAGAGCTGATAGGTTGAAAAATTGTCTTATTTGGTGCTTTTTCAATATTATCTTCGACCGGAGCACTGTTTATTTTATTTTGTAATTCTGCTTTAAGTTGTGCTAATGCTTGAGCTTGAGCCTGTGTTTGAGCCTGAGCTCGAGCGGCTGCTTCTTTAGCCTCTTGCGCGGCTTTTTCAGCGGCCAAAGCCTGTGCTTGAGCTTGAGCCTTAGCGGCAGTTTCTGCCATAACTTGAGCCGCTAACTTTTGAGTTTCACTTTCAGTAACGCCATGCGTTGCCCCGTTAGCTTCAGCCAGAGCTGTTGCTAAAATTTTGGCTTTTGCTTCATCTTCATAGTCAATTTTGGGAGCTGCATCAGGGATGCTCCTTATAATTCCGTTTTTAGCTTCCAAGTCATCAACATACTGTTGTAACACAGCACCGCCCGGTAAAGAGTTAAACATACCTCTGATTTCAGGGGGCTGGGATAAAATCATCTGATTAAAAGCTTGTTTGCGCTCATCGGTAAAAATGTGGAGTTGTCTAAAAATATTTAAAAAACGTTGCGCGACAATAACCGGATCATCTTCTGTTCCGATTTTATTGTAGTCTTTTTTTATTTTTATTCTGTCAGCGCTGTCTAACATATATTACCTGAAATAAAATTTCATTAGTTTAAAATCCATCCACAATACAAATTTTAGAGCAAATGTTGTAAATTTCAGGTTAATAAAAAGGCTGTCAGCTTAAAGAATAACAAAAAAAACTCCGCGATTGCGGAGTTTTTTTTGTTAAAGAGACTAAAGATAAATTGCAACAACTTTGTGCAAATGGTTTAAGTCATTATTTCCGATTTCGATTCTTTCGTCCGGATTCCATCTCAAACCATAAAGCTGTCCATTTTCATCTTCGCGAATGCTGACAATTTTTGCCTCATTTTCCGTAGCATAATAAACGGCAATATCGCCAACACTAACGACATCTTGCGGGTCAACAAACAAAACCGAACGGGTAGGCAACAAACTTCCCAAGCGTCTGGTGCACAAATTAACCGCATAGGCATCTTTTTTATTGTATAATTGAGGCGGACGTTGAACTTTTTTGGTTTCTTGACTAAATTCAATAATAACATCACCATCTTTACCGGCAACTCCGTAAACCGGAATTTTAACCCCATCTTGGTTGGTATTTCCAAAAGCAGAAATTGCACCTCTAGGAGTAGAAAGTAATTTATACTTAGCATCATTTCGTTGGATAATTTCTTCCAACATGCCTTTTTCTTCCAAAGCTTTAATCTGTTCTCTTAACTCATCTGGTTCCATATTAATGGCTTTGGCAATATTTTTGAATTCTTTGTCGGAAACTTCACGTTGTCCCATTTCAATACGGTGATATACGGACAAAGTCATATCGGCACTTTCAGCCACTTCAATCAATGTAAGATTTTTTTCGTTTCTGATTTGACGCAAACCGGCTCCCAAAGTTTTTAGGCCGCTTTTTTCGTTAATTTTATTTCTTCTTTCTTGTTCTCTGCGCCAAGATTGGACAACTTCTTGCTGAGAATTTTGTTCATTAACAAACAAATCCTGTAAAGGACAATCCAAAAATTCAGCAACACGCACTAACTGTTCTTGGTCAACGCGTCTATATCCTTTTTCAATTTTTGAGATAGCGGAAAGACTGACAGACAAATGGTCGGCAAGTTCTTGCATTGAACGCCCGCGCAGACGTCTGTACATTCTGATTTGGTTAGGGAAAATAATTTCTTCCATTGCTTTATCCACCTTTGTTATTGTAATAAACACAACATCATAACTTAGCGTTATCATAATATAAGCAAGATATTAATCAAGAAAATTAGTACAAAAAAAGACAATTTGTGTACAAATATAATCAAAAGCCGAAAAATTGCTTTTTCGGCTTTTGATATGAAGAGCTGATTATTTATTAAATTCACTCATGGCGGAATCTTTACCATAAAGAGCAATTTGTTCTTGGAACATCCGCATATCTTCTTCGCTCATCATAATTTGATCTGCGGGAACGTATTTATTAAATTTACCATTCGAGTCCATCGATCTTGTAGCACTAGAATTAAAGCTATGTGCAAAAGCATAGTTATTTTTAAGTGTTTTTTCGTTTATCTTACCGTCTTTATCCAAGCTGTAAGAAGACTTTTTGGTAACAATACCGTCCGAAGAATAACTTTGTGCTTTTCCGCTCTTGCTGATGCGCGTGTAAGAGAGAAGGTCGCGTTTTTCTCCTTTGGTCATTTGGAAGATACTGGTCGAGCCATCGGTATTTGTCTGTTTTATGGTCAAGACTTCTCGACCTTTTGCGTCCAAAGTTCTTTCCATGGTTCGATTTTTAAATTCTCGGTTCATATCTGCCCCAGGAATATTACCCATTCTTTCTTGCATCATTTGCTGCATAATGGCTTTATCAATATCATCTTTAGACATATTGCTGCCGTTTCTGATAGCAAATATTGCCACTTCGTTTCTGGTTCCGTCTTTATTAAGTAAGTATTTTCCGGCAGCAGTATTCATTGACGATTCTTCTTTAATGACATTTCCGTTTTTGTCATAAGTTTTTTTCGTTTGAATAAACTTATCATTTTCAACGGAACTTGCCTTTCCGCCGATAAGGTTGTGCTTAGCTCTTGTTACTTTAGATGTTCCGTCTGGATTAACCTGTAAAGTATCGGTAACTTTTCGACCATACCAAGTTCTATGTTGCAGTGTTTTATTACCGTTTGCATCCGTAACCGTACGATCATCATTTTCAATGTTTTTGGCGCGACGATTAGATCTCCATTGTTGATAAGGAACTTTAATGTTGCTGTTAAAAGCTTCTTTTCCGCGTTCTGCAACTTTTCCGCCCAATGCGGCTGATACTCCAAAAGCTTTTTTAACCGTACCTTTGGCAATATTATTAGTGGTAGAAGCAGCCAATCCGCCGATTTTTCCTCCAATATCCTTAATACCGAGACTCTTAGCAAAATTACCGGCAAAAGCATTTGCTTCACCCAAAACCGCCCAGCTTAATACCATGTAGAAGAGCAATTTTAAGAAAGCGACGCCCCACCAAGCAAGCTTGGTTAAAATAGTGTTATATGACGTTGAGTTTCCGGCATTCATAACATCACTGTTTGCGCTGATGCCAATATCTGATAACAAGTCGATTAAGCCGTTAGTCAGGATGTATAAAATAATGGAAAGGAAGACAAAGTTAAACATACAGTTTAAGAACACATCCCAAACTTTTTTCACATATTTTTGCGTCATTTTAAAGGCAAAACACCCGATAGCCGCAGGCAATAAAGCCGTCGATACACACAGTTGCAAAACTGAATCTACCAGCAAGAACGGATACATTATCATAAGCATAATTGCGGCAATCCACAAACAAACACCAATAATCAAATATCCCAGATGCGGAAAGATTGGTAAATTGAACCATGATTCAATATAACAAGCCACGCAGATGGATGCCGAACCCAAAGCCATAATATCTAACAATTTATCTTGAATTGTTTCAATCGAGCATAAAATACTTACACCCATTGAAGATGGCAAACCGGCACCCTTTTCTTCAGTTAAAATATCATAGCCGCCGCTGCACGTAGCACCGTCCTCTCCGGCCATAACAAACTGAGCTAACCTAAATCCCGTATTAAACAGCGGTTCCAAAGCAAGTTGGAAAAACTGTATTGAATCCATACGTAAAATCATCACAATTAATACAATGACAAATGCTTTGTTTAGAATGGTCTTAACTAATATGCTTGGATTCTTTTGTTCCATAGAAGACACAAACTGCATAACGGTCAATCCCAGCCATAGTGCAAATCCGACACATACTAAACTAATAACGGCATTAGCAAGGGTATTATAAGATTTTTTAGCGACAACGCTGGCCGTATTGAAAATAATTTCAAACAAATCGCAGAAAATACAATATTGAAAACTATTACGATAATTTTTAACACTGCAGTCTCGTTCGCCATCATCTGAAGAATCTACCGCGCTGGCTCCGGCATAATCAACCCCTATATAAGTTCTGGATGAAGTCCCGAGTGAAACTGTCACATTAGCTTTCGGTGATTCATTTTCAGCACAAGCTCTTTTCCCCGTAGCAGCCATAGAAGCTTCATTCAAATCTTTGCCGCTTTCCATTTCCTTTCTGATTTGTAAGGATTCGAGAGCCATTTGTTTATCAATTGCGGCACGTTTTTCAAAAGAGGTTTTAGGATTATAGCTGGCATACATCACTTCAGCATAACTATTATAATAAGCGGTAATAATTTCTTCATCCGTCGCTTTTTCAATCGGTGTTGGTTTCAAAGCTTCTTCTACGGCTAAGAAGTTTTTCTTCATAGCGCCTGGACTTGCTACTGAACCGGCTAATATAACCATTTGCACTTCAGGAGAGCGATTTAATAATGTTTGTAAACCAGCACGTTTTAAAAGGGTGTAGCCATAAGAAAGATAATTATCCTCAATATATTGCGTTTGTGAATCACCAAAAGTACTGTCGCTGGCAGCCAAAGCTTTCCATTTTTCTGCAAATGTCTTAGCCGTACTGGGGTTACAAGCCGTTTGAATGGTTGTTTGTAAAGACCCACCAACTTCCAATGCTTTATATTTTGCGGGGTCATTTTTTTGTAAATATTGCAAATACTTAGCAACGGTTGAATTATTCCATTTGGAAGAATCTTTGTAACAAACCATTTGTGAGAGACCATAAGAACAACCACCGGTATCTTTTGCCCAACATTGGTTAAAGGCACCAGCATCTCCCAAAGATTCACCGCGTTGGTGAAATTCAGAAAGATTATCCGCAGGATACAATTTACCGCACCCCGTAAGAGAGGCCGAGGCAGAAGTAACCTCAGGCTGAGGTTCAGAGATTGGCACAATCGGCTCAGCAACAACCGGAGCATTTGCATCACATAAGGCCTGAGCAGAAGCACAGGTAGGAGATAAAATTTGTCCGGTTCCTGTATCTCCATCTCTCAATTCAAAATGCAAGTGCATTCCATATACATCTTGCTTTGTGGTGCCGTTTTTACAACTACTTCCCCCAACATAACCTATTCTTGTACCCTTTGCGATAAGGTCACTGGTTCCTGCTTTGCTCGTAACGGATTTTTCAAATTCAGATAAATGCATATAAGTTGTGGTATAAAAGCCGCCGCCGACTTTGGGGTGTTTCATAATAATTGTATTGCCGCCGCCACCATAGCAGTCAGTTGCTGTTACAATATATCCGTCTGCAGCAGCTGTTACAGGCGTTCCTTTCGGAGCAGCCAAATCCATACCTTCATGCTGGCGTAAACATTTAACTTCTCCGCCAACTGTAACTTGCTGTCCGTTAGGATATTTAAAACAACTATCGGGTCGTAAACATACTTCTTCTCTTACTTGAGAAACTTGCGTCGGCATAGGATCAAAACATCCGTTATCACCTGTACTTTGGATATTTTGGATTCTTGATTGAGGGTATATTTGAGTCGTATTAGATGAATTTATTTGACATTGCGTCATTTTTCCTTTCATTGCACAAGCTGCAACGGCATCCGCACCCGATGCCAAAACATCTTTTGAACATAAAAGCACCAAAGAAAACACGCCCAAGGACACAAGCTTGTATGAAGCTTTCAAAAGAGAATTTATGTTCAATAGTTTTACCATAATATCACCTGTTGTTTTGTGACTATTCTTCATCTTTATCTTTATTTGAGTTACCCTTTACTGCGTTTTCCACATTTTGAGTAGCTTCACCGACGGCTTCTGTTGCTTCACCGGCTTTTTTAACCGCCTTACCTGCAGCTTTTGTAGCTTTTCCTGCAGCCTCAACACCTTTACCGGCAGCTTGAGTAGCCGCTCCGGCAGCTTGAACGGCGGCACCTGCGGTAGCTCCGGCAGCTGCAACGACTTGTCCGGCAATAGGAATAGCATTTGCGGCTTGCGAAGCTTGAGTAATACCTTGACCGGCAGCTTTCATGCCTTGACCTGCGGCTTGCATTCCTTTACCTGCAGCTTGCATACCTTGACCGGCCGCCTCCACACCTTGTCCTGCGGCTTTCATACCTTTTCCCGCTCCCGAAACCGCTCCTCCGGCACCTCCGCCATTGGACTTAGAGGAGTGGAGCATGCCTTTTGCTTTGTTAACGGCAAATTTTGCCATACCGCCTACAGCTCTTGTGGCCTGGTGAGCGACCACACCACCGGCATATTTAACCGGAGCCATAGCTGTTTTTTTAGCAAAATCAGTCATTTGTGTCATCTTATGGTGAATAGGGCTGGCATTTCCAAAGACATTATCACTGAAGAATGTCCCCGTTGTGTCATTAGCCTTACCGGTCAAATGTATAGAATAAATGTAGGCAAATAAGATAAGCAGAAAGCTACTGCCAAAGATTGAAAATGTGTTAGAAATCCACTCTGCATCACCGGCCTTAATTTTTGCGTAAAACAGGGTTAAATCACCCAAAGACGCACTCACTAAGGACAAGGCATAACTAACCACCAAAGCAAGAAAGGCAAACAAGGCCGAGGAGCGAATAATAATACTCATGCAAGCTTTAAATTTGCTGCTTGTCGGCCCGAAAGGCCATAAACCGATAACAATAGGCAAAGCCATAACACAAAAGCCGATTTTAAAGCATACATCAAGCAGATAATAGCCGATAGCCAAAGTAAGGCAAAAACCGCAAAACCAAATTGCCGCACCGCACAGCCAAATCCAAATATCTGGCATTCGTATAGTTACAGGAATAGCAAACTCTTTTCCCGGATCAAATAATGTAATCATTCCGGCATGGAAAGCATGACAAGTCAGTGCATGGCCGATAACCAAATTGGTTGAGACGGTTTTGTCAATACCCTCGGTTAAAGCCATAAGTTTATCAATAGTATTAGAGGATATAACTTCCGTTCCTTGATAAGGATAGTGGGATGTCAAAGCAACTTTAATAAGTCCTTGATTTGCCGCTTGTAGCAGACCGAGCCCATAATCGGCACCGGCCCCCAATAAAGGATTAATAAATAAATCCACGATAGCCCCGATACCGACGTTTATGGTGATATAAGCTGCTGCCACTTTGAACATAAAGATAAATAAATCATTTACAATGCTCATAGGCTCTTGATTAGTCAGAGAAGAAACGAGCTTTAATGCAAATACGGCCAACCACAGCATTGAACCGATGACCAATATTTTACTTCCTGCATCTCTGGTTAAATCATAAACTTTTCCGCAGGCATTCATAAAAGTAGTAATAAGAGTTAAGATAATTCTGCAAGAATAACAAGAGGATTGATACATATTTTGCATAGTAGGGATATTACAAGCAGAATTATCTCCGCGAGAGATAACCGAATCTCCGACAGTTGTTACGGTTACCTCGCCCTTTTCATCTGTAACAGAAGTCACTTGTCTGGCATTAGGAAGGACGCCCCAACTGGTGTTTTCAACCATAGTATAAGTATCTTCACCTTGCTTAACAGCTACTAAAGATTTTGCTTCTTTACTGTTTGGATCTAAACAAATTGCTTTTTTTGTTCTAACTGTTCCACCATCTTGATAATTAGCATCTCTGTTTCCAACAACCAGTTGACGATCTTCTTTCCAAAAGCAACTCTGTCCTTGAGGACAACCAAAGGGATATTGTTCACCGCAAGGCTGGTATTCTCCTGAAGTAATTGCAGAGTTATGTTTATTAAGTTGTTCATCTTCAAGTTGTTGAACTTCGCTATATATTTTATTATGCTCAGCTTGTAAAGCATCATATTCTTTTTTAAACTCAGGATGATGAGCTAATATCTTTTCAAAACGCTGAAGATACATATCGTAGTCTTCAATATCTTTTGTTTTGAAAAAACCTTGTTTGCGATATACATTATCATCAAAATTTTTATACTTCTTATCATCGTCAATATCGCCCAGATAATCATCTAATTTTTCACAAAAATCTTTAATTTTGTCTTCTGTTTTTTTAAGCTCATTCTTTTTTGCCTTTACAGCATCAGAATCATAATTATCAGCAATATGTGAGGCAGAAGAGCTCAATTTACCTTTATAGACAGCTAAGTTACCTTCCATAAATCCACAATACTCAGAATGAGCCTTAGCTTGTACATTAGGAATATATACAAATCCAAATATGAAACCTAGCAACAAAATTTTCTTAAGATTTAGGAGCTTAGACATCTCTACCTCCCCCTAAAACTATTCAATTTTGATTTAAGAGCACTGAGTTTTCCTTTTGCGCCCCGGTATTTATCCATAACGGCTCTGCCGGCTTTGGAACGTTTTAAGATTTGTCCGCCAAGTAAACTACCTAAGGAAACAGCCCCCTTGGCAATACCAACAACAGCAGCTTTAGCCTTAGCGTTAAATGAACCTTGCGAATTTCCGCCAACCAATGCATCTGTCACTTGTTGAGCAAGCTTAATTGAGGAGGCAATTAAAAATCCAATCATCAAGAGGCACATAAATGGAATACTGAATTCTTTAAAGGATTCGGTATCTTTTCCTTCAATAAAAATGTCACGATTATCAAGAATAATTTGTTCCAGTGCCAACATGGTGATTGCAATCATGACCGCCATAAACATCATAAATGCGGCTGAATTAATGATTGTTAAGAAACCGAAAGACAGCCAATTTTTAGTCACCTTAAAGGGGTATCCCATAATTAAAATCGGCAGCATGATAATCATGACCGTAAACCGAAAGATAGAATCCACCAGATAAAAGACGAACCCGAGTTTAACGAAAGTAAAACAGGCAATAATCATTAGTCCGATAACGGTAGCCATAAAGCCCGGAGCTTTCAACACGGTATAAGCCATTGCAATTCCAAGATTCATACGTTCATTCATTGCACAGACCATACAATCCATCATTTCTTTTGGAGCTGATGGAAAACCATCCAATGAAGCGGTAGATTGTGCCGATGAAAGTTTACACAAAATAGGTTGTCCGACCGAAACTAAATTCATTCCAAACACGGATATTGATTGCGCGGTTGACTTATCGGTACTGGCTTTTGATAAGAGCTGACTGGCAAATTCCAAAAAGGCGCTGTATACCGGAAAAATCACCAGATTCATAAAATAAATTAAACTTTCAGTCGAGGAAGCAATATAACCGCAGACCAAGCATAAAAACAATTTTCTTGTAATTTCGGTCCATGTTTCGCCAATATTTTCTTCTGTAAACGAGCCGACATGTTTAAGCAATCTAAACGAAAGCCAAACAGCAAAAGCAACCATCATAAAGGTTAAAGCGCCGTTTGTAATTTTTGTATAGGTACTTAGTGCAACTTTACCCATACTGTCATATAAAAGGTCAATAATAAAGTTTTGCCAGCATTTAGCTTGCTCAGCGGCAGCATCATCTTCATTAACTTCACTGGAAATTGCGGCGCGTGCAGATTCCGGATTCTTATCATCTCCGGCGCAAGCTGTAAGCATAAACATAGCAACTGCTAACAGAAGCAGTAGTTTTGCAATTCTTGCTATGTCAATTTTATGCCACATCACACGTTTCCCGACAAATTAGTTTTTCTTATTTCTTTTATTCATTTCAGTTTGTACGAATTCATTTTTATATTTGTCATTTTCTTGCTTTATGTTATTCAGTTCGGTTTGCGCTTTCAGAGTATCGGCTTTTGCTTTGCCATAAGCGGCCTCGGCTTTAACGGCTTCTTCAAATTGTTGATTAGCTAAATCTTCAAATTGTTTCTTTTGCGCCGGATCTGCGGCCTTTTGAGATTTTGCCAAATATTCGTTTGCGCGTCTGTTGTGATAATTCATTTTGCCGAAAGCTTCATGTTCGGCTTTTTCCTTTTGTGAAACAACAGCGGCTTGAGTATTAATCATCTCTTGTCCGGCTTTGCCGTTAGCACTATTTTGATAATCTTTTTCAAGCTGTTGACGCATTTGTTGGTCAAGCTGTTTTTGTTCTTCTGGCGACATAGGTCTTTGTGCTTGAGCCCCACTGGCAGAATTTTCGGTTTGTGCTCCCTGCGGTGAAGGAACGCCGTTTTCTGGTTTCGCCGGATTTTGTGAGCGAGGTCCGGCTTGAGTCATCTTCTTGACCTGATTTTGAGCTATAGGGCTACTGCTAGAGGCTCTTCCGCCATTTCCTCCGGCAGAAGGTGTTGTAGCTCCTGAGCTGCTGTCTGCTTGTGCAGGAGCTCCGTTACTTTGTTGAGATTTTTTAAATGAGTTTTGGGCTGCTTTGTTGCCGGCCGCTCCGCTTTTTCGGCCCAAACCAATCATACCTAGGGCTCCGTCAAGAAGTTTATCTTTACCCTTAACAACCGCACTTGTAAGACCAATTTTATCGCTGACAACCTTCCCTGTCTTCAGACCTGTTTTCAAAGTACCTTGAGTTGTTTTTGTAGCAACTCTTGCAGCCATACCACCGATATTGGCGCCGATTTGAATGCTGCTGCCGCCGCCCATGGTTCCTGCCAGACTGGTTGCTTGTTGCGTTAATTTGAAACCAAACAAGCAGCAGGCAATCAAAACTAAGAATCCGGAGAACCCAATATCTAAAATATCTTTTAATTCTTGTACACTATCACGGTTTAATGCTGCCTTTATAGCATCAAAACCGCCTTTACCTCCGGTCAAGCCTTGTCCCAACAGTTCCACATTGATACTCACAACTAAGCCCATAAAGACATAAACGAAGAAAGTGTTCATAAACATATTCCATCCCTTGCCTGTATAGGAGCTGGTGAGTTTAAATGGCCAACAAGCAATCAAGAAAGGCATTAAAGCACCTAAAATGCCGAGCTGAATTGTTGCATCAATCAAATAAAAAGCAAATGCCAACGAAATAATCCAACCCATAATCCAAATGGCCAAACCTTGAAACATCATGCCAAAATCCCACATCACGTGTCTTAAAGGTCCTACATTTGTTTCACCTGCATTACGAGCAACACACATCAAAGTTGAACCAATACTTTGCGGTACCGCTACTTCTGCTTGTACGGCTTTAATAAAACATTCCAAATTGGTATACAAATATGCCGGCATCACGCCTCCTGGAACGCCTTCAGGAAGAGTTTGAGCAGCGCAAGAATTCAAATAATTATCTTTGGTTGCGTATAAGAAACTAGCGCCAAATTCAAAACCGCCTTTTAAGATAGGCCCAATAATATAGCCATATACAATAGTTGAATTTTTAAGCATATAATAAGCAATCAATACCTTAAAGATATTGACTAATAACTCGGTAATAAATTTCGGAGCATCTTGCTTTGTAAAAGAACTAACGTTTTTCAGCACCATAAAGGCAATAACCAAAGCAAAGCCAATCAAAATAACATTAGCCAAAGGCGATGCCAATTTATTATATGACTTTGTAGACATGTTTTGCGCGGCATTAAAGATTGTTTTAAAGAGCGGACAGAAAATACAGCTTTTTGATTCTGCCAACTTTGCGGGTAAGGGTATACATCCTCTTGTTGCACCGCTAATTGATTTTAATGTATCACCTTCCAGAATGAAATAATATTGCTGATAGATTTCTTCACCGGTTGTTGGATCGACACCGATCAATTTCCGATAAGAATAAAGTTTTTGACCGCTGGTAATGGTTTTAGGCATAGCATCATATTCTTCAACAGCCATATCTAATTGTCGAGCGTTTGTCATTCCTTCTTGAGCAAGAGCTATAACAGCTTTTACAAGATTATTATATTGTGTTACTAAATCCGTTAGTGAAGCAATTTTGTCTTTGTCAGATGACTTTGCAACAGAAAACGCATTAATATCAAGAAATTCAGCATCATCAACAAGATTCTCTAGTGCCCACTCAAAAGAGCCATCCAATATATTTCTAATGACGCTATCATTATCATTACCTACAACCCAATCAAAAAACTTCTGAAGACCCTTCGTAAAACTATTCCAAGCACCTCTATGCATACCAAAAGGATCCACAATTGTCATAAATTTTTGCCAGTTGGTTAAATCTGCATATTCCTTGTATTTATCAATTTTTTCTTTTACGTCATCTAACTCTTCTAATTTTCCTTTTATATTTTCATAGGTTTTCTCATAATCGCCTTTTAATGTTTTAATTTTTTCTTTTAGAGTTGCTCGAATATTAATGATTTCATCATTTTTTAATTGTACGGCATAGTAACCATCTTCACTGGGAGTCATCAGCTGCTTAATAATGTCGTTAACTTCTTGTTCGGTCTGCTCGTTACCGGCAAAAGCACGAGAGCTTGGAAGCAAAGCTAACCAAGTTCCAACAAGAGCAATGGAGGTTAATTTAACAAATTTAGTTATCTTTATCATTGTCGCCTCCTGCGAGCGGATTCCCCAAAACCTTAACAGCAATGAGCAAAAGGACAACAACTAAAACCAAAGCCCCCCAGAAAGCATAACTGGAGGTAAAGAACCCGAAGAAATCCGTATAACAAATAGCCAATACTGCGGCAAAAATTATAATATTTATAAAAATAGTGCGCATTTTTTCTCCGGTTTCAGTCTGAGCCTTTCTCTCAAGCTATATTTATTCTACCATATAAAAGTAAAAAAATATGTTACAGTTTTTTGATTTTTTTAATGAAAATTACCTTTAGTTAAAAATTTCGTGCATTTTATGACAACGCGTTCATTTTTAAATGGATTTAGGGTATTTCCTTCCAAGGAAACAAAATTTTTCACATCAGCAGGTTTTGTCTTACTGACATTAAAAAAATTAGCCACTTGAGCGGGAAGCCACCCCACAAGCCTGTCTGCAAGCGAAAAATATCGAATAATTCCGACATGGTTTAGCTTGCCGAGAGACGGAATTTTTTCAATATTTTTAGGCTTTAAATCCAACAGGATAGGCCCCAAGAGCCATTTAAAAAATCGAAATCTGCCTAAAAATTCAAATAAACGATATGATTTTTCGGGTGGATTAATTTCTACAATTTTACGAATTTTAATTCTGTGACGCCACGGAGAATCCAAAGTCAGCATTTTATTTAAGATTAACCCGCCGATTCCCTTTGTCACAAAAGATACTTCAGACACATCTTCCAAATGGTTCATAAAGAAGTCGAGTTGCCTGATATGACCGTCGATTCTTTTTCTGGTCGAGGGATAATTAATTGCTGCAGCCAAACTTCCGTTTTTAATGACTTCACGCCACAAGGGTTTAAAAATATTTTTACTGTCAGCGAGTCCGTGCAGCATAATCACCATATGTCCCTTTTGACGAGCCAATTGAAAGGCCTCTATATACCGGAGAAAGGCTCTTCTGCAGTTGTTAAAAGAACCTTCCGCACGTCTTATATCCCAGTTATCAAGCAGGCGATATTTTTTAGTCTTGTAATTTCTCTGGATTCGCCATTTCTGATAATAAAAAACATCTTCCCAGAACTGACTTCCTCCCAGAGTATAGAAATTAAAGCTCATACCCGACTCCTTATACTATTGTTTAAGCCGAACGCCGGTATCATTAGGGATTGCAGTAATAGTGACTAAGGATTCGTCATCGTCCAATCTCTCAATCAAAATTTGCACGGCTCTTCTGTCTCTCAAATATGTCATATGACTGATTTTAGCACGAACTATTGCAACTTCTGACCAATTTAATTTAGGCATTTCAGAGACATAGAAGTCATAAATCCGATTTGAACTATAAGGCGTAGAAAAGACAAGGCTGCCGTTCCAATTATTCCCGCTGCCTAAGGTTCTGGTTTCATCCATATCAATATAAGACGGTTCCGGAAACGGAATATCGGGAAAACTTGCAAATGCAGGTGGAAGTTCTGAGCCGTCGACTCCTTTTAAAATCGGACGCTCGCTGGAGGAACAAGCCGAAAGTATTAAGACTAAAGTTAATGCTAACAAATTGTTTTTAATCATAATTATCACCTTGATTCTGCTATACATAAAGCTATAATTGACCATATATTAAGCCGATAAAGTTAAAAAAAAGAAAACAACCTAAAATATCATCTCTAAAAAATTGAATAAATTTTATTACAAAGATTCAGATGCTTAGAAAAAAAGCACAAAAAAATCAAAAATTTTTTATTTTTTATGTTGACAATGTCTGAAGGATGACATATAAACGCCCTTGTCGCTGGGGAGCGGAGCTTGATGAAAGCCGAGCGGACAAAGACCTAGCGAGTTATAGAACAGAGTGAATAAGAGAGAAGAGGATACGCAGACGGTATTTATGTTATTGTTAAAAATAAATATAAATAAAGTCTAATGTATCTTAAAAAAAGGAACCAAGTAAATTCTTTATTT
>CALXZH010000031.1 GCA_944393175.1 uncultured Alphaproteobacteria bacterium | reverse complement strand
ATCAGACTTTGTCTTATCATAAAAACGCACGATACCTTGAGGTAAAACTTCTCCCAAGCCAAACTTTTTATCATTTATGAGTTTAATCAAAATATCGGGACTTTGCTGTTCAAAAGCACCGCCCGTTAAACCGTTCCACAAATAAAGCGGCGAAGATAAACGATACTCTTTCTCAAAAGTCACTTGCGGTTTTTCCAATAAAGAAACCTGCTTGGATTGATTATTCAAGACATCTGTCTGGAAAGGCAAAGAATAAAGATAATAATCCCCCAAAGCCTGCGGCGTCTGATTAACAACCGCGATTTTATTCATCATTGCAGCATCTGCTGTGGGACTTCCAGCCGCCAGCATCAAAGCGCGCGGCGCAATATTGGAAGTTACTTGATTAACATCACCAGCAATAAATTGCAGTTTTGCATTTTTATAATCACTTCCCGATTGATTATTAAGCGTAATCCAACCGCGCAAAGTTAAGTATTCATCAGAATTCAACTCGGCAATATAGTCTGCTTTCCAAGACAATCCCTTGGTCAAATAAGTAAGTACCAGCGGTTGCTCGCCTGATTGCGCAGCAATAATTTCTGCACTCAGAGTCGGCGCAGACACCAAATTATCAGGCAATTTGTCAAAGATAAGTCTTCCCGGAAAATTAACATCAATACCGTAATCAAATTCAAGGATTGGTCGACCATAGCGGCTATCAATAATTTTTGCCGTATTAAAAATAGTTTTACCGGAACTTTCATCAAACAGGGCTGTTTTTACTGTTTTTCCCACCGATTCGTCTACAATATTAACCGGCGTCAGCAAGTCAAAATTATAATTTTGTTCCAAAACCTGAATATTTTGCCCCTCAACGAAAGCCGTTTCGGGCAAAATTTTCTCCGCCACATTCTGAAAAGCTATCGAATTTTCACCTTGTTTTAAAAAGACAGTTTGCTCATCTCTAACCAAAGCCGTACCGTTTTGATAAATACTCAAAGCAATGCTGTTTGGCTGAGCAAAGGCCGCATTAAAGCCTCCGGAAATTCCCCAAACAATTGCCCCGAAGAGCATAGAATTATAGCGCATGATAAACTCTCCTCAATCCAATATGGCAACAATATAATAGATAAAAACATAAAAAAAAAGTGATAAAATAAGATTCTCACTAGACTCGGCGCAATTAATCACATAATATTCAAGTATTAATAGGAAAACATCAAAGTTTTAAGGAGAATATGAGATGGCATGGACAGATCAAATGGTCGAAGATCTGAAAAGAATGTGGGATGAAGGACTAACAACCGGAGAAATCGGCAAACGTTTAGGTGTTACCAAAAACTCCATTATCGGCAAAGTTCACCGTCTGCAGCTGGTAGCGCGCCCCTCTCCGATTAAAAAGAAAGAAGATACCAAGAAAGAAGACGCCGCATCGGCACCAACTCCAACCAAAGCCAAAGAAATAAAAGCATCCCCTGTCGACAAAAAGCCGGCCAAACCTCAGCCTGCCAAAACCAAACCGGAAGCTGAAGTCAAGGCCAAGGCAAAATCCGAAGAAGAAGAAATTTTACAAGACATTCCGGTTAAAGAGGAAAAGGCAGAGATTTCACCCAAAGTCAACCGTATTGAAACCATGCGCCATTCCATACACGTTGACCACCCCAAGGGCAAGCATAAAACTTTGTTGACTGACTTAGACAATCACACTTGCCGTTGGCCGATAGGCGATCCCAAAGATGAGAATTTTCATTTTTGCGGCCGCAAAGTCAAAATCGGGCAAACTTATTGCGAAGAGCATGCCGCCATTGCCTACGTCAAAGCCACCGGAAAAAAATAACTTTTGCAAATTATTAATAAATTTATGTTAGTTTAATAAAGTATTATGTCAATTTATAAGGAATAAAGCTAATGTCTATGGGGAGTCTTATAGCCTTTCTTGCAGGTTTTGCAGTAGTAATAGGCTCAATTTTATCTGCTACGGATAATCCGATGGCCTTTATTGATATTCCGAGTATTATCATCGTGGTAGGTGGTACCCTCGTTGCATCATTTATTTCTTATGAAGCAAAGACAGCAGTTTCTGGCTTAAAATTAGGCCTGAGCACATTCAAAAAGCATAAAGATTCCGAAAATTCGCTTAAAGACGAAGTCGGACGCATTGTCCGCTGGGCGTATATCATTCAAAAAAACGGTCTCCAAGGACTTGAAAACGAAGTAACGGATGACTTGCGCAAAGATAATGCTTTTCTGGCATATGGAGCAGATTTGGTTGTTACCGGTTACACCGGAGCAGAAATTAAACAAATCTTGGAGCATATGTTGGAATCACAAGCTGAACGTACCAAACGTGTCAGTGATGTATTAATGAAATTAGGTGGTGATGCCCCTGCATTTGGTATGTTGGGAACCTTAATTGGTTTAATCATCATGTTGGGCAACATGGGGGGAGACCCGTCTGCCATCGGACCAAGTATGGCCGTTGCTTTGGTGACCACGTTTTATGGTATTATTTTAGCGCGTATCATCTTTATTCCTCTGGCCACAAAAGCCAACTCGCGTAACGATGTCACCTTATTCAAAAACACCCTCCAAATGGAAGGTTTGGTTTTGTTGGCTGAGCGCAAGAGCCCTCGCTATATTCAAGATAAGATAAACTCTTTTGTTGATACTAAAGAACAATTCTTAATTGATAGAGATATGAACAACACACCTGCACAATAAGTCAGAGGTTGCCATGAAAAAAAAAGCTGCAGAAAAAGTAGATGAAGATTGGATGTCCACTTACGGAGACATGGTAACACTGTTACTGTGTTTCTTCGTAATGATGTTGGCAGCCTCCACTCCTGACGCAGCAAAATTTGAGCAAATTCAAGCCGGTTTAAATGAAGGCGTCGGCAAACAAGAAGCACAACCGCGTCCGATAGAAATGATGATGGTTGAATTGAGTGATGACATCCAGTCAATGGATGTTGAAGACAAAGTAGCCTTAGGAACGGATACGCAAGGTATAGTTCTTGAATTTGAAGGCGATACGTTATTTGACTATGGCTCGGCAGTCATTAAACAAGAGATGATACCCGCACTCAAACGTATAGCCGCAACCTTACAATCAGAACGCTACAATAAATTTATCTTCAGCATTGAAGGCCACACCAGTGACGAAAAATTTTCCAGCGCGCAATATCCGTCAAATTGGGAATTATCATCGGCACGTGCCGGAGCCGTGGCTCGTTTCTTTGAAGAAAGAGGCATTGCCCGCGTCAGATTGCGCACTTCCGGCTTATATGATGTCTCACCCAAATACCCCAACAAAGATCCGTTCGGTGAACCCATACCGCAAAACCGCATCAAAAACCGCCGTGTCGTTATCCACGTCGAACCGTCATATAACTAATCTCTAAAACAGATTTCCTTCCATCTGCCAGGACGCACCGTTCCATACCAGAAGGAAAGCGGCACAATTAGGTATTTTATCAAACTTAAAATTAAGTCTGTTAAGCATTGCAGCCATAGTCCCACCATGAATAGCAATCCCCATGCGCTGATAGGATAAATTTTTCAACTCATCTAACACGGCCCAAACACGGTTTAGCGCCATATCTTTTCGTTCTCCATGAGCAAAAGCAATATTCATATATTGCGGCTTATTCCAGTTATTAACGATTTCGGGACAAGAGCGTTGCAAATCAGCAATTAACCGTCCTTCGGCATCACCGTAAAAGCACTCTCGCAAATCATCTTTAACCACAACTTTTAGCTTCAAAGCATCGGCAACAACTTGAGCCGTATGTTTTGCCCGCAATAAAGGAGACGAAAAAATAATCTCTAAATTTTTATCTTTCAACTTTTCAATCAGCCCTTGTGCTTGCCTAACACCGGTTTCATTTAAATCGTAATTCATACCGGAACCTTGCCAACGTTTTTGCAAGTTCAAATCGGTTTCACCGTGTCGAAACACATAAAATTCTTTTCTCATATTACCTCTCTTTATTTTTCTTCAAGATAAAGAAAAATAATCACGAAAACAAGCCCTAAAACAAAAAAACAATACAACTTGAAATTTTTGGTTTGACTTTAAATACAATTTATATAATATAAACCCATAATTTTATAACAAATAAATATTCAACTTATAAGGAGTAAAGCGATGAAGAAATTTTTTATATTATCAGCCTTTTTAATTTTAACTGCTTGCGGAACAACCGCTCTGTTTTCACCACCGCAGGCACTCCTATTTTCTAACTTTGAAGCTCCACTGAGTATTGAATTTGATAAGACCGAAATCGGCCCCAAAGAAGGTCGAGCCAATACCTACTCATTTTTAGGACTTATTACGGTAGGTGATGCAAGCATTCAAGAAGCCGCAAAGAACGGACACATAACTTACGTTAACCATGCTGACTATGAACACTTTAATCTGCTGGTATTTCAAAAGACCACCGTTATTGTTTACGGAGACTAAACATGTCAAAGAAATTTGCCGTAATCTTAAGCATATTGTTTTTGAGTACGGGCTGTGTTGGTATTGATGCACCATTTAAACCACCCTTAGGACTAATCTACACCAATGTCAAAGCTCCGCTCAAGACCGACTTAAGAGGAACAAACTTTAATTACAACAGCGGGAAAGCCCAAACAGTCACCTTTCAATATGGAATATGGAGTTTTTCGGTAGGTGATTCATCAGCCAAAGCCTCTATGTTGAACGCCTATATAGACCAAGCCGATTATGCGGATTATGAATACGTCAACGTTTTGTTTGGCCTTTATGAAAGTGTAACGGTTATTACATACGGACAAGACAAAGACCTCAAATCTTCATCAAGACGAGAAGCCCATTGTCTCAAGCAATCCATGTTGTAAATTGTCTTGACATAACAACCAAAAAGCAATATAAATCTCTCCATAAATTTTATTAGTATGGAAACTATAGGTAATATTGTCCTGCTTTTCCTGTTCGGATTAATCATTTTTGATTTAATCTTAATCAAGAGAGAAAAGGACGTTGGTGAACCGATTGTCAAATTTAGGGATGTTCTGCCAATAATCCGTCTCAGATGGCGATCTGAAAAGACGAGAGCAGCAACACCCCGCAAACCTCGTCAAAGAATTCGTTCACCGACATCGATTTAGGTCCGCCGCCGCATTCCTTTAAGGATTTTCCTTATAAAAGGCGACATGAGTTAATTAACCCTAATTATTAATCTTTGGTCAACAACGCAGAGCTCAGCCTCTGCGTTTTTTTTACTTTACTTACCTTCTTTAGAATTACGCTAACTAAAGAAAAAAGCCTCCAAGCAACATTTCATTCCTCAGAGAACTAAACAACAACCAAACAAATACCAAAAATAATTAGGGCAAAAAAGCATAACTTCTTAGCCACATCTTTTACTTGAAAATTTTCCTTAAAATTTCTTCCCAAAAATTTATAAAAAAGCCCACCTAAAAACAAAGCAAAAATACTTTGTGATGAACTTATTGCCTCGACGGTTAATACCGGCAGATGAGCCAATGCTAATATCATAATCCAAAATCCGCCCTGACTTAACATTTCATTAAAAAGGAATAACTTTACTTTTTTTCTATATCGAGGAAACGTATCCACAATATCATCTCTGGTATTTTTACATAACAAAAAAGAACAACTAATTAATGAAGCCAATAAAGACATCAAAATAAAACCGTTACAAAATCAACATGTTGTAACGAATATTTAGACAAGACCGTCACTAAAGATAACAGAAAAGACACCAATAGCATTAAAAAGAAAGCAATATTAAGCTTACATTTCTTCATATCAAAATTTAGGATAAAAGTAGATGCCACAATTATCCCAAACCCTACATACTGAGAGATTGCCAATTTTTCATCAACAATCAAATAAGCCAAAATAGGTAATACGATTTTTCCTAAAGAAAATAAAGCCACCACGATAGATGTATCAATATGTCTCAGAGACAAATAATAAGGGATTTGATAAAACACTTCTATAAACGCAATAACAAATAAAATTGCCAACACCGGAAACGATGGAACCTCAGGAGTTCCAAAAAAGAATAAGAAAGGAATAATCAACATATTGCTGATGGTTGCATAAAAAACTAGCGAAGAAGTTTTTTTAAACACATCATTTGAAAAATGAGCATCCACAATACAAGATAGCGCATATAAAACGGGAGTAAAAAAAGCAATCAAAACATACATTATAAAGTCTCTCTGGAGCACATATCACTTAATGTATATTTTCTTAATCATTTATGGTTAAATATTAGTTGATGCACCACAAAAAAAACACCTCGAAGGTGCTTTTTTTTCAAAACTGGAGCGGGCAACGGGAATCGAACCCGCATCATAAGCTTGGGAAGCTCACGTTCTACCATTGAACTATGCCCGCAACAATTCACTTAAATAAAACATTATTTTTGATTACGCAAGTCCAACTTGCACAAAAGCCACAAAAAACTTCGACCTACTTCAAACTTGTGCCCACACTTTGTGTCAGCAAGGCGGTAGCATTGCGATAAGCCGTGTTTTGCAAAAATTCATCGCTTATCTTGAGTTTTTTCAAGCAAGTTTCCGCCACTTTGCGCACGGTTGCCTCATTACCATACATTGCCACCGTTCCGTCTTGCAGTGCTGCGTTAACTTCATCACGCAAACACAGATTAAGTTGCCCCAAGGGTGTCAAAGGTGTTTTATCCCCCTGCCCCCAAAGAGCACAACCGCTCATCATGAGCACACAAGACAATATGAGACTTTTACTTTTAGACATTTTACCCTCTCTTAAGTATCTTTATCAAGATAACTTGTAATTTATTAAAAAGCCCTAAATTCGCGGAATAATAAGCACAAAACCAAAAATTTTGCAACAATTTTCCACAAGTTTGCCTAAATTGCGCAAACCCTTGCTCCGATTCGCTTTGAGTCATATTTTATTGGCTGGAATATGCATTTTTTAATAGATTTTTGAGAAATAACGTGCTATAAAACCGCCCATATAGATGGAAAGATTCTATATTCCAGTTAACCAAGCCGGAGGATTAGGCACAAAACTGTCTATTTTGAAGGCTCTTTTTGTGTTTTTTTAACACCAACCATATAAGGAAATAACTATATGTCAGATGTAAAGATGAAAATGATGGACGGTAACGAAGCAGCTGCTTCTGTTGCCCACCGCATGAATGAAGTCTGCGTTATTTACCCGATTACCCCGTCATCACCGATGGGTGAATGGGCCGATGCGTGGTCTGCCGCCAAACAGAAAAACCTGTGGGGCGTTGTTCCTGAAGTTCAAGAAATGCAATCCGAAGCCGGTGCTGCAGGTGCCTGCCACGGTTCACTCCAAGCCGGTTCTTTAACCACCACTTTTACGGCTTCACAAGGTTTGCTCTTGATGATTCCGAACATGTACAAGATTGCAGGTGAACTTTCTCCGTTTGTAATGCACGTTGCCGCACGTTCTTTGGCATATCATGCTTTGTCCATTTTCGGTGACCACACTGACGTAATGGGCTGCCGCCAAACAGGTTTTGCAATGCTTTGCTCAAACTCTGTACAAGAAGCTCACGATATGGCCGCCATTGCCCAAACTTCCACTTTGCGCAGCCGCGTACCGTTTATGCACTTCTTTGATGGTTTCCGCACATCTCACGAAATCAAAAAAATCAAATTGCTCTCTGATGATGATTTGCGCGCTATGTTAGAAGGTGTAGACTATACCTTCAACGCCAAACACGCTCTTCGTCCTGAAGCTCCGGTTATCCGTGGTACGGCTCAAAACCCGGATGTATTCTTCCAAGGTCGTGAGGCTTCTAATCCTTACTACAAAAAGGTTGAAGGCATTGTTCAAGAAGAAATGGATAAATTTGCCAAAATCAGCGGTCGTCAATATCATGTTGTTGACTATGTTGGTGCTCCGGATGCCGAACAAGTTATCGTCATTATGGGTTCCGGTGCCGAAACCGTTGAAGAAACCATCAATTACCTCAATGCTCAAGGCGCAAAATTAGGTGTTATGAAAGTACACCTCTATCGTCCGTTCCCTGAAAAATCTTTCATCAAGGCTTTGCCGAAATCTGTTAAAGTTGTATCTGTATTGGATAGAACTAAAGAATCCGGCGCAACTGGTGAACCTTTGTACTTAGACGTAGTTGCCACCTTGACCCAAGCATTTGCCAATGGCGAAATTGCTTCTATGCCGAAGATTTATGGCGGTCGTTATGGCTTGTCTTCAAAAGAATTCACCCCGGGCATGGTTAAAGCCGTATATGACAATGGCTTTGCCGCTCACCCGATTAACGGCTTCTCTGTTGGTATTAATGATGATGTCAACAAGACCTCTTTACCGTTTGATGATTCGATTGACACCGAACCTAAAGATGTTGTTCGTGCCGTATTCTATGGCTTGGGCGCAGACGGTACGGTTGGTGCCAACAAGAACTCCATTAAAATTATTGCTGAAGATGCCGGCAAATACGGACAAGGTTATTTCGTATATGACTCACGTAAATCCGGTTCTATGACCACTTCACACTTACGTTTCTCGGACAATCCGATTAAATCGGCTTATTTGATTAACAAAGCAGACTTTGTTGCCTGCCACCAATTCCCGTTCATGCGTAAGGTTGACATTTTAAAAATTGCCAAACCGGGCGCAACCTTCTTGTTAAACGCACCTTACAGTGCTGAAGAAGTATGGGATCATCTTCCGATTGAAGTTCAAGAAGAAATCATCAATAAAAAATTGAAATTCTACACCATTAACGCTGTAGAAGTTGCTCGTGCAACCGGAATGGGTCAACGCATTAACACCGTAATGCAGACCTGCTTCTTTGCAATTTCTAACATTTTGCCGAAAGATGAAGCCATTGCTCAAATCAAAAATGCAATTAAGAAAACTTACAGCAAAAAAGGTGATGCAATCGTTCAAAAGAACTTCCAAGCTGTTGATGCTTCTTTGGAACACTTGCACGAAGTTAACTATCCTGACCATGTAACTTCCAACTTCCACCGTTCATTGCCTGTTCCGGCTGATGCACCTGAGTTTGTTAAAAAGCTCACAGGTGAAATCATTGCTGACCGTGGTAATGAGTTGCCGGTTTCTGCCTTTGGCGAAGTTGTTGACGGTACCTGGCCGACCGGAACCACCAAATTTGAAAAACGTTGCATTGCAACCGAAATTCCGGTTTGGGACCCTGATACATGTATTCAATGCGGTAAATGCTCACTCGTTTGCCCGCACGGCGTAATTCGTATGAAAGTTGCCTCTGAAGAAGAGCTCAAGAATGCTCCGAAAGGCTTCAAGTCAGCTGCTTACAAAGGCAAAGAATTCGCCGGAAAACAATTCATTTGGCAAATGTCTCCGGAAGACTGCACCGGCTGCGGTATCTGCGTCAGTGCTTGCCCGGCTAAGAACAAAGCTGATCCTTCTAAGAAAGCCATCAATATGGATCATATTGAAAACCACTTGGAAGAGCAAGTTGCTTGCTGGAAGTTCTTTGAAACTCTGCCTTATGTAAAACGTACCGAAGTTACCAAAAACTTGCCGAAGACCACACAGTTAATTCAACCTTTGTTTGAATTCTCTGGTGCTTGCGCCGGCTGCGGTGAAACCCCGTATGTTAAATTGTTGACCCAATTGTTTGGTGACAGAATGGTTGTTGCCAATGCAACCGGATGCTCTTCAATTTACTCCGGTAACTTACCGACCACACCTTATGCCAAAGACGAAAAAGGCCATGGTCCGGCTTGGGCAAACTCTTTGTTTGAAGACAACGCCGAATTTGGTTTGGGTATGAGATTTTCTATTGACCAACAAACAGGCTTTGCAAAATCTTTGCTTGAAGGTTTGAAAGACAAAGTCGGTGCTGATTTGGTTGAAAAAATCTTGAGCAACCCGCAATCAACCGATGTTGAGATTGATGCTCAACGTGACCTTGTTAAAGCCTTGAGAGAAAAATTAGCCTCTATCAACACTGAAGAAGCTAAGCACCTCGACAAATTGGCCGACTACCTGATTAAGAAATCTGTATGGATTTTAGGTGGTGACGGCTGGGCTTATGATATTGGTTTCGGTGGTCTTGACCATGCGATTGCCTCTGGCAAAAACATCAACATCTTGGTAATGGATACAGGTGTATATTCTAACACCGGTGGTCAACAATCCAAGGCTACCCCGATGGGTGCAAGTGCTAAGTTTGCAACTGCCGGCAAGTCCTTACCGAAGAAAGATTTGGGTATGATTGCCATGTCTTATGGTAATGTCTACGTTGCTCAAGTTGCCTTTGGTGCCAACGATACGCAAGTTATCAAAGCCTTGAACGAAGCTGAGGCTTATAACGGACCGTCTTTGGTTATCTGCTACTCTCACTGTATTGCACAAGGCTTCAACTTGGCAGATGGTTTACAACACCAAAAAGACGCCGTTGAAACCGGTTCTTGGCCTTTGTATCGTTACAATCCGGACAACATTGCTCAAGGCAAAGCTCCTCTGACTTTGGATTCCAAAGCTCCGAGCAAACCTTTGTCTGACTATATGTCCAACGAGACCCGCTTCCAAATCGTTAACAAGATGAATCCTGAACGTTATGAAACCTTGTTGAATAAGGCTCAGGAGAACGTTAAAGAAAAACGGTCTTTGTACGAACACATGGCTGAATTTGCAATTAAAGAAGGTGCTGAATAGTCCTTCCCGCAAATGAAAAATACCCCGAAGCAATTCGGGGTATTTTTTTGCACAAAAAAGCAGGCTGTCTCCAAGGAGACAACCTGCTTTTAATTTTAATAATAAATACATCCTTTACAAAGGCATAGTTTTCCCAAGCGAACGCCGTGTTTGAGCTTTGTTTTCAAAGCCTTTCCGCCGACAATCGGAAAAGTATCCACCTTTTGATTGGGATTCAAATTGAGCCACTTGTGAACATTACACCAGACACCATTATGGTTAGGAGTAAATACATCAACCAAACCACCGGAAGACGGAAGCAAAACACGATAAATCACATCATCTACCGGAGCCAATTTTTGAATTTCATCAAAAGAATAAGCCGTTTCGGCAAAATTAATGTGTTCTAAAACATTGTCCTCTTTGGTGTAGAATTGCACTGGTTGAAAATAAATTTTACCGAATGTTTCATCAAATTTTACCAAAGGAACAAAGACTTCACCAATATTCTTCAAGTCAATCACTTCACGATAAAAAAATCGCCCCAAACAATCTTGGTAAACATCGACGGTGCACATTCTGTTTCCAAAATGCTGTTCCCAAACTTCGGGCAAAACATTTTTAAGAGGTTTTTGCTGACTGGCCTTACAAATTTTTTTCATAAAAAATAAAGAAACAGAACTCCCCAACCTTTATAAGCTAGGGAGTCCGACAGTGAAACAATTTTAGGATTTTCTCGGTTCAAAGACTGTCAAAATATGCCCGATTGCGGCATACCTGACTCTTTCCGTAGATGTCATTTGAGCTTTTCCGCCAAGAGTTTTCCACTCTTTGCGGAAAATTTCCAATTGTTCTTCGCTCTCGGGTAACAAATCCGGAAATTCCTGCAACACAGTATCAGTCTGCGACGGCAAAGCCTCCTTGATATACAAGCGCCGTTGAGGAAGTAAAGGACGTTCTTGAACCTTGATAACTTCTTCAGTCAAAACTTCTTCCGTTTGTCCTTCAGAAGCTTCATCCTCTGGTTCGTCACTAGCAGGGAATTCCTCATCTTTGAGTTCAGACTTTCTGCTTCTCACCTGACGAATACCAAAAATTGCCAACACGATAACACAAAGAAGCAATAACACCACTGCCCATTCGTGCAAAAATTGATAAATTGTTTCCATTTTTTAGATTTTTTATTAAAGTTAAACAATGAGATTTTTTTAGACCGGCAACTTTCCGGTTTTCATCCATTCATCAAGAATAGACTCTACCATATTATTAAGCTGCCTTTGCAATTCAGGAACCGAACTGGATTTCCAACCCTCGCCTACTTTTTTTCCATCAATATCAAAACCGGTAATTTCGACTTTTCGGTTATTAACCAATTCTTTGGCTTGTTCTTCGGGAATATTAAGCATTTTCCACATCTCCTTATAGGGCATATAAAATGTATAACCTTTCAGGAAATACTTTTTTACCGTTTGCAATAATCCTTCCGGATTAGGCAAAGAGTTCATTTTAGGAAACGCCTCTACCTTAGCCTGGGGCAACGCCAATCGCTCATAATTCCAATTCATCATAGAACGCAATGCACAGCCGGTAATCACATCCACGGCATAGCCATTGATAATAGCCTCAACATCAAAGAATCGGTCACATAACAGCGTCAGCGGTGTTTCATAAAAATAAAATTCCGCCTCGGGCATCAAGAAACCAAACTGTTGAGCTGCTGTCAATGAATACCCGGCATGTGTTACCATACCGATTCGCGGACAATCCAATTTGGAAAGTTCGGGCGAATTAGCAATAATCTGCCGCAATTCAGCCACATTACCAACCGTATCTGTAGCAAAAGTCTTAATCAGATTTTTGCGTACGCGTTTGGAATCAAAGCCGAGTTGTTCCAAAAGAGAGGCATAAATCTGCGCTTCTGACCCAGGCGTATCCTGTCCTTTGTTTGGCTTATACCCAAGCATGGCAATTTCCACTTCCGTGTCCGGATAAAGTTTATCATGTTTCATCCAAACCTCGCCCAAGTGTTTGACCAATCTGGGATAGCCGCCAAATACGACTAATAAATCAAGCTGAGGCACATTGTCCAAAGAGAACGAATGCACCAACACGTGAGAGCCATTTAATGAACTGACACAATACAGTGGGTACTCCTGGCTGTAAGTTCCCCATTTCTGAATAGCAAGAATTTCTTGCACCTCTGCATTTCTCAGAGGTCTTACTGTTTGATTTTTCATAAAAAAATGAATTAGAAGTAAAACAAAAGATAGGTACAAGAAAACATCTCAAAGTAAAACTTCAAAAAAATTTTTAATAATACCCATCATAATTAATTGCTAATCAGATTTAGTAACACAAAAAAGAGCACATATCAAGACAAAATTTAGACAAACGAGACTTTACAACAACCTTTTTTTTTGCTAAAATTACTTAAAATCTTGTATCAGGAGAATGCTTATGCCTAAAATTGACGCCCCATCACCAGAAACCAAACATATCCTAAGAAAAATAAATCTCCAGTTTCGCAAAGAAAAACACCCTCTTGAGCTCAAACAAGAATATATCCGCCAAGCATTAGACTACTACCACCAAACGGGTGATATTACAAAATTTGAATTTATGCCCCCACAAAAAGACAAACAAAAATCCAAAGCAAATACTTACACCATCCAAAAAGAATCTAAGCAAAATGAGCAAAATTCAAATAAAAAAGAGCTGACCAGTTTTGCCGTCAATTTTGATAAGAATGGCAATGCCCTGGCAAAGGATAATCTTGGAAACACTCTGCCTCCTGCCTCTCCCGAAGAAGTTTTTAAGACAATCGTACAAAAATTTAAAGCCAGCGGATCAACAAAATTACGCATCCAAGCCCCTAATGGTAAAAAAGATGAACGCATAAGCGGAATTTTTGCCAAAGAATGCATTATGAGCGGTATTGCTCCTTTTGGCGATTTGCCCAAATCCTCAGCTTTTTGGCAATCACTGAAAAAAGAATTTTTAAGCAGCAATCACACCCCGGAAGAATGGCATAAATTAACGGCTCACATACCGGAAGCAAACGGCGATGAAAAAAATAATAATCCCAAACAAGCCGCCCCCAACCAAAAAGAATCGAGTCCTAAAAAAGTATCTTCCGCAAAAAACAAAACCGATAAAAAACAAGATTCACCACAATCTGACATGTCCGAAACAAATTTAAGCATCAAACAGTCGCCTCAAACCGATGTTTCTCTGCAAATGATGCGTAAACGCAAAGCTCTAAATCGATAAAAATAATTTTCTTGTGGATTACTTTAAAATTTTTATGAAAAAATATTTCTAAGGGTGAAAATAGACACATTAACTATACAAAATTAGGATAAAAAGATGACAGAATACATACAATCAGAAAATACTCCTAAAGAAGACATTAACAATCTGGAGTATTTTAAAAATTTACCCAATCAACCCTATTTGAGAACCGCTGAACAAAGCAGCAAAAAATTCCGCAGTTATGACGGCGCGGCCAAACGAGCCATTGCCGAAAAAGCAATGTTGCAAACCGAAGGCTATAAATTTTCTCAAAAAGGAAAAGAAAAGACCCAAAATATGTCTGCTGAAGAAAAAGAAGACCACATGGCCTTTATTTTCCAAAAATATTGCACATTTTATGCCTACAGCGATGAAGCCTTAAAATATCGTCGCGGAATAAGAGACATTATGAATGAACACAAAGAATTCTACAAGACTTACACTTCTGAAGAATCACGTGCCTTGGCTCGCCAAATAAAGATTCGCAATATTGCCAGAGACATTGATAAAGGCAATTACCGCGGTTATGCGATTACCCGTTTTTACAAACAAAAAGAAGGGCAATCTTTATAGGATAGAACCAAATTTCCAAAAAAGGAGCTAAGGCTCCTTTTTTTATTGCCAAAATAAGAAAGTTATGTTTAGTTAAATTCATAACACATATTACCAAGAAATTATTAACTAAAAAAACGATACTTTATGAAAAAGCTTACGTTCTTAGAAACAACTGTTCCGGTCGGAGCTGAGTGTTTATATCCTACGGAACAAGAGGTCAAAAACTTTTTTCAAGACCAACTTCTCACCGGAGAGATAACCTTAGGTATCGGCTACACCGATCATATGGAAAAGGATTTGGTATGGTTGCTGCAAACCCCTCAGGGAGATTATTTTCCGCTCTGGGCTTTTCGTCGCAACAATAGCATCAGCGGAAATTTGAGCTATTTCTACCCTGAAGATGCGGGAAAACATTTTCTACGCAACCGACGCACTTATCTTTTGTGCCAAGATGAAACGCTTGGTTTAAGCATCCGAGAGCAAGCCGTGTTTTCGGAAGAAAAAGATATAAAAGCTCTGTTTCAAATGATGAAGGAGCCATTTGAAGAAATATCTTTAGTTGGTGTCTACCTAACCCCTGAAGAGCAAACCCCGTCGTTTACGAGTTGGCTCGTAACCGATAAGAACAATTATGCTCAAATGTACCCGACATTTACGGAGGATATATTAATTCACCGCGGCTTTAATCCCAACCGTACGGCGTGGAATTATCTGGAAATAGGTGATATTTTTTATCATTTCGATGAAAAATATCAGGTTGGATACGACCTCGCAACCGGCTGGTATTTTTCAAAAATTTTTCACAATCCGCACATGAAAATAAGTATGGTCGCCATTTAAGAAGAGGGAAATTCCCTCTTCTTTTATTTTAAATTTTCAGGATTTAAAGCAAGCAAATTTTTCAACACAAATTTTCCGTCTTTTCTGATAAGCACATCGTCAAAATAAATCTCTCCGCCGCCATGCGCTTTGTCTTGCATCTGAATCAAATCCCAGTGTACAGCTGAATTATTGCCGTTTGGGGCCACATCATAGGAATTGCCGATAGCCATATGGAAAGAGCCCCCGATTTTTTCATCAAACAAAATATCCAAAATCGGATGTGTAATTCCGGGATTAAGCCCTAAGGCAAATTCTCCGATATACTTGGCGCCGGCATCCGTTCTAAGAATTTCTTGTAATTTATCGTTATTAGTCAAAGACGTTGCTTTGATAATTTTTCCATTTTTAAATTCGAGCCGGATATTAGAAAAGAAAATTCCGTTAAAGACCGTGTCGGTATTAAATTGCACGACACCGTTTATGGAATCCTTGACCGGAGCCGTATAAACCTCGCCATCGGGAATATTACACTCTCCGCAACTCTTAATCACAGGAATTCCTTTAATTGAAAATTCCAAATGTGTATTAGGAGCAATAATTTTAACCTTATCGGTTTTGGCCATCAACTTCTGCAAAGGCTCCATAGCTTTAGCCATTTTATTATAATCGACCAAACAAGCATCAAAATAAAAATCTTCAAAAGATTTGACTGACATTTTGGCCAAAGCCGCCATGGACTGGTTTGGATAACGCATCACGCACCATCTGGTATGAGGGATACGGGTTGTTCTATGCACCGGATTAAAATAATACTTCATATACAAAGCCATCTGTTTTTCATTTACATCAGACAAAGCAAAAATATCATCAAACCCGCGAATAGCAATATAAACATCACTATCAGCCATTTGCTTGCGATACACTTCGCCAAAACTCTCCATTTGAGAAGCTGAGGCATTAGCAATCACCGCTTTTAACAAATGCTCGTCGTTATAAAAATAAAAAGGCACAGCTCCCATTTTAGTTGCGGTTTGAATAAAGATTTCAAATAAATCCAAAACCGAGCTGCCGAAAGCCTCAATATAAATTTTTTCACCTTTTTTCAGTTTAACTGAATTTTTTAGCACATTTTCAGCCAATTGATATAATCTAGCATCTTTTTGCATTTACTTTTTCTCCATCAAAGAATGAATAATATTGACCAACAGAGCCACACCGAAACCGCTGGCATTGCCGCTTTTGTCAGCCTCACACCCTGCAATATCCAAATGAGCCCAAGCCACGCCTTGTTTAATAAAATGCCGTAAGAAGCAGGCGGCTTGAGTAGAATCAGCTTCTTTTTTAGCCAATTGTTTTAAGTCCGCAATTTCAGATTTCAAACGCTTATCAATTTCTTCATCCATCGGTAGTTCCCAAACTTTTTCTCCCGAAATTTTTGCAGCTTTTTGAACGATTTTCATCAAACTATCATCATTTCCGAGCAAAGCAGCATAGTGTCCTGCAAAGATATAGGATGTAGAGCCCGTCAGTGTTGCAATATCAATAACTTTTTTAACCCTGAATTTCTCTTGTAAATACCATAAAGCATCAGCCAAAATGAGCCGGCCTTCGGCATCTGTATCAACCACTTCTACGGTTTGTGCAGACATTGAAATCAACACATCATCAGGTTTATAAGCATTTGCCGCCGGCATATTTTCAACTATCGGCAAGACTGCCACCAAATTAATCGGCAATTTTTGCAAAGCTGCAACCTTCATTGCGGCAATCACGGCCGCCGCTCCGCACATATCTTTCTTTTCACCGATTTGTTGGTCATCTAATTTCAAGCTGATGCCGCCGCTGTCATAAGTAACACCCTTTCCAACCAAGCCAAGAGTCCAATCTTTGCGGTTTGGATTACCTAAATATTGCATAACCGCAAGACAAGGCTTATTAGTCGAACCTTTTGCAACAGCTTCAATTAAACCCATTTTATTTTTTGTAATATAATTCCAATCAAACAAATCTACTCGAATATCCAAGTACTCCAAGCGTTTTATATCTAAGCCCAATACTTCTGGTGTCAAAAAATTAGAAGGTTCATTGCCCAAATCTTTGGCATAACGAATACCGTTTGCAAGCGCCAACGTTTCTTTCCAATTATCCGGCTTTTCAAATTGCGGAAAACAAACAGTTTCCAAAGCCGGAAGTTCATCACTTTTCTGCTTGGTTTTATATTTGTCAAAACGATACGCCTCACCTTCCAAAGCCAACGCCACTGCAGAGACATCTAATTTACAACTTGGTGCCGCAAAAATTTGCACCTTTTGCAAATCAGCAATTTCGGCATAGAGCTTATGGACAAAAGTTTTATAGGAATCCGGTTGACAGATCATCACAACAAACATCTGATTATTTGTAATAATTTTAAGCTTTTTTACTTTGGCTAAATCAAATATTTCACAGGATTTTATGAGAGTTTCTTGCACATTTTTCTTCAATTGGTCGAGTCGTTTAATATCGGCTTGCCACTTTTCGCTAAGTAGTACAACTTGAGGATAATTTTCATCAAAAAATTCCCCTCTAAAGACAAATTCCAGCATAATTTTTCTCCCATAAACAACGAATATACATAATATAGCAACAAAATAATAATAAACCCCTAATTAAAAGCTGGATTTTTTATAAAAATAGTTTATATTTTAGACAAAATAACAAAACAGGAAAAATGGATGAGTGCCAATAAAAAACGCTATAATCCGTTAAAAGCCTCTCCCGAATACCTTTCGGAAGAAGTACAAACTCCTGCGGAAAAAATAATGGACAAATTGACCACGACACCTGTTGTCCTGACCGCCGAAAACTTCCAAGACATCTCTCCTGTTACCCAACATCTGCAACAAAATTTCTCCAAAGAGGAAGCATCTTCAGCCGAGCAAGAACTACTCGATTTACTTGATAAATACTATAACGGAGACCGAACAGTCGCTAAAGAGTTGCGCTACAAAAACAAAGAGCAATACAAACAACTTCTTATTCAAAAATTCAAGCAATGGGGGCTAATCTACGTTGAAAAGAAACATTACGCCTTAAGTCGCCCCGAAAAGCACTTAATTCGTATTGACTTTTACGGAACAGTCAACAAACCGCGTCCCGACCAAAAAAGCGAAGCCTATATCAAAAATTCAACCATATTTGCCGAAGGACATAGCCGTAAAGACAAAAAGAGAGCTAAAGCACCGTTAGACACGGATCTTGCAGATAATATGGAAGCTCACTCCCTTACCGAGCACACCCCTTACTCTCCTCAAGATTATGACTTAAACATCTCACCGACATGGCGTTTAATGCGCACTTTTCCAAGATTTCATACCATAGAAAACAAAGTCCGCATTCAAATGGCTAAACAAGGGCTTGACCCTCAAATTCTTCCCTATTTAAACGTTTATGACTACTCAGACATTCTCTACAATTATTATCAAAAACCAGAAACACAGGAAGGTGAGAGCGTCAGAATTTTCTTAGGAGCAAGACAAGCTTTCATCAAAGACTTATTCAAAAAAAATGCCGATTGGTTTAGAGATTATTTCAAACGTCATAACTATGATGAACGCTATGTTGAGGCACTGATAAAAATAGCCCAAAGAAAAGGTGTCACCGCCAATATTGACCTCAAAAACAGCATACAAGACTACATGTTGGAATATCTGCATAATCATAAAAACAGTTTTTTGACTTTTACCAAAGAACAAGTCTACAATCAGGATCATATGGCAGATATTCTGGAGCAATTAGAAAATACCGGGACCCCGCTCACGGGAGAAATGAACAGATTTATCTTAAGCAACGAAACCACTTTTAAGAACTATCTTAAAAGAAAGTATATCTCGAGCCATCTACTCAATGCGACCTTTGAAGCTCTGAACGATCAAGAAATGCCCTTTTACTTAAAAGAAAATTTAAAAGGCTTTGCTCTGTCCGACAGCGAAGATTTCCAGCAATTTTTACAAAGCAAGCATTTTTCACCGCGCGAAAGCCAATTAATTACGGAAAAGCTCAGAAGCAAACCCCTCAAAGGGAAATTTGAAATTTTTGTAATGGAATACAGCAAACAAAATATTGAAAAATGTAAGCAATTTCTGCAAACAGATAATCGTGATGAAAATTATATCAAATATATAACCAATAAACTCAATCCACCGCTCATTCCCGAATATATGCGAGAGGGCATTGAAAACTTTATTCTAAGCCATGATCCAGCTTCCGACCTAAGCAAACAATTGCAGCAAACAGGTATCACTCATGAGACCTACCCCTTGGTTAAAGACTATATTTTGCAACACCGTAAGGAATATAGTGAATTTTTCAAACAAAATAACATTTTAACCTATCAAGAACTAAATGAGCAGTATACGGATATAACAAATTTCATCATCAAAACCCAAAAAATACCCTCATATATCAAAGATTTTGCAAAACAATTCATTTTGCGCAACAAAACCGTCTTTCGCTACTGGTATTCAAATTTTAAGCTCCGTCAATACCAAAGCGATGCCGAACTAAAGCACAAAACCATCCTTAATCAGGGTCTCTCTGCTGATGATTTTTCTGAAGTAACCGGCTTCATTAAGGAACGTATTGATATTTTCAGCGAATTTTGCCAAGATCACGGCTTGCTCCTAAAATCGCAAGAAATAAGTGGTTTATTTCATCAAGGCAACTTTCTGAATCCCAAAGAATTAAGCAAGTTTTCCAATACCGAAACCATTTCCACCTTAAGAAATTTACTGGAACAATTTATTCGTCGTAATGGATACATTTATCGTAATTCGCTTGTTCAACAACATATCAAGTGCAAAGAGACGGAAGCCGATATTTTATTAAAAAAATTTACACAACAAGGCATTACATTAACAACAATGTCCATTGCCCATAAATTCATATTAAACAACAAGCCATTGTTTAACAACGACCTCTATAATGGAACGGATGCGGACAATTACAGCAATGACATAACCATTAACTTAAAAAGCAATGGAGCCAATAAAGATGTGCAAAAGATTGCCAAAAACTTTATTTTGCACCATAGACAAAATTTTATTGCCTTTATAAACACACCGCACAATATAGAAAATTATATTACATCAATTGCACAGCAATTAGAAAAATCTCCTGAAAAAGGTGAGCTTTATTACTGGGGATTACAATACATTAGTCAAAATCAAACAGATTTTCTGCAATATCTGGAAAAAGAAAAAATCGGTACAACCAATATTGAAAGCCTCAAAAAACAATTTGCAAATTATACCCTGTCGCAAAATATCAAAATGATATGTGAAAAAGAAAATACGGTTTTGCAGTTTAAAGACGGATATACCATAAACATCCCGATTGCCGTACATCACATCAATGCCGTCCAAGATAGTTTTGAGCAATACCATCCCCAAACTGCGCATAAACCTAAAGCCTCAAATTCTGTAGATGCCGGCGGCATCACACAAGATTTATTTCCGATTTTGCCCGCTGCCAATTACTTTGAAAATCTAAGCGGCATAATTGATGATCCTTACCATATAAGATTTTTTCACGGTCTGGATAAAACCGAAAAATTTGATAACTGGGAACGCTATATCGGCCGTATTTACCCCCAAAACAAAGACATCGTCTTTTTTGGCGGTCTTGCCCCTGAGGACCAGTTAACTTATGATTATTCAAACGACGAGCGCACCAAACGCTACCGTGCACACACCGAAAAAATGATTGCCTTAAATGCCCAAGAACGCAAAAAAGATACATTAGCACCCGAAACGGCATTTTACATTGTCACCGGCAGTAGACAGGGACGTGGTTAATGAAATCTCTTTTACAACGCATAGAAACCCAAATAGCATCAAGGCTCCAAGAACCTCTTTCCCCTCTTTTGGTAAACCAAACCAAGCAAGCCTTAAAACAACATCACATTGCCGATATTCCGCAAGACTACCTAAATTTTTTACGCAGTTATAACGGACTTCATTACCAAGATGCTTGGCTATGTGGCATTTTTGCAAAACACGATTGCATTAACGATATTTTGGACCTAAACATAAGAATAAGCCACCCGCTTGCACAAGATACCATTTTATTAGGCTTTGATGAATTTGACTTTCTGGGATATAGTCAAAAATGGAATATTTATCAAATCATTGACAAAGATGACTTCGAAGTGCTAGAAGAATATCAAGATTTGGAACAAGCCTTAAATTATATTTTGAAGATGGAAGCATGAGTAATATTTATGATATATCTGCAGACAATATAAAAAAAGCTGCTGACGTAATCAAAAACGGCGGATTAGTTGCTTTTCCGACCGAAACTGTTTATGGTTTGGGAGCAGATGTTTATCTTTCAAATGCCGTAGCCAGAATTTTTTCAGCCAAACAACGCCCCAAATTTGATCCGCTCATATCCCACATTGCCGACATTAACTTTTTACCCGAATATGCCCAAACCGATGACCGAGCAATGAATATAGCCCGTCATTTTTGGCCTGGTCCGCTGACACTGATATTAAAAAGAAAGGACAGCAATCCGGCAATTGATTTGGCTTGTTCGGGCTTGCCCAATATTGCCGTCCGCATGCCCTCGCATCCGGTAGCACTTCAACTGATAAAAGAAAGCGGCGTGCCGATTGTAGCGCCGTCGGCAAATAAATTCAAATCAATCAGCCCAACCACGGCCTACCATGTTCAAGAAAGTTTAGGCGACAAAGTTGACATGATTCTAGATGGTGGACAATGCGCAGTAGGCGTAGAATCCACAATTATTGATGTAACGGGCAAACAAGTGGTAATGCTGCGCGCCGGAGGAACCACTCTTGAAGCCCTTGAGGATTTTTTGAACGAGCAAGTTTTAATATCTCACGGCAATCCAAACCAGCCCAGCGCACCGGGACAACTTCTAAAACACTACGCTCCGACAAAGCCCTTAAGGATTAATGCCTCCTCCCGCAAAGAGGGAGAATTTTATATCGGATTCGGAGACGTTTCCGCCTCAGATATTAACCTATCTCCGACCGGAAATCTGGAAGAAGCCGCCAGCAGATTATTTGCCTTTTTGCGCTTTGCCGACCGCCAACCGGGCTACACCGGCATCTGCATGTCGCCCATTCCCCAAAAAGGTTTAGGCTTGGCAATTAATGACCGCATTCAACGAGCTGCCTACAAAGAATAAAAAAAATCCCTCCAGATGAGGGACTTTTTTTTATTTTGCTAATTCTTTAGCCGGTTTAACATTCCATTCGATACATTTCCAAGGATTGTTGCCCTCTTTTTCAAAGACACACACACACCCTGTCCCGACCTTAATATCATGCTCTTTTGCAAAAGCCGCAAAATCACCTGTGATATAAGGAGCAAAGCGAATAACTCCGTTACTGGAAACAATCAAAACATTTTTATCCTTATATTCTTTAGCTATTTTGTCGGCCCACCTTTGCCAGGTTTGAATTAAGTCCTCAACATTCACCAACCAACCACTGGGCACAATGGCTTTTTCATTCCATAATTTTATGGCTTCTTCACCGATTCTTGCAATAACTTCATCTTCGGTTTTGTTTTCATCGGGACCATAGTCAACCTCGCGAAAACTATCTTCTTCCATAACTTCAAGAGGAAGTTTCATTTCCGCCACGGCTAATTTTGCTGTATCCATTGTTCTTTTTAAGGGCGCAGCAAAGACCGCATCCGGCAACCAATTTTTTAGTTTCAGGTACTTACCGATATTGGTACCGCGCTCGGTTTCCACCAAAGGCAAATCCGTTCTGCCGCCAACTCTTGTAGGTGTTTGCTCTTTGGTAAAAGTATTACCGTGTCTTGCAATAATTAATCTGGTAACCATTAAAATTCTCCCAATTCAGCCAAGGCTTCTTCCACTCTGGCAATATCTTCGGGAGAATCCACGCCGGACAACGCAGACATTTTTTTAAACTCACGATAATCAACCTTCACACAACGAACTTTAATACCATTTTCAATCCAGCGTAACTGCTCCAAACCTTCCAATTTTTCATAAATACCTTCAGGCAATTTTGCAATTTTACGCAACACATCCAAACGATAGCCATACAAGCCGACTTGACGATATACCGGAGACATATCCATAGCCTCGCGCACCTTATCTTCTTTACGAATGGCCGGAATAATATTTTTTGAAAAATAAAAAGCATCACCTTCGGCATTAAATACGGCAGTAGTTCCGCTAAACGGGGTTGTTTTTTTATGAGCTCTTAAATTATCCAAATCTTCCCAAGAAAGGTTCACTACCGGAGTAACGGTTTCAACTCTGTCATTTTTATAATATTCACTAATAACAGCCTCCACAAACCAAGTCGGGCACAAAGGATTATCGCCTTGCAGATTGACCACGAATTCTGGAAACTCTTGCATTTTTTCAGCAGCTTCAATAACTCTGTCTGTTCCGGTCGGACAATTAACGGAAGTCATAACGGCTCTGATATTATTTGCCTTACAAAAATCCATAATTCTATCATCATCTGTAGCCACAACAGCTTCGCAGCTATCAAACTTAGCGGCAGCTTTGCAAGCATTTTCCCAAACTCTTAATAACATTTCCTTTCCGGCAATTTTAGCTAAAGGTTTACCCGGAAAACGAGTTGAGCCGTATCTGGCAGGAATAACAATCAAAGTTTTCATATTTCACTTCCTCTAAATTAACAATATGAAAAAGTGTATATGAAGCCATACAACTTTGCAACGAAATTAAAACAATTATTTGCTGGATTTTTAATATTTTTTAGCTAAAATCTCTGGCGAGGTATGACAATGACAGAACACACAAATGATTATCTTTTAGACCGCAGAGTCAAAATTTTTCAACCCCGAGATGGCTACCGCGCATCCACCGATGCCGTAATGGTATCATCCTTAGTCAACAAAGTAAAACCTCAAGATAAAATTCTGGATGTCGGCTCCGGCACGGGAGCTATTTCTCTCTGCCTAGCAGCACGCTTTCAAAACATAAAACCGCAAATCACCGGCATTGAGCTCCAAGAAGAATTATGTTCATTATCTAACCAAAGTGCGGCAGCCAATGGATTTTCGGAGTCCTTAACTTACCTGAATTACAATATCACCACCATCACACCGCAACAATTACCGCCTTGCAGTTTTCAGCACGTAATCAGCAACCCGCCCTACAGCGAATGCGATATGCCCTCGCCCAACCCGAGCAAAGCCTTAGCCCACAATCACCAAGGGATTGACTTGTCTGATTGGTTAAAATTTTGCCTCAAAATGGCAGCCCCAAAAGGAAACTTATATTTAATCAATCGTGCAGAAGCAATTAGTGAGATTCTATCTTGTTTATACGGTAAAGCAGGCAATATCAATATTATTCCCCTCTTTTCCAAACCCGAACAACCAGCCAAAAGAGTCATGATAACAGCGACCAAAGATTCCAAAGCTCCCGCGCGTATTTTAAGGGGCATAACCATTCACACGCCCACAGGAGAACACACGCCCCAAGCTTTTAAGATTTTAAGAGAAGGCCTGTCTTTTTTTGATGTTTGCGATTAAATACCAAAGATTTGCAAACGATTTCCGCCTTCTTTTTGAGCTTTTTGTATTGATAAAATAGTTTGTTCTATCAGTTTTTTTGCAGAGGCTGCCGGCTCGGGAAAGATGCTCACCCCAATAGAAGCAGATAGCTCATGCGCAGTAAAATTATCCGCAATCGGCTCCTGAAAAATCGTCTGAATTTTGCTCAGCTCCAATTTTAAGCTTTCCTCATCCATAATATCGGGCATCAAAATCCAAAATTGATATTTCAACCCACTTCCCACGGTATAAGTTTTTTTCAAACTCAGCATAAGTTTTTCAGCTAATTTTTTTAAGACCCATTCATGCATGCCGATAGCTTTCAAATCATCAAAATTATCAATCGCCACACCGGCCACCGCAATCATATTTTTCTTCTGACGGACATCCTTATAATTTTCGTAATTTACCAACACCTGCACACGGTCTTCAAATAAATAAAAGTTTGGCAAGCCTGTCAACTGATCATACATACTCATAACACTTGCTGTTCTTGCACCTAACCGCTCACCTATCAAAATAAAAGTAAAATGTTGGTCATCTGATAAATAAATTGCCTCAAATTTAACTTTAATCGTCTTATGCACACCGCAAATAAGATTTATTTCCATCGCTTCGTTGTTAGTCAACATTTCACCGATATTTTTAGCCAAGAAATCCCAATCTTCTTTAGCAACAAATTTTAAAAATTTTTGATGCAAAACATTTTGTTCGCTATTTAATTCCACCAATTTAAAAAATGTTTTATTAACATATTCGATTTTATCATCTCTGATAACTACGAAAGGCCTGTCTGAGCGGCTAAAAACCTTGTCCACCACATCTTTAAGACGAATATCTGTTTCTGACAAAAAGGCATCAAAAACCTCGGAATGAGCACTCGAATTTTCGGGCTTTGGAGATAAAGTTTTCACATTCCGCATTGGCCCCTGTTTTACCGGCGCGGTTGTTAAATTTTCTAAATCTTCCAAGCCAAAGACATAATCTTCGGAAACATCATCCGACTTATAAGGAATATTGTTTTCCTCAATATTTTCTAAAAAATCAATACTGGTATTATCCTCAAGACTCATTTTGTTCTAAAATCACCTCACAAACAACATAATACGTTTAGTTTACCCCAAAAATCGTAAAAAACAAAAAATATTTGTGTTTTATTAACTCTTATGGGTATATGATAAAAAACAAGTAACAGAACAAAGAAAGATAACCTGATGACTGAAGAAGCTGCAGAACAGGCCCCGGAGACAAGCGAAATAGAAAATTTTGCCGTCACTGAAAAAGAACATACCTACGTACTCAAGGAAAGATACACCATTGATTTTTCCGCTCCTTTGGTATGGCTGGACACTAACGGAGCCAAGGCATATAAAGTTGAAGATAAAATCAATGATAAAAAAGAATTGTTTGCACTTATATGCAATAACTTCACATCGCCGCGCAGTTCTTTGCTTCCCTATCTCAAATCGATTGACCACCCGGCTATTATGAAATTGGTTGAATATGGTGTTGTCAGTTATACAAAAGAAAATTCCCGTAATATGGCATTGATATATGAAACGCCGCTCGGAGGCAGGGTGATTGACGAACAAGGCGCCTATTGCCTCAAGAATCAAGCTGAAAAATTTAAAACCGAAGTTTTATCAATGTTATCGGCGGTTGAGGTTCTTAAAGGTTATGGCATTACCCATCGCGCCATACGTGCAAGCAATATTTATTACCGAGATGAAGCGCGCGAGCATATGGTTTTAGGCGATTGCATAGCCTCCTTTCCGGCCTACTATCAACCAGGTTGTAGCGAAACCATAGAAAGCCTGATGGCTCAAAAAGAAGGCCGTGGCAACGGAACAGATAAAAACGATGTTTACGCCGTTGGCGTCACTGCATTACAGTTATATCTTGGACATCCACTTCTGGAAGACCTTTCAGACATGGAAGTTTTACGCCTAAAATTAAAAAAAGGAAGTTACACGACACTTTTAGGAACAGACAAATTATCTGCACACTATGCCACCTTGTTCAAAGGCCTTCTAAATGATGATGAAGACGAGCGCTATAGCTACACGCAAGCCTACAATCTACTGGAAGGAAAACCAAATAACACACCTGCATCCAATTCTGAACGGCCGAAAAAATCATTAACCATCTCAGGTGAAAAAGTCTATACACCGACAGAAGTAGCCTATGCTTTATTGCAAAATCCGGAAGAAGGATACGAATTATTAAAATCCGGAAAAATTACGGACTGGATTAAAAACGGCTTGGAGAATGAAAAACTCAACACCCAAATTGAGAAATTGATTCACACCAATTCAGATAATACGGCCAGCCGAGAATTGCTCATATCAAAACTTTGTATTATTTTGGCGCCGCATTTGCCGATAAAATATAAGACGCTATGGCTGTTTCCCAATGCCGTATCAAAAGTTATTTTCTTGGCCATAAAAAATAAGGAAAGCTTAAATATATATTATGACTTACTAAATTCTGACTTATTCAAACTCTGGTATCAGGAACAGACAAACATCAGAGCTCCGTCTAACAGCGGGGAATTCAAAAGTTACATTTCTCGTCGTGATATGGGCTACGGAATAGATCGTATCATGTATGACTTTGACGAAGATTTACCCTGCATCAGCCCTTTACTGGGAGATGAATTTGTAAACAGCGCACCCAGAATTCTAAGAGCCTTGGACAATAATTATGCCCACAACAAAGTAACCTCTATGCCTTACGACCGCAACATTATGGCATATTTACGCTGCAAATTAGGTAAAAAAATAGATGGAATATTAACGGACTTAAACACCTCAAGAGAAGCACTGCAGGCCAGCGCAATTTTACGCTTATACACGGATATGCAAAACAAATACGGACCTACTCAGTTACCTAATTTGGCAAAATGGCTGGTAAGTGCCTGCATGCTGACCATCAAGAGCTACCACAACGTTAAATATCAAAAATATTTGGAACGAGAAGTTCTCAAGATACACAAAAACGGTAAACTCTATGAGATTACGGAAATAATTGAAAACGAAGAAGCCAGACAAAAAGACAGCGTCGACTACGCCAACGCCTTAAAGACGGCCAATTTATTGATAAGTGAAAAAAACAATCTTCAAAACAATACGGCAAAATGGGACGAGGAAGCCAGAGAAGTTGCCATGCGTTTTGCAAATATCTTAGCCGTTTTGACTCTCATTGCTTCGTTTGTCCTTAACCTTTTTTACTGGATACTAAAATGAGTAAAGTACCTCCGCAAAGACCACTACGCAATCCGCCGCTCAGACGCAATGATACATTTCGTCTGAATCTGTTGCAAAAAGTTCTGTTAATCTTGGCTTTATTAATAGCTGTCATGACCACTCTTCCGGTTATGGTTGTATTACTGATAGGTTTATTGCCGACTTTTACGGTACTGATAACAGACCGCACCAATACCAACAAATTGGTAATTGTCGGCTGTTTTAATCTCTCAGGCGTATTTATCTATTTATTTCACATTATAAGTAATTTTACGGTAAGAGATGCCTTTTTTATTTTCAGCGACATCTTTAATTTGATTATAATGCTTGGTTCTGCCGGTCTAGGTTTGATTGTATATCTGGAAGTTCCCAACCTCTTCATTTATATTTATAAAATAATGGCACAAAAAAGATTAAAAACGATTGATAGCCAACTGGACAAACTGGCCCAAGATTGGGGAGAAGGCATCAGAGGAACCATATCTTCGCAGCCGCAAGCATAAAAAAGCCCGCCTAAGCGGGTAAGAATTTTTCAAGATTTAAAGCGTGCCGATTGCTTTTCTGATTTTTTTAATCGAATTAAGCTCTATTTGCCGCACTCTTTCTTTTGAAATGGAATAAGCTTTGCTCAAATCATCCAAAGTAACGGCCTTTTCCGCCAAACGACGTTTAAATAAAATATCTTTTTCGCGTTGATTAAGGCAATCCAACGCCTTCAAAAACAACCTCTTACGATACAAAAAAGTTTCCGAATAGGCTAATTTTTCTTCCTGATTAGGCTTTTTGTCGGAAATAAAATCAATCCACTCACTGCCCCCATCGGCAGAAGCATCAATCAAAGTATTTAAAGACCCGTCATGAGATTTTAAACGCATATTCATATCCGTAACTTCTTGCACACTCACATCAAGGCTATCTGCGATTCCGCCGAGAATTTCATGAGATAATTCTCTGTCATCAACCAAATTAAGCTGATTTTTAATTTTACGTAAATTAAAGAAAAGTTTTTTTTGCGCGGCAGTAGTACCGATTTTAACCAAAGACCAAGAGCTTAAAATATATTTTTGAATTGAAGCCTTAATCCACCATAAAGCATAGGTGGAAAATCTAAATCCCTTATCTGGTTCAAATTTATTCACTGCATAAAGCAGGCCCATATTTCCCTCAGAAATCATCTCGTTTACGGGCAAACCGTATCCTCTGTATTTAGAAACGACTTTAACCACCAATCTTAAGTGAGAATCAATCAAAGTCTGCGCAATTTTTGGGTCACGGTGTTTTTTATACTCCACGGCAAGTGCATACTCACTTTCCGGAGAAAGAATTGGAAATTTTCGAATACTCTGTAAATATCGTGCCAGATTAATTTCCGGCGAAAAGTCAAGTCCGTTCAGAGTGAAGTCTTTATTCATAATAGCCTCCCTCAGTAATAATTGACAGAGGCCACAATATTAGGATTTCAAGATATAGACAATGTATCTTTTAGTTTTACAAATATAAAATATTATATTAAAAGTAGAATATATTTAAATTAAATGCAAGATTTGCAATAACGAAGAAAAATCTTCGGGATAAGACGAATCAAATTGCATAAATTTATTCAAGCGCGGGTGCACAAAACCCAAACTCTTGGCATGCAACGCCTGCCTTGGAAAATGATTGATAAACTCTTTTGTTTCAACGGGTATACCGCTGATAGACGTTTTTCCGCTTTTTACATATAGCTTATCACCAATTAAGCTACAGCCGATACTGGATAAATGCACTCTTATTTGATGTGTTCTGCCAGTTTCCAAATTACACTGGACGAGAGCAGCGGCCGTTGAACAAACTTTAAGGGTTTTGTAATTTGTCACGGCATGTTTACCTCCGCTTTGCAAAACAGCCATTTTCTTACGATCAAAACGACTGCGACCGATATTTCCCTCAATTCTGCCACTTAAAGGATTTGGGATTCCATACACAACGGCATGATAAGTCCTTTCAATAGAATGCGCGGCAAATTGTTCAGCCAATCCCCGATGTGTAAAGTCATTTTTTGCAACCACCAACAACCCGCTCGTATCTTTATCGATTCTATGCACGATTCCAGGACGTTTAACCCCACCCACACCGGAAAGATTACCCTGACAGTGAAAGAGTAATGCATTTACCAATGTTTGATGATAAGCGCCCGGTGCAGGATGGACTGTCATTCCGGCGGGTTTGTTCACAACAATCAAATCATCATCTTCAAAAACAACATCTAAAGGAATATTTTCCGCAATTGGCTCTGGCTCTTCCGGCGGAGGTATTTCAATCTGGAAGGCATCACCGATTTTTACCTTATAAGCATTATCCGTAACCAAATTATCATCGCAGCTCACCATTCCCTGCTCTATTAATCTTTGGATTTGGGAACGAGACAATTCTTTGGCACAAGCTGCCAAATATTTATCTAATCTCACCCCTGAGGATAATTCATCAACTTCGGGGGTAATAACAATGTTGGTATCAATTTCCATAAATTTAGCAATAAAAAATTTACACTTAACGAATATAATATAACCTAACATACAGTTAATCTAAGAAAAAGCAAGGATTAGATTATGGATAAATTAAAATTAATAAAATCTATCGTATTTTTCATCACTTTCTTATTAGTTATAGGAAGTATAAGCCTTCTAGGCATACTTTACCAAAAGACCACGCAACAAAAATCCAATACACAAACAAGACTTAATTTGAAACAAGAAATTGGGAGTGAAATTTCCTCTTTTAGTGTTGAAAACGGAAATATTTACTTATTGATTAGGGGTGGTTCACAATCCGACAAAATTATGATTATTCGTGACCCGAACCAAGTTTTAGAAGAAATTAAATTAAATTAAATTAAGGGATACCGAAATGAATGAGAACAAAAAAAATGGGAAAGTCTTGAAAAAGATAAAACACAAACGCCCTATATCTCAAAACAAAAAAATTCCGCAGTCAATGCCTGTATCCGACACAACCGAGGCTGATATTAAAGCGTTATTGGCAGAAGATGCTCAACCAAACACCTCCGCACAGCCTGCGCCCGACAAAACCAGCACCCAAGCATCCTCTGATGATGATGAATTTGAACGTTTGCTAAATGAGTTTATCAATGCAGAACTTGATGATGCTCAAGAAGTTGTTGACAACATTCAAGACGGACAAGAAGTTGAAATGTCCTCTTCCCTTCCCATCAGCAACTCCGACGAAGAAAATTCATCTCTTTTAACTGATCCGGAAAAATCTTTATATCGCGCCTATCAAAACTACTTTTTTGCGGTTCGCACGATTGCCGAAACCCATAACATCACGCCACTATCACCTTCACTCACTGCACAAAAGTTTTATCCTCACTACAAACCGCGGCTTGGCATTCGCATTTCCAAAGAAATTATGGAAGGCTGGGACATAATGTTGCAAGTCTTCCCGCAAGAGTTACAAACGCTTAATCCTGCCGGAACAGACGATGAACTATTGGACTTTGCCGAAAGCGCTAAAGATGACAATCTGCAGTTGGCTATAATTTCTTATGTAGAAATCTTAATTGAAATGGAAGGCTGTGATATTCAATATGAAGCGCGTAAACTAAAAGCCGAAAAAAGAAAAATCGAAAAAGAAATCTATGAGGAGCACCAAGCACGCGTCGAACGCACAAAAAAATATATTGAAGCCATCAAGAAAAAAGAATTTCCGATAGATGCCGAACGTTTGGTAAAAAACTTTTTCAAAACATCCAACAAAGATGCCGAGGGAGCCTATAAAGTCCTTACCACCAACCCGGCAACTTTCGCGCCGATAGAAATAAACAAAATTAAACCTCGTCTGTTTGGGTTAATTAAAGTCACCCCGCAAGACGGTATTCGCGTAAATCGTGAAATCGGAGAATTTATAAAAAAATTAAAAGTATAGTCTATTTTTACAAAAATATAGACAAAAACAAATTTTTATGCTAGACTAAACACAATAGAATCAAGTTATTAGAAGGTAAATATCATGGTTGATACTCCTAAAGTTGCAAAAATTAACGAAGCTGCACCCAAGCCGCAACCGCAAGCTGTTCAGCAACCAAGTCAACAGCAGCCGACACACACCCAACCCACGCCTCAAGCTCAAAAACAGGAGCCGCAAAAGACTGTTGCGCTCTCTCAAAATCCTAAAAAGGAATCTCAAGCTTTTGATGGTATGACTGTTGCCCAAAAACTAAATTACCTTAATATCAAAGAAAAGAGAGGCATTTTAACCCCTGACGAACGGAAATTAAAAGAAGACCTAAAAGATCAGCTTTCTCAAGGTAAAGACGGTAACGAAGGTGAAGTCACACCTGAAGACGGAACCAAAGTCGGCCCTTCTGATGAAGAACCCAAAGACCTCTTTAAAGAACAAGACATCATTGACTACATGTATAACGACTGGCTGTTAGGCGGAGCCAACTGGTTGTATAAAAAAACCTACAAAAAGATTGATCAATTTGGGCAAGCTTTTAAAAATCGTTGTGCTCAGGCCAAAAATGATGCCAAAAAACGTGAAAATGCCGAATATAACACCATCACCACCCGCAATAACATTGATGACAAAGCCGTCAAAATGTATGACGGTTCCAAAGCCTCAATCGAAAAGGGGCGCGATGGCGTAAAAGCAACATTAGATGCGATTATGGCGGGTAACATAGACGGTTCAAAAGCCACAGAATGTACCAAAATATTGATGAATGAGCTCTCCGAAGATAAACGCCAAGCTTTTTGTCAACAAGCCAAAGTCATGATTGAAAATCTGGCCGAAAACATGAAAACAATACAGTTTGTGGCCGGACAACTGGCTCGCGCGCAAATGGGTGAGAGCATCTGCATGAATCAAGATGTGTTCAAAAATACGAATACGGCTCAATTATATGAAGCCCTCACCAAACGCAACGCCATAGCCATAGCCCGCAAGATGGACAGCTGTGAAAAACAAGGAAAAGATCCGGCAAAATTCCTCAAAAACTTAACCGACGACGTCACTGATGCCAACAAGTTCACCGATAAACAATACAAAAAACACAAATTTGATGAAGCAGGGAAAAAAGGCAATACGAATAAAACTCTGCATAAAATTAACGACAGATTAAGCCTCAAGCAAGACAACATTACGCAGCCTGAACGGTTAGAACCTCAAAGTATGCTGGAACACTTAGTTGCGTCCAACAACTTTGATTTAGCTATAACCGATAAATTAAATAAGATGAGGGGGAGCAGCGCCACTTTAGAGGCAAGAAATGATAATTATGAAGCAAGAAGAAGAAATTTCAGACAACGCATAAGAAGCAATTATAGAGAATCCATCCAAAGTCGTATCAATCCCCAAGGAAGAATTGCCGGCGACCGACAAGGACAGCTCCAAGCTCAACAACAGCGACAAGCGACACAAAATAAGCCGCAGCACGGCCTGACAATGGACTCATACCGCTTAGCTTTACAGCAACGGAGTGCGACCAAATAAATGTTAAAAAAAATATTAAAAATTTCAAAATTTATACTCATTGGAGCAGTCTGGACATATATTTATTTATATGCCAGTCTGTTTTTAATGGCATCTGCTTGGAATTTTAATTATTTATCCGCCAGCGATTGGAATATCATTTCGGCCTACTGGGAGCAAGGCGGCTCAATTAAACAATTTAAAGACTATTGTTTTTTCATTACATTGCTACTGATAATTCCTGTCTGGATAATGGGCTGGAAATATTTATATCATAGAAATTTTGTAGCTATTCTTCTTGCTCCGATACTTTGGTATAACAACAAGAAATTAGCCAAATACGGACAAGCAGCCTCACGCATTGTCTTAAAAAATATGGGCACCACTGGCAAAAAAATCGACCCGAATGAATTTATTGAAAACAAGCTAAAGACAATTAAAGACGACATGGAAAAGAAAGAAAAGACCTCAGAAGTTCTGAGAGAAAGCCTAAAAGAAAGATTTGAGGGCAAAAAGCTTAAATAAAGAATTAACCATTAAAGTGTAAACTGAAGCAAAAAAGAATCAGCGGAGAAAAGAATCTGTGAAACCCTTATTGATAACCATTCGCATAATATTTGTCGGTATCTTCTGGAGCATATTTTTTCTGGAAGGGATAAGGGTTATTATGCTCACCAACTGGCATTTTGATATTTTTCGCTCTCGCCACTGGGAACACCTGTATAATCTTTGGTATCAAGGCTGGACGATACAAGCTCCCAAAGAATGGGCCTTTATATTAATTATATTAACGTTCATACCCTTATGGCTAACCGGCTGGGCAGCTTTGAGCTTAATAGCTTGGGATAAAATTTTGGTAAAAATTGTTCTTTATCCGTTAAAGCTGTTTCGCAAGATTTTTTATAAGCAGGTTAAGGTAATTACCACCAAAAAAACCGGACAACCCGTCCGCAAAAAAAAGTCATACAAAGAAATCAGGCCGCGCAGCATAAGAGCGCCGATAGACGAACGAATAGAAGATGTACTGCCGCGAGCGACTGTTTTGAGCAACCAAATTTCGCCCAAAGCAAAAGCTCCGTTGGTTAATACCACGCCCAAGCCGTCAGTTTTAAGTGCCCCGAGCGCAACCGAGTCTTCTAGTTTTGAGCATTCCTTGTTCCAATTTGACGATGGCGAAAGTGATGACTTCGATTTCAATTTTGATGCATTTGATACTCCGAGCACACCTGCCCAAAAAGACACTGCGGCCAAAGAAGACAAGACTCCGCCGCGAGACAAAAACAAAGATTTTCAAACCAATAAGCCCATCAGGGAAAAGAAAGACTTTAACAAAAACGCCAATAACAGAGATAACAAAAAGCCGCAAAACAGAGGAGATACGCCTCAAAACGCACAACATAACGGCTCCATAATTGACATACTCAAGCAAAAAGGCTATGAAATTATTACAGGTGTTACACTCAATAATAATCTGATAGATTTCATAGGCGTTGGTGACAAACAGCTTTGCGTTTGCTTAGTTGATAAGGAACCCGGAGACTGGCTGGCCGATGAAGAAAGATTTAACGATGAAGAACCATTATGGTTTTCAGAAAGCAGCCATCGCATATCGCCTGTGAGAAAGATTGCTTTGTCCTGTCAGACATTGGAGGAGAAATTAAAAGAAGCCGATTTAAAATTCACAATTACCCCTTATGTAATCATTCAGCTTGGAAACATCATAAACGCTGAAGATATGTTTGAAATCTGGGACGAAATGAAAATTAACGTCACACGTATAGATCGAGGCACACCAAGAGAAATCAAACTCTTTGCCAAAACGTTAGAAGAGGCAGATCCTCGGATTGACAAAGACAAGTTTGAAAAAGTAAAAAAATTAATTCGCAATATAAAATAGAAGAGAGAAGAAAGTAAATGGAAAAAAAAGGCGAAGAATGGGAAGAATATAATAATGCCGTTCAGTGGATAATTCTGACTTTCCTTATCACGTTTTTGGTCACGGCCGTTTTAGCGGTAATATCCATGCCTTTAGGCTACCTAATCGGCAGTGGCGTTTCCAAAGACACATTAAATGAAGTCGGAAAATTTTTGCAAACGATTTGGGAATCCCCCAATTACCTTTTTTCCAGATACTGGAATTGGATAAAACAAATATCCAATTACCACGGAGCCTTTTCCATCGGATTATGGCTTCCGATTCTCCCTTTCATTTCACTTCCTTTCGGTATTGTTGTCGGAACACTGTCAAATCCGTATAGATTTCAATCAAACATTCATGGTTCGGCACGACTGGCTGAATTAAAAGACATTAAGAAAATGGGATTATTAGACGGCTTTTGCATGGTTGTCGGTAAATACAAAGGCCATTTATTAATGTTAAAAGAGACACTGTCCACACTGTGCTGTGCACCTCCGGGAACCGGTAAAACTGCCGGAGTGGTTATTCCGACAATATTTCACTCTCACGGTTTAAGTATTGTGGTAAACGACCCAAAACCTGAACTATGCTTTACCACCACCGGGGCAAGAGCAAAAGATGGTCCTGTATTTGTCATTAACTGGGGTGCCGAAGATAATCCGGCCGAAGGTATCTATTACCCGAGCTGGAATCCGCTGTCGCCGAATGCTTTACCGGCTCCCGGACCTGACCGTGATATGTATGTTGATTCCATGTGTAACATTTTGGTAGAAGATCCGAAAGGCGGAGCAGATCCTCACTGGTCAAAGACCGGTCGTGCAGCTCTAACGGGTTTCATACATTTCATTGCATCAAAATGTGAAAGAGCGCGCGCCAACGACTATTTTATCGGTCGTGTTTATGAAGGTAAACTCGATGAAGAAGATAAAAGAGTGTTGGAAGGCTATTATCTGGAAATGAGAGATCCGATGGCTGCCAAAGCCATTCAAAATCTGCATAGCGACACCTTAACCATTGATAACTACCTTCCAATCGGAACCTGGTCATTGCTACCTGAAAAGTGGATTGGTCATGAATCTTGTTTGGCAATGATTTTGGAATGGATTACGGAATCACAAATTAAACAATCGCAAGACATAAAACGCCGCTTGGATGAAGGCGACCAAATGGCCGCGATGGCTGACCCGATGCGTGATATGTTGGAAGAAGCTATTGAAGAAGCAAGAAAATACGGCTACTCACCGCGTTGTATCGTAGAATTGAGCCAATTAAGCTCCATGCCGGATAAAGAGCGCGGCTCCGTATTATCAACCGGTTTTGCCGGTATTGGTATTTTCAAGAACTCGGCCGTCGTATCTCGTACCAGCTTTTCTGATTTGCACTTTAAGGATTTGCGCGGTATGAAAGACCCAATAACGGGAGAATGGAAACCAATTTCGGTTTATCTGTCCGTTAACCAGGTTGATGCACGAGCCTTAGGTGTAATTTCAGGAACTTTTATTGAGTTAATGTCCTCATATTTAATTGCCAACCCGCCAAAATTTCAAAACAAGACCGACGGTCAAATGGGACCGTTCCCCACCTTGTTTGTATTGGACGAGTTTCCGCAAATGCCTAAACTAAAAGCCATCATTGATGGACCAGCCGTTGGACGTGGTCAAAAAGTATCATACTTACTGATAGGACAAGACCTAGGCCAAATTTCAGGTAAATATGGTAAAGATGACTTGGAAACAGTAATATCTACCACGGCTTGTAAGGTTATTTTGTCACAAAACAACGAACAAACCGCTCAACGCTTTTCAAAAATGATTGGTAACAAGACTGTACAAACCACTTCATTCTCAAAAAATGAAGGCATTAGCTTCCAAAAAGGTTCTAATCCTTTCAGTAAAAACGTCAGCTATCAATTGCAAGGAACATCCGTAATCAGCACGACGCAATTATTAAGTTTGCCAATGTTGAAACAAGTTGTTTTAATGCAAGGCTTTATTGATCGTCCGATTATGGCAGACGCACCACGTTTTTATCTAGATAAGCAAATGCTGGCATTATCAAAACTTCCACCCTCACCTTATGTACCGGATTGGATTGTAGCCCAGCGAGAAGACATCAATGAAGATATGCTCTCCAAACTGGGAATAGAATATGATCCTAACGAAGACTTTGATGATGAAGATTTTGATGAAGACGATTATAATGAAGAAGATATAGAAAACGACACCAATCAAAATCAATAGGAGCAAAGGATGTGGGAGTGGTCAAATCAAAAACATCAAAACGGATTGACACTTCCCTTGTATGATGAAGACTCCTCCCTTCTTTGCGCCTATGATGATATATTAAATAAAGGCTTATCCCCCTCACCGCAACCTTTTAAGGATGCACCTTCCTACCAAATATTGCAGAACCGACAAAACATAGAAGATATGGAAAATCGCCTGCAAAGAAAATTAAAAGAATTTAAGCTCACGACATTTAAACTCAAACTTTGTCCCTATAACCCCCAAACTTGGCAAGAACAAGACAAATATTATCAAGATATCACCCAACTCCGCGCAATATTTTTAAAACGCCTAGCGTACACAAATGAATACAGCTGCAAAACGGTTGGATTAAACTTTCAAGATATAAATTTGCTAAAACAAGGGATTACACCCGAAAACTTCAGTGTACACATAAAAATTCCGTTTGATTTTGGAGGTAGAGCCGAACTAACCAATTTAAGCCTGATAAGAACACATCCCACACATGAAAATCTCCATAAAATAATTGATTTGCAACTAAACTCTAATTTTTTGAAAGAACATCGACAATTATTTATTCCCATATTTGAAGGAAAGATATGTCATGATTGAAAATTTGCCGTTTATTAAATTTTCCCCAGCGGTATCTCCGGAAATAGAAACCACCAACACCTGGCTTCTAATGGCAAAATTTTGTGCCATACCTGAAGAATATGAGAAATTTTTAAGATACAGCAACGGATGTAGTTATAATGGATTAAATTTATATGGTTGCAGCTCCCACTATCGAGAAAATAAAAACTATAAATATCCATCTCTACAAGAAGTAAATCAAAATTTCAAAGATTATAATTTCTTCAATAACAAGCTAGTATTGGGAAATTGGAATGAGAGTCTGATTTATTACGACAAAAGAGGCAATTACTATGCCTTAGCCGACCGCATTAATCTCCGCTCCCGCCAAGAGTTCGAAACATTTGAAAAATTATTTTCCTACTTAATGGAACAAATTTTCCCCGATAAAGATGAAGATTAAAGAATACCCCGAGCCCTCTGTTGCAGGATTTTTAAAAATGAGGGAATGAGCGAAATTTCATTGAGCTTACGAGCCAGACGAACTGAAAGTTCGAGCCTTAAGACTTAAAAAACACAAAGCTCCCTTTTTTAGGGAGCTTTTAAAAATGGGGCGAACGATGAGGCTGAAGAAAAGAAAACAATCCTGTGAATTGTTTTCTTGATTCAGGCGTAGGTTTGTTAGCTTTGAGGCAAGCCAAGCGCCGCCGAAAAAGCGTTACAAAACAAGTGACCGCAGCGAGTTAGCGAAATTTCATTGAGCTTACGAGCCAGACGAACTGAAAGTTCGAGCCTTAAGACTTAAAAAAAACAAAAAGCTCCCTTTTTAGGGAGCTTTTAAAAATGGGGCGAACGATCGGGCTCGAACCGACGACAACCGGTACCACAAACCGGGGCTCTACCAACTGAGCTACGTTCGCCATTGCCATTGAGTTTTACAAACAATAAACAATAAAGTCAAGCTAAAAATTACATCAAAATATTATTTATAAAAAAAGCCGTTCTTAGCAGAATAAATTAACAATTTATTTGCTTTTTGGCGCTAATACTATTTCCAAGAAATTTTCTGCGGAAATAGAAGAATGATACAATTGAACAAAAGAATATTTGCCAATATTTTAGTCTGTAGCTTATTCGGATTAGGAATAAGCCTTTGTAATATATCTCAGGCACAAGCCTCTACCTCATCCATTATTATAGATGCCGAAAACGGAGATATATTATCATCCTCCAATGCCGATGAATTGCGTTATCCGGCATCTCTCACCAAAGTCATGACGTTATACATAACCTTTGATGCCCTAAATAAAGGCATAATCAAACTCGACGATGACCTAAAAGTCAGTCGCCATGCTGCCAATATGGCACCATCCAGATTAGGACTTCGCGCCGGAGAGACTGTAAAGGTAAAGACTTGCATTGAAGCATTGATTGTAAAATCAGCAAACGATTGCGCAACAGTTTTAGCAGAAAATTTAGGTTATAGCGAAAAAAACTTTGCCCAAACCATGACACAAGTTGCCAAAGAGTTAGGGATGAAGAACACCACATTCCGCAATGCAAACGGTCTCCCCAATAAGGCACAAAAGACCACGGCTCGAGATATGGCTTTACTGGCAGCCGCAATGTATCACCATTTTCCGCAATATTATAAACTATTTTCTTTGAAAAAATTTACCTATAACGGTCAAACCATCTACACTCACAATAATATTCTTAAAACGTTTGAAGGCGCAGATGGTATGAAAACAGGTTTTACCAATGCCGCAGGGTTTAACATCATCACCTCAGCCAAGCGAGACGGACACCGTGTTATTGCGGTTACCATGGGGCACAATACGGCCAAAGAACGCGACCGTCACGTTTCCAAAATGATGGATAAAGGCTTAAAAAGATTAGCCTTAAATGATCGCGTTAAAGAAAGTAACATGTATGCCAGCCTAGAGAGCAAAAAAGTTATAACTGAAGAAGGCACCAAAACTGCATCTGTTGATAATTCAAGCACTCAAAAAGATTGGATAGCACAACAAAACGCCCCTCAAGAAACTGAAGTAAAACAACAATGGGGAATTCAAATCGGAGCATTTTCCAACTATTCCAAAGCCCGCAGTTATGCACTGAAAATAAAGAAAGAAGCCGCTCAAAAACTAGCTTCCAATCCGATAGACATAGAACCTGTTGCCAATGGATCAGCCATTATCTACCGCTCCAAAATCGTCGGGATGGAAAAATCAACTGCGGATAAAGCGTGCCAGAACTTGAAACGCAAAAATAAATCCTGTATTGTGGTAGCAGTTAAGAATGATAACCAACTTATACTAGCTAACAGTCAATACTAATGGAAGAGACCAAAAAAGCACATATTATCGTTGTCAGCAACGAAAAAGGCGGCACCGGCAAATCAACCATCTCAATGCATTTAGCCATAAAATTGCTGCAAGAAGGCTTTTCAGTGGCAACAATTGATATGGATGGACGTCAAGGCACACTCACCAAATATATTGAAAACCGCAAACGGTTTTGTGAGCGTCACCAGCTAAATTTACCAATTCCCGCACATTACAAATTTGAGCCGCAAGAAAACTACACCCTAATTCCGGCCGACCGAGGACACGTAAACTATGAAATAAGTAAACTTATTCCAAGTTATGATGCCATCATTATTGATACCCCCGGAAACAAAAACTACCTGTTTGAGGAAGCACATAAATTTGCCGATACCTTAATTACCCCTCTGTCAGATAGTTTAATTGACTTAAACGTATTATCGGAAATTGACTTTGAAACCGGTCATATTGGTACGCCGGGACACTATGCAAACTACATTTGGGAAGTCAAAAAATACCTTGCCTCTCAAGGAAAAACTTACCTTAACTGGATAGTTGTCGGCAATAAAATATCTCCGCTGAATTCACACAATAAAACTTTATTTTTTGAATATTTGGAAAAGCTGTCAAAATTATATGGATTTAGAGTTACGCAAGGCTTCAAAGACCGCGTTATTTATAAAGAACTGTTTTTAGAAGGGCTAACGGTTCTTGACATGCAAACCGACGAACTCAAGCGTAAAATGAGTGTATCTCACATTGCAGCTAAAAGAGAAATCAGAGCTTTGGCTGAATTTATTTGTCCGGAATAAAGATGAAAGAACTGGCCTATCTTATGTTTTTTATCGGTTGCGGCTACGCCTTAAATCAGGCTTATATTGCCCTTACCGATAAAGATTCACGTAAACTTTATGTCACCTACCCTTCAAACGCGCATTTAAATTTGCTCTGGGGTTTTTTGTTTTATGCGGGCTTTGCATGGCTGACAATAAAAGACTTTTATTTTCAAATAATATTAGCAATCATAATCTTTGTTTTATGTTTAACCTTAGTGCATAATTATCTGCTAAAGAGCTGTCTAAAAAATTCGGGCAAAGGCATTTATGCCAAAGTTTTGCAATACAAATTTCACCGCCAAGCACAAGAAGATAAAGCCAAAGATACGCCTTATACCCATGAGGAAATATTAAAAATTATAGGACTGCCACAGGATACCTCACCCAACTCTGCACTTGTATCCACCCGCTTACAAATATTTTCCCGTTTAGCACCAAACACCCGTTTTCCTTACGCAACGGATTTTTACCAACATCTGACGGCTCTTTTGCAAACCAAATAATCAGTTAGTAATAACTATGTTAGCTCTTGAGTTTAAGATAAGAAGTGCTAAACTCAAAAACATCTTAAACAAAACAAATAAAGGATGAGCAATGATTACCACGATTCAGACGACCCCTTACACCGACCAAAAAATGGGTACGGCAGGCTTAAGAAAGAAGTCAAAAATTGCGATGCAGCCAAATTATATTGAAAACTTTATGCAAAGTATTTTCAATACAATCGGCAAATTAGATGATAAAACTTTCTTAGTGGGTGGTGACGGCCGTTTTTATAACGACATTGCAATCCAAAAAATCATTAAAATGGCCGCAGCCAACGGCGTCAAAAAATTAGTTATCGGGCAAAACGGTTTCGTTTCCACTCCGGCCGGCTCCAACATCATCTTAAAAAACAAATTAGATGGCGGTTTTGTTTTATCTGCCTCTCACAATCCGGGTGGAGAAAACGGCGATTTCGGCATTAAATATTCCAACCAAACCGGCGGACAAGTTCCGGCCTCTGTCACCGACAAAATTTATGCCAACACTTTGGCGATTCGTGAATATAAGATTTATGATGCTCCTGATGTAGACTTATCTCACCTCGGCACGCAACATTTAGGCTCAATGGAAATTGAAGTCATTGACCCTGTTGTTGATTATGTTGAGATGATGGAACATATTTTTGACTTCAGCGCCATCAAAGCCCTGTTTGCCAAAGGTTTCACCATGCGTTTTGATGCCATGAATGCCGTTACGGGACCTTATGCCATCCGCATTTTTGAAGAGATTTTAGGCGCCCCCAAAGGCAGCGTGGTTCACGCCAAACCTTTGCCTGATTTTGGCGGTCTGCATCCGGACCCGAACTTGGTTTATGCCAAAGAATTGGTTGATTTAATGTTCTCCGATTCTGCACCTGACTTTGGCGGAGCAAACGATGGCGACGGCGACCGCAATATGATTTTGGGTAAAAAGTTTTTTGTTACCCCCTCAGACAGTTTAGCCATTTTAACCGATAATTATCAATATATTCCGGCTTACAAAAAAGGTATCTTCGGGGTAGCCAAATCAGCCGCCACCTCCACAGCCGTCGGACGTGTGGCCAAAGCCCACAATATTGGTTATTATGAGGTTCCGACCGGCTGGAAATATTTTGTAAATTTAATGGATTCTAAGCGCATAACTTTCTGCGGAGAAGAAAGTTTTGGTACCGGCTCGGCACATATTCGTGAAAAAGACGGTATCTGGGCCATTTTGTTCTGGCTCAACATCATTGCTGCCACCGGCAAATCGGTTGAAGAAATCACCCGTGAACATTGGCAAAAATACGGCCGCAGCTATTATATGCGTTTTGACTTTGAAGGATTGGACACAGCCGTTGCCGATAAATTGATGAGTGACTTGGAAGCCAAACTTCCTTCTCTTAATAATCAAGAGTTTAACGGCTATAAAGTTTCCGAAGCGGCGCCCTTTGTTTACCATGATCCGGTAGACAATTCGAGCACTAAAAATGGTTTAATTGTCAAATTCGAAGACGGTTCACGTATTGTTTATCGTCTGTCGGGCACGGGTTCCAGCGGTGCAACTTTGCGCGTATATTTGGAAAAATATGAGCAAAACAAATTATCCGAAGACCCTCTTTCCATGCTCAAACCGATTTTAGCCATTGCGATGGAAATTGCAGAAATTACACCTCGCACAGGGAAACAACACGCCGATGTTATTACGTAGGACACTAAAAACCATTCTGTTATGCAGCGCGCTGATGGCCTCATCTAGCGCGTATGCGGGTTTATACGGTTTTGATAGCATTCACCCCTATACCAAAGAAGAGCAGCTCTTAAACATGAATGTTCCGCCGCGCTCCATAATGAATTACCGCAATCTCTTAAGAGAAAATATTATCGGTTTGGCACATTATGCCAAAGCCAATAATCCTGAATTTCAAATTATGGTACACGAGGGGCAAGACCTGTTAACCAAGAGTCTTTGGGAATACCATTTAGAAGGCTATATAAAAGCAAGAAATGAAGGTCAAGACGTGAATGACCCATCTTTTTTGCTCAACCTCAAACAAACCTCACCTGAGTTTGAACCGATTGTCGGAAGTGCCTCGGCCGAATATTTACGAAGTATAGACGCAATAGCGGTCAATAACTATTTTTGCTCATCAAGAGAAGTATCTCCCATTATCAAACAAGAAAACATAAAACTTTTTTCAATTGACAACTGTCAAAATGAGAAATCTTTTGACCAAGCCATATCCGCTTCGTTAAAGGCAAAAGTACCGCTTTATGCTTTTATCAACCAAGATATGGCTTTCAAAAAAATTGTCGCTCAACCGATAATCAAAGAAAGTGCTCAAAACATTTTTGACCTTAAATCGGCACAAAATATTTCATTTTTGCTCAAAGATGATTTATATGCCGATAAACAAGACTTTATAGACGCCGTACGCGCATCAAACTATGACGTAGTGGTTATTGAGCCTTATTTTCGCAACAAGGTTCCCTTTACGCCCGATGAAATCAATTCCATGAAATACAAAAAAAATGGCGCCCGTCGTCAGATTTTAGCACGTTTCAGCACAACCGAAGCCAAAGACACGGCCTTTTACTGGCAACCGGGTTGGAAAATAGGTTCACCCGACTGGTTACTCCGCCCCTCATTTTCTGATGGACACGGTATCATCACACGCTATTGGGCTCCGGAATGGAAAGAATACATGTCGCGTTATTTCAGAGGATTAATTCAATCCGGCTATGACGGAGCCTTTTTAACCGGGCTTGAAAATCACCGCTATTTTGAAAAAATGACCCCGTTGGAATAGGATAAGTCAAATGAATGAAGTAGAAGTTTTAGAAATTTCACGGACGGCGATTTTTACATTATTAAAAGTCGTCACGCCTATTTTACTGGTAGCCCTGTTCATCGGTTTAATCATTGGTATTTTTCAAGCTCTGACCCAAATTCAGGAAATGACATTGGCCTTCGTGCCAAAAATTTTAGGCGTCTTTGTTGCCATTATTTTGCTGTTTCCGTTTATGTTGGGGCAAATGCAAATTTTATCAGATAATTTATTTGATAAAATAATAACCGGCGGCGGATTATGACAGAACTCTTAAATCAAGAAATATATAAATTTATTTTAGTATTTTTACGACTGGGTTCAGCTTTGATGTTAATGCCGGGTTTTTCAGCTTCTTATATTAATGTCCGCCAGCGTCTTTCAATTGCCTTGGCCATTTCTTTAGTATTGGTTCCGTTTTTAAGTGATAAATTACCGCCTCAGCCTGAAGATACCTTAGAATGCATGCAAATGTACTTGTTTGAAATCATCTATGGCATTTTTTTCGGCGTCATAATGCAAATTCTGTTTTCCGCACTTAACTTATGCGGTAATTTTATCGGACAGGCAATCGGCTTTTCGAATGCCCAAATTTTTGATCCGGCCTTTCAAACTCAAAGTATCGTAATTGAAACATTTCTCACGATTCTGGCCTTAACAGTTGTTTTTGTCACCGACCTTCACCACCTTATGCTCAGTGCCGTAACCGATAGTTATACGCTGTTTCCGGTAGGCTCTCCTTTGCCGGTAGCTGATTTTTCCAATTTTGCCAGCCAAAGTCTCAATGAGAGTTTTATCATGGGATTTAAGATTGGCTCACCCTTTATTGCTTTTTCGATTGTATTTTATGTCGGTATGGGCTTAGTTTCTCGCCTTATGCCGCAACTAAACATTTTCTTTTTATCCCTGCCTTTACAAATATATTTAGGCGTAGGACTGTTAATGATAACCACCCCGATGATGATTCTTTGGTTCATAAGATATTATGAACAGGGTCTGAAGCGTTTTTTGGAATAGAGAGGAGAAGACATGGTCCCTGAAGACGATGACGACGCCTCGAAAACCGAAGAACCGTCGGAACGAAAAATCTCCAAAGCCAAAGAAGAAGGTGATGTTGCGCTTTCGCAAGATGCCAAAAGTTTTATCATGCTGTTAGGCATGCTTTTTGTTGTCTGGCTTTTACTGCCTCTGTTGATGAAGTGGTTTTATATAATGTCGGTCAAATTCATCGAAAATCCGGAATCAATACCGACCGACCCCCGACATCTGCAATTATTATTAATCAATGTTGTGCTTGGCATCTTAAAAATTTTAGCGATTCCTTTTGTAATATTCATCACTTTGGGGCTATTTGCCAGCATTGCACAAACCGGATTTGTCTTTGCGCCCAAGAGACTGGAACCCGACTGGAATAAATTAAATATATTTGCAGCTCTTCCGAAATTTATTAATATGAAAAAAATCGTAGAGAGTATAAAAGGCATCATCAAAATCACGGTAATAGCCTTTGTATCGATTCTGGTTATTCGCCCCTATCTTGAAAATGTAAATCTGATGCCGACCATGGATACAATGGCGATTCTTAGCTATATCCACAAGGTAGTTGTTTTGCTGATTTTCACGGTGGTAATTGCCACTCTGATTATCGCCATAGCAGACTTTGCATATCAAAAATACAGCCATTTAAAGAAATTGCGTATGACCAAGCAAGAAGTAAAAGATGAATACAAACAAACCGAAGGAGACCCTTTGGTCAAATCGCGTATCAGACAAGTGCGTATGGAAAGGGCACGCCACCGGATGATGGATGCGGTTCCGCGAGCCGATGTAATAATTGTCAACCCGACGCATTATGCGGTTGCACTTGAATATAAAATGGATAAAATGGATGCGCCGATAGTTGTTGCCAAAGGCGTAGACAACATCGCGCTAAAGATTCGGGAGATAGCCGAAGAACACGACATTCCGATAGTGGAAAATCCGCCACTTGCAAGAGCGCTGTTTGCTTCGGTAGAAATCGACCAAATGATACCGTCAGAACACTTCAAAGCCGTAGCCGAGGTAATAGGATATGTTATGCAGCTTAAAAACCCCCAGACCTGATAAATTACTGCAAAATCGCCTGATACTATTAGCCTATGCGCTTATAATTCTGACAATTTCTTTAGTTTTGTTTTTGGCTTATCCCGAATACAGATTACTATTGGTTTTTACCTTTATTCTCACCACGGTTTGTTGTTTATCACTGACCATAAAAACCATAAACGCCGCAGAAGAAGCCATAACTTACGGTGGTTTTGCCAACGAAATAATAAAAAACAAATATGAAATAATCCGCATAGACAACTCCAACGGAGAGCCGGTAATTCAAAATGACCTGGCTCAAGAGATGTTTCATAATGATAATTTACTAAAATTTCTGGAAAACCACTTATCCGGACAATCAAGCAACTCGGCTGCACTTTATAGATTAAAAACCGCTTATAATGACCTGGTCAGCGAAAAAGTCACCCTTTCGCTTATTCTCCAACAAGACGATTCGAAAATTTTCACCCCCGAAGAATGGTATACCATCAGCCTAAAACCGATTTACTTAAAAAAGACAGATATTTTTGAAGGTAAGTTTTCAGTTAAAGCCATCAAGAAATACACTTATATATACTGGAAATTAGAAAACATCACCGCCTCCAAAAATATGGAACAGGTATTTCAAGAAGAACGTAAATCTTTACACGATTTTTTAGATTATTTACCGGTCGGCGTATATACCTGCAATGAAGACTACCGTATAGAATATTGTAACCATGCTTTAGCCAACGCTTTGGGATATAACCGAGAAGAAATCATCGGTGAAAATCTATGGCGATTTTTAAGTCCGCACTGCGAATTGCCCGAAAAACACTCTTTATGGAAAGGAAATTTATATCTCATCGGTGCCAATGATGAAACCAAAGAATACTTTGTAGCTCAAGAAAGCTTCCGTGAAGATAAAGAAATTAAGTTCCGCGGCGTTATGATTAGTGACTTGCCGAACGATACTGAGCTGCAACAACATTTGGAACATTCGTTGGATGAAATCAGTTGGTTATTTAATGATGCGCCGGTAGGAATTGCCTTCATAAACACTGAAGGACAAATACAAGATTGCAATTCTGCGGTAGAAAAATTTTTAGATCGCGAAAAGGGCCTCATTATCGGCAAAAGAATTTTTGATTATATGCGCCCCGAAGAGTGCGATCTTCTCCAAAAAGAAATGCAATCAATCAACGGTACCAGTCAGCTATCAAAAGCCATAGATATTCATATCACTCTGGATAAAAGTGAAAAAATCGCCTCACTTTATCTCAGCCCGATGCAAAAACTCCATACGGCCCATCCTGAGCAAATTGATGGTTTAGTCGTCTATGTAATTGATGCCACCCAACAAAAGAGCCTGGAGATGCAATTTGCCCAAGCCCAAAAGATGCAAGCTATGGGACAAATGGCCGGAGGCGTAGCCCACGATTTTAACAATCTTCTGACGGCCATGATAGGTTTTTGCGATTTATTATTACAGCGTCACGGTGTTGGTGATCCTTCTTTCACCGACTTAATCCAAATCAAACAAAATGCCAATCGCGCAGCAGGTTTAGTAAGACAATTATTAGCCTTTTCACGCAAACAACCCCTTAAGCCGAAGTTAATTGATGTCACCGAAAATTTCGTAGAACTGAGCCAAATGTTAAAACGTATTTTAGGAGAGCAAATTGTTTTGCATTTTTACCATGGCAATGACTTGGGCTTCATCCGCGTTGATCCCGTACAATTTTCTCAAGTCATCATCAATTTGGCCGTCAACGCCAAAGATGCCATGAACGGTAACGGCACATTAAGTATCACTACACGGGTCGAGACACTCACAACGCCTTACCAATTCGGCGCCGACACAATAAAACCTGGAGAATTTGTTGTAATTGACGTAACAGATACCGGCTGCGGCATTCCGCCCGAAAACTTAAACCGCATTTTTGAACCATTTTTCTCCACCAAACAAAATGTCGTAGGTTCCGGTACGGGACTTGGGCTGGCCACGGTATATGGTATTGTTCGCCAAACCGAAGGCTTTATCAAAGTAAACAGCACCTTAGGCAAAGGCACCACATTTTCGATTCATCTGCCCCGTTTTGAAAAAAATACCGATGAAGAAGAACAAAATCTCATTGAGACCAAAGAGCGCATTACAGCCAAAGACGGTACGCCGATTCTCACTGTTCAGGAAAAGCGCACCTCCCCGATAAACATCAATCAAAAAATCATTTTTGGGCTCAATGTTTCAGCCATTGACCGCAATACCGAACCAAACCACGAAGCAAAAGACATCAAAATATTGTTTGTAGAAGATGAAGATTCCGTCCGCAGCTTTGCCGTACGCGCCTTAAAGAAAAAAGGCTACGAGGTAATCGGTTGCAATTCGGCCGAAAATGCATTAGAACAATTAGAAAAAGAAACTGACTTTGATCTTTTGGTCACGGATATGGTTATGCCCGGCATGAGCGGAGCCGAACTGGCAGGTATCATCAAAACGAAGATACCAAACATCAAAATTATTCTTGCCTCCGGTTATTCTGAGGAGATTGCAAGAAGAGAATTAGCCGGCTCACAAGATTTTGAGTTTATGGCTAAGCCATTCAGCTTAGGCGACCTGACCAAAAAGGTTTTTGATGTATTGAATCAAAAATAGAGGATAAGATGAGCGCTGCGGATTTTTCGGGACAACTGCCTTTAGAATTTATACCCGAACCTTATATGGGAAAGGAAGACTTTATGGTTGCCGCTTGTAACTATGAAGCTTTCAAGCTGGTAGACAGTTGGCCGGACTGGCCGTTTTTTGCCATTTGCATCTATGGCCCTGAGGGATGCGGTAAGACCCATCTTGCCACGATTTTTGCCCACACGGTTTCCACACTGACCCATTGGCCCTACAAAATACCAACCATTAAAGCAAAAGATATATGCTTTGAAACCTTGGATTTTTTTAATCAATGCCAATGCCTTATAGTTGAAGACCTAAATGAGAACATAGATAACGAAGCCCTGTTTCATCTCTATAATCACTACCGTAACGAAGGCGGCTATATTTTATTTACGGCTCAACAAGCGCCGGCAAGAATACATTTCAAATTGCCTGACTTGCAGTCCAGAATGAATATTGTACCCTCTGCCGCCATTAATGAGCCTGATGATGAAATGCTTTCAGCTCTATTCTTAAAACTCTTCACCGACCGTCAAATTACGGTTGCCCCCGAAGTCATTAATTATATGTTGCACAACACGCAACGCTCTTTCGCCTACGCCTGCAAGCTCGTGGCCGAAATAGACAGTATTTCATTGGCTAAGAAACGCGCTGTCTCCATTGCAATCGTCAAAGAAGCAATCAACGTGTTAAATGACAACCACCAAGGAGAACTTTTCTCCTAATCGACAACGAGTAACGACTATGCCCGGTAAACTTTTTCAATTTTTCAAAAAGCCTTTTTTGTTCACAATAAGTGACATCAAATTCAATCTGCTCTATGGGTTACTGACACTTATTTTATACAATGGTGTGTTTTTTAAACATGCGGCTGACTTTCGCTCAGATATTCTTTTTATGAGCGGCCTGTTTGTAAGCCTGTGGCTGATATTATTTGCAGCCTGTGGCATATTATTTCACGGCCGTTTACGCAAACCATTGGCCATCACACTTGTCATCAGCAACGCTCTGGCTTTTTACTTTATGTTTTTATACAATGCCGCTCTGGACAAGATAATGTTTTTAAATGTTCTGAGAACGGATGCTGCCGAAGTCAAAGACTTGCTTAATCCGCGATTCTTTTTAATTTTCATCGGCATGGGCTTGTTGCCTGCCTGGTTAATTGCCAAAACACACATAAATTCCAGCTCCCTAAAGCAACAAATCATGTCCGTTGTCTCGGCTTTATTCTTGGCATCACTAATTATCCTGAGTAATTTTAGCACCACCCGTCAATTTTTAGATTCGAACCGCAATTTGCGTTACTATCTGGCTCCATCCGGCTACATCGGGTCAATCATTTCGGTTATCAAAATCAAAGCCAAACCCAGACCTGAATTAATCAAAATCGGAGAAGACGCCCATACTCAAAAATATTGGAAAAACGATAAGAAAAACTTGATTATATTTGTTGTTGGAGAAACAGCCCGTGCCGCCAATTTTTCTTTGCGCGGTTACCACCGTCCCACAAATGAGCCACTGACGCCTTATTTAAAAGACATCATTTACTATAGCGATACGACGGCTTGCGGAACCTCAACCGCAGTAGCCGTTCCTTGCCTGTTTTCCAAAGACAGCCGCACAAACTTCAAAACCGGCTCCGAAGTCTACACCGAAAACCTGCTTGATGTTATGGAAAAAGGCGGCTACAAAGTTTTGTGGCGCGAAAACAACACCGGCTGTCAAAATGTATGTGACCGTGTAGAACTTGAAGACCCTTGCACAACCGGAAAATTCTGTCTTGATGAAGTCATGCTGCAAAATTTTGATGCTCGCATGCAAGAATTTGGTAAAAATGCCATGATTGTTTTACACCAAAGAGGCAGCCATGGTCCGGCCTATTCGGAACATTACCCTAAAGCAGCCGAACGCTACACACCAATCTGCGAGCAAAAGGATTTTCCATCCTGTTCTCAAGAATCTTTAATAAATGTATATGACAATTCCATATACTATACCAGTATGTTTTTAGCCCAAACGATTGAAGAATTGCAAAAGCTCTCCGATAAATATAATACGGTAATGATATACATATCCGACCACGGTGAATCATTAGGCGAAAACGGCATGTTTTTGCATGCAGCACCATACGATACCGCACCCAAAGAGCAAATAGACATTCCGTTTTTGGTGTGGATATCCGATTCTTTTGCGCATGATTTCGGCATAGATAAAGCTTGTCTGCAAAAGCAAGCCCGCAAGCCGCATTCACAAGACAATATCTTTCATTCTCTATTGGGATTAAGCGGCATAAAAACAAGTGTTTATGATAAAAAATTAGATATTTTTGCCAATTGCCGCAAGTAATCACCAAATTCATAATTTATTAAAAAAATGCTTGTACAATAAGCCAAACTGATATATATACCTCCACGAATGTATATATTTAAAGGATAACAAAAACAAATGGCTAGAAGAACAAAAGAAGAAGCCCAACAAACAAGGGAAACAATACTTGTGGCTGCTTTAGATATGTTTTGTGACAAAGGCTATACGCGCACTACCTTTGATGAGATAGCCAAAAAGATAAATCTCACCAAAGGAGCGATTTATTGGCATTTTCGCAATAAACCAGATATTATCAAAGCATTGATAATAGAAGCTTTTGAACGCAATCAAGCCGTTATAAACAGGGAAATTTCCGAAGTCAAAACCTTAAATGACTTATTACAATATTTCAAATATGAAGCGCAAATGGTTCAAGATGTTTCCATATTTCGCAAATTTTTGTTTTTTGTCATGTATCAAATGGAATGGTCGGAAGGTCTGTTTAATACGCTAAACATATCAGGCCCCATTAATCAAATAAAGAACTTTCATCAAGAAATGATTACCAAAGTTCTGACCAACAGTATTGAAAGCGGAGAAATAAATAAGGAGACGGATGTCACCACGACCGCTCAAATTATTGCCGCTTTGTGGGACGGAATACTTCACCAAGCCATAGGTAAAAATTATCACGGAGATTTTCCGCGGTTAACGGAACAAAGTTTTCAATTAATATTCAAATCACTAAAGACAAAAGAGGATAACTAACATGCAGATTGTCACCATAAACAAACGCACAATCATCCGTAAGACGGTCATACTTCTGCTATGTGTCGCCGTCGGATGGTATCTGAAAGGCAAAATGACGCCGCAAATTCCGATGATGGGAATGAACAGAGGAGACACTTATGTCTTGATACAAGGAGTTGAAAAAAGAGACATTTCCCCCAAAAAAAATTACATTGGGCATGTTGAGGCCATTAATTCCGTAGATTTACGCCCTCAGGTTACGGGCTATGTAGAAAAAGTTTTATTCCAAGAAGGCAGTCTGGTACAAAAAGGCGATGTTCTTTTTGTTATTGAACAAAAACGCTATTTGGCTAATCTGGAATTGAGAGAAGCAGAACTGGCCAGTGCTCAAGCCAATCTGGTAAAAACCGAAAGAGATTACAAACGCCAAAAATCTTTAAGCAGCCAAAACTATGCTTCCAAAGCCACGCTTGATACATCTGAGAGCAACTACCTCCAAGCTAAAGCCGCAGTCAAACAAGCCGAAGCAAATTTGGAATTGGCCAAAATTGATATGGACTACACCGAAATCAAAGCCCCTTTCACCGGCTATATCGGTAAAGCTTTAGTCACCGAAGGTAACTACGTAAACTCTTCGACCCAAACTTTGGCACGTATTGTTCAAACCGACCCGATTCGTGTAGCTTTTTCAATTACGGATAAAGATTTAATTGATTTCCGCGAAAAGAATTTAGCCGCCGAAAGAGGCGAAACTTCTCCGATTAGCAGTGAGCTGATTTTGCCTAACGGTAAACGTTTGGTCAATCACTTAAAATCTCGTTTTACCGATAATGAGATTGATACCACCACCGCTACGATTGCCGTATATAACGAATATGGCAACGAACAAAGTTTGCTGGTTCCGGGAGCATATGTCCAAGTATTGATTGGCAACACCAAAGGCGTCGAAGCCATTTTGATTCCGCAAGCAGCCGTTGCCCAAGATGAACACGGGAACTACGTAATGGTTGTCACGGAAGATAGCATTGCCGAACAACGCCGTGTTGAATTAGGCGAAGTTTTCGGTGATATGCAAGTTGTAAAATCGGGCCTGAAAGATGATGATAAGGTCATTATTCAAGGGCTGCAAAAAGTTCAAAACGGTCAAAAAGTAAAAGCCGAATTGCTCACCACCAACACGGAAGGTAACTAAGGATGTTTTCAAGAATATTCATTGAAAGGCCTCGTTTTGCGATGGTGATTTCCATCGTATTAACTCTGGCAGGTCTTATTTCGGTATTTTCATTACCGATTGCCTTATATCCGGAAATTACACCGCCTATGGTAGTAGTTAGTGCCACCTACCCGGGAGCGAGTGCAGAAGTTATCTCCAAGACCATTGGTATCCCGCTGGAACAAGAGATTAACGGTGTTGAAAACATGTTATACATGGATTCTTCTTCCGAAAACTCTGGTTCTTATTCTTTAAGCGTAACCTTTGCGGTAGGGACGGATCCGGATATGGCACAAGTAAAAGTCCAAAACCGTATTCAACAAGCCCTCTCAAAATTGCCGGAAGAAGTACAAAGACAAGGTCTGACGGTAAAGCGTCGTTCTTCGGATACCTTAGGCTTCTTAACGGTTTATTCGCCCAACAAAACCCATGATAGAATGTTTTTGAGTGACTATGTTCAAAACAACATCAAAGACAACTTAAGCCGTGTATATGGTGTGGGTGAAGTCCAAGTTCACGCCTCGCCTTTGAGCATGCGTGTTTGGTTGGACACCAACAAATTAACCGCTCTGAAATTGCCGGCAAGTTCGGTAATTTCAGCCATTGAAGGACAAAACTATCAACCCTCACTTGGTTCGGTTGGTTCAATGCCCGGAGACGGCACCCAACAAATGACTTATACGCTGCAAACCCAAGGACGTATTAATGAGGTTGAAGACTTCCAAAACATTATTGTCCGTACGGCCGAAGAAGGCGGCATTGTCTACTTAAAAGATGTTGCAAGAGTCGAAGTCGGTGTTGAAGACTATGGTGTAGAATCCACCATTGACGGCAGTCCGTCAGTTGCTGTAGCCATTAACTTGCTTTCTGGTGCAAATGCATTGGATACCATGAAAGGCATCAAGGCTGAGCTGCAAAGACTGTCACAATATTTTCCTGATGATTTTAAGGTTGACATCACCTACGATGCCACCAAATACATTAGCGCATCTATTGATGAAGTAGTCTTCACACTTATTTTAACCTTTATCTTGGTTATTGCCGTCTGCTACCTGTTTTTACAAGACTGGAGAGCAACGCTCGTCCCCTCACTCACCATTCCGGTTTCATTGTTTGCAACTTTTGCCGTTATGTTGGCCCTGGGCTACAGCATCAACATGTTAACCTTGTTTGGCTTGGTCTTGGCCATCGGTTTGGTGGTAGATGATGCGATTGTAGTGGTTGAGCGTGTTCTCTACCTTATGGAAAACGAACACCTAACCCCGAAAGAAGCCACCATCAAAGCCATGGAGCAAGTATCAAGTGCGGTTATTGCAACTACTTTGGTATTGTTGGCTATTTTCGTACCGGTTGGTTTCTTAGGCGGCATCACCGGACGAATTTATCAACAATTTGCCGTTGCAATTTCCACCGCGGTATTTTTCTCCTCGGTCAATGCCTTAACCTTATCACCGGCATTGTGCGCAACGCTGCTTCGTCCGCTCAAACCCTACACCAGTGGTCCTTTGTTCTGGTTTAACCAATTTTTGAACAAATCCCGCGATCGCTATGCCTCAATAGTAGGAATCATCGGACGAAAAGTCAGTGTTGTAGCCCTCCTCTTAGGCATGCTGATTTTAGCCAACGTCTTCTTCCTCAAAATAAGCCAAACTTCATTTATTCCGAGTGAAGACCAAGGCGTTATCTTCACCAACATCCAATTGCCTGAAGGTGCATCAATGGAACGTACGCGTAAATTGGTTAGTCAAATCTATCCGGACTTGAAAAATGAAGAAGGCGTCGCCAATGTTATGACGATTGTCGGTCGTTCCATCTTGGGTGGCGGCGGTGAAAACGTTGCTTTCTCCGTAATTGTATTGGAACCGTGGGATAAGAGAACAGATCCTAACCTTCACTCTTCTGCAATTATGAACCGCATCAAAGCCAAAGTTTCTGGAATTCCGAACGCAGAGATTAACTTTTTTGAACCTCCTGCAATTCAAGGCTTAGGCGCAAGCGGCGGTATGGACTATCGTCTACAATCACTCAACAGCACCGATTCTTCACTGTTGGATGCAACCTTACAAGGGGTTTTGCAAAAGATGAATTCGATGCCTGAAATGCAATATGCATTTACGACTTATACGGCCAAAACTCCGCAATTGTTTATTACGATTGATAAGCAAAAGGCCGAAAGTATGGGCGTACCGATTGGCAATATATATACACTTTTGCAAAACTATTTGGGATCAAGTTACATTAACGACGTTAACTTTGGTACTCAAGTAAATAAGGTATATATCCAATCTGATTGGACATATCGTAAAGACATTAACTCAATTAATGACTTATATGTTGAGAACAAAGAAGGCAAGATGGTACCGCTGGGCAGCGTCTTAAGCATCAAGAAGATTTTAGGACCTCGTACGGTTGAACGCTACAACCAATATCCGGCAGCCTCAATCAACGCCATCCAATCTCCAGCTGTAAGTACCGGACAAGCCATGACCGCGGTTGAAAACTTGCAACTGCCTAAAGGCTTCAGCTATGAGTGGTCAGGCATGAGCTATCAAGAAAAGCAAACTCAAGGACAAATCGGCTATATTATCGCTTTGGCCATCACTTTTGGTTATTTGTTCTTGGTTGCCCAATATGAAAGTTGGTCAACCCCGTTACCGGTATTAACCTCTGTCACGGTAGCAATGCTGGGAGCAATGGCCGGCTTATTTGTCACCAGTCTACCATTGAGTATTTATGCTCAATTAGGTTTGATTTTGCTGGTTGGACTTGCCAGTAAGAACGCGATTTTGATTGTTGAATTTTCAAAAGAAGAACACGAAAGAGGCGCTTCGATTGTTAAATCTGCAATTGTTGGTACCAAAGAGCGTTTCCGTGCCGTACTCATGACAGCCTTCACCTTCATTTTAGGTGTATGGCCGATGATTGTTGCAACGGGTGCTGGTGCGGCCAGCCGTATTGCCATCGGTGTTCCGGTATTTTACGGAATGCTGGTAGGAACGGCCGCCGGCTTGATTGTTATTCCTTTGCTCTACATTTTGTTCCAAACCATGCGTGAAAAGACGTATGAATGGAGTAAAGGTAAAGACAAAACACAAGAAAAAGCCTAAAACCAAACAAAAGCCCTTCTTCGGAAGGGCTTTTTAATTTAGAAAATAAAATTAATAATCTGAATTTTTAATTTTATCTTCCAACTCTTTTAATAATTCTTCTCGGCGTTGACGTTCCCTAAACTTATCACACATATTCCATTGCATTTTATAACTTGTCAAAGAATCAAGTTTTGCGTGTTCAGCATCAACGGCTTTAACCATTTCTTCCAAAATAGGCATTAACCTCGCCCGATAATATTTAGACAATACAATCATAGCCTCCTGCCCCTCTTGAGGAGATGATACTTTCACCGCTCTCACATCGGCAATCGCTTTACGAATAGCCTCATCAGCCAAAGGCAAAAAATAATCCAAAGCCAATTTATTAATTCGTTGGTGTACTTGTTCATGTCGAATAACGACTGAGAATTTACACAAATCTTCCTGAGCTTCTTTAGCCACATAAATCATCGGTTGTTGGTAACCTAAAAACACTTCAATATCATTAGCCATCACACAGGTAGTATTATCATCAATTTTTTTAACGGTTGCATTTTTAACCCAAATTGAGTACTGCAAACTCCTTGTTGCATAACCAACCGTCAACCAACCTGGTTCAGCTTGAGCCAAATGTTGAGAATTAATCACGGATAGAGGCTGAGACAAATCGTGTACTAATTTACCATAAGAAGTCGTAAAAGTAATTTTAGGCATAGGATTGATTGCGTCACAAGAAATGAACTCACCATAACTCCAAGCATAAGCAGATGTAGCCTGTAACAGACACAACAAAGAAACACTAAAACAAAATTTTCTCATACTTACCTCTAAACAGTATTTAAAATTTATTATCCATTTCTTAAAAAACATTTACTATGATAGCAAAAAAGAAAGGGCATAAATGACAAGATACATCGTATTTTTACTATTAATTTTGACAAGTTTTCCGGTATATGGTCAAACCAAGGATATTGAAGAACAATATCTCAGTGCCGGTCAAGTAGATGCCGAAATTTTGCAACAAGCTTATGAAAAATTACACAAGCCCCTCTTTCAACAAGCCTATGACGACTATTTAGAAGATTTGGACTATATCTCGCAACACGGAACAGCTCCTGACAATCAAGCCTTATATGATGATTTATTGCAACGCGACAGCGATGATAAATTTATATATAGTCAGACGGAGGCAGACAAACACCAATTTTTGAACATTTACCAAAATTATAATTAAGCACTTGCATTTTTCTTAAATTTGTGTTTTTCTGTCTAAAGAAGTCTAAAAATTATCTATATTATTAACCCTAAAAAAACACACTTATGAAAACAACAGTTTTTCTATTAAGTTGCTGTCTGGCAATTGGCTTTATTGTTGCCGGCATTGCCCTGATTGAAAGCGATTTCCAAATCTGGAAATGGGCTTTTATCATTATTTCTTTTTTAGCCGCAGTTCTCTATGGCATCGGCGCTTGGAAAATCCGCCCATGGCACAAAGAAGAAAAGGCCTAAAAAAAGTATAAAAAAATCCCCTGACAAAATCACAAACCTTGTCAGGGGATTTGTCGTATTACAATTTCAACTGAATTTCACCATTTTTAATATGAGCTGTTCCACCCACCGGCAAAGTCAGCAACGGAGTCGAATGCCCAAAATCGACATTGGCAATAATCGGAAGATTACGCAGAGCTTGCTTGGTCGAGATGATATATTCCAACTGCTCGCGTGAAACTTTTGAACCTTTCTGGAACCGCCCGATAAGAACACCTTTCACATTTTGAAAATCCGGTTGATAAATCAGAGCTTGGAAATTGCGCTCAAAATCTAAAATATCAGCTCCTTCGGTATCTTCAATAAACAAGATTGTGTCTTTCTCAAACGCCGGACGATAAGCCGTACCCAGCAAAAGATTAAATGTTCCCAAGTTTCCGCCGATAAGTGTACCTTGCGCTTCTCCTTGATGAATTGTCCAATAGCCTTCGTTTGAAATAAAATTGCGGTCTTGTTGATTAATAAACCACAAATCATCACTCCACTCTTTCGAAGGCTTAACATTATTAACTCTATCACCCATCAGCATAATTTTTAAGTTTTCTAAAGTATAGTCAGCACCTTTCAGCATACCGAGTGAGCTAAAATGCGGTCCCGAAAAAGTCACCAAACCGGTTTTGGCATAAATGGCATTTAACAAAGCGGTAATATCGGAAAAGCCGCAAAAAACTTTAGGATTCTTCTTTATCAAATCATAATCCAAATAAGGCAACAACTGATTAGAATTTGCCCCACCGATTATGGTAAAAATCGCCTTAACGTTGTTATCTTGGAAAGCCTCATGAATATCCTCAACTCTGTCTTGAATAGACGAAGAACCGAGCATATCCCAATTATCATCGGTTGTATGCCGTCCGAAACTTACCTTCAGCCCCCAAGATTCCAAACGCTCTTGTGCAATCTGGCGAGAATCCTTGCCAATAATTTTAATTCCTCTGGCTGGTGCAATCACCCTGATTTCATCGCCTTTCACCAATTTATTCGGAATAATTTTTTCCATAATCTGTCTCCTTGTTAAACAATTTGTACTAATATAAAACATATTTTACAAATTGCGAATAAATTTTATTGAAATATTTTTTCTAAAGAGTATTATAAGAACAAAACAAGAACATTACGAGATATAAAAATGCCGTTTTCATCTGCCACCACCTATTTTCAAGAGCATGACCTTGACCTCAATGCTTACCTACAGCCCCACCCGCTTTCCACCTATTTTTTCCGCATGGATGGAAATTCACTCGAACACATCGGCATTTTTCATGATGATATTCTCACCATCGATCGTGCGCTCACCGCCGCCAACGGCAATTTAATCATTGCCGAACTCAACGGCGAACTAATTGCCCGTCGTTTTTTATTACAAAACGGCAAACCTCTGCTTTCAACCGATAATCCACACGTTCCTCCGTATAGATTAAGCCCTGATGACACTTTTGCCGTTTGGGGCGTTGTCACCTCTGTCATCAGGAAACTTCTGTAATGTATATGTTGGTTGATTGTGATAATTTTTTCGTTTCTTGTGAAAGAGTTTTCCGACCTGACCTTAAAAACCGGCCGGTAGTCGTTCTTTCCAACAACGATGGCTGTGTCATTGCCCGCTCTTATGAGGCCAAAGATTTAAATATTCCGATGGGTGTGCCTTTTTTTCAGGTTAAAACTTTTCTGCAAAAACATAACGGCGCTTGGCTCTCCTGCAATCACGAGCTCTACAGCAGTATGTCCTCACGCGTAATGAATTTAATTCGCAGCTACTTTCCCAAAATTGAAATTTACTCCATTGATGAAGCTTTTGCCCATATAGCCGACAGTGAAGACTATTTAGCCATAGCCCACTCTCTGCGCCAAGATATTTTACACCAAATCGGCATTTCGGTATCAATTGGCATTGCCCCAAGCAAAACCCTATGCAAATTAGCCGGCAGCATTGCCAAAAAACAAAGTTCAGGCAAAATTTTTACCTTGCCCGATAAAGAAACCGCCCGTCCATATCTTAAAAATTTAGATGTTGAAAAAATTTGGGGAATCGGCCGCAATCTCAACAAAAAATTAAATTTCATGGGTATCTTCACGGCCGAAGATTTGGTCAAAGCCCCGCTTTCCATGCTTCGTTCCAAATTTGGTATTTCCTTAGAGCGTGCGGTTCAAGAATTAAACGGCATACCTTGCCTGCAAATGGATGAGCTTGAGCACTCCAAATCCATTTTGTGCTCACGTAGTTTTGAAAGCGAACTGACATCTTATGAGCAAATCCGCACCATTATTGCCGAATTTGTGGATTCGGGTTGCCGCCGCCTGCGCGAACAAAAAGCTCTTGCCAGCGGAATCATCACTTTTATTGCCACCAATCGTTTTCGCAACGAACCGCAATATGACAATTCTCAGCTCATCAGCCTCAATGCCCCTTCAAACAATACCGCCAAATTTTTAAGCGCCATGGATAAAGGCTTAAAACAAATTTTTAATGCCAAATTTCGCTATAAACGTGCCGGAATTATTTTAACGGATATTTGTGCCGAAGACAGCCCTCAAACCGACCTTTTTCAAACTTCCTCCCAAAACAAAAAAGAAAAAGCCCTTATGCAAGCCTTTGATAACCTCAACGAAAAATTAGGCAAACGCACAGTCTATTTTGGCCTGCAAACCCCCAAACAAACCTCTTTTATCAGACATGAATTTCGCTCACCTTGTTATACCACGCGTTGGGCCGAAATTGCCAAAGTAAAATAACGATTTCTCACCAAAAGGTTATGAAATATTAACTTTATAAGTTTATCCTATTTGTTGGATAAATATGGAGACACGAATGAATCTTAACTTAGTAATGGCTGTATCTGGAAGTTTACTTTTAATATGCGTTTACGCCAATCGCATTTCCATTCGCTACGGCATACCGAGTTTATTATTCTTTTTAGGTTTAGGCATGCTGGCCGGCAGCGATGGTTTAGGCATTCAGTTTAACAATGCCCACCTAGCAAACTATGCCGGAACTTTTGCACTTGCTTTTATTTTGTTTTCGGGCGGCCTGGACACGAAATGGACTGAAGTGAAACCAACCTTAAAACGCGGCAGCCTGTTATCCACCTTGGGCGTATTTTTAACGGCCTTGTTTTTATTTATCTGCACCAGATATATTCTAAGGCTTTCATACGAAGTTTCTCTGCTTTTAAGCGTTATTGTCTCCTCAACCGATGCTCCGGCAGTATTTTCAATACTTCGCAGTCAAAAACAAGAGCTCAAATCAGGCATCAAACCATTGCTTGAGTTTGAATCCGGCAGCAACGACCCTATGGCGGTTTTGCTCTCCTTAGGCGCACTAAATTCGCTTTCCGATCCAGATTTCAGTATGTTGTCACTGATAGAAGATTTTTTATGGCAAATGAGCTTAGGTTTAGCTGCAGGTTATGTATTTGGACAATTATCATGCTATGTTTTACGACGTTGGAATTTGGTTTACCCCGGTCTTTATCCTGTTTTTGGAATTAGCGTCGTATTACTCACCTATAGCCTCACCCAACTTTTAGACGGCAATGGCTTCTTAGCAGTTTACATTGCCGGAATAATAATGGGGAATACGGTATTTTTATATCGTCGCCACTTTATCAACTTTCAAGATTCTCTGGCCTGGATAATGCAAATCGGCATGTTTTTACTTTTGGGCCTATTGGTCAACCCGCATGAACTTCCGGCTGTATTTCCGATTAGCTTACTTTGCGCCATCTTTTTAATTTTTGTAGCGCGCCCGCTGGCCGTATTTGCCTGCCTCTATAAAAGCACCTACACCACGGCCGACAAAATTTTCATCAGTTGGGCCGGTTTCAAAGGGGCTGTACCGATTATTTTAGCCACCTACCCTCTAATGTACAATTATCCCGATTCGAGCTATCTGTTTAACATCATATTTTTCTTAGTCATTTTATCGGTATTGGTACAAGGAAAGTCTTTACCGTACTTAGCCAAGAAATTAAAATTATATTAAGAAAATCTACTTGTAAAAAATAAAAAAATCAGGTACCATAAGCTCATCTCCCCACCCTATCCAAAGGAGGTTTTGCATGGTAAAAAATTTTTATATTTTCCGACATGGTCAAAGCTCCTACAATCTTGAAGGCAAGATACAAGGACACACAAACAACTCCGTTCTTACCGATAAAGGCATAGATCAAGCTTATGCCACCGCCGACCACCTCAAAAACAAAGACATAGATGTCGTTATTTCCAGCCCGTTGCGCCGCGCCAAGCAAACGGGCAATATTGTATCCCGCGTTGTTCAAGCCCCCATTCAGTTTGACGAACGCTTTACGGAAGTAAACGTCGGTGTTGCCGAAGGCTTACATTACACGCAAGCAATGGAAAAATTTGGTGAAACATATAAAAGATGGCGCAGTAAGGATGCTTCCGACCAAGACATTCGCTTTGAAAACGGTGAAACTAAGCGCCAAGTTCGCCAACGTGTTTTTTCAGCTCTTGAACAATATGCTCAAAGTAAATACAACAACATCGCCATCTCCGGCCACGGCATAACCTTAACCGAAACTTTGCACGCCTTAGATATTGATAAAGACGAGGTTGACAACGGCGAAATCATCCACCTCCAATACGATAAAGACAATTGGCACTATATCGGATGTATAAAATAAATCAAAAGCCGGTAAATTTACCGGCTTATTTTTTCCACGGCGTCAAACGAGGTATCCAACGCGGAACATTTTTTAAGTATTGTTCATAATCTTTGCCAAACCGCTTTAACGAGCCCGGTTCTTCCGAATACGGGATATATAAAGCATTAGCCAAACAAAAGATTAAGAGCCAAAAGGCCAAATCATCATTTAAAAAGAGGATAACTTCGCCCAACAACATTCCTCCGACCCCGCTGATCATCGGATTTCTGACATATAGGTAAGGTCCCTGCAAAACCAACTTAGTCGGCGGATTCCAAGGAGCCAACGAACCTTTGCCCAAATTTTTAAATAACATAACCGTACAAACCACTAAGGCTAAACCAATTCCAAAAGATAAAGCCCCAAAGGCTGAGAGCAAATTAAACTTGAGCTCAACCTTTTGTTCAGAAAAAAACAGGATTAAAGCAGGTATTACCACCACCACATTAAATGGAAGAATAAATATCGCTTTAATCCAGTTTTTATCTTGCGTAGTTTGTTTTTGAGATAAATGCATAAGACCTATTCATAAACAAAATGGCTCTTATCAACGCCGCACAACGGGCAAACCCAATCTTCGGGTAAATCTTCAAACGGTGTTTCACCGTCATAGACATATCCGCAAACGGTGCAAACCCAATGTTTACCGTCTTCTTTTTTCTTCTCATCTGTCATGGTATTTTTCTCCTTTTCATTAGATTTAAGATGATTAAAACTTTCGATAACATCTTTCTTAAAATAAGCGCGATAATCTTGATAAGTCAAGGGTTCATCATCCACCCCGTCCTCACAATCTATCACCTCGGCCAAAAACAGCGTATTGCTCTCATAAGCTACACATTGTACCACTTTGCATTTAAGTGAGGCCAAATTTCCTTCCAAATAAGGCAAATTGTCTTTAACTTTATATTTGGTAATTTCCCATTTATCAACCATTTTACTGCTTTGGAAACCAAAATCAGCAATAATCCACGGTTCAACACTTTTGCCCAACACGGAAAGTGAAAACTCTTTTGAAACTTCAATACATCTTTTGGTATAACTGTTATTATTGCAAGAAAGTGCAATCATCCATGGTTTATTTGCCACTTGCATCACGGCGTCAACCACACTGCCGACCATACGCCCGTTATCTTGCGCACCCAAAATATACAGTCCGTGCGTTAATTTATATAAAGCATCAGGATTCATCAAATTTCTACCTCCACAGTCTTATATAATGTCAAACCTTTTGATTGCAAGCCTTATCACTCACCTAATAATGTGGCGGCGGCGTTTCTTCACTCAAGGGCTTAACACTGTCTTGATCCACCACACTCATTAAATATTGATTTTGTTTTATAAGACGGTCAATTATTTTTCCTTGAGCAATCACCACCGAATTCAAATCTTCCACGATTCGTTCTTGGTTAGCCAAGGCTGTTTCAATTTCAATCAATCTTTCTTCCAAATTATCCATAAACTTATGCCTTATTTATTTTTGCAAACAAGAGTTCATCGCGATATTGTCCGTATGCAAAACGCGCCTCACGGAGTTTTCCTTCCAATTCAAAACCGCATCTTTTGGCCACTGCGGCAGAGGCAAGGTTATTCACATCACAAGTAATCACCAAACGGTGAATTCCTTTTTTAAACAGTTCTTTTTCGAGCAATTGGACTGCCTCGGTAATATATCCGTGTCCGACTTCATCTTTGCTCAAATAATAGCCATATTCCGCCCAATGGTGCAAATAAGAAACCGTATGAATTCCCCCTGCGCCGACCAACCGACGAGAGTTTTTCTCTAAGAACACATATTCAAAAGAATTTTGTTTTTGCCAATTTTCCATAAAGATTGAGGTAACATCTTTCACATCTTGCAAAGATTTCGTATCATCAACCCAAAACAAATATTCTCGCAAAAATTCTCTTGAAGAATCAATAAGCTGCCATAAAACCTCATCAAATTCATGCGTTCTTGGCACTAGAATAACTTTTTCGCCGACAATTTTTTCAGGCAAAGAAAAACGCTCTAACTTTTTATTTCCTAAATCCAGCATTTGACAGTCCTTAATTATTTCAAACGTGAAAGTAGGATATGTCAGGTGGGTCGCATTGTCAATTTGAATTCGCTTTCTAAAGTATAACTCTTATTGCCTGCTGTAGTTATATAAACAACAAAAAAAAAGGACATCCATAATTGAATGTCCTCAATACTTAACGCAGCCTTTGTGCGATTGGTCGGAGTGACTGGACTCGAACCAGCGACCTCTACGTCCCGAACGTAGCGTTCTACCAGGCTGAACTACACTCCGTTATCTAACTTGCCTATGTTTAACACAAAAAATAAATTTAACAAGTATTTTTTTGCAAAAAGAATAAAAATTTTAAAAAATAAAAAAATTGCATTTTTTACTAAACAAAAATTGACAAATAAAAAAATATCGGCTATATTAGCGTTAACATTTTGTTAATAACCTTCATTTTAAAAGAGAAAAAATATGAAAAAACAGATATTTGCATTAGCAACAATAATGTTTTTATCCTCCTGCTATTCTGGCCCGATATACCGCAGTAATACCCCTGCAGACTATAGCAGTTACAATTGCACCGGCAGATGCCAAGTAAAAAGACGCGCACCGAAACAAGTAAGAGTCTATGAAGAGCCAAAACCGATTGTTAAACCTTGCCAAGTAGAACAACCCAAACCGGTAGTCCAACCTTGCAATACTTGCGCTCAGGTCGCTCAACCTTGCAACAACTGTGCACCTAAAGTAGAAATTGTAAAAGAGCCGGTCGAAATTGTATACAAAAAGACAACTAAGACCACTGTTTATGAACCCAAAACAGTAACCAATGTTTCTTATGAAAAAGAGCAAATCACAACTCAACCTATGACAACAAAAACCGTTGTAACCACAACGACCACACAAGCCAGTGCTCCGGTAGAAGTTGTGACAACTCCGACTCAAACAGAAACCAAAACCGAAACTATATCTTACACCATTGATTCTACGCCGGCACAACCTGTAGCTCCGGTTATGCCCGAAGAAGAAATGAAGTAATTAAATAAAATTCTTTCTCCTTGTAAAAAAAGCCGCACAGAAAGTGCGGTTTTTTTTGTGCTCTTGAAAACAATACAGAAGAATATATATAAAGCCAAGGAGCCGAATATGAGAAAATTCATTACCGTCAATGATAAGATGCAACAAGGTTACAGCTATGAATTAGTTTGCAAACCGGGAAAAGAATTTGCAGACACATTCCAACCTGAACTAACCCCTTATGAGATGTTAAGTTTCGGCGTTTTTGAAGGGAAATACCTCAATGACTGCCAAGATGAATTTCCGTCTTTTTGGTTTGAGAAAGCCAGACTTTCACCTCTGCAAGCTGATAGCAAATTAAACTTATTTCACCTCAAATCCCGTTTATCTTTGCAAGAGTGGCAAAAACGCGGCTGGATATATGGCCCCGACCCCAGAGGATGGTTTCAGTGGTATTGTCGTTACTACCAAGGCCGAAGAATACCGGAACTTGACCAACTCCAAATCAAACGTTGGAAAGCCTTCCGCCGTCATAAGGCACAAATCTTAAAGAATTGTCATTTATATGATATGTCTTGCCGCATGCGTCAAAGACAAGCACTTTTGCAGTGGGCATATAATCCCTATTTTTAAGAAAGAGAAAAGGACATGAATTTCACCACACCGCACAAAATCATCTTAAGCACTGTTTTAGTCTTATTAATCATATCACTCATGTTATTTAATTAAACGAAAGGATAAGCAATGAAACCCTGGCACATCATCACCCTTATAGTTTTTATCTTTGCCCTTGTAATAAGTTTTGCCTTTTAAGTAAAAAATACAATTTGAGTATTGACAATAAAAGAAAAAAGGGGTAATTATACGCACAGTTTTGCGATATTTTATCGCGGGGTGGAGCAGCCCGGTAGCTCGTCAGGCTCATAACCTGAAGGTCGTAGGTTCAAATCCTGCCCCCGCAACCAAAAAGAAAAAGCCGTCCGTAAGGGCGGTTTTTTGTTTTTGCATGGCGCGGCTGATTTGAAACTACGAAAAGTAGGTTCACGCCAAGTGAAAGGCGGGCGAAGAACGCCGGTGAGCGGAGCCAAGCTCCGCGAATGAACGCGAAGGAATAAGCATTGCGAACGCAATGTCGCAGACAAATCCTATCCAAAGCAACCAAAAAGAAAAAGCCGTCCGTAAGGGCGGTTTTTTGTTTTTGCCCTCATACAAACCCACGATAATCCCACAGTTTCACTTATTGACATTTATGAATAGTTGTGTCATTCATAAATAACATATCATTAAGGTTATTTGTCAACCTGATATGTTTTTATATAAGGGCAAATCTTATATAAAAAGAGTGGCTTTGAAATGCAGAAAATCGGTGAGCTGCGAAGCATGACGTATTCATGTGCCGATGATGAGAAACACCGTCCATCCAAAGCCACTTTATTTTTTGAAAGGGTTTTTATGCAAAAGATTTCAATCCAAACGGCTTATGTTCAAGGGCAAAAGCCTAAAAGTAAATTTCCGGCTACTGGTGCTGAGTTTATAATAAAGAGCATAAAACCTTTATTGGTTGAGCAAAAGCTAACCGCTATTTTCAACTCAAAGTTTGATTTAAGTGTATCAGACTTTAATGAAAATGATTTTTTGCAGCCTCAAAACAGAGATCTATATAATTGGGAACAGGCTTTTATTTTCAAAATTGGCGAAAATTTTTTATCTATCGATTTTGCAGCTTATTATTTCTACGAAATAGGACTAAACAGCAAAGATATTTCTCCTTGTATTGAAATTCAAAATTTATCGATAAAAAACATATCGGAATTAAAAAACACGTATATGGATATATCATATTTATATAAAGATATATTAGGGAATAAGATTAAAAATATTTATCCGCTATTATCTGAAGATAACTTATATCTCGTAGCAGTCGTCTTAAAATTAGAGAATAACTACAACCTCATCATCAAACAAGATATAGATAACCCCAAGTTAGAAATCATTTTACCTTAATTTATCAAAACAAGAACTTTGGCTGTTAAATGAATCCTTTGACAAATCCTCAATTTCTATCACTTCATAAGCGCCGTCATATTCAGCACCAAACCCCTCACTCATTTTGCCTATATTTTTTACTTTCAAACGAGCAAACACAGGTTGATAATGAACATCCTCTGTTCCAATAATATTTTTATATTTCCTCACCAATTTTCCAGACTTATCGACCAACCAATATTCTTTACAATCTCTATTATCTTGAAAAGAGCGCACTTCATGCCCTATTCTCACAATTCCCTCAACATTTTTCACTTCTGATTCATTCTGTTTAACATACTGTAGCTGATATTTATCCGCCCTCTCAAGTATCAAAGAGGAGGAGGACAATTCAACAATTTTCCACGCATCTGTAAAATCAATAACTTGGTGATTGCCGATACTCTTTCCCTGAAGAACCAATTTATTATCCTGTAATTTCCAAGTCTCATATTGCAAAGTTGCCATATTAATAGAAACCGCTTTTCCATTTTTCATTAATTGAAAACCTTGAACAATTTTTGAATGAGCAGGCAGTACTTGCACCCACTCGCCAATCAACAATTCTGAATTTTGTGAATCTATATGAGAGCAAGCCATAACCAAAACCAGTACCATCCCCCAAACGGCTGTAAATTTCATTTCTTTCACTCCTCAATTAAAATTAACATATTATTTCTGCCCCACATACACTTGTCAAGCCTCAAAGAATAGACAAAACAGCCATTTGTCCAAAACACTATTGTACGACTCGTAAATTTATGATATATTGATGTTATGAAAACAAATTATTATGGAACATTTTTAAAAGTATTATTTCCGCTCTCTTGGGCAAATGATGCTGTTCTGTAATAATTTTTTTGTTAAATTCGTTCAAGCAAAACAGGTTTGCATTCAGTATTTGCGAAGAGATAACATTTAATAACTTTCAACCAAACAAGATGTTCGGTCACCGATTAATTAAGGACGTTTTAAGCTGTGAGTCCGGAGACTTCGATAGAAGTTGTCTTTTTAATCGCCCCTTTGTTTTTAACAACATTGGTCTGTTTGGAAGGAGTTAACTTGCTATTTTTTCAACAATACGGCACATCTGTTGACCTTGGGCAAAACTAATACCAATTTATGGAAACAAAAAAAATTATTAGCAGCGTTGAGACAATTGATATATTTAATGCCGTATGGCAAAAGATATATCATGTTGTATTTTCCGATCAGAGTGAGCTCTGGTTGAAGATACAATCCGTGGAAGACAAATTTCTTCTGGTTGAAAAACCAGAACCGGAAGAAATAAAAGAAAGACATCCCCACTTCCTGTGGGATGACTTTGGCTCATACAAAGCCTCTCTGCTCTTCAACTTTTTGTTCCCTGAGGGAACAAAAGAAGAAGAAATGAATTTCATCCAAGGAAAGCACGAAATGCTTTCCGTATTCCAGAGCAATCTGGAATGGATGGAAAACGTGATAAAAGAGCGGCAATTTAGCCCCTCTGAAGCACGTTGCCTCGTTGGAGCCATCGGTCGCTGGGACAGCGCTCGATTTGTCCGCTCAGTATGCCACTGGGTTGGCACGGGATACAAGACCTACTATTATCGCCTGAGCGCAGGTGGTAAGACGTATGAGGCCTGGTTCCGCGTCACCGGCCCTGACACTTTCATGTGGGGCTACAGCGAGGTCGACCTCAAGGCCGAAAAAGAGGCCAAGAGAGAGTACTATAACAAGGTAAAATCCTTAGCTGATGAAGCTGGGGTGCCTTGGAAGATTGCCTCCTTGTTGAAAGACAAGGACGGTGATCGTCAAAAAAATGTCGCTGCTTTAGCGGAGGCACGACAAATCCACTTTAGCAAACTGGATAGGGAAACTATCCACGAGTTGCAGTGTGGAATTGATCGCCGTCTTGCGGCGATTTCGGACCTCCTAATGAGATCCGAACGATTTGACCTCAATGGTCAAATCAAAAGTAGGCGCCTTGCCTACTACCTTGTTGGAAACCATTAACAAAGTTTCCAACAAAAAAGCTCCGGAGTTTTTACGCTCCGGAGTTTTTTAGCCTCAAATTAGGCAAATTTACAAAATAGAAATATGATTAGCCGCTGGACGTCCTTTATCATCAAAAATATCAAAAGACACTTCCTGCCCGTCTGTCAATTTTCTGATACCGGATTGTTGCAAAGCCGTAACGTGAACAAAAATATCTTTTGCAGCCGCATCAGATTGAATAAAACCATAACCTTTTTTAGTGTTAAACCACTTAACAATACCTTTATGCATAACTTTAGTTTCCTTAAATCAGTTTTAGAAAAATATTCGCGCAATAACAACTAAAAATTTATATTTTTATATATTGCATATTAACAATATATTATAAATTGCCAAAACAAAATAACCTAAATTTATAATTGTGATAACTAAAAATTAGTACACTTTATATATATTATATTATTCGTTGAAATATTTATTTTACCAAATATTAAATAATCCCCATTAACTTAGCTCTTATGAACGAAACGAATCAAAATACACAATGTAGCAATTTATTCGGCCTCCTCATTGGGGAATGGGACTTTACGTGGCATAATTTTGCACAAGGAAAAATAGCCCACGAAGTCAAAGGAGAATGGCTTTTCAGCCGCCTACCGCAATATCATGGGATTTATCGATGTTTTTATCTGCCCTTCGCGCCCAGAAGCCGAAAAAAGCGGAATTTGCGTTCGTCCGCGCACATCCAAACGATTGTATAATCAAAAAAACAATGAGTGGAACACCTATGACGGCGATGATGACAATTTCAACCGCCTCCGCACACAATGCGCTGAAGATAAAATAATCATCTGGGATGACACAGCGCAAGACTTCCGCCTCCGCTGGACAATTAAAGATATAGAGTTACACTCTTTTTATTGGTGTTGCGAGGCCACACACGACGGCGGCCAAACTTGGAATTTAGTTGAAGAACTCCACGCCACGCGTAAACTCAAAAATTCCTCTACTCCTTTAGCATAAAAGACAAAAAAAACAAATTTTGTCTATTTATATAATCTCCAAAATAGGCTATTATCCCTACCATATAACCAATTAAATTATTTTATCATTATGAAAGAATTAAAATTTGATTCTGCCACCATGCAGATATTGCTGGAGCAGACAGCTGAGGATTTTGTTAAAAACTTTAATCAAAATTTCTACCTCAATGGTGAGGCGTTAAAGCTCTTGATGAAGTATCTCCCCTCCAAAGAGGCTTTGAGTGAATTGCTGAAGGCAGCCAAAATAACAACCTCAACATCTCGCTCAGAAATCTTCGCTGCACTGCAAACGCAGTACTCTGAAGAAGATGCTGCTATTTTACTAGCGCAAACGGGACACATCGACTGGGTTGTCGCTCTGGGAAAAGAGAACCTACTCATAGAGCAAGGCTTATTTCTCGATGAAATCTGCCTTTGCAAAAAAGCAAGGGGAAGCCATAATTGCGAGCTCTATAACGCAAAGCATATTGACATCTTGGTCAAAAACCAAGATTGGAAAACTTTGGCCTATTATGATGAAGCAGACATTCTGTTCCATTATGAGCGCTATGAGGACATGCTTTACGGCGCGCAAAAATGCTATGAACTACTATATCATTCCGACCATAAGAATGTAATAGTAAAAGATTCCAACAAATTGCGACAAAAAGCTTGCAGCTACTTTAATCCCTACCTTTTCTTAATAACAGAAAAGGAATATGAGGCATTTGCGTCAGACAATTTATGGAAACAGGTTGATTATCTGTACAAAGAAAAACGAATCAGTGCACAAACTTGTTTTGAGGCTTTTGCAAATATTGCCATTTGCCAAGAACAACAAGGTCAAATAAATGCCGACCTTTTAAGATATACCGTAGGCTTAATGATTAACCATAAGCTAATCTACGGTAAAACAAAGCGTTCTCAAAACGCATTGGAAGTTTGGCTTTATCACAACCTGGAAGCACTTGGAGAAAGATTTACGGCAAAGAAAATATTGAAACAACACTTCATATTTTCAAAAATGAGACGCAGAATCAAAGCAAAAAGAACAACCATAACCTATGGCGCTATCTATGATGCCGTCTGGGGATGGTCTTAACTTCTAAATTCCTAAAAAAGAGTGTGCACAAGGCCCACTCTTTTTTTGTATCTCAATAGCACTTAGCGCTCAAAAGCATTCTTTGCGCATATCCCAAGCTGATGAGAGTTTTCCGCTTGCAGGTAAGCATTCACCGTCATTTGATAAACCTGAAACTCTCCATTTGATAACGCATTATCATACGACACAGAGCACAAAGCCCCATACAACAACCCCCGCAAACTCTTTTCTTTTCTGAGTTTTGCTTTCAAATCATATTCTCTGTCCATCTGCTCCCACTCATCAGCAAGCGGTTGCGTAAAAACCAGCCTTTCATCTGGCTTCAACAACTTCATCCGCAAGGCCATCACATCCTGAGCCTTAACCTCATCGGCACCATACAGCCCATCACCAAAATTTTGATACCCTATCATTTCATAGTCATCTTTACGGCGATACCTTTTAGCCAGTCCTAACAAATCTTGCCGCATTTCCTTTTGCTGCCTATCGCGAGCATAAATAATAATCGGATCTTTTCGGTTGTTATAATCATCTTCGGCCGCAACTTTGTAGTTAAACACATCATATTTCAGGCAAATATCATCGAGCTTTTTAAACAAACCAATCCCAGGCTTTACATTGAGCGCATAGCGAACAACATTCTTTTCTTCCGCTCCACCCATTCCTCTATATTTATTGTAAGGAAACATCTTATAAAACCAATAAGCTCCAAACTCTCTATCACACTCTTTTTCTGGCGGAACTGACCATAATTCATCACGCACTTGTTGCGAAAAGCCGTTTATTTTATCCATCATCGGCTGTTGCCTCAAGCGCCGGCTCAATACCACCAAGGCCAAAGATAAACCTTCTCTGCTTAAAGGTTTGGCAACAACACTTGGCACATCTTTTTGCACAAAAACATAATCAAACTTTTGTTTTTCGTAAGATGCTGCAACCAAAGCCAAATAGTCCGATAATTTTTCTTCCGTATTTTTCACCAAATGATTGTTGGCCAGATAAGTATTATATCTTGCGCGCACCTCGACCATTTCGGGCAAATATTTTTCAAACTTATCATAAACCGACATCATTTTCTTCCTACCTCATAAGAATATTATGCCGAAGTTTTTCCCCCTTTTCAAGTCTTATCAACTCTTCCATATTCAAGAGTTAAACCATATTTTAACCGATTATGAGTAACTATTTTCTCATTATAAGAATTTCCTCAAGGATTTGATATGTACGTTCTGATAGCCTTTTTAACGCCGATTTTACACGCTTTGTCTTGTATTGTGGATGCGCATTTTTCTAATAATATTTTTAAGAAAGTGCCTTCACTCGTATTTTACGCCACAATCAGCAACATCATTATCATTCCGTTTTTATTTTTCTTTGGAACCCCGATTATTCCCCCTTTAGAGATTTTAGCAATATTATTTATCACCGCTTTGATTGAAGTTTGCTATCAAATTCCTTATTATCATGCGCTCCGTAATATTGATACCTCTATTGTTGTGGCATTATTCTCTTTAGGTAAAATCACCATTCCGGTATTGGCTTATTTTATTGTAAACGAAAAACTGAACTTTACTCAATATTGCGGTTTCGGAATTATTTTGCTTTCCACTTTTTTGCTTAATTTTGACATCAAGAAATTAAAAATTAATATCGCATTTTTCTTGATGTTGGTCGTCTCTCTTTTATTATCCCTGTCTTCGGTATTATCCAAATATTCTCTGCAGAGTGTTGACTTTGTAACAGTTTTATTCTGGGGTTCACTTTTTGCGACATCAATCTGTTTATCTCTTTTACTTCTTCCTCAATATAGCACAGATATTGTAAGCACCTTTCCACAGTATAAAAAAAGAATCAAACTCTTTTTATCTAATGAACTTCTAAACCAAGGAGGAACGCTAGCCTTAACGATAGCTTTGGCTCACCTTCCGGTTTTGGTGGTCGAATCAATCGAATCATCACAGAGTATTTTTACGCTTTTGTTAGGGTTTATGCTTTATAAAATCTTCGGAAACCGCTTCAAAGAAAACTTAACCAGCCAAGAAGTTATCAAAAAGCTCATCTCATTTACTGCCATTATCATAGGCATTAATATGGTTTTGTTGTAATTTTTTATCCTCTCGTATTTTTCAATGTGAAGAAAAAGATACTATTACTCAATAAAGCCAAAACATAGGCCCATAACATTGCATCAAACGGACTTGTCATATCAGCCACCATTCCGATTAAAAAAATAAATTATCACATTTTTAATATGTTTATTTTATTATAACAAATAAAATTAGCATGATATTACAATGGAACAATCTCAAATAGCACAGCAAAACTTAAAATTTTTACGCTACCAATTTCTCTTTTGGGGATGGTTGCCTGAAAATGTCATTTTAATTATATATTTTGGAGAATTGCTTAATTCTTACGCATTGTCCGGTGTCGTTCTTTTGTTGCGTTATTTCTTCATTTCTTTTTTTGAAATTCCTACCGGTATTATATCAGATAAGTATGGTCGGCGTTTGAGTTTGATTTTTAGTGCCTTGTGTTATTCTTTTGTAAAAATCAGTTATATTTTGGCATTCTTCTGCTATCCGTTCGTTTTTCTTATTATTTCAAGTATTTTTTATGGTTTGGCAGAGAGTTTAAGTAGTGGAACAAATAATGCCGTTGTTTATGAAAATGTAAAAAAATTAAAAGCCTTAGATAATTTTGAAGACTATTACGGAAAAATAAAAGCCTGTCATATTTTAGGATTAGCTCTTTCATCATTACTTGGTGGTTTGGTCGCCTCAATATTTTCAATGTACGCTGTTATGTGGCTATCTTTATTTGGAACATTTTTACATTTATATTTTAGTTGGCGGCTTATAGAAACCGGTTTTACACCTTCATCACGCAAAAATTTTCAGCAATTTTGGGAAT
>CALXZH010000030.1 GCA_944393175.1 uncultured Alphaproteobacteria bacterium | reverse complement strand
GAATCATTTTATTGGCATCTTCTTTAGTTGCTAATTCATTTATTTTTGCAATAATTACCTTTCGCATACATTGATGATAATTATGGTCTAATTCTTTTATTTCATCAGAATACATATCTATATCATTGAAATCTTTAGGAAATGTCTGTGAAAAGCACTCTTTTTTATATTTTTCAGTTTCTTGTTTAACCTTAATTACAAAATCATCTTGTGATTCAGGTATTCCTAAAATGCTTATAGTAATTCCGCTGCCAATTCCTATACCCAGCAAAATCAAAACCAAATAAAATAAAAATCTTTTCATCGTCAAACTCCCAAGATTTTGATATTTTGAGTATATAGCGCAATATTGAAAATATGGTAAAAAAAGCCATATAGAGGACTATATGGCTTTGGGGTTTGTTATGGAAAACTTTGGCTTAGATTTCGTCCCAACCTTCAACCGCAGTGGATTGGTTATATGAAGAGACATTGGCTTCAAAGAAATTGCCTTTGACGTTCCCCTCACCGTTGGTATCCGAAATTTTTTCTAAGTTTTTATACGGCGTTTCGTTAAAGCCCTCATAAATCGGCTGCAGGCCAATTTCTTTCAAACGTTTGTTGGCCATAAATTTGGTATATTGCTCAATCGTTTGCGGGGTAATGCCCAAGACTTGATCGCCAATAATATGATTGCTCCAAGCTATTTCTTGTTGGGTGGCGGTTCTGAACATTTCATAAATTTCATCATCAACAAAAAACTGCGGTCTTTCTTTGCGGATTTCTTTAATGATGTTGGCAAAAATAACGCAATGGGTTAACTCGTCACGGTTGATGTATTTTATTTCGTCTGCCGTGCCAATCATCAATGAGCGGGCCGCCAAATTATAAAAGAAGTTAAAGCCGTTATAAAAATACAAGCCTTCGAGCAAAAAGTTGGCAACCAATACGCGGGAAAAATTAACATCATTTCTTTCATCAACAAATTTTTGATAAATTTCCGCAATATATTTATTGCGCTCAAATAAAACCTTATCCTCACGCCAACGGTCATAAATCGTGGCTCTTTTTTCGGCTGGGATAATGCTTTCTATTATATAAGCATAACTTTGCGAGTGTACCGCCTCTTGGTAGGTTTGAATTGCCAACACCAAATTAACCTCCGGCGCGGTGATATAATCGGAAATATTCGGCAAGTTATTGGTTTGGATACTATCTAAGAACACCAAGAAGGACAAGATGCCGTCATAAGCATTTTGTTCGGCCGGGGTGAGTTCGTCATAAGAGCGTTTGTCATCATAGAGCGAAACTTTTTCCGGAATCCAAAAGTTTTCCATCATCAAACGATAGAGTTTGTTGGCCCATTGATATTTAACATTATTCAGATTAAAGAGGTTGGTAACGTTTCCGCCAATCATTTTTCTTTGCAAAACGTCATCATTACCTTCAACATTAAAAAGTTTTTTTCTTTGCATTTTCTTGTTCCTTTTATCCGGCGCAGCTGACACATTCTTCTTTGGCGGCGGAAGAGCCGTCCTTTTGAATCGTGCGCGTGTAATACAATGTCTTAATTTCGTTTTTCCAGGCTTTCATGATGGTTTCATAAATGTCACGAGCGCGAATATCGCGGTTGAGGTTATACATGAGCTCAATCGAAATGCCGGTATCTATCCATTTATTGATGCGCGCCATAATCTCGATTATTTTGCGTTGGTCAATATTGCGATTTTCTTGATAAAACCAAAACTTGTCTTTGATAAACGGCGGGCAATTCGGAATACTGCCTTTGCCGTGGGTTTCTACAAAAAACTTGCTGTATATCGGCAAAACCGACGCCGTGCAGCCTTGAATCAGTGAAGAGCTGGTATTGGGCGCGATGGCTGAGATTTGTGAATTGCGGATACCGTATTTTTGCAAGTTTTCATAAATCTCGTTCCACTCTTTTTTGTATTTTGAGTTGGCATTAAACCAGACTTGCGTTTTGCCTAAGATAATGCCTTTTTGCCAATCAGAGCCTTGATAAGCACCGAAGGGGCCTTTTTGTTTGGCAATGTCGATACTGGCGCGGATATTATAAATTGCCATTTTTTCAAACAAGTCATCTACGACATCGGCCGAGGCATTATACGGAATATTGTTTTTGGCCAAATAGTCTGCCAGGCCCATGGCTCCGACACCAATGGTTCTGTATCTTTGATTGTGCAGAGTGCCTTCCATAATCGGGACACGGGTCAAATCTATGGCATTATCCAAAATGCGCACCGAGGTTTGGCAAATGGAGGCTAACTCTTCATCGCTGTCAACATTGGCCAGATTGATGGAAACCAAATTGCAGACATGGACCAAACCATCATAAGTTTCAGAAATGATTTTGCCGTTTTCTATCCGCTTTTCGCCAAATTTGGCCGGACGCACATTGCTGTGAGATTCCGTACACAGATTGGTGCCGACAATGACGCCGTCATGCTTATTCGGATTGTAGCGATTTAGCGTGTCCTTAAACGCAATATAGGGCATTCCGGTTTCGACTTGCGATTTCATCAAACGTTTGAGAAGCTCTTTGGCCGGGACAAACTTGTACATCTCAAGTTTTCCGAATTCGGCATCAAAATAAAGTTGATTATACAATTTTTCAAAGTCTTCGCCCCAAAGGTCTGCAATTTCTTGATGATATTTGGTGCGGACTTCGTGCGGGTCAACCAACAGCCATTTTTCATTATTTTCAACTTTTTTCATAAACAAGTCGGGAATAACCACTTGCGGAAAAATATCATAGGCTTTCATCCGTTGGTCGCCGTTTTCGGTACGCAACTCCAAAAAATTCTCAATATCAAGGTGCCACATATCCAACGAAACGGTTACGGCGCCTTTTCTTTTGCCTTGTTGGTTTACGGCAATGGCCGTGTCGTTGATAATGCGTATCCAAGGAATAACACCGCCGGAAGCGTTTTTGATGCCTTTAATGCGGGCGCCTTTGGCTCGAACCCTGGAAATATTAACGCCAACGCCACCGCCAAACTTTGAGATGGCAGAGATTTGGTCAATCACATAGAATATAGAATCGCGGCTATCGTCCATAACGGTAATAAAGCATGAGCTCAAATTGCCGTTCGGGCGGCGCAAATTCATCAATAACGGCGTGCCTAAGGAGATTTTGCGGTCGGCTAATTTGAGATAGGTATCTTTAACGCGTGCCAAACGAACCGATTTGTCCTCGTTTTGCTCAATCAACAAGGCAATGCTTAAAAACATTTCTTGCGGGAGCTCAACCACATGGTCATCAAATTCACACAAATATCTTTTAATCAACAAATTGGCGCCGGCATAGTCATAAACCATATCTAATGACGGGTCAATAAAGCCGGCAGCCTCTTGGAGCTCGGCCGGAGAATATTTTTCTTTAATATCGGCAGAGTAAATCTTATTGCTTATGGCAAAATCTAAAAACTTTATATAGTCATAGGGGACAGCGTCTTTTTCTTGTCGATAGAGCTTAATGTCTTTATATAAATCAAATATTTTTAGGCGGCCGGCCACATTTTTCCAGTCCGGCTCCAAAACAGAGGTGAGATTCAAGGCGCTGAGAATCAAGGCCTGGTTGATTTCGGAGGTGGGCATATTCTCTTTATAAAAACTCGGAATCGTGTTCAACAGCTCGTTTTCATCCAGAGCAAAGCCTTGCAAAGCACGCTCAACCGTTTTGCTGATTTTGGCAATGTCAAAATCGGCGATTTGTCCGTTTCTTTTAATAATTTTTTGATTTTCCATAACATTTTCCCCAAGATGTAAAAAGACTACATTATGTGTTGCTGCTTTTCGGGAAATACTATATATAGTATAAAAATGGGGTGTAAATATGTTTTTTTAGTTTTTTGATAATAACTTGAAAAAGCTATAAAATCGGTGTGTAAAACTTTTTGGGGGCATAAACAACATACCCACAAACTATGACCAGAGACATTGCATTAACATTTTTGAGACAAACTTCTTCCTTGACTCCTTTATTGACTTACAATATATTGTACTTTGTATTTATTTTAATACAATATATGGTATAAGTATCAATTTGAAGAGGAGAAATGTATATGGTTGAATTACTGACTGCGATATCTTGGGCTTCTAGAGTAAAAACTGGATATGACTTAGTTCATGCCAAAAACTGGAACGATGTAGGAAATATTGCTGTTAACTGCATCTTAACAGAATTACTAATAAGTCAAGCTAAGAACAACATTCGCAATCAATACCAATATCGCTATTACTGGTAAACAGATTGCTTGAAAGGGAGTAGTTATGATATTTCATAACTAAAAGAGCAACATATTTTAATTTATGTTGCTCTTTATTTTTATTGCGACATATCTTAGGAGCTTGCTTTTAAGGTTTTCATTTCGCTATCTTTCCAAGCAATCACTTTTTGAATAACTTTTTTTTCGATAGCCTTGATATATGTCTCCATAAAATTATAATCTATTTCATTGTCATCAGTAACAGGCAAACTAATATTCATTTTCTTTGCGATTGTTCTATTGAATTTGTTTGCATAATCAAAACGACCACCTGCACTTCTACGAAAAGCAGATACAAAGAATAATAATGATTTACTATTCCACAATGATTTATTTATGGGGTAAACACCTTGCACATGAGAATATCCAATAAAATCATCTGGTTGATAAAAAATCCCATCAGATGTGGTAGTATCACTATATGTTACTATACCTCCTTTTTCAGTGGGAGGTAAATTTATGTAACCACTGATACCATTATTAACACTTGAATTTGTGACAACTGGATTTTTTCCTGTTATTTTAAATAATAAATCATTAGTCATGTGATAAGCAGAAGTTGGATGAATATTGAATAATTCTTCAATTCTATACAATTTAAATTTTTTCTTTCCATGAAAATTGTTATAAACATTTAGCTCTGCATCTGTTAATTGACAGTTATCAAGACTGCTTACTTGTAAATACGTCTCAAGAATTTGCAGACGTTCTTCTTCAAGAATGTTTATAAACTTTTCCATATATTCCGAATCAATTTTTCCATTCTTAAATGGAACAAAAACTGCCAATCCTAATTTTTTGATTTTTTGCCAACTGGCCATATTTGAATAGGAAAATATCTTGTTTAAAAATTGCATATTTACAGATATAAAGAGTGCTGCCTTAGGATTTATATTTTTGTCGACAAATGATAACGAAAACACGCGTGCATGCGTAACTAACTTATAAGGAAAGTCTCTAAAAAATACATTTCCAAACATATCAACAGTAATTGTATTACTTGAAAAAACTTTAGCGTCAATATTTGTTCTACCAATAACGCCTGAATTTTGAATTCCAGAGCTAATAACATATTCACCTAAACCATTAATATGTTTTTGTTGAATATCAAAATCACCATTACCAGAAACAAATATATTTTCTAATTTTACTTCCTTAAACTCGCCACCGTTTTTCTTAAATTCATCTTCTAATGCTTTTAAACGGTGGCCTAGAAAAAATTTGCAGTTCCGTTTCCTTTCATTAAATCAGAAATTTTCCAACTTAAATAGTCGGCAACTGTCTTTCTAAAATCATCTTCTGTTGGGATTGTATCTATCTTTTGATGTTGTTTATATGTCCAATCTTTTCCTTCTAAATTAATTGTATCTTCAATAACACAATTATCTAAATAATGTGTTTTTCTTTTACGATTTAAAACAATATCGACAACTTCTTCATATCGCTCTAACGCGTGATCTGTATTTTTGAGATTTACATTTGCACTTGATTTCTTTCTGTTTTGACGAGAATAGCCATCATTAGAAAAATCTATAAATTTTACAATATTATCTTTATTATGCTTTATCCCTACATCAAATACATAAATAGCTGTTTGAACACCAGCTTTACCACAAAAAATATCACTCATATGAATACTGGCAACTAATGTATTATTTTCTAAAATTTCTTTAGTATATGGCAACCCGTTACCACTTCCGGCATTTTCTTGAATAAGAATTGCAGCGCGTCCACTTGACATTTTTGATAATGCTTTCTTTACAAAAATAAAACCTTTACCAGCAGCGGAATAAGGTGGATTTAACAAAAATACTGTTGCAGGGAAAGGCTTTCCTAAATCTTCTCCTTGTTCATAATTTCCATCAAATTCAGTCAAAGAATCTTTATGCAAAATATTTGTTGAACCGTCGCCCATTAAAATCATATTCAAAACCGCCAGCATATAAATGTCTGCTCTTTTTTCAACACCCAATAGCTGATGATATTTTATGTAAGCAATTTTTTCTTGTAATTCTTTAGGACTTTTAATATTATCCTCTGCATCTTTTATCATCTGTTTCATTGCTGATATAAGGAAACCGGCAGACCCTACTGCATAATCCCAAACATAACTGTCTTGATTAACTTTACAAAGTTTAGCCATTAGCTCACATACATAGCGAGGAGTTAAAACGACATCATTTCTTTCACCGTCAGGAATGTCAACCCACTCATTCAAAACATTAAAAAGTCTTCCCGTAAAATCTAGGTGTTGAGCTGAGGTAAAAATAGGCATAATGTCATTTTTAATCACAGTATAAATCGTTTTAATTTTGCTTTCACCATTCTTTGGTTTATAAATATCTGAGTAAATAAAAACTTTACTTAAATCACTAACTATTAATTCTTTTTTTTCTTGAGGAATTTTTTTCTCACTTAAAAAGTCCGAAATTTTATCGACCACAATTTTTCCATCATTTGAATTTTTACCAATATCTCCCTTTAAATCTGTGATTTGCAATGGAGATACCTTGTTTGGCACTCCTAACGCTGCCATAATCAACCCTGCAACAAGCTGGACTCTAAACCCCACTGCAATTTCTAAATCATCATGCATTTTTTGGTTTAAAGCTTTTAAATTAACTTCAATTTGATTTTCAAACTCTTTAGTTTTCTTTTCTTGTTCTTCCTCACTCAAACCTAGATTATCAATTTTTTCAATCAGATTATCTAAATTATCTCTTGAAAGAAATGTTAAGTCCGTATATTTTGCAATTTCTTTTGGATATGAAAAATTCTCTTTTGACATATAATAAACGCCGAACTCGGTTTGTACTGTTTGTGTTTCTTCATATCCATTTATTCCAATCGCTATTACTTCAGGATAACTCTCTGCATAATCAAGGATTGCGTTGGCATAATGTATAGCACCATTTACCGCATATTTTTGAATGTTTGCATAATTCACAGAGCCATCTTTTTTGTAATTGTCTATATCTCCATCTTCATTTAGTTTTATCAACGCTCCTTTTGTTCCTTTAACTTCAATCATCACAGGAATTTTACGTCCTGTTTTTGTTTGTAAAAAGAGCTTTATATCTGGATAATTATTTCCTATTCCGCCTTTTTTAGATGGTGCCTTTTTTAAGGCTATTTCTATTTCTGAATTTATACTTTCTGTTTTTGTAAAATATTTAACGTGAATATTATCTAATTGTTTTTTAGCAATATCTTCTATTTTTTCTTCAATACTTGCCATGGTAACCTCTGGAAATAATTACATTATTGTATATATAAAAAATAAAACTTTCGAAACTGTTAATTCTCTTTACTTTTGCATAAGCCCTGTCGTGGGTTAGGATTGAGGGTCGGGCTGTTGGCCGTCGTGTGCCTGCCAGCAGCATTCTTGAATCTCAAGGTGGCTAAATGTGGCGCGAAATGATGATTCTTCCGGACTGCAGGCATATATGCCAAAGTTGATTGCGGCGTTGGCTTTGTTGAGGTGGCAGATACGCATTTGTTTGAAATGTGTGCCGTCAGCCGAATTTTCGATGCAAAAATCATTGTTGCGGCGGCTTAGGCGATACCACATTGATTTTATGTCGGCAGGAATCTCGGTGGTGGCCCAGTCCGAATAGCCGGCATTGGTGACAACACTTCCTAAGTGTTGCATGGTTTCGTTTTCGTATTCAATCGAGGCCTTGAGCCAATTTTCGCTATCCAAATAGACCACTACGCCGCATTGGTCAAAGCGATGTTTGCTCGCAAATTCGGTTTTTAGAACAAAAGAAAAAAATTTTTCATCGGTTTGGGTTTGCAAAACCGGGGCATTGTCATTTTGAAAATTGTAATATGTTCTTTGCCACAAGTCCGTATGCGGGGCGGTGATTATTTCAATTTTATTATCGGAGATAGAAAAATCTTTGGGCTGTCTTGTCCAAATCAGCTTGGTTGACGTAAAGTTCATGAGTGCCTCTCTGTTTGGTTAATTGGCTTTTATTTTTAGCACAAGATTTTTAAGATTTTCCTAATTTGGGCTTAGTTAAAATAATGCTTGACTTGGCAGAGGCTTTATTTTCTAATATTTTCAAATTAACTTTCAGAGGGAGATGACGGCATGTTTAGACGGCGTGTTATATGGGGAAGTATGGCGGCTTGCGTGGTGATTGGCGGAGTGATTATCAGCCTTTTGCGCACACCGGAGCAAGAGACCGACGCTTTGTTGCCGGCGACACAAGAAAACGCAGAGCCAAATGTGCCGCAGACGGCTTATGAGCAGGCGCTCCTTTTGGTGAAAAATAATCAGGCCTCTGCCGTAGTGGTCAAAGACAACAAGATTGTGGCTCAAGAGCTGGGTAAAGGGATTTTGCCTCTTCTGACCCTGCATGATTTGTCAGATGGCGAGTTGGCAGGCGGTGATTTGGTTGATAAAGTTATCGGCCGGGCTGCCGCGTTTATTGCCATTGACGGGAAAGTTCGCTCCGTTTACGGCGAATTGATGAGCGAAGATGCCTTGCTCTTGTTGCAAAGATATAATGTGCCGGCAACATATCAAAAATTAGTTCCGCAAATTCTAAACCGTGACAAAAGCGGCTTATGCCCTATGGAACAAACCGTTTTGGAGGTGCAGGCGCCCCAAGAGGCTCTTTTGCTCCTGCGGCAAAAACTTAAAGACTTGAAACTCACAAAATAGCAAATAATTTTCTTTTCAGCATAAGGAGAAAATATATGACTAAAAAGCCGTTCTTATTCGCCAGTATGGTTGTTGGTTTGGCTGTTATCTTAGGAGCTGGTAAAATGATGAAACAATCTTCTTTTCAAGTTTATAGTAATGATATTAAGCCTCATCAGATGCTTAATAAGGCTCAGGTTAATAATGCCGGAGGCTGTGCCGGATTGGGAGATAATATTTCTCCGTAGCTGGCTTGGGCAAATGCCCCCGAAGGCACAAAAAGTTTTGCAATTATTTGCCATGATCCCGATGCCCCGCATGCAACCGGCTGGTATCACTGGTTGGTGGTGAACATTCCCGCCAATATCTCGGAAATTGCCGCCGGCGCCAAAATTAACGAGGCCTTAGAAACCATCACCGACTTTAAGCAAAATGCCTATGGCGGCGCCTGCCCTCCCGTCGGACACGGAATTCATCACTATAATTTTAGCGTCTATGCCTTGGATTGCGAAAAACTTGATGTTGCGGCCAATACTTCCCCGGTTGAGGTGGAAAAACTGGTCAAACAACACGCTTTGGCGCAAGCAACCCTGACCGGATTATATGAAAGGAAGTAAAATTTTACTTCCTTTTCCAACGCAAAAATCCGTATGTTAGTAAAAATGCTAACAAGTATCCTGCCAGACCACAAAGCAGATAAATTGTTTTGGCCGGTGTTTCATCATAGTAAAATTTCATATCTGCAGTTTTGCCGTCTTTAAACTTCGCCTTGGTATATAAATTACCACTCGGATAATATTCTTTGACGGTGCCGACAATTATGCCATCTTTGTGTTTGTATTTTTTATATATGTTGCCATTTTCATAATATTCTGTCATCGGGCCGTTGAGTTTATCCCTCTTGAACGTGGCCTCACTCTCTAAGACACCACTCGGATAATAAGTCTTGGCCAGACCTTCTTTCTGACCGGCAACATAGGTAACTTCAGAAATTAACTTTCCGTCCTCGGAATAGTGTTTGGCGGGACCATGCGGAACTTCGCCCTTGACGCTAAATTCGGTATCCAGATTGCCATTTTTGTAGTAAGTTCTTTGAAAACCGTCAAACTGCCCGTCAATGCAAGTTTTTTCTTGCATCAACTCACCGGTTTCATAATAACGTTTTTCGGAGGTTTGGCATTTATCATCCTTAAATTCGCAAGATAATTTAAGCGTTCCGTCGGGATAATATCCTCTCATGTAGCCATTATCTTTCCCTTGAAGTACCTCACTTTCAAGCCGAGAGCCATCATAATAATCTACCCTGATAACTCCGCTGACAAAACCTTCTTGATAAGGAATTGTGATAAAACCAAGAGAGATTTTTTTGCGAACCGTGCCGGTAAAAGGTGTTCGGTCTTCATTTTGTTTTATCGGCGCATCAGGACTGAGTAGAGCTTTGAGTTGTTCATCGCTGAGCGTTTCTATAGCTTGCGAAACCGAGGGAAGCAAGCTCAAAAGTGCGACAAGCAATATTCCTTTTGGGCGTATTTTTGATACTAAAATTGCACTCAAAATGCCCAAAATTATTGCACCTAAGGTTATACCCAGCGCGTAGTAGCGTTTTTGTTCCAAAACTTTTTGCGGATTTTCCTCTTCTTCAACAACATACCCCGTCAAAGCAACGACTTTTGATGTCAGATTGCCTTTTTCATCATATTCTTTAAGCGTGCCATGGACTTCGTCATCCAGATAATTAAATTCTGATTGCAAATTACCGTTCGGATAATATTTTTTTGAAGGACCTTGACGCTGATCTCCTTTAACATTTATTTCTGCCGATAGGGTTCCTTCTTCGTAAAATTCTTTCCAGACCCCGTTTTCCTCATCGTTAACATACGGCACTTCTCGAATTTTTCGTCCTTGCTCATCATACATAACCGCTATACCGTTGCGCTTTCCGTTGTGGTGCGGTGTTTCGGCATATAATTTTCCATCCGGGTAATATTCCTTAAAAGAACCGATTATTTCTCCGTTTTTCCACTCTGCCTTATAGGCCAATTTGCCGTTTTCATCATAGCCGGTCATTGGTCCTTCTTGCTTGCCGTTAACATAAAACATTTCTTCTTTTAGCTGCTTGTTAGGGTGATATGTTTTGCGCCAACCATCTAACTCACCGTCTTTGAGCGTTGCTTCTTCTTGTAAAACGCCTGTATCATAAAAATATTGAGCGAGGCCGTCTTCATATCCTTGATGATAATGTCTTATGCTCTTTAGTTGGCCTGTTTCATAATAGTCCTTTTGCTCGCCTTCCATAAGGCCGTCTTTATAATAAAAATCATTATAAAGTTTGCCTGAGGCATAAAATTTTTGTAAATTTCCTTCGGCTTTACCATTTATAAAATTAACATATATATAGTCTCCGTTAGGCATTACAAATGTGGCTTTGCCGTTGGCGCGTCCGTCCTTGTAGCTGGTTTCATACTGAATACCGTCTTCAAAAGTGCCTTTATCCGTTCCGGTATAGAGTTCTCCCTCATCACCATACGTAACACCAGGCTGCATAAAGCTTTTAATTTCTTTGCTTTGTGCTAAAGTTACAAAACAAAATATCACTACCAAAGACGCAAAATACACTTTTTTCTTCATGAAGCACCTACCTTAAGACAACTTTTAATATATATTCATATTCTTAATACACTATTTTTTCTTGTCAAGATTATTTATCTGTTGATTTAATAATATATTTAGAAAATTTGTGTAGTGTTAGACATAAGTTTAACGGAGGGAATTTATGGGAAAAACTGATTTTGACGTAATGCTTGGGAAGTATGTTATATCCGTTCTATCTAATCCTTTGCGGGTCTTTGACGAAACAATCTTAAACCGTATTGCTTAGTATTCTTTATGCATCTATCCAAGCTGATACAATTTTCAAAATTTGTGCCATTAAATCATCTATCGTTCTTTTTTGAGGCGTAGAATTTAGCACCATTTTTACCTCAAACTTAGCTTTAACTTGTGCTAGAGATACGGTTTTTAGAACAGCTGCCATGACAAGTGCATCAAAGGCATTGTCCGTTTCAAAATGATATGAGGGTTCTTGAGCCCCCTCATAGACCAATGTCATCGTATTTTCTATATAATCAGTTGTTATAGATAGTCCCAAATAGCCAAGTCCGGAAATGTTTTTATAGATAACTTCCGGTGTTTCATTAAAAAGCTGTAAAACATATTTAACTGCTATGGTTAAGGCAAGATAGGGCTTATAGGCTTCTCTGGCCTCTTCCAAATCCTTAACCTTAAATACGGCCAACTCTAATTTTGACGGTAATTTGATTGAAGCGACAAATAAGGCCAGCGAAAATTTATTTATTGAAAACTGCGGATTATTAATTTGCAAAATAATGGTTTTATTTTCTCCGTAATGATTTATTACTTTCTCTGCCTTGCGCATATATTCCAACCAATCATTAGGAGCTTTATCTATCACAATGACAGGGCATTCATTATTACAAAAAGTGTTGCCTTCGTGTACATCAAACGCAATATCTATCATGTTTTTATCCTTAATAAAATTTATGTGTATTGTACCTCTCGACTGGTAATTTTTTTATTAATTTTAGCGTTTGACTTCTTTTTTTTATGATTTTATAGTTGAAAAAAAGGTTGGCAAACGGAGATGATTATGCAAAATATCGGAATTATCGGTACGGGGATTTTCGGCTCAGCCTTGGCTTTGACCGCGGTGCGTGCCGGAAACAAAGTTTTGTGTTGGGACAGAAAGCAAGATATTACTGATTCCATCAACCAAAAGCACACGAATCAAAGGTATCTGCCCAATATTCCGCTTCCGGATGACATTAGAGCCACTAATGACTTAGCAAAAGTTTTTGAAACAGCGCAAATTGTGCTTCTCACCACCTCAGCCCAAGCAACGCGAGAAATTTTAGAGAAGATTAAACCTCTCCTCAAAGCGGATACTATCTTGGTTTTTTGTGCCAAAGGGATTGAGGCACAAAGCGGAAAAATGCTCTCCGAAATTGCGCAAGAAATTATTCCCTCGACTACTCTTGCCATTTTATCGGGACCGGGGTTTGCCGTGGATATTGCTCACAAAAAATTAGCCTCCGTTACGATTGCCTCAGAAAAAGAAGGGGTTGCCAAGCTCTTGTGCGAGACATTAGGGACGCCTTTTTTCCGTCCTTATACCACGACCGACATTATTTCTCCGCAAATCGGCGGCAGTGTTAAAAACGTGATTGCGATTGCTTCAGGTATTGTCGAAGGAGCTCAGCTCGGAGACGGAGCCAGAGCCGCTCTGATTACCAGAGGATTGGCAGAAATGCTCCGTTTGGCAAAAGTGCTCGGTGGCAGTGTCAACACCATGATGGGCATGTGCGGCTTGGGTGATTTGGTGTTAACGGCCAACTGTTCACAATCTCGAAACTTTAGTTTCGGCTATGAAATCGGGGTTTGCGGCAAAGCACAAAAAATATTGCAAGAAAACACTCGTACAGTTGAAGGGATTTTTACCACTCAAGCGGTGCTCAAGCGGGCGCATGAACTTGGGATTGAAATGCCGATTTGTGAGATTGTCAGCCAAATTTTGTTTGAAGGTCTGTCTATTCAGACGGCTATGGAAAAGTTAATGTCAAGACCTTATAAAGATGAAGGGTGCTGATGAGACTAAGTACATCAGCACCGTAAAGCATTATTGCAAATTCTCTTGAAAGAACTTGGTTATCTTATCAAAAGGAATTTTTTCAAGATTATCATATAAATCGACGTGGTTAGCGCCCGGAATAATCATTAACTCCTTATTTTTACCTTGCAATTTTTTGAAGACATCTTCGCTAAAGTAGCGGCTATGTGCTTTTTCGCCATGAAGCATTAGTACTGCCCCTTTAATCTCGTCACTATAGCTCAGCAAAGGCATATTCATAAAGGACAGAGATGATGTCATATTCCAACCGCCCGTCGAATTAATCGAGCGCTTGTGATAGCCCCGTGGAGTTTTATAATAGCCATAGTAGTCTTGAACGAATTGCGGTTCGTCACCGGTTAATTTATCGGGCAATCCCGCGGCAACAGCATAAGTTCCGGCTTTGGCATCTTGCGTTCTTTGTGCGTTGAGTTTTTGGCGCAGGGCATAGCGTTCTTCTTTGCTCATGGCATCAAAATAGCCATTGGCATTAACGCGGCTCATATCGTACATTGTAGAAGTTACGGTGGCTTTGATACGGGTATCCATGGCTGCGGCATTTAATCCGAATCCACCAAAGCCGCAAATGCCTATAATACCAACTTTTTCGGGATTTACCTCAGGCAAAGTGCTAAAAAAATCTACCGCGACACTAAAATCTTCGGTATTAATATCGGGAGAGGCCACGTTGCGCGGTTGACCACCGCTTTCACCGGTATAAGACGGGTCAAAAGCAAGTGCTACAAAACCCTGCTCGGCCATTTTTTGTGCATATAGACCTGAGGCTTGCTCTTTTACCGCGCCAAACGGACCGGAGACGGCAATTGCTGCCATATTTTGGTGTGTTCCGGATTTGGGTAAATATAAGTCACCGACCAATTTGATACCGTAACGATTTTTGAAACTGACCTTTTGAACTTTGACTTTATCACTCTTGGCAAAAGTTTTATCCCAAGTGTGTGTTTGATAGTATTTGAACAAGCCGAAGGCTACCAAAACCGCCAAAATTCCTATTGAAATAATTTTCATTAGCTTTCTCCCGTTGTTGTGTTTGGGATAGTGTAGCTTTTAGAGTAGACTCTAAGTCAAGACTTTTTTTGTAAAAAAGTCTTCTATATTAATTTTATCAATTTCTAGTAGTTATCCGGCAAGTCGTTTTCCAGCAAAATGATTTTTTTGCGTTCGCAGTTCAGCGCATAGGCATGTTGCAAGCCATCTTTTAGGCTTTTGGCTATATAGATTTTACTTTCGGGGTAATTGGCTTTTTCCAGTCCTGACTTGATGGGTAAGGTTTGTTTTTCGCCTACCAAAATCACATAGTCGCAAACTTTTGCAATATCCTCACCAAAGGCTTGGTTGAGGCTGTTTTCTTGCTCGCCTAGTTCAACCATTCCCGGGGTGATGATGATTTTGTAGTCATCAAACAAAGACAAAGTTTTTAGGGCGGCTTTGGTTCCGCTCGGGTTAGAGTTAAAGCCGTCATCAATAATCGTTATTTTACCATGCTCGGTTAATTCTAAGCGGTGCGGAACGGCTTTGATTTTTAGGAGTTGGGGTTTTAGTTTGGCAAGCGGAATACCCAGTAAACTACACATTGCCAGAGCCCCTGCCAGATTGATGATATTATGCTCTCCAAGCAGGCGGGTTTGATAATCGCATTTTTCACCCGTTGGCGTTACAAAAGTAAAGCTCGTTCCCTGGGAAGAGACTTTGACATTTGTTGCTTGGTAGTCATTATGTTTGCCCAAGCCATAAGTTTGATACTTGTGTTTGGGCGGATTGTTACGAATAAGCTCATTATCACCATTGACGAGCAAAAATCCGTCTTGGGGCAAAGCATCTGACAATTCATATTTGGTTTTGATGATGTTGGCTTGGGTTTTGAAACTCTCCAGATGTTGTGCGCCCAAGGCTGTGATAATACCGTGTTTGGGGTGGACAATATCGCACAATTCCTTAATATCGCCGACATTTTGCGCCCCCATTTCGCAGACAAAGACTTCATCGGTGGATTTTAAGTATTCTCTTATGGTTTTTACAATTCCCATCGGGGTATTGTAACTTTCGGGCGTCATCAAAGAATTAAAAGACGCATGCAGTAAGGTGTTGAGATAGTATTTTACACTGGTTTTGCCATAGCTGCCGGTGATGCCGATGGTGAGCAAGTTAGGACATGAGCGCAAAATCTTTTTGGCTTTGACGATATAGCAATGTCTTCTCCAGGCTTCAAAAGGCATATTGATATAGTTGGCAACGAGTACGACTATACCGACCAAACCGTAAGCCAAGGGCAACCAAGCTATATTTTGGACCCAAGCGCAATAAAACATTAAGCCCAGCAAGACAACGGCAGTGAAGAGCAATCTATCAACCCTGTGGGTATAGACGAGGCGCTTTTTGGCTGATTTTGGCCACATTGCCCAGCAAAAAAGAGCGAACAAGGCACTCACTCCCCAAGGATTAAGTGTTATTTTTAAGCCTATGAGACCCAGCAGAAGAGCTAAAATTTGACTCCAAGAACGATGGAGATTATGAGCCAGCCATTTGGTTTGGACTTTGGGCTTATAAGCATTGAGCTGAAACATGTGGGTAAAATAACGCAGAGCCAAAAGTGTGGCACAAGCTCCCAAAACAAAACAAATGATTGGTGCTGACATTTTATTCTCCAATATTCAAAAAAGACTTGATAACACGCGCAAAAAGATAAGGTTGCTCCAAAAACGAATAGTGCCCGGCGCCTTCAAACACCACCAAACCTGAGCCTTTGATAAGGCTTTCCATTTTTTTGGCATCAGACAAAGGTGTGGCAGTGTCTTTATCGCCCCAGATTAACAAGGTTTCTGCCGTGATTTGCGGCAATAAGGGTTCTAAATCTTCATTAACGGCTTTGACCAAGCAACCCCGCATGATGGGTGATGCCGCCGCATAGTCAGCCGAGCCAAACTTGGTTTGAAAATAATTCAAAGCAAAGGGAAAACACTTGATGAACTTTTTGCCTAGTTTATAAAGTCCAACCTTTAGTTTGTATTTTAGGCCTCGTTTGGGCAAAATTCCGGCCGAATCGACCAAGATGTTTTTGGTTATCTTAAAAGGTAAATTTGACCTGGCATTGAGTTTGATAATAACTCTGCCACCAAAAGAATGCCCCAGCAAAATTACCTTATCGGCTTTGAAAAGTTTAATGAACTCCACCACAAAATCGGCATAGTCATCGACCGACCAAACCTGCGGCGGTTCTTCGCTCTCACCAAAGCCGGGCATATCCAATGCCACGACATGATACCGGCAAGAGATGATATTAATGATATTTTCAAAGAGCTTGATATTGGCTCCCCAGCCATGGAGCAAACAGACCAGTTCGCCCGAGCCTTGGCTTTGATAATTGATATTTATTCCTTTGATTGTGGTGCGCACGATAAAATCTTTACTCTATATTAAACAGAATCGTTGTATTGCTCTCTTATTGTTAGCTTTTTTGTATTAAATAAACCTTAAAAGGAAAAAGATTATGAAAATTAAAGTTGCGGTTATTTTCGGCGGTAAGAGCACCGAACATGAAATTTCCATTATTTCTGCCGTTCAAGCCATGAATAATATGGATACCGAGAAATATGACATTATTCCGCTTTATTTAACCAAAAATAATGAATTTTATTTTGGGGAGGCTCTGCGTAATATTAATGAATATCGCAACATCAAATCCTTGCTGGAAAAATGCCAAAGAGTGATTTTGGTCAATGACGGTATCAAGCACAAAATCATTAAATATCCTTTTAAGCTGTTTGGCAAAAAGGTTTTGGATGAATTTGACGTGGCTTTCCCGATTGTTCACGGGACAAATGTTGAAGACGGTACTTTGCAAGGATTTTTGAAAACTCTTAATGTTCCTTTTGTGGGGTGCGGTGTTTTTGCCTCCGGCTTGGGCATGGATAAATTTGCCATGAAAATTATGCTCAAAGAAGCAGGTTTTCCGGTGTTGGATTGCTTGCGCTTTAATGCTCACGATTATCAAGAGCCCACACAAGTTATTGAAAAGATTGAGAAAAAATTTGCCTATCCGGTGATTGTGAAACCCGTTAACCTTGGTTCCAGTATCGGTATTTCTCGCGCCGATGACAAAGAGGCTTTGGTGAAATCTTTAGATACGGCTTTTAGTTTTGCCGATATGGTGTTGGTTGAACGCGCAATTACCAATTTGAAAGAAATTAACTGTGCGGTTTTGGGCGACAGTGATGAAGCATCAGCTTCAGAATGTGAAGAGCCCCTCACCTCGCATGAAATTCTCAGCTACCAAGATAAATATATGGGTGACGGCGCAAAATCCTCCGGCTCTAAGGGTATGCAGAGTTTGAAGCGCAAAATTCCGGCCGATATTTCTCTCGAACAAAAGAAATATATTCAGGAAATGGCCGTGAAGGCTTTTCAATATCTGGATTGCAACGGCGTTGCCAGAATCGACTTTATGATTGATGAAGATGAGGGAAAAGTTTACTTTAACGAGATTAATACAATTCCGGGCTCACTTTCATTTTATTTGTGGGAGCCTTTGGGTATTAAATACAAAGAGTTATTAACGCACCTTATCAACTTAGCACTTAAGAGAGAGCGCAAAGAATCTGAAATTGTGTACTCTTTTGATACAAATGTGCTGGCTCAGGCCGGAAGTTTTGGCGCAAAGGGGAGCAAAGGAAGTAAATTATAAAATTTTATCTCTTTGATTTTCAATGATTTTATAAAAAAGTTGAAAAAATTATTTTCCCTTAAGCGTTCCTTAAGGAGGCAATGTAAAAGTGAGTTTGTAGTTAAGGACAAACCACTTTTATTTTAAGGAGAAAAAACATGAATAAATTTATCACAGCTTCTGCTTTTGTTGTTGCTTTAGGATTGAGCGTCAATGCATTTGCCGCAGGTTTTCAGGGACAAGCCAATATGGGCGGTTTTCAAGGTCCGGGATTAGAACCAAGTTCAGTTTCCGAGGCTTTGAAGCTCAATGACGATACGCCGGTTGTTTTGGTCGGACAAATCGAAAAAAGTTTGGGCGGCGAAAAATACCTCTTCAAAGATGCAACAGGCAGCGTTACGGTTGAAATCGACAACGAGGACTGGAGAGGCGTAAACGTTACCCCGAAAGACACCATCGTTATCCAAGGTGAAGTTGACAAAGACTTCTTTAAGACCGAAATTGATGTTGACAGCGTAGCTTTGAAAAAATAATCTGACTTTAGGAAGAAACTGCAGTCCCCGAGAAAAAAGCTCGGGGCTGCAGGCGTAAGAATAAGGAGCTTTCCATGCGGGTGTTGTTAATTGAAGATGATGAACTTATCGGTGATGGTATCAAAACCGGGCTTGAAAAAATGGGCTTTACGGTTGATTGGTTTCAAGACGGCGATGATGGCGAGGAAGCATTGTTGCAAGCTCCTTATGATGCGGTTATTCTAGATCTGGGTTTGCCGCAAAAAGACGGATTGGAGATTTTGGAGAGCTGGCGAAATGCCGGCAAGAAAGAACCGGTGTTAATTTTGAGTGCCAGAGGCGACATTGACCAGCGCATTTTAGGTCTTAACCTCGGGGCAGATGATTATTTGGCAAAACCCTTCTCGCTCAAAGAAGTTCAAGCCCGCTTAAATGCCCTTATTCGTCGCCAAAACGGACAAGTCAGCCCGCAACTGGAGCACAAGGGTGTGGTGTTTGACCCGCAAACCAGACGTATTAGTTTTATGGGAAAAGAAGTTACTTTTTCACCCAAAGAGCTGATTGTGTTGGAACTTCTGCTTCGTAACAAAAACAAAGTGCTCTCAAAAGAAGTGATTGAAAACAAAATCTATTCTTGGGGCGACGAAGTGCAAAGCAATGCCGTGGAAGTGCATGTTCACCATTTGCGCAAAAAGCTCGGCAAAGACTTTATTAAAACAATCAACAAAATAGGATATATTGTGGAGGATTAATGAAAAAACTCAGTCTTAAACTCAGGCTCATTATCTTGTTTGTGTTGATTGCCGGTGTGTTCGGGGCAATCGCCGGCGCTATGTCTTGGCTTGAAACAAGAGAAAAAATCGATGAATTTTTTGATACCTATCAAATTGCCTTGGCCAGACAACTAGCCGCCGCCGATTGGGAATTTTCCTCACCTTTGGTGCAAAAACAAACCAATCAAAACCTCAAACATATTGCTCATGCCGATGATGAAGATGAGGCAATCGGCTTTGCGGTGTTTACCACAGACGGACAAAAAGTTTTTCACGATGACGAAAACGGTAAAGATTTTACGTATACACCGGTTATCGGCTCCTATGTTGAACAAATCGTTGATGGCGAAAGGTGGCGGATTGTTTGGGTATATTCCGCAGATAATAAATTTGTGATTGCCGTCGGGCAAGAACTTGAATACCGCGAAGATATTGCCTGGGACATGGCCGAAGAATTTATTACGCCTTGGGGAATTGGTTTAGCCCTCCTCTTAATCGTGATGATTTTAGTAATAACATATGAACTCTCGCCTTTGGCAAAATTGGCCAAAGAGGTGCAAGGGCGCAAGGAAGGCGATTTGTCCCCCATTCCCAACACAAAATTGCCCAAAGAGATTTTGCCCTTGATTAATGCAATGAACGCTTTGCTCAAACAAACCGAGCAGATGCTTAACCGTGAGAGAAGTTTTATCTCAGATTCCGCACATGAGCTTAGAACGCCTTTAAGTGCTCTCAAAGTGCAATTAGAGGTTTTGGAAATGTCAATGAGTGATGAACAAGAGCGCGCAAAAGCTCTGCAAAAGATGGAGCAAGGCATTAGCCGCTGTGCCCGTTTGGTTGAGCAACTCCTAGCCCTATCAAAGATTGACACAACCTCAGCGGCACAATTAAGTGACGACCATATAATTGATTGGAAGCACTTGATTGCACAAATTTTGGAAGACTATGCCGAAAAGATTAAAGAAAAATCTTTGCACATTAAACTTGAATTGGATGGTTTAGCTCCGTTTGAGAAGGGAAATTCGGTTTTAGCGGCTCTACTCATTCGCAATTTGGTGGACAATGCGGTAAAATACAGCCCTCAAGGAGCGGTCATTCGGGTTGAAATGACGAATGGTAAGCTCCAAGTGATGAACTCGCAAACCTTAGTGGCTGAAAAAAATCTGTCTTTGCTCGGGCAACGCTTTTTCCGTCCGGCAGGGCAAAAAGAAACCGGTAGCGGTTTGGGGCTCTCCATTGTGCGCAAAATTGCCAAATTTTATGACTGCAATGTGACCTTTAGCAACACTGAAAACGGTTTTTGCGTCACCATTGGGCAATAAACACACAATAAAAAAGCCTCGTCTCTCTTGAAGATGACATTTTCATCGCCATATTTTTGCTGATGTGCAGGAGTGTGGCGATGAAAAAATTTTTAATAAGTCTGGTTGGGCTTTTTTGCTTAGTTGTGCAAAATAACTTGGTTTTGGCACAAGATGTTTTGGCAGATAGTACGCAAAATATTGATTTTGTGCAAATTAATCAAACGCTTAATTTGATAGAAAAACAAGTTTCATCGGGCAAAATTGATGCCGCCGACACATCGGAAGTTTTGCAAAACTTAGATGAGACCAGAAGTTTGTTGATTAAAGAAAAATCGGTGGAATTGGAAAATCTGGAAATTGTATTAAAAAAACTCAAAACACTTGATGGACTCTTGGAAAAAGATGGTAAAGAACCGGCCGAAATTCGTGCCCAACGCCAAGAATTTAACCTGCAGGCCGATAAAATCAAGACCAAAATTGCCTCAGCCGAATTGGCCAATGCCAAAATTGATGAAATTAACGGTTTAATTCTTAAACAGAGAAATTCTCAGCTGTTTAATGACATTATGCTTAAAGAAAGCTCCATTTTAGCCCCGCAAGAGTTTGGCGCCTCGTTATTGAGTTTTTTCAAATTTACGTATGAACTGGCTTTGTCTCCCGTGAAGTGGTTTGAAAATCTCCCCCAACAAGAGAAAAATCTGCAAAAAAATAATCTTATTTTAGCGGCTGTTTTGCTCTTTTTGGTTTGGGTTTTTACCTTCGTTGTCGGCAAGTTTATTAAACGTCATTGCGGATATGGGCAAGAAATCAGTGCACCGACTTATGGCCAGAAGCTCAAAGTGGCGCTTTGGGAGTGGGTGGCAAGAGGCGCTTTGCCGACTTTGGCTTTGCTCTTCTTTTTGCTTTGGATTAAGCAAGAAAAACTCATCATTACCTCGGACTTCGGCGTGTTTTTGCAAAATTTGGCATGGTTTGGCATATATTATATTCTGTTTGTTTCGGTGGCTAAAATTGTTTTGGCCCCGTATCATGCCAAGTGGCGCATTGTGGAATTGGCAAATGACAAAGCCGTGGCCATTTATCAGAGTTTGCATCCGGCGAGTATTGCTGTTTGCAGCGTGACTTTTTTTCAGGTGTTGGCCTCGGAAGTACAACATGATGCAACCATTATTTATGCTTTGAGTATTTTGGCAAACGCCATTAAGGCCTTTTGCATTATTTGGTTGGCCTTGAGAGCGCTTTATACCTCCCCTATCGAAAATGATGCTGATAATGACGAGCAGGGTTTGGATACATCTTCTAAAATCAGTTTGAGTATCGGGATTTTTATTTTGTTTGCCTTTGGCTTATCCTTGCTCGGCTATGTCAGCTTGTCCGAATTTATCATTAACAAATTTATCGGTTCGGCGTTGATTGCCTGCGGGTTCTACGTGTTGAACAAAATCGTTTTGTATTTACTGCATCTGCTTTTTAAGCTCAAAATTTTTACGGTGCGCCTCAAAGTCAGCAAAAAAAATCTCTTAAAAATCGAACTCTGGTGTCGAATTATTCTGACACCGCTTATCGGCTTGGTGGCAATTCTTGGTATTTTGAGCTGTTGGGGCGTGTCGGTCGATATTTTTCTGCTTAACTTAAAAAGTTTTCTGATTGGGTTTAATTTTGGCGGTATTCATATTTCGATTGTGTCCATTTTGTTGGGAATTGTGGCATTTTTTATTTCCTTGTTTGTGTTTAAGCTGATTAAAGGAAGTTTTGCGACCGGTGTTCTCAGCCAAATTGATATGGATGATGGTATTAAAAATTCTTTGGTGGCCGGAATTGGCTTTTTGGGGTTCTTTATCTCAATTATAATTGCTATTGCCGTGATGGGCGGAAGTTTCGGAAGTATTGCCATTATTGCCGGTGCGTTGTCTCTCGGTGCCGGTTTAGGTTTGCAAAATATGGTCAGCAACCTTGTGGCCGGTCTTACAATTTTGTTTGAACGACCGCTTAAACCCGGGGATTGGGTCATTATCAACGGACAAGAAGGCGTGGTCAAACAAATAAATATTCGCTCAACAACGCTTGAAGCCTCAAATAAAGCAAATATTATTATTCCTAATGCCGAGATTATCTCAAGTTCTTTGGTAAATTTGACTTATGCCGATAAAATCGGACGTATCGAAATTAATGTGGCGGTTGATTATGATTGTGAGGTGGAAAGGGTCAGAAGAACATTGGTCGATATTGCTTTGGATAATTCCCTGGTCTTAAAAAATCCGATGCCTTGGGTGAATATTAAAGACCTTAAAACAACCGGACTTGAACTGCAACTTAATTGTTTTGTTGCTAATGTGTATAATAAAAATGATGTTACCAATGCTATAAGAGAAACAATATTAAATCGTTTTCGCGAATTGGGCATTAATTTTCCCGTGTCCTTCCATGTTATTAAAATTCAAAAGGATGATGAAAAAAATAATCCTTAGTAATCAATTAGTAATCTTTTCATATTAAACTTCAGATGATAATTGTAGTTATTCTGTCTTATGGATGGAGCCCTTGACATCTGCAATCGGATAATTATAATTAGTAATTGATTGTAATTTTTTATAAGGTAATCATTTATAATATCATGATGTACGTTTTTTATATGGCGTTAGTGTTGTTTCTTGTGTTTACTAATGCCTTTTTTGTGGTTTCTGAATTCGCTATCGTTAAAATTAGAAGAACTAAACTGGAAGAATTAGCTCACGGCGGCAGCAAACAAGCAAAAATCGCCCTCAAAATTACCGAAAGGCTCAATACTTATCTGAGTGCCATTCAGCTCGGTATTACCCTCGCCTCCCTTGGCTTAGGTTGGATTGGTGAGCCGGCCGTTTCGCGCTTGCTGGAATTGTGGTTCGGCGGATTTTTTAACGGAAATACCATTTTGCTTCACTCGGTCAGCTTTGGTGTGGCCTTTGCTTTTATTACCTTATTGCACGTGGTTTTGGGCGAGTTGGTGCCAAAGTCTTTGGCTATTCAACACACCGAACGCTATGCCTTAGCAATTGCCAGACCGCTCTATATCTTCAATAAAATCTTTGCCCCATTTATTTGGGTGTTTGACCATGTGACCAACGCTATCTTGCACCTCATGGGGACCAGAGTTTCCAACGAAACTGATGATGCTCACTCCGAAGAGGAAATCAAACTCATTATTAACGCCTCGCAAAAAGACGGTGTAATTGACGATACAGAAGGCGAAATTATACAAAATGCCATTGATTTCTCTGAAATCTGCGCTCATGAAATTATGATTCCGAGACAAGATATGAAATGTTTGTTCCTTGATGACGGATATAATGAAATTATGGAATTTGTAAAAAGCAATAAACATACTCGTTATCCTTTGTGTAAAGATGATAAAGACAGCATTGTCGGAATGATTCATATTCGCGACCTTTTGGAACATCAAGACGAACTGCACGATAAAGATATTTTGAGCAAAATTGCTCGCAAAATTCTTTTTGTTCCCGAAAATAAGTCTATTTCAGAAATCTTGCATCAAATGATGGCAAAACATATTCATATTGCAATCGTGGTAGATGAATACGGCGGAACTGCCGGTATGCTCTCGATGGAAGATATTTTGGAAGAGTTAGTCGGTGACATTATGGATGAACACGATGATGCCGAAGAAGAACCCATGAAAATGATTAGTGACAATACTTGTCTGTTTGAAGGGACTTATCTGATTGAAGATGCATATGAGTGTATGGGCTTACCTAATATTGAGTATGAGGAAAGCACTATCGGCGGTTATGTCTTCGGGTTGCTCGGAAGAGAGCCTAAAGTAGGCGATAAAGTCGAAGATAACTACTGTGTTTATGAAGTAACTGATGTCGACAATATGCGAATTACTAAAGTCAAAGCTCAAGTGAAAGAGCATAATGATGAAGACGAAGAACTCTAAAAAACAAGCCCCTTTGCGGGGCTTATTTTTTTATACCATATTAAAGGCGTTTGAGCATAAAATAGGACATAATCTCAAACATGCCATACAGCAATACATAAACACCTATTAAGGTGCTTAAGGTTAGCATTCCAAGTAAAGGATAGGCTAAAATCAGGTAAGCAAAGACAACGCCTACTACGCCAGAAATAATCGGCATACTCCAACTAAAGCCCAATTTTTTTAATTGGTAGGCTTCAACCAACTGAACTATACCTACAGCCAAGCTCCAAAAAGCTAAAATTATCGGCATGGTCGCGGCGGTTATGCCTAAATTAGACACCAAAATGATACCAACCAAAATGTCCAACATGCCTACAAACATATCGCGACCAATCGTGGCTTTGGTAGAAACCGCTAAGTAGCCTACGCCCATAACGATAAAAGCCAATCCTAAATAAAGTGCCAGTCCTACCATTGTGGCCAGCGGATGAAACCAAATATAGGCAGCAAAAAACAACATTATTGTCCCGGAGACCAAGCGCCAACGGCTGGGCTTGATTTCGGTTGAATAGACTTGATCTCCCTTTATTTCACTGATTATCATTGTCATTCTCCTATTTATTTATCACTTACTTAATATAGTATTTTATAAAATAATTTCTATCCTCTTTTATACATACAGAATTTTTATTTTTGTGATTTTGCGTTTGATTATTTTAGAAAAGACAGTATATTAGTAAAAACAAGAATATTTGCTAAGGAGTAAATAGATGAAAAAAATTATTAATTATATTGCCAACGGACAAGGTATCGGTTTGAAGTATTTAGCCTTGCTCGCTTTGGTGCTGGGTATTATCTGCGGCGTTGCAACCAAAATGATTACAACCGATGCAATTCCTTATGCTCAACAAGTAGCAGATCAACTTTTACCAATTAAAGTTATCGGCGGACAAATTGTTGAACCGGAAGATACTTACAAAGTTGTTCATATCAGATACAGTGATGATGACAATTTTTATCCTGTTCCAATCGTTTTGGATACAACTTCCGATGTTTTAGATATTAATTTACTGGAACAAGGTGTTTATATTACAAAGTCCTTTCTTTACCTGATTAATGAAAATGAGGCGCGGACATATAAACTTGACGGTGACTTCGAATTGGAACAAAAAGATTATACGGACGCTTTCACGTCTTTCATTAATTGGACGGCCTTTAGTGTTGCTATATTTGTTTTTGCAGGGCTGTTTGTCTTTTATTTTTTAATGACGCTCCTCTACTCGGCCGTTGCCGCCATCATTGCCGCTCTTACAAAAGTTAATCTTGATTTTAACAAAAAAATGCGTTTGAGCATGGTGGCTTTTGTTACGACCCTAATTTTATTTGGAATTTTGAAATTTATTACAGGCTTAAATGTCGGCATGTGGGCCTCGGTGATTGTGGTGGTGGCTTTGCAATTTTATTTAATCCATCTCCTCAAAGGTTTTGAATTACCAGACGCCTCTGGAGTTCAAACGCCACAATTGCCTCAAGATGTGGTTGTAAAGTCTTCTAAAGAATCAACCTCCTCAGCTCCTAAGACAGTGTCAAGAGCAAAGAAAAAGACCGTTGCTCAGAAAAAAAACGTTGCTGCAAAAACAACAAAATCATCTAAAAAAGCAGCGTCAAAGTCTAAAGCAAAAGGAGAAGTTGCCTCAGAGGTTGTGCCTGCCAAAAAGAAAGGCAGAAAACCTAAGGCCTAAAATCTGAGTAGAAAAAAACGCCGATTAAATATCGGCGTTTTTTTTATTCATTATTTGCATTTGGCGGGGTATTGCCAATTGCCTTCCAGAGAATAGCATAAGCTCAAATCAGAGAAGTTCAGGCAACTATTATCGTCTAAATTCCAGGCCATATTTTGCTTCAGACATTCTTCTCGCGAAAAGCCAAAATAGACACTCGGTTGGGCTTGGCCGGGCACAACTTGCTGCAAAGGCGTTACTTCGGGCAAGGGTTTCTCGGCATTTAAGACATAAAGTGCGGCGTAAGCTACGGCCATAAAGCCGGCGACAAAAACTAAGCCGCGCAATAAATATTTTTGGTGTTGCTTCGTCATTATCGCACCCTTATTTGAGCCTTGCCAGTTCGGCGGCAATATCTGCTGCCAGAGTTGAGAGTTGTTGGCTTTGTATTTGGGCATATTCTTCATAAGTTTTGCCTAAAGGCGCGCTTAAGTTAGTTTTTTTGCGAGTGATGACTTGATTGGCATCATCGGTTATGGTCCACCAGGTATCTAAGACCGCTTCTTTGCCCCAGGTTCCGTCCATACGATTAATTTCGATAGAAACATAGTAGTCATAACTTTCGGCACTGAACGTTTGCGGCTTAACAATTGAGTTAGGCAGAGCTAAGCTCAAGTCATCTGCCAAAACGCGTTGCAAAAGCGAGCTCAACGTTTCGCCCCAACGGTTATATTCTGAGATTTGCCACTCGACGCCATCGGGAGCGCGCATGACAATTTGCGGCTTATCAAGATAGCTCGGAATAACCGCACGATTAAGAGCAACGTTTATACGGGGCTTGCTATAGATTGTTTGCGGGGCAATGGCGCGCAAGCCATAAAACATGGAATTCGGCGTGCGATAAAAACAAGCCGCAACTAATACAATGACGCCTAAAAGTGCCAGTTTCTTCATTTTATTTTTCCTTTCCTCGCAAGAGTGCTTCCGGATGACGCTCCAGATAGTCTGTTAAATCTTTTAGCGACTGCGCCGCCGCACTGACATTAACCAAGGCACGATTGAAATTGCCCAGAGCTTCGGTTGACAGTCTGGCATTGGTGCTAAAGACTTTGCTTATGCTTGTGGCGGCTTCTGAAATTTGCGGCAAGACAACCGGTATTTGTTTATTAAGCGAATCAGCCATTTGACCTAACTTGTCGGCAATCTTTTGGAACGGTATGTTTTGCAAGCCACGCGAAAATTCTTGCAACGGTGATAAAATGGTCGGAATTTGCAACAAATCTTTATCTTGAGCAAGATTTTCCATTATTACCGGGGTTTCCGGCATCATGACCAATTCTATCATTAACTGTCCGGTCAGATAGTTTTGAGCGGTTAAACGAGCGCGCAGGCCTTTATGAATCAACGCATCCAAAATTTGTTGGCGGCTTTGCTTGTCATCGCCCGACACGATTGATTTTGAAACATCCAACTCGACATAAACCGGAATGCTGAAGGTTAAATCTTTGAGATTGGCTACCAGGTCAATTTGCGAGACTTTTCCGATTTCAACCCCTTGGAACACAACCGAAGAGCCGACGTTTAAGCCTTTGATGGATTCTTGAAAATACATCACAACCGTGTTGCTGTCATCAGGGAAAAAGACTTTTTTTATGTAACTTCCCAATATCAGCGCAAAACAAACTAAACCAGTTGCTACAAATATTCCTATTTTTCTGACGTCGGGTTTATTTACCATGTTTTTCCCCTCCTCTGGTTAAAAAATTATAGACCGTCTCGTTAGGCGGATTTTTTACAAGTTCGTTCGGATTGCCGCGCGCAATTATGCTCTTGCTCGCCGCATCCAAAAAAATGGAATTGGTGCCAATGGAATAAATCGAATCTAACTCGTGCGAGACAATCACAATGGTGGTGCCTAGGCTATGATTGATTTGGCGGATTAAATCATCCAAGTGTTTGGAGCTGACAGGATCTAGTCCGGCCGAGGGTTCATCAAAATACAAAATATCCGGATCTAAAGCCATTGCACGGGCTAAGCCGGCTCTTTTTTTCATGCCGCCGCTGATTTCAGAGGGATAAAAATCCTTAAAGCCCCCTAGTCCGACATAAGATAATTTAAGTTCTACCAGTTCGTCGATTTCCTCCGGCGTATAGTCGCTATATTGCTGCAAAGGCAGTGCCACATTCTCGCCCAAAGTCATAGAACTGAACAAGGCTCCGCTTTGGTACAAAATGCCGCAGTGGCGCATAATGTGTTGTTTATTTTCAGGCGTGGCGGCGGCAAAATCTTCGCCGTTAATCAATACTTGTCCTGCTTGAGGCGGGAGCAAGCCGGTTAAAACCCTTAACAAACTACTCTTGCCGCAACCGCTTGAGCCCATTACAAAAAATATGTCTCCTTGTCTAACCTCAAAGTCAGCCTCTTTGAGCAAGATGTAATCGCCATAGCCGACGGTTAAATTTTTTGCCGCAATTTTTATATTGGGAGTACTCATAAGTGAAACTCCTGCAAAATAACGGTTAACACGCCGGTGATGACAATCATCCAAACAATGGAAGAAACAACCGCTTTGGTGGTGGCAATGCCGACAGAATCTGCATTGCGTCCGCAGTTAATGCCATAATAGCCACCGCAAATTGAGATTATCCAGCCATAGACAAAGCCGTGAAAAATTCCGACCCAAAAGTTTTTTAAGAACAGCGCATCCCATGTATAGTCCCAATAACTTTCATAAGGGATGCCTAAGGTGAAAATACCGACCACCGCTCCGCCCAAAATTCCCATAATATCGGATAAAAGCGTTAACACCGGCATGGCTAAAATGAGCGCCGAAATGCGGGGCAAAACCAAAAAGTCCATCGGGGAGAGCCCCATGGTTTTGAGGGCATCAATTTCCTCATTTACCTGCATGGTACCAATGGTGGCGGCATAGGCGGCACCGGTGCGTCCGGCCATGACAATTCCAGCCATTATTGCCCCCATGATGCGGGTCATACCAATGGCTACCAGGCTGGCCACATAGATTTGCGCCCCAAAATTTTTGAGTTGAATTGAGCCGACATAAGCCAAAATGAGCCCAACCATAAAGCTCACGACCGAAACAATCCCTATGGCCTTATAGCCGCACCCTTCAAGGGCAAACAAAAAGTCTATTTTGCGCATTATGGCTTTGCCGCCCAAAAGACGCGCAAAAGAGTTCATTGCCGACCGAATAAAAGACAGGCCTTGTTTGAGGCTATGATAATTATTGAGTGTGTCTTCGCCCAAAGTGGTGAAAAAATCTTGTTTTTGCACCTCTCTTGTCGGCGGCGTGGCGGAAGATGTCAGCGCCAAAGAAATCATCTCTTGCAAATTGGCGGGCAGACCTGACCAATCAATTTTTACGTCTTGAGATTGGGCGGTTTTGGCGAGTTCAAACAAAATCACCACCAGTGAGGAATCCCATGATTTAAGCGAGGCGGCGTTAAAAGTGATGTTTTTAACATTATGGATTGCCGACAACAAATCGGCATGGGGGGTTTTATTGTGAATAAAATCTCCCGCTAAAACTATTTCCAGCTCTTGATTGCGGATATTATAGTTTAATTGTGCCGACACATTTTCCTCTAATTTTTGAAGTATATTAGAATTATTTGTTTAATATAAAACTAAAATTGTATTTTGCAAGGAAATCTCTTAAATTAACAAGTGTGCCTTATTGACAAGCTAGGTTTTTAATCTTAGCATAGCGTCTGAGTGAGGAATAAAGATGACAAACAAACAAAATACAGAACAACATTTAGCCTTACATGACCATGATGCCCATTTACAGCAAGTGTTGGACGCAATGCCTGATGAAAAGTTATGTGTTCGGGCTTCGGAGGTGTTTCAGCAGTTGTGCGACCCTACCCGTCTGCGTATTTTGTGGTTGTTGGCGCATAGCGAACAATGTGTTAACAATATTTCCGTGGCAATCGGGATGAGTGCTTCGGCCGTGTCACACCATTTGCGCGTTTTGCGACAAGCTGATTTGATTGTTAATCGTCGCGAAGGCAAGGAAATTTACTACAAACTCGCTCAAGATCAGATGTCTGTGCTGATTCACAAGATGATTGATGACGTGTTTGAAATTAGCTGCCCTTGCAAGGAAAATAAATAACTTTATTGTTTGATGCTTAAGGCGCGCAAAGAATTCAGAATTGCCAAAACAGCAACCCCTACGTCGGCAAATACTGCCTCCCACATGGTGGCCATTCCCATGACGCCCAACAACAAGACCAAGCCTTTGACAGCAAGCGCAAAGACAATGTTTTGTCTGACAATGCGTAACGTTTTGTGGGAGATTTTTATGGCTGAGGCAATTTTGAGCGGCTCATCGGTCATAATTACAATGTCAGCAGCCTCAATGGCAGCATCCGAGCCGATTTTACCCATGGCAATACCTATGTCGGCACGCGCTAAAACCGGTGCATCGTTTATGCCGTCACCTACAAATGCAACATTGGTGTTAGGATCTTTGTCGGCCAATAATTCTTCCAGTTTTTCTACCTTTTGTGCCGGTAAGAGCTCACAATAGACTTTATCTAAGCCTAATTGTTGGGCGATTTTTTCGCCGGAGGCTTTGTTATCACCGGTCAACATAACGGTTTTGTGGACATTGGCCGCTTTTAAGGCTGAAATGGCTTGAGCCGAATCTAACTTGACCTCATCAGAGATTTTTATCCAGCCTTTGAACTTTTTATCTACGGCTAAGTTAATAATGGTGCCGACACCGTCTCCTTCATGGCTGGCGGTGCCCAACTCTTTCATTAAGCGCGCATTGCCTAAGTGGACCAAGACACCGTTGATTTTGACACTGACGCCGCGACCGACAATTTCCTGATAATCCGAAATTTTGGACGTATCAATCGGATGGGCATAGGCTTGGCGAATTGATTGGGAAATCGGATGGTTGGAATAAGCATCGGCATAGGCGGCCAACTCCAAGACCTCAGAAGTCGGAAAATTGCACCCTTCTACTTGTACAACAGAAAATGTGCCTTTGGTTAAAGTTCCGGTTTTGTCAAAAACGACGACCTTGGTTTCACTCAAGGCTTGCAAATAGTTGCTGCCTTTGACCAATATTCCTTGTTTGGAAGCCGCACCGATACCGCCGAAAAAGCTCAAAGGAACAGAAATTACCAGCGCACAAGGGCAAGAAATGACTAAAAACGTGAGCGCTCTATATATCCAACTTGAAAAAGCGGCATCCGTCATTACTAAAGGCGGAATAACGGCAATTATAAGTGCGGCAAAAACAACTATCGGCGTGTACCAACGGGCAAATTTGGTGATAAACTGCTCAACCTTGGCCTTGTTGGAGGAGGCGTTTTCAACCAAGTCTAAAATTTTTACAACCGTTGACTCGCCATATTCTTTTACGACTTGAATTTTGAGCACGCCGGTCAAGTTAATGCAACCACTCAGGACTTCACTGCCTACCTCAACCTCTCTTGGCAGGCTCTCTCCGGTCAGAGATGAAGTATCAAGCGATGATGTGCCTTCGATGACTTTACCGTCAAGCGGAATTTTTTCACCCGGTTTTACTAAGATAAGGTCCCCGACATGCACTTCTTCCGGAGAAACTTGCTTGGTTTGTTCGCCCTCGCACAAGTTGGCATAATCAGGACGAATATTCATTAAGCCGGCAATGGATTTACGAGATTTGGCAACGGCATAGCCTTGAAAATACTCCCCAACCTGGTAAAACAACATAACCGCAACCGCTTCGGAATATTCACCCAAGCCGACGGCACCGAGTGTGGCCACCGTCATTAAAAAGTTTTCATCAAAAACTTGGCCGTACACAATATTTTTTGCCGCCTTGACGATAATTTCCCAGCCCACCAACGCATAAGACAAGCCCAAAAGAGCTAACTTGGCATATTCCGGCAAAGACAAGCCCAAAGTAAACAGAATGGCGGAGATAATTATTTTTATCAGGCGACGTTTTTGTTTCATGTCCGGCTCCTTGATTTTAGTCCTTTAGCGTGACATCAGAATCGACTTTTTTGATGACTTTTTTAACGGCTTGCAAAACCTCTTTAAAATGGTCATCGGCAGCTTCCAAGACCAACTTTTGAGTCATAAACGAAACCGATGCACTCATTACATGCTCCATGGACTGAATTGCTTGTTCTATTTTGGCGGCGCAATTGGCGCAATCCAAATCTTCTAACTGATAAGTCTTTTTCATGGCGACCTCATTTCAACGATTGTTTAATTGTTTATATGTTTATTTATAACATTTTATTTTTTTAATGTCAATATTCATTTATTTGTTACTAACCTTGAGCGTTCTTTCTTTTCGGCTTGACTTTTGGCGTAAAGATATTGATAGTAAAGAAAATATAATTGAGCTAATTATAACCTTTTCTTATGTATTGGAATGAGTGATATGTTGAAACGTTGGGCGGCTCTTGGCTGTGGCTTAGTATTGTTGGGTGCAATCGGTGGCGGTTATTTCTTTTATAAATATAAGAATTCGGTTATAAGTGAAAAAAGTGAGGCTTTTCACTCTCAGACTCGTGATGGGGAAGCTTTTAACAAAGATGTTCTTTTGGCTAAAGCTGTTAAACTCTCAAAAAAAGATTTCAAGGCTCCTGAAAATAATCTTCCTCAAGAGTTAAAAGATTTAAGCTATGATCAACACAGAGATATTCGTTTTGTAAGAGAGAACGGGCCATGGTATGGCAAACGCCTCCCCTTTGAAATGCAATTCTTTCACTTAGGCTCTATTTTTCAAGTGCCGGTTCCCATCAATGAAGTGGTTGACGGCGTGGCAAAACCGATTAACTATTCCCCGCAATTTTTTAATTACGGCAAAAATAAGCTTAACATTACCGACAATCATTTAGGTTATGCCGGCTTTCGTTTGCACTATCCCTTAAACTCACCGACTTATTATGATGAGTTGGTCTCTTTCTTGGGCGCCAGCTATTTCAGAGGACTCGGTAAAGGGCAAAAATACGGTCTTTCCGCTCGCGGGCTGGCGATTGATACGGCAGTACAAACCGGTGAAGAATTTCCGATTTTCAGAGAATTTTGGTTGCAACGCTCCAAAAGAGGTGACAAATCCGTCACCGTTTATGCCTTGCTTGACAGTCCAAGCATCGTTGGAGCTTATACCTTTGTGATTACGCCAGGCAAGCAGACGGTTATGGATATTGACTCCGTATTGATTCCAAGAAAGAAAATTAATAAACTCGGCATTGCGCCGCTGACATCAATGTTCTTATTCGGAGAAAACACCAAAAATCGGTTTGATGACCACAGACCCGAAGTACACGACAGCGACGGCTTGCTGATTTGGAACGGAAACGACGAAGTTTTGTGGCGGCCCTTAGATAACTCAAAGTACTTGCGCATCAGCTCGTTTTTGGATAACAATCCCAAAGGTTTCGGTTTGATGCAAAGAGACAGAAATCCGGAGCATTATCTTGACTTTGAGGCAAATTATGAGTTGCGCCCAAGTGCTTGGGTTGAGCCTAAGGGAGATTGGGGGAAAGGTACGGTTCAGCTGGTTGAGATTCCTTCGATTCAAGAAATTCATGATAACATTGTGGCTTATTGGATACCCGATGAGGAAGTTGAAGCCGGAAAGCCTTTGCAGTATAGCTATAGACTTTATTGGAGCAACACTATTCCCGTTGACACAAAGTTAGCTAAAGTTACCTCAACTTATACCGGCATCGGCGGTGTATCGGGCATGTTGGAAACAAACAAACGCAAGTTTGTGGTCGATTTTGACTTACCAGGTAAGAGAAAACAAATTCGTCAAGACATTAAAAGCGGCAAAATTGTTCCTGAAGTTTCTACCTCTGAGGGAAAAATTATCGGTACCTATTTGGTTTATAACCCCGTTACAGGCGGAGCAACGGTGTATGCCGATTTTGAACCTAACGATAAGACTGCCGAACTCAGAATCTTGCTCAAAAAAGACGGTAAGACAATTTCTGAAACTTGGAGCTACCAATGGTTACCATAAAAATTCAAAGTATTGATGACATTATAGGGGCATATTTGAAAGGGCTCGGTTTTTCCGCTGATGCGGCAAGTAAAATTGTGCCTGAGTTAAAAAGAAAATTGCCCCTTACTCAAGAAAGCGGCGACAAGGTTATTGACGCACTGGATAAACTTGTTTTATCCGCCGCCAAGAAAGTGTTTCATGACAGTGCTCTTGATGATGAGCAAGTAGTGGCACTTTTTAAATTTTGTTTGTTAGAGACAAAGGGTGCCTCTAAGTGGGGAGATAAAATTTTTGCACTCAAAAACAGTGATGAGGCTATTGCTCAAGCCTTACGGCGAGAGGTGATACATGTGGCGCCAAACTATGTCTTCTCGCAAATGAAGCCGCAAGAAATTACTATTCCGCATCCCTCAAATCTGTTGAAGAAAATATTTAAACATAAAAAATAAAAAAAGCTAAAAGCCATGAGTGAAACTTCTTTTCCTAATATTTATAACCTTAACCCTAAGCGTATTCGTAATCGCCGCATTAAAGTTTTTGGCTTGATGGTGCTTTCAACCCTGTTGGCCACGCTGAAATGGGTAAGTGTTATTCCTACAGATTCATTGCTTATCACAAAAATTTTGATGATAGGTTTATTTATTTTGACCTTTGCGTGGATTGCTTTGTTTTTCTGGTCAAGTATTTTTGGCTTTTTTGAGTTGTTGGCAAAGCGCAAAGTGCCAGGCATCATTTGGGTGCCAGAAGATACACACTTAACCAAGCGTACCGCTATTTTAATGCCGATATATAATGAATCTCCGCAAAGTGTGTTTGCCAACCTGCTGGCAATAGCGCATGACCTGAAAAATACAGGGCAAGCCTCTGCCTTTGATATTTTTGTGTTAAGCGATACCACCGATCCTAAAGTTTGGGTGGAAGAAGAGCATACTTGGCTTGAGGCTCAAAAAGCAATGCCTAAAGAAATTCATCTCTACTATCGAAGAAGAGTGAAAAATACGGCTCGCAAAAGCGGAAATATTGAAGATTTCTGCAACAAATGGGGCAAAGCCTTTGAAAATATGCTGGTGTTGGATGCCGATAGTCTTATGTGCGGGAAAACAATCGTTCGTATGGCACAGCTCATGGAGGCCAATCCAAGTGCCGGTATTATTCAAGCCCCACCAATGACTGTAAACAAAAATTCTCTTTTTGCAAGAATGCAACAATTTGCCGGCAAAGTATATGGTCCGATTGTCTCGGCCGGATTGGCCTATTGGCAAGTCGGAGACAGTAACTACTGGGGGCACAATGCCATTATTCGCACGAGTGCTTTTATTCAATGCTGCGGTTTGCCGGTTTTGCCCGGAAAGGCACCGTTTGGCGGACATATTTTAAGCCATGACTTTGTGGAGGCAGCTCTTATTCGCAGAGGCGGTTGGTCGGCTTGGTTGCTGCCGGAGCTCAAAGGCTCTTATGAAGAATGCCCGCCGACCATGATTGACTTTGCTGCACGTGACAGACGTTGGTGTCAGGGAAACATGCAACATATTAAAATTTTGATTTCTAAGGGTTTGCACCCTGTCAGCCGCGTGCATTTTACGATTGGAATTATGTCTTACCTGTCTTCCCCGATTTGGTTGTGCTTCTTGTTGGTCGGCCTTATGATTGCCTTGGGCAGAGAGTTCTTTCCGCCCGTTTATTTCCCCGAGGTTAGGACATTGTTCCCGACTTGGCCGATTTTTGATAAGGTCGGAACGATTGCTTTATTTGTGCTCTCTATGTTTATGCTGATTTTTCCGAAGTTCTTAGGTTTAATCATTTATTTGATACAATACCACACCAAAGGAAAAAAGGCTAAGTCTCAAACCAAAGGGGCTCTTAAAAGCGTTTTGGTGGAAATTGTGTTTAGCGCCCTGCAAGCCCCGATTATGATGATGTTTCAAAGCAAGTTTGTGTTCGATATTTTTACCGGACATTCGGTAAGTTGGAATACGCAAAACAGAGATGATGACGGGACATCTTTCCATGATGCCTTCAGACGCCATATTTGGCACACAATTCTCGGTATCATTACCACGATTGTGGTGGCAATGTATGCCAAATCGCTCTTTTGGTGGATGCTGCCGATTACGGTCGGATTGATGTTTTCTATTCCGATTTCAATGTTCACCTCGCTGGAAAAAACCGGTCTATGGTTCAAAAAACATAATTACTTTGTGATTCCTGAGGAGATAAACGTGCCGGAAATTATTGTGCAAGCCAAAAAATATAAAGATATTTTGCTACAACATTTGGCGGCTGACGGAGGTGTGATTTTACTCCTTAAAAACGGCGAAATGAACGCTTTGCACATTTTGATGCTGCCGATTAACGGACCGGCACCCGATTTCAAACAAACCGACTTGGCAAAAGCGCAAATAAAGCTCGAAAACTTTATTAATCACGAAATTGAGCCGGACTTTACCAAAGATGAAGAAATCGCTTTGCTGTACAATGCAGATATTTTGAGTAAAGCTAGAGTAGCATGGAGCTTAAATCATTAAGTTTAAGCAATGCCTCAGCAACGGGAATATCGGCCGGTGAAAAATTAAAGTCTTTGAGAGATTGAACATCTACCCAACGGGTTTGCTCGTGCTCAAACAAATCGGGAATAACCAAAGATGTACAAGTGGCAAAATAGACTTCCAGCTTGAAGGTGCCAAAGCTGTAGTCATATTCGCTTTCCATAAAAAATTTGCCCACACGGATTTCCATGTTAAATTCTTCTAAAATCTCGCGGTGCAGACATTCGGGTGCGGTTTCTCCTGCTTCAATTTTTCCGCCGGGAAATTCCCAAAAATAGGCTAAATCTTTGCCCCGCTTTCTTTGTGCGACCAAAATTTTATTTTCACATACGATTATGCCGGCAGCTACTCTTTTCATGTTTTGTCTCCTTATAGATGATTTAATCTAGCACTTGTTCTTTTTTTGGCAACAGCTATCTTATGGGGTTGTGTTTTTATAAAATTTATGCTTGGATAAAAGCCTAATGATTTAACAGGAGGGTAAGATGAAGAAATTTTTTGCATTAATACTTGGGGTTAGCTTTTTGGGAATCGCTTCTGCTCAAGCACAAACAAAATTAAGCGATGCTCTGACGAAAGTCAATTCTTCTTTAGAAGAAACTCAAGCCAAAATTGAACAAAAAAAGGCTGACATTAAAGCTAAACAAGAAGAACAAAAACTCAAACAACAACAAAAGAAGGAAGAGCTTGAAGCTAAGAAAAAAGAAAGAGAAGCTGAGAAAAATGCAAAAAAAGAACAAATTAAAAATAACCTTAACGGACTCAAAGACGCTCTCAGCGTAAAATAAAAATATTGAAATGTTATAAATCGGCTGAAATAAATTTTCGGCCGATTTTTTTATCTCTTTTTTAAACCTCTTGGCATATTATGCATCTATTCAACATAACTATTGAGAAATTTTATGAAATTCTTTTTGCGTTTGGAACATTTTAAAACCCTTATTTCTCCCTTGAGTGCTTTTTTTGCCGGAACAGCTTTAACCTGTTGCGCCTATGCCTTGTTGACCTCCTTTTTATCGCTGACTTTAGCGCAGCATCAGGTCTCAACCTCAATAGCCGGTCTTGTATTGGCAATGTATTATGTCGGCTATGTATTGGCGGCGGAAAGTGCTTTTCGTGTCATTAACAAAGTTGGGCATATCAGAGCCTTTTCCAGTTATATTTCTGTTTTTTCGGCTTTAGCTTTGGGGCATTATTTTTCTTATAATCCTTTTATTTGGGGTGGATTGCGTTTGTTGGAAGGATACTGCCTCGGCTCGGCGATGATGTGTTTGGAAAGCTGGCTCAATACGCGTGCCAACAACGCCAATCGCGGAACATTAATGTCGCTTTATATGATTACAACTTATCTTGGATCTTCTTTAGGGCAAATTCTGCTTAATATTCCGACTTCTTCCAGCGTGACAATTTATATTATCGTTTCGGTTATTTTTTCTTTGGCACTTGTTCCTGTTTCTCTCACGGCTTTACCTGCTCCTGATATTTCGGTTTACCAATCCATGTCCTTAAAACGGCTGTATAAAGTCAGTCCTGAAGGTTTTATCGGATGTATTGTCAGCGGGGTGTTTGTCGGCGTGTTCTACATTTTGGGGCCAATGTATTGCACCTATAAGGGGCTTTCAACTGAACTGACCTCCATTTTTATGTTTTGCGGTGTGTTGGGCGGAATGACGGCACAACTACCGCTTGGCAAACTCTCGGACATGATGGATCGGCGGTTTGTGATGATGTGGATTTGTTGCGGCTTATTCTTGATTGCGCCGTGGGTGAATTTTTGGCTTGATGACGGAAAAATTGCTCTGGGGCTTTCTGCTTTTGCTTTGGGGTGCGGCACCTTTGCTTTGTATCCGATTTGCGTGTCGCACGTTAATGATAAAATTGCCGATACCGAACGCGTTCGTGCCAGCGGATTGCTCATCTTGTTACAGAGTTTGGGCATGATTGGCGGTCCGATTTTGGTGTCCGCGTTGATTGAACTCTGGGGGCCGATTTGCTTTGTGTTGGCTTATTCGATTTTTGGCGGAGGGTTTGTGATTTTTGTTTTTCACTTTATTACCTTCCGTCCAAACGTCCATTATCTGCGCGTTACCCCTACTCACCCTATGCCTGCGACACTAACCCATGTGTTTCATGAGGTTACCAAAAAAGTTTCTTTGATTGACAAAGCAAAATCTTTATTGCAAAACAAAAAGCACTAAACAATTTCGCGTTTGAGGATGAATATGTTGCAAATTCAAAAAATTACTTCTTCTTTACAAAAATTTGTGCTGCCTTTGACGGCATTGCTTGCAGCCACAATGTTTATTTGCGGCGGATATGCCGCATTGAGTTCGGTTTTTGCGCTTAAACTTACTCAACTTGATACGCCTACCCAAATTTCGGGTATTATCTTGTCCATGTATTATCTGGGCTGTGTGGTTGCTTCTTTTACTGCCTCAAAAATCGTAAATAAAGTCGGACATATCCGAGCTTTTGGCGTATTTGCCTCACTGTTGTCCGTCTTTGTTTTGATTCACTCTTTTTCAACTAACCTGTACTATTGGGCTATGCTTCGCTTTTTGGAAGGCTATTGCGTCGGCGGAACATCGCTGTGTTTGGAGAGCTGGCTTAACTCAAAAGCTACAAATGCCAACAGAGGTTTGGTGGTGTCATTTTATATGGTGACATCTTATCTGGGGGCTGCTTTGGGACAGCTCTTAATTTCAGTACCAGACCCGTCAGGTATGTTGATGTATATCATCATTTCCATTATCTTTTCTTTGGCAATGATTCCGATTTCTTTGACGCAACTTTCGGCTCCGACAATTGAAACACATGCCAATATGCCTATCAAACGTGCGTATGAAGTTTCGCCGGTGGGATTTGTTTGTTGTATTGCCAGCGGGGTTTTAGTCGGTACTTTTTATATGTTGGGTACAATTTATGCTACTTCTTTAGGGCTTAATTTGAAAGAAGTATCTCTATTTATGTTTTGGGGCGTTATGGGCGGAATGGCCGCGCAAATTCCTTTCGGCAGATTATCCGATAAAATGGACAGACGTTATGTACTGGTCGGCATTTCGATTATGCTGATTATTGTTGCTCCTTTGGCTAACTTTTTAGTTACTCAAGGCGGAACAGCTCTTATTATCTCTACCATCCTTATCGGTGCCGGAACTTTTACGCTTTACCCGATTTCGGTTTCTCACGTGAATGATTTGGTTTCTGAGGAAGAACGCGTTTCGGCCAGTGGTATGCTCATTTTGGCCCAACATGTCGGACTTGTGCTCGGCCCTATCCTAATTTCTGCCGGAATGCAAGTTTTCGGTAACTGGTTCTTTTTGGCTGCATTTGCTTTAATTCCGGCTTTATTTGTTGTTTTCACAATTCAGCATATCAAGAAAAAACCCGATATTAATTATCTTAATGTTACGCCGACCCAACCTATTCCGACTGTGCCAACCAGTGAATTTAATAATCTCACCAGTGATGATGATAAATAATAAAAAAAGCTCCTTTTGAGGAGCTTTTTTTATTGCTTTAATTTAACTTTGCTAGTGCTTCTTTTAAGCGGTGCAGTGTTTCCTCCTTGCCTAAGATAACGGCAATTTCGGTTGCACCACCCGGGGTGGTTTCTTTACCGCTCAAAGCAATACGTATCGGATACAAAATCTGTCCGTTCTTTAAGCCTTTGTCTTGAGCTAAGGTTTTTAGCGTTTCAAACAAGGCTTCATTGCTCCAGTTGGTTTGCTTTTCCAAAGTCTCTATTGCATAAGCGAGAGCTTGTTTGGCAACCTCAGCATCCGACTTCATCTTCTTGTTGGTATAGAGTTCCGGAGAGAAGTCTAAGACTTTTTCCACAAAGTCAATTTGTGCAGGAATGTCATTTAGTACCTCAATACGAGATTGGAGAACACGGCTTAACTCTTCCTCATTAACCGAGCGGGTTAAAGTTTGAGCATAAAAAGGTTGTGCCAATTTGTGGAACTCGGCAAAAGGCAAAGCACGAATGTAGCAGCCGTTCATCCAGGTCAATTTGGCAATATCAAAAATGGCCGGAGATTTGTTGAGGCGCTCTGCCGTAAAGGCTTGTTTGAGCTCACCTAAAGAAAAGATTTCTTGATCGGTTCCGGGGTTCCAACCAAGCAAGGCAATGTAGTTTAAGATGGCTTCCGGCAGATAGCCTTTGGCAACCAAGTCTTGGAAAGAGGCATCGCCGTTGCGTTTGCTCAATTTGTGTTGCGCGTCTTTCATAACTTGCGGAACGTGAACATAAATCGGCGGCGTCCAACCAAAAGATTCATAAATCAGATTATATTTCGGAGTAGAAGAAATGTACTCATTGCCGCGGACAACGTGTGTAATTGCCATTAAATGGTCATCAACCACATTGGCAAAGTTATAGGTCGGGAAACCATCTGATTTTAACAATACACCTTCATCCAAGTCATCATAGTCAATCTCGATATCGCCATAGACAACATCGTGGAATTTGGATTTTCCGGTTTTGTTAATGGTTTGGCGGACAACATATTTGTCACCCCTTGCAATGCGGGCTTTGGCTTCTTCCAAAGAAAGGTGTTTGCAGGGGTCTTGGAACTTGGTCGGGATAGAATTTTCTTCATCGGCATCATCATTTTCTTGTTGAGCACAAAAACAATAGTGCGCACCGCCCAATTCTACCAATTTGTGAGCATATTCGGCATAGATGGGTTTGCGTTCAGACTGAACATAGGGGCCATAATTTCCGCCGATGTCCGGGCCTTCGTCCCAGTTCATGCCAACGCGTTTGAGGGTGGCATAGATGATTTCCGTTGCTCCTTCAACGTAGCGTTTTTGGTCGGTATCTTCAATACGCAAAATAAAATCGCCATTGTTGGCTTTGGCTATCAAATATTCATAAAGAGCCGTACGGAGGTTGCCAATGTGCATATATCCGGTCGGGCTCGGAGCAAAACGGGTACGAGTTTTCATTTTTACACCTTTTATTTTATTTAAACATTGTCTTCAACATAACGCAAAAAAAATTTTTCGCAAGAGGGCTTACATGATTTTCTGCTTTAATCTGCCGCTTTGTGGATGAGAACCTTGGCTGCCGCGCGCGCGGCATCGGTGATGACTTCTCCGGCCAGCATACGGGCGATTTCTTCGGATTTTTCTTCCTGATTTAGTTCGCGCACCGTGGTGGTGGTGATGTTATCAATCGTTTTCTTTTCAACCTTAAAGTGGTTGTCTCCTTGGGCGGCGACTTGCGGAGAGTGGGTTACCACCATTACCTGAACATCTTTGGCAAGGCGAGATAATCTCTCACCGACGGCTTGGGCGGTTGCGCCACCGACACCGGCATCAACCTCATCAAAAATCATGGTGCCGACGCTTGAGCTTTGCGCCAAATTGACTTTAAGGGCTAACATAAACCTTGCCAACTCACCGCCTGAGGCAATTTTGTTGAGCGGGCCTTGCGGCGAATTGGGGTTGGTGGCAACACTGAATGCGACCGTGTTAAAGCCTTTTTCACCCCACTGCGCCTCGGTTAGCTTATCAACCAAAGTGATAAATTTAGCTTTTTCCATCTTGAGAGGCGGGAGTTCGGCCATAACTTGACGGTCAAGTTCCAAGGCTGCGGCTTGGCGGGCAGAGCTTAGCTCTTGGGCGGCTTTAACATATTCCAACTTGGCTTTTTCTTCCAAAAGACGGAGTTGGTTTAAGCCCTCCTCGCCATGCTCAATACTGGCTAATTGGGATTGGAAATTTTGTAGGGTTCCCTCTAACTCATCCACCGTAACATTGTGTTTACGGGCAAGGCCGCGCAGGGCATAAAGGCGCTCTTCAATATTTTCGAGTTCTTGCTGATTGAGGCTGACGTTTTGGGAATTTTCTTCCAGTTCGTTCAGCACTTCAGAAATGTCGATGAGGGCTTGGTCGAGCATCTCAATAATTGGTTGATATTTGCCGTCAACCAAAGTATTGACCTTGTCCATGGCCGATTGGGCCGAACGGATCGCGCCTTGAACATCGGCTCCCTCGCTTATGGCGCCATAAGCATAGTTTAGGCCGGAGATGATTTTTTCGGCGTTCATCATCTCAAGGCGCTTTTTGCTCAATTCTTCCTCTTCGCCAAGGTGTGGATCCAGTCTTTGCAATTCTTCTACCCAATGGCGCAAATTTTCTTCATCCGTCTTGGCTTTTGTGATGTTTTCTTCGGCCTGAAGGCGTGCCGATTTGGCGGACTTATAATTTGCATAGGCTTGTTTGGTATTTTCCAGCAAGTTTTTATAGTTGCCGTAAGAATCTAAAATATCCAGATGATTGGCCGGATTGAGCAAACCTTGATTGTCAAACTGGCCATGGACCTCAACCAAATATTTGCCGATTTCTTTGAGCAATTTGGCGCTGATGGCTTGGTCGTTGACAAAGATTTTGCCCTTACCGTCGCAGCTGAGGCTCCTTTTGATTTGAATCTCATCTTCGGCCTCAATCTCATATTCATCAAGCAAGGCTTTGAGCCCTTGATTTGGCTTATCAAGGTGAAAAGTTGCCATAACACTTAACTTATCTTCGCCTTGGCGGATGAGTGAGGTTTCGGCACGGTTGCCTAATACCAGACCTAAAGAATCCAACAAGATGGATTTACCGGCGCCGGTTTCACCCGTTAACACACTTAAGCCGGGCTTAAAGTCTAAGTCCAGCTTATCAATTAACACAACATTACGGATGGAAAGAAAATCCAACATTTTGAAAAGTTATCCTTTCGCTCCCACAATGCGGGCGGCATCTTTGGTCCATTTGCTCTTGGGATAGTTATATTCCAAAACTTTGTAGGCTTTGAGAGCCTCATCATTTAGCCCCAGAATCGTATACATCTCAACTTGGCGATAGAGTGCCTCTTCAATATGGGTGGTGGTTTGGTAGTGATTGACCACGGTTGAAAAACGATTGAGTGCCGAGAGATAGTTCTTTTGTGAAAGATAATAACGTCCGACTTCCATCTCTTTGCCGGCCAAGTGGTCATTGGTAAGGGCTATTTTCATTGAGGCGTCTTTGGCATAAGCGGTGCCGGGGAAGCGAATAATCACCTGCTCTAAGGCAGCCATGGCCTTTGCGGTGTTGCTTTGGTCTTTGGTAACCTCGGTGATTTGATCATAATAGCAAATTGCTCGCATATAATATGCATAAGCAATATCCTTATTGCCGGGGTGATATTTGATAAAGCGGTCTAAACTGATGATGGCGTCATCGTAATCTTTATCTTTATAATAAGCATAAGCCCCCATTAATTTGGCTTTAACCGCCCATTTGGAATAAGGATGCTCTAATTCCAGTTTTTCAAAAGTTTCGGCGGCTTTTTTGTAAGAGGTTTGTTGCAAATAGTCATAGGCTTTATTGTATAAATATTCGGCCGAAGGATTTAAGGGCTCCTCCTTTGAGGTCGAACAAGCCGAAAGCAGAAATAACGCAAAGCCAAATACAAAGATTTTTTTGATTGGGAACATTTTATTTCTCCACAATTTCATAATTGGAACTATCGGCAAAAAGTTGTTTTAAGAGCTCGTTGTTGTGATAATGTCCGCTTCTTTGGGCAGTTAATTTGCCCAAAACGGGATAGCCCGAAGTGTACATATCGCCAACGGCATCTAAGGTTTTGTGGTTGACACATTCATTATCAACTCTAAAGCCCTCAGGGTTGAGCAAGGTTTCGCCATCCAAAACAATGGCGTTGTCAAGACTTCCGCCCTTAATCAGCCCGATGGAGCGCAAATAATCGACTTGGTATTTTTCACAAAAAGTGCGGCAAGGCGCAATTTTTTGAGCAAAGATGTCTTGAGTTATCGGGGCATCAAAAGTTTGATGACCGACGATTTTTGAGGGAAACTCAATTTCAAAATGAATAGCAAAATTCTCGCTTGGCTCTAAGACAACGGAGCCGCCTTTACCATCCTCAAACTTAATAGTCTTTTTAACACGGAGGTATTTTCTTTTGGCATTTTGCTCTTGGAGTTCGGCTTGAGATAAAATCTCATAAAAAGGCAAAGCACTGCCGTCCATAATCGGCAATTCCTGATTATCAACCTCGATTAAAGCATTATCAATGCCCAAGATATATAATGCGGCCATAAGATGCTCAATCGTGCTGACCACCGCCCCTTGCGAGCTGCTCAGGCAAGTGCAGTTGCGCGTGTCAACCACATTGGAATAAAGTGCCGGGACGGTTGGTTTGCCGGCCATATCACTCCTGCAAAAAACAATACCGCTGTTAATTGGCGCCGGATGAAGCGTTAACTTAGTTTGGCAGCCGGAGTGCAAACCTATTCCCTCAATGGTGACGGCATGTTTTAGCGTATGTTGCATCTTTGGTCCTTTCAAAAAAAATTCGGCAGGCAGTCTGTAAGCCGGGTTCTGTCCCCGAAAAACGGGGGATAGCTATTCATCTTGGCACTTTGTCGCCAAAGTGCTCGTCGCGACCTACCTCTGGAGTGGATTGGAAACTCTCCATAAACCGTAAAAAATCACGGCTCTCCTAACTTGGTCTTGCTTCGAACAGGGTTTACCTTGACCGAATGACATTACTGCCCTCGCGGTGAGCTCTTACCTCACCTTTTCAACCTTACCGAAAAAATTTTTCGGCGGTAATTTTCTGTGGCACTTTCCCTTGGATTGCTCCAGCCAGACGTTATCTGGTATTCTGTTTCCTTGAAGCCCGGACTTTCCTCACTCATGGATTTTCCTTTCCTGAGCGCAGCTATCCGACCACCTGCGTTTTGTAGGTTAAACGTTCGCTCCCATTTTTGCAAGGATTTTATGCAGTTTTTGCTAAGTTTACATCAAAAAAAAAGAGTGCCCTTTGGGGAGCACTCTCTTTTTTTGAGATTATACATCTTATGCCAGTTTTTGCCACAAGATAAGTGGGAACGGACATTCGATGTAATCTGTTTTCGGGACAGCCTCCAACGTGAGATGTTGTCCCTCGGCAATTTCCGGCGTTTGGAGCCAACTTTCCGGCAGTGGATTGGCCGGCAAGAAGAGTTTTAATTTCTGGTGCGAGCCATTGGCCGTATCGTCACCGTTGAATACGGTGTAATTACAACCGTAAACATCTGACGGGTCTGTCAGATTAATCATGGCTTTTGCCAAGAACTCAAACCCGCCCCAAAGAATACCAAAGATATTCTCCGTGGTGAAAGTCCAGGTCTGTATCTCTTCCTTTGGCTTCCAGAGCTGATAGCCTTCCGCCGTGGTTTCGGCGTAGACATACAATTTTTTGAGCTTTTTAAGCTTCATTTTGTATGTCTCGCCATGGTAGGCATTTTGTACCACGGTTTCGCCCTCTTCAACAAAGGTCTCGTGTTCCTTGACCCCGTTGAGGACAGCCTTCACGTAATCTCCCGCCTTGGCGTCAAGCACGTAAATCGGCTCAACCTTTTTGGCCAAGTAATAGCCGTGCACTCTTTTGCAAACCTCACCATATTTGGCATAATCCACAAATTTGTAGGCTACACCCAGCTCGTTCCACAAAGTTTGCGGGAAGTCGATGAGGTGTCCTCCAAAGTACGCCTCTGCCTTGAAGCTACCATCCACCTGTTTGCGAGCAATAATGTAACCGCAACCGGCCTCTTCAGCCTTCAGAGCCACTTCAGCCTCTTTTTTTTCATTGGCAAGCAGGAAAGAGCGGCCTTCGGCATCAGAGAAGATGTTGTTCGGCACGAACACCGGCATTAACTGTGGTTTGCCATCTTTGATACAGAGGACTGTATCAATGGTTGTGCCGTAAACAAGCAAGTTGCCGTTATCGTTGTTTTCATCACTGTTGTTTACGCGGCTAAAAATTTCACCCTCTTCGGTCATAACCTTCAAACCGAAACCAGTGCTAAGCACCGGGAATTTTTTTGCATCCATAATAAATAACGGGCTTAAGGTTTCTTCTTCACAAGTGCCCAATTTGCAAAGAAGTTTTTAATAATAATAAAATTCACTAGCATTGATAATAGCACAAAATTAAAGGCACGTAAATAGACAAAATTGAGTCCAAAACAAGATTTAAACAAGACTAAAAAATTTTTTTAAAATATCCCCATATTTTTTATTTTTCTGCGAGCCAAAGCCTGCAAGGGATTGATGCGAATCGCTTGAAATATTACCAGAACATTAATAGAACAGTTAATAAAATACTAAAAATTCCCATTGATTCCCATAAATTCCCATGATATACCATAAGCATTAGGGCAATTTATGGTTAATCCGGAGTCAAAAAGTTGAGCAAAACTTTTCTGTTTATGGACACAGTGGTAAACAAGGTCGATAGCAAAGGCCGTGTTTCCTTGCCCTCAGATTACCGCTCAATCGTTAAAGAATTATCAACCGAGATTGTTTGTTACCGCAGTTTGACCTCGCCTTGTATTGAAGGCTGCCCCGAAGAACTTTTGGAAAAGCTGGCCTCAGATATGGAAAACAGCCTCGACTTTTTCTCCCAAGAACAAGATGATTTAACCAATTTGATTTTCGGTGATGCCAAAAGATTTGCCTTTGACAGCACGGGACGCATTGTTTTGACCGAAAAGCTCCTGAAACACGCCGAAATTACCGATACTGCCGTTTTTGTCGGCAAAGGTCGCAAGTTCCAAATTTGGAATCCTGAAAACTGGGCAAAAGAAGAAGCTCGCATTCGGGCCGAAGTGTTGAAAAAACGCCCGTCTCTCAAACTTCCCGCTGGAGCACAAGCATGATGCAAAAAGCCAAACATATTCCGGTTATGCTCCAAGAGGTGCTTGAATATCTCAACCCGCAAGACGGCGAAGTTTATGTTGATGCCACCTTCGGCAACGGCGGATACAGCGAAGCAATTTTAAAATCAGCCAACTGCAAAGTAATTGCCATTGACCGCGACCCGACGGTTTTGTCAAGAGTTAAAGAACTCAAAGAGGCTTTTGGCGAGAGATTTGATTTTTGCCAAGGAACTTTTGGCTCAATCAAAGAATTAATCAAACACCCGGTTAACGGTGTGGTCTTTGATATTGGCGTGTCATCCATGCAGCTTGACCAAGCTGAGCGTGGGTTTTCTTTTTCTAAAGATGCGCCTTTGGATATGAGAATGTCTTGCGAGGGCGAAACCGCTGCAGATATTGTCAATAACACCTCTGAAAAAGACCTGGCTGACCTTATCTATAAATACGGTGAAGAACGCAAATCCCGCCAAATTGCCGCTAAAATTGTGGAATATCGCAAAAAACAAGCTATTTCCACCACTAAAGAACTCGCTGAAATAATTTACAGCGTGGTGCACAAAACCCCTAATGCCATTGACCCCGCAACCAGAACTTTTCAAGCCTTACGCATTGTCGTTAATAATGAACTCGGCGAGCTGGAAGACGGCTTGAAAGGTGCTCTTGATTTGTGCCTACCAAAAGGGCGAATCGTTGTGGTCAGTTTCCACTCACTGGAAGACCGCATTGTTAAAACCTTTTTTAGAGAAAATACCGGTAAAAACGTGCATGTCTCACGCTACCGGAAAGATGTTAACCCCCAAGATGACGGCTTTAGCCTTGCCGAATGTTCTAAAGCGATTGTTCCCTCTCAGAAAGAGCTGGAAACAAATATTCGCGCTCGTTCGGCAAAATTACGCTATGCCGTCAAAAAATAACGCTACCAGAAAGGATACGCGATATGAATAGTACAAAAACAGCCACTTTAAGCCTCTGGGTCACCCTCACCTGCTTGGTTGGATTTGGAATGTTTGTTATGAAAAATCAAGTACAAGCACTTGAAAATGAGCTCAGTCGTATTAATCAAAGTATTCAAGACGATGTGAAATCAATTCATGTTTTGAAAGCCGAATGGAGCCATTTGAACTCTCCGGCAAGACTTAGAACTTTAGCCTCAAAACATATTTCTCTAAATCCGGTCAAGCCTGAACAAATTATTAACTATTCTGCGTTACCATTTGAGTATCAATCCGAATCCAATAATAAAAGATTATTGGCTCAGAGAAACATTAACAACCAAGCGGCGCGCAATAAAGAACTAAAGAAATTGGTTAAAGCACAACGCTAGTTATTAAATTTGAAATAAGTAAGGCAGAAGCACAAAATGTTATTGGGGAAGTATTTTTCCAAAAAGAAGAACTCTCATTTCTATCTTCCGGGGGAAGAAATAAGAATCGATAGAGATGATATGTTCAGCAACCATATTTTTGACGGGGATCCTTTAACTACCGTTAAAAATCGTGTCGCTTTCGCCACTTTGCTCTTTATTTTTGCTTATCTGGTTATCAGTATTCGTTTGTTTGACGTTTGCTTATCCGGCGGAATACACAAAACAGCCGCTCTGGAAGAGGACGAAGAATCGCAACATCTCTTTACATACGCTGAAAACCCTATTAAACGTGCCGATATTTTAGATAGAAACGGAACTATTATTGCCACATCTTTGCCCACGGTTAATCTTTATGCCAACCCTAAAAAAGTGCCAAACAAAGTAAAAGCTGCCGCTAAGCTCAGCGCTATTTTGCCAGACATCAGATATGAAGATATTTTAGATAAACTCCAGAGAAGAAGTACTTTCGTTTATATTAAACGAAATCTGACCCCTTCACAACAATATCAAATAAATGCTTTGGGTATTCCGGGGTTAGATTTTGAAAACGGTGAAAAGCGTATCTATCCGCACAAAGAACTCTTTGCCCAGCTGCTGGGGTCTACAAATATTGACAACAAAGGTATCGCCGGTATGGAAAAAGAGTTGGACGAACGCCTCACTCAATCTGATATTCCCTTAGCTCTGACCATTGATTCCGGTATTCAAGATACCATTCGTGAGGAGCTTAAAGCTGCAATTGATAAATTTCATGCCGAAGGAGCTGCCGCTATCCTAATGGATGTGAATACCGGCGAAATTATTTCTATGCTTTCTTTACCTGATTATGATCCGAATATGATGAACAATGTTCCTGACAGAGCCTTGTTTAACTTTGCAACCAAAGGCGTCTATGAACCGGGGTCTGTTCTGAAAATTTTTAATGCCGCAATGGGTTTGGAAAGCGGGAAAGTTAAAGTTACCGATAAATGGGATGCAACAAAGCCCTTCAAACTCCGCTATAACACCATTAAAGATTATAGAGGTGAGAATCGTTGGCTCGATTTGCCCGAAATTTTAATTTATTCTTCCAATATCGGCTCGGCCCGAATTGCTTTGACCGTCGGCAAGAGTGAACAACGTAAGTTTTTGAGTAATCTTGGATTCTTTACTCCCGTTCACAGTATTGAAGTTGCTGAAAAAGGCGTGCCCCTCATTCCATCTGAAAAACGCTGGGGTGAAGAAACAACCGCTACGGTTGGTTACGGATATGGTATTTCTATCACGCCGTTACACCTCATCAGTGCCTTTTCGGCTATTGTTAACGGCGGTATTTATCATGCACCGACTTTGGTTAAAAACGGTTCGGCCAAAGAGAGCAAAAGAGTGGTTTCGTTTAATACATCGCTGCAAATGCGCAAGCTCCTGCGCGGCGTGGTTACCAAAGGTTCCGGTAAAAGAGCTAATGTGTTGGGTTATGAAGTAGCCGGAAAAACAGGAACTGCAAACAAACTTATGAACGGTAAATATGTTGATAAAAAAGTTATGACCTCTTTCTTGGCAACTTTTCCTGCCTCTAATCCGAAATATGCTTTCTTTATGATGATGGATGAGCCCAAACCTCTAAAAGAAACTTGGGGATTTGTAACTTCGGGCTGGAACGCCGTACCTACTGCCGGCAAAATCATTTCGGAAATTGCGCCGCAACTTAACCTAAAAGCTAACTATGATTTAGATGAGCTACGTCAGAGTCGAATAATTGAAGCAACTTACGAAAAAAAATCAAAGAACTAAACTCTTAATTATATTCACTATAGCCAAAATAAAAATAATGCGATAATAATATTTGACACACTGAAAATAATATGCTAAGTTAATAATTGACAAGGTTCAGTTATAACGGAGTGTATTATGAGAAAGCAGCTTGCGATAGGATTATCGTTGTTTGCGCTTACCGGATTGGGCGGCGTAAATAAAAATTTTGTTTCGGTTCATTCTCAAGAGGCTCATCAGAAATACACGCACCTCGTAGAAACCAGTCAAAGCCAAACCTTTGAACCTTTTGTCGGGGCAAGTCTGTTTGCAGACTTGCCCAATCGTGTTTCTTTTCAAACCGCAAATGTTTCTTTTATTGCCAGTGATGGCGGGCTCACTTTTGAAACTTCTCAGCCGGTATTTACCGATGAATCCCCGCAGACCTGTAAAAATTTAGGTTATTCTTTAACATCTTGTTCCAGCGGTACCCCGACATCGCCCTGTCCTTACAACAGTACTTATTTTAAGGAGTGCTGTGATGCGCGCTACAAATATAGTAAAAGCGAATGTTCTTATCCTAATACCGTGAGTGGTGACAGTTGCGGCGGTAAATATATGTGTTATTGCGATAAAAGTTTATATTCGGTGACCAGTTGTCCTTCACCGCAAGTAACATCAGGAGGAAGCTGTACGGAAGAGGGAAAAACTTATTACGGAAAATGTGTTTGTCCAAGTAACTATAATCAGACTTGCGACGGCTTAAATCAACAAGGTGTCGGAACGGGGTGCACTCAAAACGGCGTAACCTACTATACCTCTTGTCAATGTAAATCAGGTTACAATATGACCTGCGACGACCTCGGGCCGGTTGCACCGACGGATTACTGCTTAAAAGACGGTATTAAATATTACAATAACTGCAAAACTTGTGAAAACAAATGCACGCTGGATGTTTGTCCGTCCGGTGTCACCTGTACATTGGAAGAATGTTCACAAAAATATTGCGCGACAGGTTGCGCGGTCGGCGCGGTTGATTTGGATAATTATTGGTGTGACGGTGCCTTAAGGTGCTGGTTTCAATAACTTAAAAGGAGAAAGCTAATGAATAAAAGGAATTTGATAGTTGCAGGAGCAATGCTGTTTTTATTGACAGCTTTCTCCGTTGAACAAGTCAGAGCGCAAACCTGCGTCGTGCCACCGACTTGCGAAGAATTAGGATATGATATGACAGAAGATGATTGTGACGATACGACAAAGTATTTAAAATGCCCGTTTGATAAAACGAAAGTTTATTGTCCTCAATTAACTTATAAAAAGGTAGAATATCCTTGCACAAGTGGATATTACATCACTATTTCCGATCCAGGTTCGAATATGGTTAATAATTGTAATTATAATACTAATGTTATCGGGTCATATAAGATAAGATTTAATGTGGCAGCTCTTACTTGTCGTGCAACACATGCACGACCTGTCAGTGGTATTACTAGCTCTATATCATATTCCGATAGCTTAACTTGTCAATCCGCATGGCAATTTGCCGCAAATTACGGTGTGGTTGGATGTTGTGATTCTTCAGGTAAAATTACAAATTTGCTCCCACCAATGTTTGGGGCAACCGAAATAGTGCATCCGATTACTTTAGGAGGTTCTTACTATGTGGACGATGTTGTTGTCGGAACTATAATTGAGCTGACAAGTGCTTCATCAGGCAAGGTTGCAACTCTAGCCGGTATGACAACAAAAGAGAAGGCTTCAGAGCTTTGCCAAAATTACAAAGTCGGCGGACTTAATTGGACTTTGGCTTCTATGTATCAAGTAAAAAACCTCGCCTCTAGAACCTCAAGTTTATATTCAAATATATGTAATTCCACTCCCACAACAGGGTATTGGGTATTTACGACAGATGGATATGGTCCTTGTTCGGATTTCACTAGAGAGTGTCAAAACTATCCCGAAAGCTATTCTCAATGTGCAGAAGACGCTTTTCACAAAGTTGTGTGCGTTGCTTCTTTCTGAGAATCCCAGAAAAAAAACACCGCCTTTATAGGCGGTGTTTTTTTAGAGATTATTCTCTACATTCCTTGAGTGGTTGTCGTGATGGTTTCGTCAATCACTTCTTCCATATTATCTTGATTGTTTGATTGTGAGGGAACACTTGGCGTGGTATTAGCCGCCGTTTCCGGTTGCGGGGCAACTTCTACTCCAGGGTCTCCCGGCAGAGGCTCCATCTGATTATTGGTTTGTGGTGTGGGGGTGGCGGCCGGTGTTGATACGGTATAGCTTTCTTCCAACATGAGCATATTTGTACCATTGGGAGAGCCTGCATCTATTTCTTGCTGCATTTGCGCATTGGCTTCCTTGCCATCACAAGCTCCAAGCACCAAAGTACAAAGACCTAAAACATAAAATATTTTTTTCATTCTATTTCCCTCTCTTTTGGTTGCTTAAACAGTATTGGATGTAAACACTCTTTTTGTTTTTTCAATTCCGCTCCTTTGCGTTTTTTGTGTGATTTGAGGTTGACGAATTTTCTTTATCTGTTACTATTACTAGGTTTGTTAAATGTTTAGTGGAGTATTAAAGTGATATTTGGCAAAAATAACGTTATCTGGGATTTGGATAATACTTTATATCGAATTACACCCGAATTCGCCGATATTCTGGATGAAGCTACCGCTATTGCCGCAATTGAAGATTTAGGCGTACCTCTTGATTTTGAAACGGCTAAAGCTAAAGTTAAAGAATCTTATAAAATTTACAGAGACGGCGGTGAAATCTTTGTAAGAGAATATGGAATTAGTCCTAAAGATATATTTTTGGCGTATCACAAACGGAAACCGATTGAGCCTATCGTGCCATATGAAAATTTGCTCGAAAAACTCGAAAAACTGCCCTGCAATCAATATATTTTTTCTACCAGCACCCGAGAAGTTTGTGAAAAAATTTTAAAACACATTGGGTTGTTTGACTTTTTTAAGGGAAAATTCTATTCCGTTGAAGACTTTGACGCCTTTAAGAAAAACGAGAGCTCAGAAGTTTATTCTCTTCTCTGCAAACGCCTTAATATCAATCCTAAGGACTGCGTCTTTGTTGATGACAGCTATTCAAATCTGGAATTTGCCAAAGAAATCGGTATGACTACTGTTCGCATTTATTATAACGGAAATTCCACAAAAGATAAAACTTATATTGATTACGCTTATAAGGGTATAAACTCTTTCTTGGAAGAATGCCTTAATCCCTCTAGCGGGATTTGCCGTTAAAATACCGGCATATGTCTCCTTCTAATTGATAGTGTTGCTGATTGTCAAGCTTGCTTTGCTCTGCCAAGATTTGGTCTCTAAATTCATCTACCAACGGGGTAATAAGATTATGGTAAGCTTGTGTCAGACTTTGATTGGCCTTTTCTTCAGAGGCTTGGGAAGGTATGTATATCGGCTTTATGATGGATGATTGTTGCTTGATGATGTGGTAAATTTTCGGAATAAAATATTCTAAGGCCTGTTTATTGATTTGTTGATGGACTTGTTCATGGCGCAAAACCAAATTATAAGTACAGCTTCCTTCAACTAAATCCTTGGCCAAATAAATTATCGGACGACTGTAGCCTATATATAGGTTTAATTGATATGGCAACAAGCAGTGTGCATTGTTTTTCATGGTTTTGGTAATTGTATTTAACTCATATTCCGAATTAATGTTCACAAGCGCTAAACCTGCCGCAAATACGCCTTTTTCAAATATTCCGGCTTGTTGGGCTATTTTACTGAGATCTTCTTTGTTCAAACTTCTGTCATAAATTAATTTGCCGTAAGAAGTATAAAAATTTATTTGCAGATTATTTTTTTGATTTTCACAAACCTGACGATAGTCTTCTTCCTCATATCCAAAGGCCGTGGATGATGATAAAAAAATTGCAGATATTAATATAAAAAAAAGCTTTTTCATATTAATATCATAGCGAGAATTTGTTAATTTTACGTTAGAATGCAGGAAGGTAAAAAATGAAAAAATCTCTTCTTATTTCCGTTGCGCTGTTTGGGATTTGCTTACACTGTTCAACAATGACTTATGCTCAAGAAAGATATGTCAGAAAACCCTTGCCTGCTCCAGATTTTTTTGTGCCTAAGCAAGATGTGGAATATCGAGAAAAGCTGCCCCCGTTCAATCTGCCAAAACAAGAAGACACAACTTCTCCTCAATCTATTGAGAAAGTTAACGAACCTACTTTTCATCCGGTAGAAGAAAAACAAGCCCCTATACCTCAAGAACCTGAATTTGATCCAACTCTTGACGTGGATTTATCATCATCGACTTCAAATGAAAATAATCAGTCTAACAATACACCTACCTACCAAAAAGAATATGACGCTTATCTGCAAGATTTAAATGCTATCGCACAATCCGGCAAGGCTCCTTATCGTCTTGATTTGGAAAAAGATTTATCTGCAATGGACAGTGAAGATAAAATTGAGCTTGATTTAGATGGAAATCTGAAAACTCAGTCACTTAATCAAAATTCAAATAATGCGCTTGTGCTGGCACAACTTGCTCCTAAACCATCTGCCGGAGACGAGGCAACTTCTGCTGAAATTATCGACAGTGTGGAAATTATAAGAATGCCGAAAAATTTGCAAACCACCTCAACTCAGAAAGCTGAAAAACCAGCCCACAAAAGAATGGTGGTTTCCAAAAACCCTGAAACAGCAGAAAATCCCTTTGCTGATGATATAGCTGAGGGAGTGGATGCTAATGCTCTGCTCTCTGCTCTTGAAGACAAGACTCAAGAAACTTCTCCTCAAACAGTTGCCGACACAGTGGAAAAAGACGAGCCTCAACAAAATAATATTTTACCTGTTGAGACTGAAACGGCACCAGATGCGGCCACAGATTTTAGCTTAACAAATCCTTTTTTGTCTTCTGAGGCATCGCCAACAGACAGCGCGGCCCAAAATTTTCCTGCTTATAGTGCTCCATCGGAAGAAAATTCGCCAGAAGAACTATCGGATGAAAAAGAGGCAAATAATTTTGCTGCCGAACTGGATAAATTACATCAAACTTCCATGGATAATATGAAAAATGCCGCACAAGAAAATAAGCGCAAACATACAAGTTCTTCTAGCGGCTCCGGCGGCGTTAGTGGATTTAATCTTGGCCCAAATATGGTGCGTTAGTAAAAAAATTTTTTATCAGCTCTCGATAAATTGCCTCCAAGGTTACAGCGTCTTCTTGTAATATATATTCATTGCGACTCATCAATTTATATGAGGGAAGCCCACACCCCAATAGCGGACAAAAGCTACTTATTTTCCATGCAAAATTAGGAATATCATTTCCACTTAAGCGTGGACTGCTCCCAATAATGTTTTGGACTGAGGATTGCAGTAATGCACTCATGGATGATGGTTTATTTATATAACTTTCGGCGCCGAAACGATAAGATAATTCAAATTCCCCTTTGGAAAATACTATGTTTTTTTTCATCCACTCCACAATTTCTGCCTGATGATGGTCTGAATTATAGTATAGTCCGACCAATGCCTGCGTTTCTTCGGGGATATTCGTATCTTGGCCGTTTTTACTTTCTATGGATAAAATTTGTATGCGGCTCGGCTCAAAATACTCATTTCCGCTATCAAGGGGATAAGTTTTTATTTTTGCAAGGAAATCTATCATGTTATGTAAGGAATTTTGTTTTTCTGCTTGGAGCGCCGGATGTCCAGAGAGGGAAAAAGATTTAATGCAAAAGATGACGCATCCCTTGGCACCGATAGAGATTTTTTCGCCAATATAATTTTGGTTTTGCGGTGTTGCCGATACGCACAATGTTGGAATGTTATTCTCTTTGAATATGGATTTTAGGGATGATGATTTTAGCGAACTTAACGTTTTTGTCCCTTGGGCGGAAAGCAAAAAGCTTATATGCGGATATGAAAAACTTTTTTCGCTTAAAATGCTTTCCACCGCCTTTAGGGCACAAGCGAGACAACCTTTAGAGATACTTCCCCTGCCATATATTTTTCCCTCTTTTATGGTGCCTTGGTAAGGCGGAATGCTCCAATTTTCGGTGCGTATGGGTAAGGTATCATAATAGCTTACAAACATTAAATGCGGAGAGCCTTGCCCGATGCCGGCATATATGTAATCTTTATCTATAATTTGAAAGCTTAATCCCAATGATGATAAATATCGGCTTAAAAAATCTCTTAAACGGAGGTTGTTTTCCTGAGACGGTGAATATTGTATCAATTGTTGAAGCAGAGTGTTTGTATTCATTCTTGTATCCACACTAAAAAGCCGCCTTTTTTTTCAGGCGGCTCGATTTTGTTTTGCAATTATTTTTTTGAGCTTTTTTCTTTTTTGGCTGTCTTGGTTTTCTTTTTTGTTTTTTTCGGGGCAGCCGCTTTTTCTGCTCTTGCCTTACAAAATGCCAGAGAGGCCTCTAAATCTTTTTCCGAACATAAGCCGATTGCTACCGGATTTTTCGGGCGGATATTGGCCATATCTTTATGCGTACCGCTGCGAATGCTCTCAATTGTCGGTTTGGTGGTGCCAACTAATTTGCAAATTTGCGAATCTATAATTTCAGGACAATTTTTGATTATCCATAAAATGGCACTCGGTTTATCACTTCTTTGAGTCGGTGACAAAAGTTTTTTGGCTTTGGCGTTCTTTTCACGAACATTTAATTCCAATTTGTTGGCTTGAAGAGCGGCTCTCTTGTCGGCTTCGCAACGTTTAATTTCTTCTGCCGTCAACTGATTGGTTTCAATTGGGTTTAGCCCCATTATGTTAAATGATACATCTCCGTCTGCTATGGCTTGTACTTCCAATTCATGGAGCTCACAAAAGTCTGCAATTTGCTTAAATGTTAAGGTAGTATTTTCTACCAACCATACCGCTGTAGCTCTCGGCATTAATGGAGCTGTCATATTCTTATTCCTTTCTTTTTTACTTCAATAACAGAAAAACTATCCTTAGGATAGTTTTTCTTTCTTTAATATACAAGTCTTTTTTTAGTTTTTATTATAATTTGCTGACTGTTAAAGAACCAACCGTCATTGTGGAGTTCTTGCTATAAATACTGGCCATATTTTGGTAGCCTACCGCTAACATTTGAGCCGTAGCCTCATAACGCGCGGCTTGTATTAACATGGCATTGGCTCCTGACAATGTTCCATCCGTAGAACTGGTCGGAACCGTGGAATTCTTTTTATTGGTGGTATCTTCAGATACTGTTTCCGTCATAACATAGTCATGCTTATAGTTCTTTCCCTGTAAAACCTGAAGTGCATAGGGCATTTCTTTATCACTGTCTACGGTCTCGTCTCTGGATACTTTGAAATAATAAGTGCCTTTTTTGGCTTTGTAGTCGCCGGAAAGAATTTGGCTCATTGCCTCATATTCATCACTGCCCTTTTCGGCATTACTATCGCCTATTAAAACTTCTTTACCGTTTTTGATTGTATAGACTTGTAACTGTAATCCCTTTGCCGTTAAATCCAACAAACGAGCATTTTCTTCTTGTGCTTTCTTTTCTTCTTGCTCTTTGGCCCAGCCTTCGGGATCCGTAATTTTTCTAAGTTCTTCTAATTTGGCATCATATTCGGACAAGTCCAAAACTTTTTCATCGTCTCCTTCCGTACTCCTTAGAGAAACCGCAAGTTTACCATTAGATTGAACTTGAATTTTATAGTAGTCGACCGAATCGTATTTAGCTAATTTTCCAACTGTCGTAACTCGGGCATAGTTTAAACGTGTATAGCCCATGTCTCTGGCATTGGCTAATTTTTCATCAATGTCATTAACATCTTGGACAGTCTTTTCCCAGCTGCTTACACCGTTTTCATCTTTATTGGTCGTTGAAGAAATTGAACTAACCATCAGCTTCACTCCCTGTTACAACACATTGTTTATTTTAGCATATTTTTCTTGATTAAGCAATTGTTTTATCTTTTTAGTGCAGTAATTTATATAGTCCTTCTGTTTTATTGCTGCGGCTTAAACGCTTCTCTCCTAAAAATTCAAATTCATATTTGCTGCCTGTCAATTCATCTTTAATTGTATCGTTGACTATAATCTCATTGTTATAGGTTTGCTCAAAAATATCTTCCATATAAGGATTTAGATTTACTTCTTCCGTCGTCGGCAATTCAACGATACAACATTTGTTATCCAGCAAGAGCCCTTCTTCCTCAGACTGATCTTTGTAGGCTTCAACATCATTTAGAAAATCTATCGTAAATTTTACCGCGTTGCTAAGCTTATCAAAATTTATCGTGGTAATGCTGTCTTCTTCCAAAACGGTGCCGCCATTTAGCTTTGCAACCAAATTGGCAATAATATTTCTGACCTCTCCTTTTACAACACTGCCGTTTTCGGCTGAAATTTCTTTTTCATCATCATAAAAATTGATGCCGGTCTTGATACCTACCATACACTTAAAGCTGCCGCCTTTCTCCAAAACTTTTTTGGGCATTTCTTCAGCAGTTTCAGATGTGGATAAAGAAATTTTAGGCTCCGGTTCCGGCTGCGTATTTTGCTGCATCCATCTCTTCATGGTTATCTTGAGGACGGAAGAATCCATATTTTCCCCTTTTATTACTTGAGACATTAAATATGCTCCGACACCGGTTAAGAATACCGCAACTTTATTGTCTTTGTAACTTCTCTTGGCTTCATAAAAAGCTGCCAAATCCGGGTTGTCTCCATCTAAGATTTTATAAGCTTCGTATAAAAGCGAATTGGCTTGCGAAATAATTAATCCGCAATAACGCGCCAGCTCCATACAACCGCCGTAGACTACTAATTTTATACCTAACTTGGTAAAACGGTCATGCAATGATATTTCTGCATCCAAACTTCCTAAGATTTCGGTTAGAAAATCTACAATGTAGCGTTTATGCTCTATAGGCGCCTCCGGAAAAACAGGCGTGATGTTATCGTCAAATTCGTCATTCATATTGTAACGACGAATGATTGCTTCTGCCTTATCAAAAAATCGACTCTCGTTGATGACTTTTTTTCTTTTGTTACGACCGTAAAACGCTGACCAAGGTACTTTCTTTAATATAAGAGGTATCGTAACCAACATAAAAATCGAGAAAAATACTATAAACAGAACTTTTTTACGTTGATCTTCGGGAATAAAAACTTCAATTAACGGCTCTAACAAACTTACCAATAAATTTGCAAAGGCTAAACATAAAAAGACTATGCCAAACAATTTGAGAAGAGCAAATATTATTGAATTTGACGAATTCTTGGCGTTTTCTGTCTTTTCATACTCAACGTCATATTCTCCGTCATAATTCCGACCGAATTTTAAAAAATCACTCGACTTGGATTTGGATTTTTTATTCAAACCACTTACATATTCAACACTTTCTTGATATGAATTGTCTTGAACGTCAAAAATTTCTCGAATTATTTTTACCGCTACCCTATCATCTCGCTCCAATTCTTTGGCTAAATTGACAGCTTCATGCCGTTGGTCACTTGAAAATTGATCAACCAACTTCCAACCTTCTCCCCTATTGGCATAAACTTCATAATGTATTATTCTGACCATTGTTTGACACTTTGCCTGAAATATAAAAAACCTGCATTATTATTACATAACGCAGGTTAATAAAAAGCTAAATTACTTGTTAGAGCTTATTTGTTTACACTCGTATCAGGTTTTAAGCCAAAAGCACCAAATTTAGAATTAAATTTAGATACTTGACCGCCACTGTCTACCATACGGTGAATACCTGTCCAAGCCGGATGTGATTTCGGATCAATTTCCAAAGTCATTTTATCGCCAGCTTTGCCCCAAGTACTTTTGGTTTTCATTTCTGTGCCATCTGTCATCACATAGGTGATTTCATGATATTCCGGGTGAATCCCTTTTTTCATTGCTTTTTCTCCAAAACTTTATTTAAAGACTCATAAATTTAGTGCTCTTATACATTAGACTCTTTAATTACGCAAGCATTAATTTACATTTTTTTAATTTTTTTATTTAATTTCTTCAATTTCTACCAAATTACTCTTACTTGGGCTATCCGTAACATTAATTACTTTAATGCTGAAATTTTTGTAGCCTTGATTGAGTAAAAGCGAACGAATTTCCGTGGCTCTGTCCAGGCTAAGCTTCTTTTTCTTAAATGAATTTTCTCCATTATCATAATTATATGCATAAATGGCGATTTTATTCTTTTTCGGATTTTCAAAAGTTTCTATGAGGGAAAGAATTTTTTGCTTATTTTCTTCCGAAATCTCATAAGAGCCTTCAGCAAAACGTATTTCTTCTTGCGGGGCAACATTTTCTGCAACGCTTGCCTGCGGAATTAAGGGCTGAACTTTATTTTCGGTTGTCTTATTTTCCGTGGAGGGCATTGTCATATCCGCAGAAGATTGGTCTGTTTTCTCCGGAGCCGAAACTTGAGACGGGACCGTAGCATTTGCTTGTTGTGTGTCCTCGGAATTTTGAACAGACGCTGCAGGAAGAGTCGGCGCTACAGTTTGAGACTCACCTTTCATATCGGTTGTTGTTTGGCCGGGGGCAACCGTCGGTGCGGTTATCTCTGCCGTAGACGGGGCTTGAGTTCCCGTTTGAGGCTCACCATTCATATCGGTTGTTGTTTGGCCGGGGGCAACCGTCGGTGCGGTTATCTCTGCCGTAGACGGGGCTTGAGTTTCCGTTTGCGAAATGTTTGTTAGCGCAGCATCAGTTGTTTTCTTTACCTCTTGCAACGGTTGCGGAATTTCGGGCGTTTGCGGCAGTATTTCAATTTTTTCTTCAGGCTTTTTGATTTCCTGCGTTTTCACTTCTTTTTTGAGTTCTTGCGTTTTCACTTCTTTTTTGAGTTCTTGCGCTTTTGCGGTCTCTTGTTTTTGCGTTTTTTTAGTTTGTTTTTTGGTACTCTTCTTTTTGGCCTTTTTAATTTTTTGAGCAGAAGATGTATCCTTTTGAACAATCGGGAAGAGAGGCTGCGTTTCAACAAATAAAGAATCGCCCGGCTGCAAATCATTTAATACCGACAAATCGACATAAGCATCCTCAGAGGCTTTTACTTCTAAGGCTCCCATCAGCATCAGCGTGCAAACCGATACGCTTACTATTTGTTTTACTCGCATCTTCTCCCCCTTAATTATTTGGATAATAATTCATCCAGTTTACGGCTAAGTTCACTGTTGACCGCCAACAAGTTACCTGAATTCAAAACCAGGTTTAAATTCTCGGTTCTTTTATCGGCTTGCTCAATGTCAAAAACATACCCACCGGCTTCTTTAACCAGCAAAATACCTGCGGCATAGTCGGCCAATTTATTGCCACGGCTAACGGCTCCGTCAAATTTGCCGGAGGCAACATAAGCCAAGTCTAATGAGCAACAGCCTGAAATGCGCAAGTTGTCAGTGGCAGCAACGATTTTTTTCTGTAAAGAATCGTATTCTTTAACATCCTTTTGATAGCTAACGAGTGTTGCTATCAACGCATCTTGCAAGTCTTTGCGAGCTGATACCCTCAAGCGCTCATGATTGCGGAAACCTTCCTTATAAGCGCCTTTGCCTTTTTCGGCAAAGTAGAGATTATCCGTTGCCGGATTATACACGATGGCCGCAGTGATAGTGTTGTTTTCATAAACGGCAACACTGATGGCAAAGCAAGGAATTCCTCTTGAAAAGTTGCTCAGACCGTCAATCGGGGACACAATATAGCAATTACGTCCGCTTAATTTTTCAGCATCGGCAATAATCGGATAGTCCGGGTGGATTTTGCCTAATTCGACCTGAAGTGCTTTTGAGACTTTGCCGTAAGAGGCAACCACAAATTCCTTGTAGCCTTTAACCGATGATTGCAGCTGCTCAATCTCGCTGAAATCGCGATTAAGCGAGCCGGAGGCTTTCTTAACCGCATTTATCAGCAAAGACAGATTTGGGGAAAGATAAGACATTATTTTGCTCTCTCTACATAGTTGGCTTCAGCCGTTCCGACAACGATTTTGTCACCGACTCCGATAAACGGCGGAACGGTGGTGCGTACGCCATTATCCAAAATTGCCGGTTTGTATGAAGAAGCGGCGGTTTGTCCTTTAACAACCGGTTCGGTCTCAACTACTTCACAAATAACTTGTTGCGGCAATTCTACCGAAATCGGTTTGCCGTCAATAAAGCTGATGATAACTTGCATACCATCGGTCATGAACGGACGGCTGTCGCCCAAGATGTCTGAAGGCATGGAAAATTGGTCAAAAGTTTCACTATCCATAAAGGTTAAGCCGGTAGAATCTTCAAACAAGAATTGGCAATCTTTTTCTTCTACCATTAATTTTTCTACGGTATCTTCCGTACGAAAACGCTCGTTGGTTTTGGTACCTTCTTCAACCGACTTCATTTCAACTTGCATAAATGCACCGCCTTTACCCGGTTTGATGTGCATTGCTTTGGTGATGGTCCAAGGTTTGTTTTTGTATTCAATTACCCAACCGATGCGAATAGAACCTGCGAGTTGTTTCATTTATTATCTCCGTATTTACAATTTTATTTTTGATTTTTATTTGATTTAAACTTTCAATGAAATGTTTATCAAGAACTTAATCTAATCTTTGTTTTTTAGCAACAAAAAAGTTATAGTCTTTGTCAGATATTATGACAATATCGCACTCAAAATCGGTAAAAGAGACGCTTTCATCCCTTAAAAGTACGGCTGACTGTATCAAAAACAGCTCATTATACCATTTCACCAGCTCGGCAACTTGTGACTGCCCGTCTTTCCAAGCCTGAAAAATCAGAAAGTCCGGCTCAGCCTCGCTGATTATCATGGCTTCATGTCGGCGATTGCGCGTAATTGCCCCGATAACGGCATCCTTGCCTAACTTTTGGTGTAACTCATCCATCAGCGCTTTGGGGCGCGGGGTTTGGCTCATATCAATAACCACCCCGTCCAAAGACAAGTCTTGGCAAAGTTCAACCGCGGCCATGCCCATACTCAACACGATTTTGTTTTTTGCTTGTAATTGTTTGGCCAAATTTTTATTTAATTCTGCGGGCAATTCCGAATCGAGGACAAAGCACTCGATTTGCGAACTCTCTATCAAATTTTGATTTTCTTCCGTCAGACGGACAATAAACTTTTGCATAACCTGCCTTTGGTGCTTGAATTAATTTGTAGAACAAGTATTATCTTTGAATATTAAAAGATTAATCTCTAAATTGGAAGTATATTTTTGTTATGACAGAAAAAAATTCCGAACTCCCGCTGACAAATTCCGCATTGGAAGGTTTGCACCAAGCTCTTGATAAACTCAACGGTGTGCTCAGCGATAAATCGCAGCAAATTGCTCAGTCTCAAAAACTCTATAAAAAAGAAATCGATGAAAGAGAAAAGCAATTAAATTTGCTCAAGTCTTCTTCGCAAAATATTATGAATAACATTAATTCGGTTATATCAAGATTAGATAAAGTATTGGAAAACGATGGCTCAGGTTACGATAACAATTAACTCTCGCGAATATGCCGTGGCTTGCGAAGATGGGCAAGAAGTGCGCATTTTGCAACTCTCCCGTTTGTTGGATGAAAAAGCCAGAATGATTACGGGAGGAAGTCTGCAAGTTAATGAAAATATGCTACTTGCTATGGTCGGATTGCTCTTGGCCGATGAGTTAACCGAGCTTAAAAAGGGAGCTCCGGTTGCGGCTGCTCCTCAATCTGTGGATAACTCGAGACTCCTTGATTTAGATAAGTCTTTGGCCGAAAATTTGCAAAATCTGACGCAACAAATAAATTCTGTTGCAAATAAAATCGAATCATTGTAAGCTATCCTCATAGGGGGGGGAAGCTGTCTGTTGCGTGTTTCCGCAGATCTTCCGAGCCAACATTATTTTATAGGGAGCTGTCCCTGAACTGACCCTGGTCTTTTTATATGGCACCCACCTTGTTGAGAAGCGGTTCGATAAGAATGTTTTGATACGATCAGACGGCCCCTCCGAAGAGTGATTAACCTATATAAAACTCCGTTATTTCGGAGTTTTTTTATGTAACCTTTTTTTTGAAAGACAGCGTTTTGAGAATTATCTATTGCGGTGATGTGGTCGCAAGAGCCGGCAGAGAAGTGGTCTTAAAAAATCTAAGCAAACTCAGGGATGACTATAAGGCCGATGTGATTATCGTGAATATTGAAAATGCCGCTCATGGTTTTGGCGCAAGTCCCTCTATTTGCAAACAATTTTTAGAGGCCGGGGTTGATGCTTTGGTTACGGGAAATCATGTTTGGCAGCAAAGAGACCTTATTCCCTTTTTGGACGAGTGCAAAAGAATCGTTCGTCCGCTCAACTATCCGGAAGGATTGCCCGGGCGCGGCGCAATTGAACTGGAGCTTGCAAACGGCAAAAAAATTCTTATTATGCAACTCTTGGGACGCTTGTTTATGGAAGCGGTTGATTGTCCGGCGCAAGCAGCGGACAAAGTTCTCAAAGACTATACTTTAGGCAAAAATATTAACGCAATTTTTGTTGATATTCACGCAGAAGCCACCGCTGAAAAAATAGAAGTCGGCCATTATTTGGACGGGCGCGTTTCGGCCGTTATCGGCTCACATACCCATGTTCCGACATCGGATTTTTGTATTCGCGACGGCGGAACGGCCTACCAGACAGATGTCGGAATGTGCGGCGACTACAATTCGGTTATCGGCTTTGATAAGACAGAACCGATTAACCGTTTGCTTCGCAAATATACCGGCGGACGTCTTACTCCGGCTAAAGGTTCGGGAACGCTTTTTGGCGTTGTTATTGACGTGGATGATAAAACGGGCAAAGCTCTCAATATCGAACAAATTAAACTCAATTAACTTGGAGACCCGTATAAATTTTGCTCCCTTCAGGAATAGTTCTTCCTATACCGGATTTTAGGATTTCCATTTTTACAAATCCCATTTCGCCGTTATCAAGCATTATTCTTGCCCATTCTTGATTTGGCGTGTACCCCGTCAGACGCACGGTTGTACGTGCTTTGAGCTCTGCAAGTTTATCAAAATCTTCGTCCGGACCATACATAACATCACAGCCTTGAGTAACATAGTATAGTTTTTTCAAATCTGTCGTGTCTACCGGTATATCAACCACTTTAGAAACCACAACATCATCTACACCGCGGCCGTCATTAAACTGAACTTGCTGATAATAAGTTATATCATCATTTCTGGCAAAGTACTTGGCAAATTCTTGCCAATTCATCACTCGAGTGGAAACCCCCATCATCAATAATAGGGCTATCAATCCCGGTATCAGTAATTGTAAATTCTTTAGTTTTGAATAGTCCCATGCCTTTTCGGGATGTACTTGCACCGGCGGTAAAGTGCGTACAAAGCGCTCAATTAATTCTTTTTGATAAGGTGAGGCATAAGGCATTGCCATTTGTGCCGACAAAAAAGACTTTTCGGGTTTGTGTTCTTGCGCATAGGCCAGCATATTATGGATAAGCAGCGTTAAATTATCTGCCGTATTTTCGCCCAAACGATGATAATTTTCAATTATGGCCTGAATATTGTGTGCTAAGCCCGGAATATTCCACCAGCCTAACGTCCAGCTAATCAACGAATTGGTCAAAACATATTTTTTGGCTTCGTCGTAATCACAGACCTCTTTTATACTCTTATCGGAAAAGTTTAAAAATTTGCCTATGACCTGACGCAGCCTTATTGTTCTTAAATTTACTTCTTCCTTACCTTTGTGATTGGTATATATTTTTAGCGCATTCATTGGCGGAAAATTCTCAGCGGTATAAATTTGGGATAGCAAATCATATACCAGCCGTTGGTGCTCATCACTAATCACATCATAGGCTACGGATAGTTTTTGAAATATCTCAACCGCTTCAGGACTCGTATTGTAATCGGGATGCCATTTCTTGGCTTGATCGCGATAGCTCTTTTTGATGTCTTCTTCTTTTGCTGTGGAACTCACACCCAAAACGGCATAATATCCAAGCGGATCTGTTGATTGCGCAATCATATAAATATTCCTTCGGATAAAGTCTTATTTTCTTCATATTCGCTGATTTTGATAAAATTTTCCTTAACATTTATTTTGATTGTTCCGGAATAATTCAAATCATGTAAGGTATTTTTATATATGCGCATCAAATTTGCACATAAATCGTTATCAATAAATTTTTCGGTACGAATTATCAAATCAAAACGGCGCTCACGGACAAGCGAATAGCCGTCGAACTGAAAACGCCCCAAACGCGTGAAATTGGTATCGATTAAAAACCGCGTGCCGTATTTTTGGCGAGAAGAATTTTGGCTTTCGTCTTCGTCATCATTATATTTTTTGACAGCCAAGCGCATTTTTTCAATATTCTCTCCGGTGTAGAAAGGAATTTCTACCATGCGCCAGGTCGGCGTCTCTTTAAGAGTTGCATTTAGACTTTGGCTTAGTTGTTGCAGGGCCTCTTTTCCCTCAGGACCTGAATTTTGCATAAGCTCTGAAAGTTTTGGACCCAACCACTCTTTAACTTCTTGATGAACGGCTGCTTTTACAAAATTGCTCAGGTTGGACAAGAGTTGTTTGTTGGGGGTCGGCAATTTAGAAACAACTTCTTGCTTAATATCCGGCGGCAAAGGAAGAGTTTTGAGGGTTTCTAAAATATTTTTGGAAACAATCGGTTGCTCTTTGTTCAAGACCGGAAGAGAGGCCATATCTTCTAATAGTTTTGCACTTGCCGATAAGGTATCCAGCACCTCTGCCGGTAAAGTTTTAACCGTGATATTTTTGACCACCAGTTCAATCGGCAAATTATTTTCTAACTTGAGCGGAGTTTGGCTTACAACCTCACCTAACGGGGTTTGAAAAGAGGTGAGCCCGACATCAGTTCTGGTTTGGGTGATGGCCGGGAAAGTTTTACCTTGCAAAGATTGCAGTGCTGACAAGATACCCTTAGCATCTCCCGAGGCAAGTGCGGTTTTTAAGTTCAGTAACGCGGTTTGGGTGTCGGAAGGTAAAGGTTGGGCGGATTGTGTGGGGGTTTGCACCACTTTGCTAAAAGCAAATTCTAATTTGCCATCGGCAAGCAAATTTTGTACTTCCGGCGGCAATTTATTTTCTCCACTCAGCGCAGTGAGTATCTTGGGCAAGCTCATTTCGTGCAAGGTGATTTCAGGGCGGACGGTATTTTCTGCCCCTGACATAATAATCGGTGCGGTTTGAGGCTTAGATAAAGTCTCTGGAGCGGAGGTTGGAACTTTGTTTGGGGCAATAAATTTTTCGGGCGACTGGTTATTAATGCTCACAAACTTAAAGCTAAGTTCGCCTTGGTGGTTGTTCAGGACTTTGATTTCAGCCGGCAATTCTCCAGCGTCTAACGCATTGGGAAGTGGCATTTGATTGGCATTTAATTTGAGGGGAATTTCTAAGGTTTGATTATTAATCTCGATTTTGACTGAAAGATTTACATTTCCTTGCGAGAGTGAGGGCAAGGAAATTTGCAGGTTGGTCCCCGGTTTTATTCCCTCCAAAACCGTGCCAGAACCATTGATTGAACCATTGGGAAGCGTCGTCTCCGTTCCGGTGGAAATATCTGGCGTGGTGATTGGGGGAATTATGCTGCTCATCGCTTACTCGGTCAAAATTTTGCGGGCTATGTTAATCACGTCTTCGGCCGCTTCGGAGGTCGGAAAACGATTTATCAGCGGAGTTTGGTTACGGATAGCGTCACGTACGCGGGCATCCCGTCTGATGATGCCTAACAAAGGCGGATTGATTTTCAAAAAATTGGTGCAGGCTTTGAGCAAGGTGTCATAAGTTCTTTGCCCCTCACGCAATGAATTGGCCTGATTTATAACCACATTGATATTGGATTTTGGGTACTGCATGGACATTATTTTGATAAATGCATAAGCGTCGGTTAAAGATGTGGGCTCATCGGTGCATAATACAATGATTTTTTCGGCCATGCTGGACAAGATTCTGATTGGCTTTTCTACGCCTGCTCCCATATCCAAAATGACTTTATCATAAGATGAGGCCAGCAAAGACAAATCCTCACCCAAAATTTGCAGGCGGCCTATCGGCATAGAGGCCAAGCCTGCCGAACCGGAACGACCGGCAATAATGTCAAAACGGGTTTTGTCGCAATGCTGAATAACCTGATTGAGTGTTTTTGAGCCTGCCACAACACTGCCTAAGTCATCTTTTACCAAAAGCCCCAACTGAATATCAACATTGGCAAGGCCTAAGTCACCGTCAAAAAGCAAGGTCTTTTGCCTGAAGCCACTCATCGCTTGCGCCAATGTAATTGAAAACCAAGTCTTTCCTACACCTCCTTTGCCGGAGGCAACAGCTATCATATTGCGCCCGCGGCGCAGGCTGCGCGGACTTAAACCTCTGGGCATGATTTTTAATTCTTCTTGTATCTGTTCCATTTTGAGTTCCCAATCATGATAAGATTAATTTTGATAAATTTTTGGCAGTTATTGGCGCCATACCGCGGGCAATGCTGGAGCTGACGCTCGCGGCACAAAAGCCCATGCGGCAACAACCGGCTATGGATAAAAGCGACCCTATGCGACGGGTTAAATCTAACCTGGTGGGGAGTAAATATTTTACCCCGAATTGCTTAAAGATTTCAGCTATTTCCACCGCCTCAAAAGAGTTTTTTCCGGCATCTACCGTCAAAATCACGTCACTTTTAACGGCTTCTGTTTGATTGTGCAGATTATCAATCTCGCTTTGAATAAAAGGATTAACCCCAGGCGTATCAATCAAAATCAGCTGGTAAGTTCTTTTGGCTGACCGAACGGCCTCGTATAAACTCCTCTCTCCTTTGCAAAAGAAAAAGTCTGTTTCCAATATCTTGGCAAAGGCTTCTAACTGATTATTTGCTCCCGCTCGGACATTATCGGTTGATATAATGCAACTTCTTAAGCCTTCAAAGCGAGCCTGAGTGGCAACTTTGGCAATTGTGGTGGATTTTCCCGACCCAGGAACCCCCATAAACATCTTGACCGGACAGGTCAAATCCAAAAGTGAACCAAACTTAAACATCTCTCTAAAGCATGACATGACCAACCTTTGCTCATCGGATATACCTTGTTCTAAGCTCTGATTGCGGCAATAGGCCAAAATGCGTTCGCTTACAACTGGTATGACGCCGTGATAGTCTAAACAATCTCTTAAATGTGTGTCATCAAACCGTTGTCGGCTGGGAATAATCTCTAGCTCGTCGGCGGAATTAAAGTCGATATTTTCTTTTTCATCAAGTGCGGCAACAACCTTGACCTGGCCATTTTCATTTTCGGTCGAGATAATTATGGCATCCGGCCCCAGCTCATTTTTGATAAGGAGCATGGCTTCCGAGATATTGGCGGCGACATAATTTTTTAGGCGCATGGCTTAATTCCTTATATCTGGCCAACCGTTTTTATCTTGGCTTTGGGGTGAATTTCGTTTTGCGACATGACAACCGTTAAAGGACGAAAACGCTCAATAATTGAACGGACAAACGGACGTATTGCCGGACTGGTGAGCAAAACCGCCGTCTCGCCTTTAATGGCCAAATCTTCCATTACATGACGCACTTTGGTAATGAAGGCTTGCAGAGCACTCGGAGCCATTGCCAACTGGCGGTCATCGCCCTCTCCGACTATGGCCTCGGCAAAGGCATGTTCCCATTCAGGCGACAGTGTAACAAGCGGAATAATTCCCAATTCATTGGCGTTGGCATTTGATAACTGTCTGGCCAAGCGGGTACGAACGTGCTCGGTTATCATCATTAAACTATGGGTAGATGAAACTGCCTCGGAAATGCCTTCCAAAATGGTTGGCAAATCGCGAATAGATACTCTTTCTTGCAACAGATTTTGTAAAATTCTTTGTACGGCGCCAAGGCTGACTTTGCTCGGTATGAGCTCTTTAATGAGTTTTTGATGCTCTTTATCCAATTCATCCAAGAGTTTTTGTGTTTCGGCATAAGATAAGAGCTCAGGCATATTATCTTTTACAAGTTCCGTGATATGCGTGGTGACAACCGTCGCCGGATCCACCACAGTATAGCCCCTAAACATGGCCTCTTCACGGTAGGACTGGTCAACCCACATGGCTTTCAAGCCAAAGGTCGGTTCGGTGGTGGCTTCGCCGGGCAAGGTTATCGGCTCGCCTCTCGGGTCCATAACCAATAATTGGGTCGGCCTCAGCTCGCCTCTGCCGGCTTTAACTTCCTTGATGTAAATATTATACTCATTGGCCTCTAACTGCATATTATCTTGAATGCGGATTGAGGGCATCACAAAGCCCAATTCCGCTGCCAGAGCTCGGCGCAGGGCTTTGATTTGGTCGGTTAATTTACGGTTGGTTTCTTCATTGATGAGCGGAAGCAAACCATAGCCGATTTCAAGCCGGATAAGGTCTATGCGCAAAACATTGGCTATCGGCTCGTCGGCAGCTTTGGTGAGGGCGCCTTGTTTCTTCTCTTGCTCCATAACTTCGGCTGCTTTTTGCTGGGCTATTTTTTGCTGCTTATCCAAATAATAAGCCGTGGCGCCGGTCAGCGTTGCCAACAACATAAATGGTATGGCAGGCGTGCCCGGCAGCATTCCCAACGCAAAGGCCAAGAAAGCACTCATACCTAAGGCCTTCGGATAATTGGCGACTTGTTCAAACAAAACTTTATCGGTAGAATCGGTCATACCGGCTTTGGAAAACAAAATACCGGCAGCAAAAGAGATAATTAAGGACGGAACTTGGGAGAACAAACCATCACTAACCGTTAAGCGGGTATAAGTTTTACAGG
>CALXZH010000029.1 GCA_944393175.1 uncultured Alphaproteobacteria bacterium | reverse complement strand
GCAAGGCGTTCAAGCAAATGATAACGAAAAAGTGCAAATTGGGTATAAGAATTTTTGCGAACCGCAATTTATTGAGAAAAAACAAGGAGTTGTATCGGAAAATACAACTCCTCTCCAAATTGGCTGCCTCGCCTGGATTCGAACCAAGATACCAACATCCAGAGTGTCGTGTCCTACCGTTAGACGACGAGGCATTAAATGCGTTAAGATATTTACTCTTTTTTCTTTAAGAAGTCAAAATATTTTTTTATCTAATTACATTTATTGCAAACCCTTTATAATTCCTTCAAAATCGTTTGCAATATCCAAATTTATCTTTCGCAAAGCATCTTTCAAAGCTCTAATAGAACTCATCACTAAGGCTTCTTCTTCGTTATAGCCATAATACATTGCCACAATTTCTTCACCATTACCTGTTTTGGTATCTTTCCAAACCAAATCACCTTGTTTATTAAAAATAGAGACCTCAACTTCCAAATCTGTATTTTTATATCCGTACGGAAAACCCAATAAATTTAAGCTGTAAAGACTAACCCAAGACGGCACGGTATAATACAATCCCGAAGAATAAATGCGGCTATTCGTAAAACGCATTTTAATACTTCCCTTGCGCTCACCATAAACTTGAGAAATATTTTCAACATTTCTATCAAATAAGGTTATCATATCTCGCGTTCTGCTGTCTTTTTTCTTCACAAAGGTATAACTTTCTCCGCTCACCCGCCAATCTTCCGAGCCCAAGCCACTGCCGGCCGACGAGCCGGTAATCGTAGTATCAAAACTGTCTTTAATGCTTGCTTGATCCACTTCTGCCTTTAACGGTGGCAACAATTGCGGATTCGGAACACGCATTGTCAAATCATTAAATGAGACTGATTTACAAGCACTTAAAACCAGCACCACACTCCACAACATTAACAGTTTTCTCATATTTATTTCTCCGTGATTGATAACCTTTTTTTTCCTTATATCACATTTAACTTAAATTTTAGTATATAAAAAAGCCTCTCCGCAGAGAGGCTTTTTTTACTTATTTCTTTTCTTCAACCGGAACAATTTTAATATGCAATTCTTCCAATTGTTTATCGGTTACAAAGTTTGGAGCCTGCATCATCAAATCTTGCGCCTTACCATTCAGTGGGAACAAGATAACGTCGCGAATAATCGGCTCATCCAACAGCAACATAACCGTACGGTCAATTCCAGGGGCACAACCGGCGTGCGGAGGAGCGCCATACTTAAAGGCGTTAATCATTCCGCCGAACTTGCTGTCCACAAATTCTTTGTTATAACCGGCAATTTCAAAAGCCTTATACATAATTTCCGGCTCGTGATTGCGAACACCGCCCGAAGCCAATTCAACACCATTGCAAACCAAGTCATATTGGTAAGCCAAAATCTCCAAAGGCTTTTTATTGCACAAAGCATCCATTCCCCCTTGAGGCATAGAGAACGGGTTATGAGAGAATTCAACCGCACCGGTTTCTTCATTTTCCTCATAGAACGGGAAGTCAACCACCCAGCAAATTCTAAAGACATCTTTTTCATTAATACCTAAGTCTTCACCGAGTTTCAAACGAACCTTACCGGCAAATTTAGAAAGTTTCAAACCACTGCCGACCATAAACAAGATGGCATCGCCGTCTTTTGCATTGAGGCTAGATTTAATTTCTTGCAATTTTTCGGCACTCAACAATTTGGCAATACCTTTTGCTCCGCCTTCGGCAAAAGCAATATATGCAATACCGCCCATATCATTTTCTTTGGCAAAAGCATCCAATTTATCAAAGAAAGAGCGCGGCTTATCAGCAATTCCCGGAACCACGATGGCGCGAACATCGTTTCCTTCTGCCACTTTATTGTCATACACTCCAAAGCCCGAATTACCAAACAATTTAGTAGCGCATTGAATAATCAACGGATTGCGTAAATCCGGCTTATCCGAACCATATTTCAGCATTGCCTCTCTGAACGGAATATGTATAAACGGAGCTTGGTCAACCTTTTTGCCGTTAGCAAATTCGTTAAATACACCACCCATAGCGTGTTCAATAACCTTGAAAACATCTTCTTGAGTAGCAAAAGACATTTCCATATCAAGTTGATAAAATTCACCGGGAGAACGGTCAGCTCTCGGGTCTTCATCACGAAAACAAGGAGCAATTTGGAAATATTTATCAAATCCAGCCACCATCAACAATTGTTTGAATTGCTGCGGAGCTTGAGGCAAAGCATAGAATTTTCCTGGATTAATACGAGACGGAACTAAAAAGTCGCGTGCACCTTCCGGAGAAGATGCTGTCAAAATCGGGGTTTGATATTCGGTAAAGCCCTGCTCTGTCATCAAACGACGCATTGCCGAGATAACCTTTGAGCGCAACATAATATTTTGGTGAATGCGCTCTTTACGCAAATCCAAGAAACGATATTTCAAGCGCAATTCTTCAGGGGCATCATCTTCCTGAGCAACTTGGAAAGGCAAAACCTCTGCCCGAGAATAAACTTCCAGCGCCTCAACCTTAATTTCAATATCGCCCGTCGGCATATTTTTATTAACGCTTTCGCGGTGCAATACTTTCCCCGTAACACCAATAACACTTTCCACGCGAATATCGTTGATTTTATCGAACAAATCGGAAGAACTGTCAATCACACATTGGGTAATTCCATAATGATCTCGTAAATCTATAAAACATAGATTTCCCAAATTTCGCTTACGATGTATCCAACCGGCTAAAGTCACGGTTTTATTCACATCATTCTCCCGCAATTCTCCGCAGGTATGTGTTCGATATTGATTCATAAAAACCTCTTTATTAATATTAATTAACAAGCTTTCTATTTGTAGAATCAAAAATCCCCATTTGCAAGCAATTAAACACAATTTACCCCTTTAAGGCACAAAAAAAGGGCAAGACGCACGCGTCCCGCCCCCAAAAAATCACTCACAAGTCCATACAAAAGCTCCTCTTTCCGAACAATCTTTTGTAAAGACGACGATTCGTTTGACTTGCGTAATTTTTTTCAATTCTTTTCGCAAGAGCAAAAAATGTTTTGCCTCCAAGCCGATAATTTCTTGCTTTGAGTGTTTAATTTCGGATAGTAACTCATTTTGAGCTACATTATAGTGTTTCTCCAACAAAGCCAGACTATCCAAAACAAACATTTTGTGCTCCGGTTCAACACCTTTCGGTGCTCTTATTTGGGTCGTTAAATTTAGCCAACAAGCCTGCCCGCAAAACGGCTGTAACCTTCCCCAAAAATTACTAAAGTCAGCTTGAGCACTCAAAAGTTCAGTCTCAGTCCGAGCATTTGCAATCACTTTTTCCAGCAAATCAATATCAGGCTTAAGCACGGACAACACTGATTGATACCAATCTTCAAATTCAACTTCCGCTTCTTTATGATAGTTAAATTTGAAATAATTTTGTAAATGCAAACGCGACTGCACCAAAGCTTTCACTCTTTGCTCACAGTCAATTGCAACATACACATTTTTTTGCAACTGTCCGAACCAATATTCATCCTTACACAAAGTAAAGAAAAATTTTTTCATGGCCGATTCGGATACCTGTGACTGATGCATTTCGCCTTTCCAAACCTTTTCATCGGTCAAGAGTTTGCACGTCTCAATGAGAGGTTGACTTTTTTGCACGCCGAGCCAAAGCGAAGAAACGCCCTTGGAAGAAGATTGAATTTTCTTCTTAGCAGCAGGTTTCTTCGGGGTCAAAACCTTTGTTTTGTTTTCCAAAGAAACGCCCTGTTTAGATTTATGATACCAACGTTCCATCTTTGCGGCACCGGCTTCATCTTTGGTAATAAACTCATAGATATTGCACAAATGCAGCTTCATTGCGGCAAGAGCACTCAATTTCAACGGAATCACGGGTGTTGCACACATTTTTTTCTGACGTTGCTTTAAGTTTTCTTCACAGTTCCGAACTTGACAATAAATGTCAATCACATCTTGCGGAGAATAGTTAAACTTCTGCACGTCATCACTCATAATCTCTGCCATCAGGGCCAAAACTTTACTTGCTTCCATAAAAATAAAAATAAAAAAATAAAACATAAAAGGATTAATTCATAAATCGTTATAATAAATTTTTTAGACAAAATCAACCCATAAAGAAAACAAAATTTCTTTATTTTTATTTATTCTTTATGAATACACGTTTTAGCCAAAATAAAAAAAACATTTTATAAATGATTGACTTAAATAGAAATATTTGGTAGAATTATAAAAACTTAACCTATTTTATGAGGTGTAATTATGAAATTTTTACCAAGAACATTCTCTTACCTTACAATAAGCATATATCTTTTAATTCCACCATACTCATACTCAGCCTCCGCATCCAATCTAAATTGCACGTCAACACCTGATTGTCTTGAATTAGGATACACGATGACTGCCGATGAATGTTTAGAAAAACCTCACGTAAGATGTCCAACCGACTTCTCAAAATTTTTCTGTTCTAAAGATAACATAGAATGTAGCGTTGGTAGCGTTTTAGGAAGTAATAAATTATGCTATGACGCCAATAAACTACCAACAAATATTTATCCCATCGGCGTCATATTTGATGAACAAAATCATTTAGCTGTAGCTCTAAATTGTGTTCAAAAAGACGGAAGTACAGGACATAAAATGATGCCCTGGTCAAGAGGAAATGTTCTAATAAAAAATCTGGATGTTTGTCTTTTCACAGACGACTTAAAAAAATGTGGCAGTAATGGAAGATATAACACAGACACTATTTTAGCAGATAAATCTACTACTTATGCAGCAGAGGCAGCCAATGCATACGAGCCTCAATACTGTTCTGCAGACTTTTGCAAAAAGAACCAGTGGTTTTTACCAAGTATCAAAGAGTTAATCAGTCTATACGATGTAAAAACGACAATAGACAATACTATGACACTTTTATCTTCTTTTGGAGCGGAAACAATCGACAGAGAGTTTTACTGGTCATCCACACAATTCTCAGATACCAAAGCTTGGGGATTTCACATGTGGCATGTTAGCGGTAATGGATTTTATAACACTAGCTACAAAACCGATGACCGCCCTGGATATGGAATGTATGTTAGACCTATATTATCATATGAAACGCCTTAACAAAAAAAGGGGTGGTCTTTTGACCAACCCCTTCAAATTTCCTTTTTCTGGCTTACGGATACTTAAAATTCACGAATTTCAGCATCCCAAAGAACGACCTCCGAACCGAGCGCCTGAGCAATCTTGTCGAGCTGCGGTTTCCACTGATCAACTCTCAACCGGCGATTTTTTGTACAGAAGACTTCAACCCACGGCGTTTCATCACGTGCCAGGATGTCCGATACCTTCATCTTGAGATAAATCTTGTCATAAGCCGCCACCTCTTCGATAATGCACTTTGCCACTTCCACGACTTCGTCAAAGGACTTTCCCTCAACGCGGATGGTACCGACAACCTGAGTACATTTGTCATCACCATACCCATAAGCATGAAGCTTGTAGTAGGTAATCGGTGTCACACGATGAGCCATGGCGCGAGCAATACCTTGCGTTGTGTTGGAGTGATTACGAATTCTAATTCGCATGTAGTCCTCTGCCACATACCGCGACAAATACACAGCTTGGCGAACGTTGTTACTCTGGCTTTCTAATGCCGCTTTGAGAGATGCATTTTTTGGTGCAAACAAAAATCTCTTTACTTTACTTGTTTCATTTGTTCCCATAAGGCAGTAAATTTAATAAAATTAATAATTTTTTGGTGAATTCACACTTGCTGATTAAAACCACCACCTTTAACCAACATACATAATGATATATATTCTGATTTGCTCTATATAGCCATATAGACAAAATTGCAAGTATTTTTTTCAATTTTTTTAAAATTTTTTTTGACATTAAACGAAAATTAACAACAATCAGCTATTATTTTTCAAAAACGAATCAATAATGGATAAAAAATGAAACTAATAAATACCACCAACGCTCTGCAAGATTTTTGTACATCACTTCAAGGCCACGAATTTATTACGGTTGATTTAGAGTTTTTAAGAGAAAAAACCTACTATGCCCATTTATGCCTAATTCAAGTTGGAGCCATAGATGATGCGGCCATTATTGACCCCTTAGCACCTGATTTGGATTTATCACCTTTCTTTGCACTATTACATAATCCGCAAATTACCAAAGTATTTCACTCCTGCCGACAAGATATTGAAATACTATACAAGCTGACTGGTTTCATTCCCGAACCTTTATTTGACACACAAATCGCCGCCATGGTTTGTGGTTATGGCGATTCGGTAAGCTACGAAACCTTGGTCAAAAAAATCTGCAATATAGAATTAGACAAGACCTCCCGCTTATCAAACTGGTCCTTGCGGCCGTTAGATGAGAATCAACTGCACTATGCCTTAAGCGACGTAACACACTTGGTAAACGTTTACCTCGGGCTAAAGCAACAACTTCAAGAAAACAAACGTCTTCACTGGCTGGACGAAGAAGCGAAACTTTTAACCAAACCGGAGACATATGTTGTTTCTCCGCATGATGCATGGCTCAAAATCAGACATCGCTCCCATAGTCCCAAAATGTTGACTGTTTTGCGCGAATTAGCCGCCTGGCGCGAAGAAAGGGCTCAACGCAAAGATGTCCCCAGACAAAACATCATCAAAGATGACTTGCTGGTCAATATTGCCGCTCTTTGCCCGACAACCAAAGAAGAATTGGAACAAGTCCGCGGAATGCGTAAAGAAATATCCGGAGGAAAATTAGGTACGGAAATTTTAGAGGTCACCCAAACGGCACTTCAAATTTCGCCCGAAAATTATGTAAAACTTCCCAAAGACAAGCCTCTCCCGCAAGGAAGTTCCGGACTCTACGAGCTCTTAAAACTCTTATTAAAACTTGTCAGTCAAGAAAGCGGCGTTGTCGCCAAATTGATAGCCTCAGAAGAAGAATTAAAACGCTTTTCTGCCCACGATGACAACTCCTTACCCATATTCAAAGGATGGCGCAAAGAACTCTTTGGCAAGCAAGCACTTGAGCTTAAAAATGGTCAATTAAGCATCAGCTATGATTGTGCCAAGCACGCCATAAAAATCTCGCATATTGACACAGCTCAAGCCTAAACATCATATTCGCTTTTATAAGGTTGGTTATAAATTTTATCGAGCAAATTCAAAATTTTTACAGCAGCTTCACTGCGAAGAGAATAATATATTGTTTGAGCTTCACGTCTGGTTTTAACCACTCGAGCAGCGCGTAACACAGCCAAATGTTGAGAAAGGGCCGACTGACTTAAGCCTATTTTTTTCTCCAAAGCACCGACGCAAAGCTCTTGTTCCCTTAAGCACCACACAATTTCCAAACGCTTTGCGTTTCCCAGTGACTTTAACAAATCCGCACCTTTAACAACAGCTAAATCTCTCATGACATTTCTCCTTTACTTATCACTAATGTATCATAAAAGGAGCCTTTACGGGAGTTGTAGAAAAACTAAGAGCTATATAGACTTTAGCTGTTAATCACATTGTCTATTGTTAGAGTTGCCTTTCTGAAGTAAATATAATAAAATTGCTATAATCAAAAAGGAGATATTAAATGAGTGAAGAAGAATTAAAAGATTTAAGTTTTGAAGACGCACTTCTCAAGTTAGAAAATATAGTTCGCGAACTTGAAGGCGGGCGCATCAAATTAGACGACGCTGTATCTGCCTACGAACAAGCAGTTAAGCTCAAACAATTTTGTGAACAAAAATTAAAAGCAGCCCAACTAAAAATTGAAAAAATAGAAATTGCACCTGATGGCACTATGTCAACCGCACCGCTTCCGCCTATGGAATAAAACAATGACTGACATAAAAACAAAACTTTCCGAATACTCAACCAAATTTAACCAAGCATTGCCGGCATTTTTTCCACTGCCGCAAGGGCGTGAAAAACGCGTAGTTGAAGCCATGCAATATTCCGTAACCAATGGCGGAAAACGCCTCAGACCATTTTTAGTCTGTGAAACGGCCAAGCTTTTTGACATAGATTTTGAAAACTCTATCAGAACAGCCGTTGCGCTTGAAATGCTGCACTCTTATTCACTCATTCACGATGACTTACCGGCCATGGACAATGATGATCTTCGTCGCGGCAAACCCACTTGTCACAAGCAATTTGATGAAGCAACGGCCATTTTAGCCGGGGATGGGTTATTAACCTATGCTTTTGAAATTTTAAGTTCACCGCAAACCTGTCAAGATTCAAGCACGCGGTGCGAACTCATCTCGCTTTTGGCATCGGGTGCCGGAGCCTTTGACGGAATGGTTGCCGGACAAATGCTTGATTTGGTTGCTGAAAATCTTCCGCAATCAGAAGAAAGCGAACATCTCATCAAACATATAGAAGAAATGAAAACCGGCAGATTAATCCGATTTGCCTGCGAGGCAGGAGCCGTCTTAGGCCGCGCAGATTCCGCTCAACGCCAAGCCATTGTTGACTATTCACGCAAGATTGGCATAGCTTTTCAAATTGCCGATGATATTTTAGATGTTGAAGGCGAGCAAGCACTGGTAGGCAAAACTCTAAACAAAGACGCCACTCAAGGTAAAGTGACTTTTGTAAGCCTTTATGGATTGGACCAAGCCAAACAAATAGCCAAACAACTTATATCAGAGGCTAAAGCAATCATTTCTGTATTTGGAAACAAGTCGCAAACCTTGCAAGATTTGGCCCAATACATCATTGACCGAAAATATTAAGATACAAAAAAAGGAGTTCCATCGAACTCCTTTTTTTTAAGATTAAACAATTACTTGTTTAAATTTTCCAAAATAACGGCTCCGTCCAAAGTTTGAACCATTTTACCGTTAATAATCAAAGCAGGAACACCGTTGATTTGGATTTTGTTAGCCAAATCACTAACAGCGGCTAATTCATCACTGACTTCTTGCGAATTCATATCAGCTTTGAATTTTGCCATATCCAAACCTTGTTGCATAGCGATTTCATCGATTGCAGCTTCGGTTAATTGTCCGCCGAATTCAAACATAGCATTGTGAACTTCGATAAATTTGCCTTGTTTGTTTGCAGCAAAAGCAGCACGAGCAGCATATTCAGAAATCGGAGAAACGAAAGTCAACGGTTTGAAAACATACTTAACGTCTGTATTACCGGCCATAACATTTTTGAGTTCAGGGAACAATCTGTGGCAATATCCGCAAGAATAATCATAAAACTCAACAACAACTTTTTGAGCATCAGCAGCACCAACAAAAGGAGTTGCAGCGTCATTATTGATTGCATCCAGATTATCTTCGATTAATTTTTGAGCACCGGCCAAAGCTTGTTCACGCAGATTTTCTTCATATTTTTGCATAGCTTTGACAATAATCTCAGGATTATCGAGCAAAGTTTGTTCTACATTAACACTCTTAGAATTCTGGCAATTCAAGAAGCACATTACTGCAGAGGCAATGGCCACAACAAGAGCCAGAAGAGATACATAAATTGAATTCAACTTGTTCATAATATTGGTATCCTTAAGTTTTGAATTATAATTAAAACAGATATAATCTACTCAATCCTCAAAATATTTACAAGCAAAATATAACTATTTATTCGCAAGATAATATAAAAAGCTAAATCATTTATTCATAAATTAAGGAGTATACTGAAAACAAAAATAATGCATACGGAAAGAGCCTAAAATGTTTCATGTTAAAATTTCCTTGTTTTCCAAGACCAAATCGCTGGAAAGCAAAATAGACATATTTCACGATAAGATTATAGATGTCGCCATGACATTTAAAAAAGCAATTCGCGTTTATCTTAACGAACAACGCAGTCACGAATATAAAAAGCTCAATAAACAAATCAAACAAATTGAGCATGACGCGGATTCTATTCGTCGCGACATAGAAAGTAGGCTTTATGAACATAATCTAATTCCTGATTTGCGAGCCGATGTTCTAAATCTGGTTGAAAACTTAGATAAAATCATCAACAAGTTTGATGAGGTAGCCTATCGTTTTTATATAGAAAGGCCTGATTTTCCGGCGGAATATCACATGCGAATGCTGGAGCTGTGTGATCAGGTAACCGATTGTTGTGAAAACACGGCCATTGCGTCACGAGCATTTTTCCGCGACATAAGTTCGGTAAGAGATTACTCACAAAAAGTATATTTTATAGAGCATGAAACGGATCTTTCCTCCGGACATATGAAAGAAGCAATTTTTGATTCGGATTTGCCGTTAGCCAACAAATTACAATTAAGCAATCTGATTACCGAAGTTGCCGACATTGCCGACATTGCCGAAGATTGCATTGATGAGTTACTAATTTTTACCATCAAAAGAGACATTTAACATGGACTATATGTTTTTTGTATTTTTAAGCAGTGGCTTATTTTTGGGCTGGTCATTAGGAGCCAATGATGCCGCCAACATATTTGGCACGGCGGTTGGCACCAAGATGGTGCGCTTCAAAACGGCCGCAATCATTGCTTCAATTTTTGTCATTTTAGGAGCCGTATGTTCAGGAAGCGGCGCCAGTAAAACCCTAGTAGAATTAGGCGCGGTAAATGCGCTTGCCGGAGCCTTTATGTGTGCTTTTTCGGCAGCGGTAACCGTATATTGGATGGTCAACAGTTCCATACCGGTATCCACCTCGCAGTCGATAGTAGGCGCCATTATTGGCTGGAACATATACAGCAACAAACCGACAGATTATACCATTTTATCCAAAATCATCAGCACATGGATTCTCTGTCCTCTTCTGGCAGGAATAATAGCAATATTGCTTTACATTCTCACCCGCTATCTGCTCAAGCATGCCAAAATACATTTACTAAGGCTTGATAGCTATACCCGTATCGGCTTAATATTGACCGGAGCATTCGGAGCTTATGCTTTAGGCTCAAACAACATTGGCAATGTCATGGGCGTATTTGTTGATGCCAACCCGCTGCAAAATGTCAGCTGGCATAATTTTTCGCTAAGCGGGACACAGCTTTTATTTCTCATCGGCGGACTAGCCATCAGTGTCGGAATATTCACGCGTTCGCATAAAGTAATGCGCGTCATCGGCAAAAAAATAATGGTTATGACCCCGATTACGGCATGGATTGTTGTTGTTTCGCAATCAATAGTCTTATTTTTATTTGCCTCACAGGGATTAGAACAAATTTTACAACAGCATAACCTGCCTGCTCTCCCCTTAGTTCCGGTTTCAAGCTCGCAAGCCGTTATCGGAGCCGTTATGGGCATAGGTTTGGCCAAAGGCGGTCATAATATGCGTTGGGATATTTTGGGCAAAGTCTCCTTGGGGTGGATAACCACCCCCGTAATTTCCGCGATAATTTGTTTTATTTCGCTGTTTTTCTTAGAAAATGTTTTTAACCAAACTGTTTATTTGCCTTAGCCTATTTTCCGAATTTTAGGTTATTCCAACCGCCGGATTTTTTAGGTTGTGTTTGGGTTTGCGTTGGTTTTTCCCAATTTCTGATAGGGCCGGTCTGTTGTTTCACAATTTCTTTTTGTGCCTTAGTCTGAGGCACGCCGACCGGCAACAACTGATTAAGCAAGGCCGGCGACACAAACGGCACTGTAATATCCTTAAATGATGCCACCATTGTATCAATCAATTCCGACCCGGGCTTAAAATTAAAAGTTTTAACTTTTCCGCCATAAAAGATTGAATATGAATAGCAAGGAGCCGAAATCAACATATCTGTAGCATCGACGCCTCTAACCCAACGAATCATAAGTTTTGGTTTTATAATACACCTTTCCGTATTAATAAAATCAATATTATCTTCGGTTGAAAAGAATTGTTCTTTAATGGTTTGCTGCAAAGCCGGAGAGACCACGCCGCAAAATCCGGTAATAACCATACCGTTAATGGTATAGCCGTTATAGTTATGGGGTCTGCTGGCGATTTGGTAGCAAAAAACTTGTTCGGCATCGGTAATATTTGCAAGAGCCGCCTGTCCGATAGAATCCTGCACTGCCTGTAAGATTGTGCTTTTTTTAGGTTTTTGCCGCCGCCAAGAATCTTCATCTTGCTGAAAAGATTGCACGCCCTCTGCACTGCCGTCAAAATAAGTAGCCTGAGCCCAAGCATTTTGCACCATCATACTACCGCACAACCAAGCACACATCACGCCAAATTTTGTATTCATAATCATTTCTCCTAATTTATAAAGTACTATACAGGAGTTTTTCAAATATTTCTTCAAAATTTCTATTCTTTACACAACAAAACGCCCCGCAATCACGGGGCGTCATCAACCTTACCACGGATCAAAATAACCCAAGGTCGGATCATTCAAACGTTTAACATAATCATCATTTGATTTCACATTAGGCTTTCTAAAGCTACCTAGCTGATCATAAGTTTTATCAACCAATGTATCCCCAAAAGCTGTCTCGCTTCGGTTAAAATAGCAATACACCGTAGCATACCCTTCCAAGGTTTGGTTATACACCGGAAACAGATTCCAAATCACGGTTGAGGCATCGGCACCAGTCGGCGTTAGCCCCAATAAAGTTATGTATTTTTGATAGTAATTATATGGATAAACAAATCCCATAACAGCACTCCATCCCTTAAAAGCAGCAAGGTCCGTTTCGTCACCGTCTTTTTTTGAATAAGGTATAACCATACTTCTCAACCACGTATTTTTTTGGAAATACAACGGCGTCGGCGCGGTCGTAACATAAGTGGATTTATTATAATGTGCAGTTCCCGTATATCCGTCAACATATTCGTTTGGATCACGCACATTATAGTCAATAATCAAATCCACATTTTTTTTGGCACCTGGTCCTGAGGGTAAAGGCCCCGGAACACCGGCTTGCGCCATGGAAAAAGTCGCCGGAGTTAAAGTAATCACTTTCATATACCCCGGAGGACAGGTTGGCGTCGGCACAAAGCCCATCCACGGACTGGCCACACAAGCAGCGTCAGCCTCACAATCATCATAAGCAGTAGCAGGCTTAGGATTAAATCCTGATGTATTCCAAGAGCTAACAGCCGATTCTTTATAAGTATTATCAACAATATAAATTCCTTTATTGATGAAATCCGGCAAAATATCACTCAAACGAGCCCCACCGCGCGTTGTCAGCTTAATATCGTGCATCACTGAGGTATAAGCCGGATTCACCTGATACTTATCATATCCCCCTGTAGTCAACGTACCAAAATCCATAGGTCTAGCTATTGCCTCACTTTCCAAAGCTTTATTCGCCACAAACCTATCCGCTTTTACATAGCCTTGATTAGAATAAGTAGTGCCATCCTGTTCAGAAGTAACTGCTGCAGGATTAGCCTCTAATTCCAACACACCTTTACGGATATAAACACTTCCTTTATTAGCATCACTTGTTGTTTTACCTTTAACATCTACTGTTAAAATTCGTGAGCTATCAGCCATATTATTAACTTTTAAATAATCCTGATTAACAACAACCGTTGCCGGATTTGCTGTTTCTCCATCTTGATGTTGTATAGAATTTACCTGAAATAAATTTACAGCCCCCACATTTACATCTTTATCAAAAGAATCTTTATAACTATACGCACCACTAACTACGGACAAATCGCCTGTTAGAGTGGCCTTACCAAAAGAAGCATCTCCTTCCGTTGCATCAACGGTAAGTACATTACTTACATTGCCGTCACCATCAAGACCACTAACATCTAAATTCATACCTGCAATTGACACCTTCTTGCCGGTACTCGGATCCACATTAAGATAAGGAGAAGCCGGTGCCGCACTAGATGAAATAATAAATGAATTAACAAGTGATTCGATTTCGTTGGCAGTTCTATAAAAACTCATCATACTTCCATTTATCTTCACAGATGCATTCACTACCGCAGGAGCATTTCCAGATGAAGTAGTAGAAGTATCCTCCCCGGCAATTGTAATTTGTCCCCCGGAATCAACAACTGTACCACCCGTACCAGATTTAATTGTAACTATTCCGGCATCAGCCGTTGTCTGCAGTGTTGCCGAAGCTCCACCTTCTAAAGTAAGATTACCCGTTGTACCTGTTGTAGTCAAAGATCTTAACGTAGTGTTATTTGCATCAATATACAACCGTGCATTAGCATCGTCTACAGTTGATCCTCCAACAACAAATTTAGACTGTTTAAACAACGCACCATCTGATGCTACCTTTAAATATGAAGGATCCTCGGGTGTTCCACCAACCGTTAATTGAGTTCTGGCATGCAATTTATCTGAATTAATGGTACCACCCACGCGTAAATCTTTTCCAACATATGCATTTTTTGTGACATGCAAATTACCATCAATTTTTGTATCAGAATTAAGATTAATCGGAGCACTATCTAAACCTGTAGTAGCATCCCAAGTTCCTGTGTTGTTATACTTCAACGTAAATCCTGAATTTGTAGCATTTAATCCTGAAGCACCATCTCCCAACTGCAACAAATCTTGCTTTGCCGAAAAGTTTCCGGCAAGAAAACTAACTGCCTTTGTATTACCAAGATTATCAACGACAAACTGTCCATCTGCTGCTTTAATTCCGCTTTTAATCGTAGCCCCACCATTTTTAATATAAAGTGCAGATTCTGCATCGTTTGCCTTTTCAGCAAAATTTGCCGGTCTTCCTGCCGCAATAATCATCTGATTTACGCGTGTGATATTATTTCCCAAGGCTTCACTGGTTCCCATCAGCAAATCGGTTTCCATTGTATTAAGGGCGCGGTTCGTTCTATATTTACGATACAAGACTTCATCGTTATCCACCCCGCCCTGAGAGGCAATACCTTGCACGGAAGAGGCAATAATCGCACCGTCTTTAACCGTATTTGCTGCCACCCCTAAATCCGTAGCAATATTATCCACGCTCCAAATACCTTGCGTACCCATTGCCGAGGCAGTTCCTCCCGACACATTCAAATAACCGCCGTTACTGCCAATCATTGATGCTATGCGAGAAGCTCTTAATTTAGGAAATGTTCCGCCATCACTAGGTTCCGTAATCAAGAAAGCCGTAATTACTCTTTTTCTACCGTTACCACCGTCAACTTTTTTAAAGACAACTTTATAGTTTTTGCTAAAAGTTTTGGTTGATTGAGCTTCTTTATCTTTATCCAAAAAGCCATAAGGCAAATATTCGCAAAAGTGGTTAATATTAATTGTTTTCTTTTGCGTAGAGGCTGTCGTAGTTTCTTTCATATCACTAAAGTTAACCGATGCGGTTTTACAGTTCTGAGTAACAGTTTTACCTTGCAAAATGTCATTATAGTGATCACTAACATAATCGTCTAAAGATTTAATCAATGACCTGATTTCGCTGGCGGCATTAATATCTTGCAATTCCGTTGTTCTTTCGGCTGATTTTTTATACAAAATCGGCGTAACCATGGAAATGAGTGCCAACATCGCCATTGCCTCAATCATTAAACTACCTAATTCGTTTAATTTTGACTTTTTAACTTTTTGCATTATGGTCTCTCCTCAAATCCATTAAATATACGGCGTCATATAAACTAAACAGTAAGGACAATTAGCGTTATTCACGCAAACTTTGTTAAAAGATTTATTACCAACTCCGCTTAAAGTATTAGAAATAATATACTGCGGAATGGAAGTATAAGTCGTCTCTCTACCTCTAATCATCATTGTCGACTTTACGGTTTCATTGGCATTCCATTGGCCATTAGATGCGGTTGCATATCCAAAATCCATACCAAAGCCGACAACGCTATCAATAGCTTTCAACAAATTATTATCGGGTTTTCCGGTAATAAGGTTACGCCAGCGTGTCGGAATACATCCAAACGTAACCAAATATGTCACGGCATCAGGATTGCTGCAACAGCTTCCCGTAGTCCCCGGACACCCTGCAATGGCAGATGACAAATTGTTACTATTTCTATCCAAACAATAAATTAAAGTTGTATATTCGTCATCTCTGTCAAAGCCGTAAGGTAAATAATATTCCAAATCATCAATTTTTACCTCTCCCGGATAATAAGAAACAATTGTATTCCCGTTATTTGGCGGTTGATGATCCCTGATATATTCTTCAGCGGCGCGATGCTGAGTCACAATTTTTGCCACCACCGATTCTGCTTGAGGCACGGTATAGAGGTTTTGCATATCTTCTCTTGTTGAAAGATTAAATGCATACAAAAGTGTAATAAATGTTGCCAAGAGCATCCAAATATACATTATCTGCCTCTTATTCCAAGCAAAAATTTATAAATATATACTATCATATTCATCAAGCAATTACCAGATATTAGCCAATGACCGCAAATAAATTTAACATATTTGTAACAATGCCACAAAAGCACTGAATTTTTTATTAAAAATACACCCCTATTCAATAATTATTAGTTAAAAAATGCACAAAATATCTCATTATGGACTAAATCCGTTTAATAAGTTGCTTTTTAGTGTTTATTAATAAAATTAATATTGTAAAATAAGACCAAAGTTTGAAATGGGGAAAAATATGGTTATTCAGGATAACGACGCTGAAATCTCAGAAACCGAGCAGCAAATAAAACCTTTTAACAAAAAAAAGATTTTAATTTATGTTTTGCCGGCTGTTATTGCCATTGGCTTGGTGGTGAGTTTCATAATTGTTTTTAGCAAAAAGGACACCAGCGCCTATAATGGCGAATATAATGTTGTTTCCACCACTTCGGGTGAAAACGAGCAAAAAATTACGGTTTTTTATTCTTTGCCCGAATTGAGTGCCAGTTTGCGTTCTTCCAACAATATTTCAACCACGGTTAAGCTCAAAATCAGCATTGAACTTTCCTCGCTGGAAGACATCAAAACAATTGAGGGAATGCTCCCGCGAATAAACGATACTTTGTTAGCCCACATTGTTGAACTAACCCCTGATGAAATCAGCGGAGCCAACGGCTTATACAATCTCAAAAGAGAATTATTGTACCGCATAAACCTATTAACCGACCCGATAAAAGTATCAAACCTGAATTTCAAAACTTTTGACATACAAAAAAACACAGAGGAAAACTAAAGTGGCAGAAGAACAAAATACGGAAACCGAAAACACGCCGCAAGCAAAGCAGCAAGACTGGACCGACAGAATTGAAGTTCGTGGCACCAACGGTGCCTCTTCAAATGCCGGCGGTGACGGGGATTCCAAAATTCTTAATCAAGAAGAAATAGATACTCTTTTTGGCTATACCCCCGACAAAGGAGAAGACGGCTACACACTCAAAACCGGCGTGCAGGCAATTCTAAACTCTTCAATGGTTTCGTACGAACGTTTGCCGATGTTAGACATTGTGTTTGACCGCTTAATTCGTATGATGGCCACATCATTACGTAATTTTACGCAAGACAACGTTGAAGTATCTTTAGACAGCATTGAATCCATGCGTTTCGGCGAATACATAGATTCGCTGACTTTGCCGACTTTGCTTGGTGTTTTTAAGGCTGAAGAATGGGACAACTACGGTTTGATGTCGGTTGATTCTTCTTTGGTTTATTCCATGGTAGATGTATTGCTCGGTGGGCGCAGAGGTACGGCCGCCATGCGTATAGAAGGTCGCCCCTACACCACCATAGAGCTCAATCTGGTCAAAGATATGATTGAATTGATTTTATCGGACTTATCCACGGCGTTTGACCCGATAACATCAGTCACCTTTAGTTATGACAGACTTGAAACCAATCCCCGCTTTGCCACAATTTCAAGACTTTCCAATGCCGTTATTGTTGCACGCCTGAGAATAGACATGGAAGACCGTGGCGGCAAGATAGATTTAATGATACCTTATGCCACATTAGAGCCGATTCGCGATTTATTGTTGCAAATGTTTATGGGCGAACGTTACGGCCGTGATGCCATCTGGGAAAACCATTTGATAGAGCAGCTCTGGGAAACCGATGTTGAACTTCAAGCCATCTTAAAAGAAAAAATTGTCACCTTGGGTGAAATTGCCAAATGGGATACCGGCTCATTTTTGCCTTTAGATATGTATCCTCACGATGATGTCACCATTATTTGTGGCGATGTTCCTTTGTTTACCGGCTCAATGGGACGCAAAGAAGACCACGTTGTCATCAAAATCAAAGGAAAGGCCGAAAAAAATGGATAGTCTTGAACTCATTATCAACTTAACCATTATAGTTTTGCTTATTCCTACAATTATTTATGCTTACAAGCTAAATAAAAATTTAAGTCTTTTGCGCCAAAACCAAAAGAGTTTATCGCAACTGATTTCATCGCTTAACGAAGCCACCTATAAGGCTGAAAACTCCATTCCGAAGCTCAAAACGGTCACGCAAAACTCCTCCGAAGGATTAAAAGAAGTCATAGACAGTGCCAAAAATCTAAAAGATGACTTAACTTTTATCAACGAACGAGCAGATAATTTGGCTGACAGACTAGAAAACGTGATTCACGCAGGCAGAGAAATGAATACTTCCGCCGCATCATCAAACAAATTTGAAACCAATAAATCTGAAGACGATTCACGTTCTTTGGCCGAAATGGAATTATTAAAAGCCCTACGCTCAATTAAATAAGGTTTGGACAATGCTGAAAAAACTCAAACAACAATTTCGAATTTTGCCTATGGTCATTTTTCTGGCTGTTTTAACGCTCTCGATTCGCGTAAACAATTTATTTGACCAGCTAAAAAATCCATATGCCTCGCAATTCAGCATAGCTCCGAGCAATGCATTTGCCGAAGAAAAGGACGCAAAAGACGCTCAGGAAACGGCCGATTTAAACAAAATTTTAGAATCAAGCGACACAGCGGCACAAAACGCTGCCACTCCGCCCAACACCACTTTTTCGCAATCAGAGATTATGATTTTGCAAGAACTGGCAGCACGCCGTGAAGCTTTGGACATCAGAAGCCGCGAAATAGACAAGAAAGCGGTCCAACTGCGTGTTGCCGAGCAAGAAATTGATAAACGCCTAGCGCAACTGCGCGATTATGAAGAAAAGCTGCGTAAGCTTATCAAAGAATATAATGACAAAGAAAGAGCCAAAATCGACGCCTTGGTCAAAGTATATTCTACAATGAAACCTAAAGACGCCGCGCGTATTTTCAATACCTTGGATATTGATGTTACGGTTTCCCTCTTAAAAGATATGAAACCTTCGACCTCCTCAGCGATATTATCACAGATGAAGGCCGAAAAAGCGAAAGAGATAACCGATAAAATCATAGGAAACAATTTCTAGGCGGAAGTAAAACGTGATTATTATACAAAGACATAAAATCAGCATTATGTTGCAAACCTTGCTTTGCAGTACATTGCTTTTGTCTTCCACCGTCCTCGCACAAGAAAGCCAAATCAACATTCCTCTGGATGACACAACCGATTACACCCTTGAAAATGATGAACAAAATTTATCATTATCTTTCAGCAAACCCCAAAACACGAATTGGCCGAAAATTCTGAATTCTTTACCTTCGGTTGTGAAGAAAGCCACGCTTTCACCCGATAAAACCGGTTTGGTTTTAAATTTTAAAATCCCTGTTGCAATCCAAAACATAAGAGAAAACGGTAACCTTGTTATTTCCATAAGCAATCAAGACCCTCAAACTTCGACAGCTGTCAACACGGCTACAAACAACACCTTACAATTAAATTTTGGAGCACACGACGGTTTTTCACGCTTTACTTTTGAATTTTTCCCCTCAAATAAGCCCGCTTATAAAATAAATACGACACCCGAAAGAACCATTATTTCGTTTGCCAAAGCACCGAGAATTATCCCTCATGACGTGACCAAATACGCCAAAGCGGCGCAAATTATGCAGCAACTTTCTCCGCAAGGCGAATTAACAATTACTTTTCCTGAAAAACTAATAAAGAGCTTTGAACATCGCAATAAAATTGTATTGGATTTGCAAAACATTGCACCGACGACTCAACAACCGCCAGAAAAAGCCGCAGCTGTTCAATCAGTCCCAGTAAACAAAGCCAATCAAAACTTAGAAACACTTTCTCCATCGGCGCTTACGTCGGCACAGGTAGCGACAATCCAACCCGACCAAGTTGCCAGTTTAAGTTTTGCTTGGAATATGCCGGTTGGTCTATCCGTATTTACCCGAGGCAATTACATTTGGATAGTTTTTGATCATATGCAAAATCTTGACATTGAAGAATTGCAAAAGACCGCATCTGCACTTGCCGATGAAATCATCCAACTTCCGCATCCGAATGCAACTGTTGTTCGCATTCATCCCAAGACGAAAGTAAATACCTTCGTGCGTAAAGAAGGTTTGCTGTGGATTGTAGACCTTTTTACAAGAGAAGCCCCTGAAGAAGGAACATCTCTTCCGATTTATACGCAATACAACATTAACAATCAACCTTACCTTTTTATTCCATCAACGGCTGCCGGAGATGTTGTATCCTTAATTGATCCCGAAATCGGTGACTTAATTATCACCGGAACGAGCACCGAAATAGGTTTAAAAATCAAAGACGAATACAAATATCCGGATTTAACCATACTTCCGACGGAACAAGGTGTTGCTTTTAGTTCTGACGCCATGGACATTGCACTTAACCGAGGCAATACGGGATACATGATTCAAGCTGTTCGCCGAGGATTAAACATTTCCCCTGATTTGGAATTAATCAAACACCAAAAACAACTGGCACAAGAAGATAATACACTGGTAAATCTCTCTTCCGATTTTGATAAAGAACTCATGGGCAAAACCTTCATTGAGGCAGAAGATCAACTCAAACAAGAAATTATCAAAGTTGACATGGATCAAAAAGATAAAGCCAGACTAGAATTGGCAAAATATTATATTTCACAAGGTCTGGGAACAAACGCACTTGGCGTTTTGGAAGACCTCTCAAAGAAAAACTCTCCGTTAAGCTCAACGGAAAGATACCACGGGATGCGCGGCGCCGCCAATTTTTTGGCCGGACGTTATCAAGCGGCAGCCGAAGAATTTTCTTATGGAAAATTACCCGAAATTAATGAAGCCATCTTTTGGCGTACTTTATCGCAATCCGCCATGGAACCGAGTGCCGAAAACAATGCCGTATTGGTAAGTTATCTAAATTTGGTGAGGAACTATCCGCTTCAAATTCGCAAAGCCATTGCCCGCATAGGAGCCAGAACGGCGATTGCTGCCGGAGATGATATAACGGCACAAAGTTTTATTGATATACTCAAAACAATGAATAAACCATACCTTCAACCGGAAATACATTATCTTACGGCTGAAAAATTATTAATGCAAGGCTACCCCAGAAACGCCATACAAGAATACCGTCGAGCCGCTTCAAGCAATGACTTAAAATATTCTGCACTATCACGCAAAAAGATTGTCGATTTGGAAATACGCCTTAACGCAATAGAGCCGCAAAAAGCAATCGACACGCTTGAAGGCCTGCGCTATGCCTGGGGTGAAATAAACTTCAAAAAGCAGCTTCTGAGTGATTTAAGCGATGTATATGTCCGCAATCACGATTACAAAGGAGCATTGGATACGCTTGGTGATTTAAAGAAGATTTCTCCGATTAAAGAAAAGCCCGTAATAGAAAAACGCATGGTAAAATTATTCGAAGATATATATCTTTACAATCAGGCTGACAATTTAAGCGCGCTGAAAGCTTTGGCTTTATATATAGATTATCAGGATTTAGCCCCCAAGAGCAAAAGTTATAATGCCATTGTCCAAAAGTTAGCTGACAGACTTGTGGCTGTAGATTTATTAGACAGAGCCTATAACTTACTTGAAGAAAGAGTAAAAAGCGGAACCTTAACCGACACCGAAGCCGCGACTTACGGATCTCGTCTGGCTTTAATTAACTTGTTTAAGGGCAACAATCACGAAGCCATGAAAATATTGGAAAAGACAAACACACCTGAACTTTCAAACACTCTTAAATTACAAAGGCGCATCATTAAAGCCAAAGCATTAGCCGGAACGGGACAAGAAGCTCTCGCCTTAGATTTATTAAAAGATGACTATAGTAAGAATGCACTTTTACTAAAAAGTGAAATTTTTTGGAAAGGTGGACTTTGGGGCAATGCGGCTGATTCAATAAAATATTTAATCACCCAACCAACTCCGGGAAAGCCCTTAAGTGAAGAACAAATCAACTATATTTTAGATTGGGCCACAGCACTTAAGAATGCAGGTAGAGAAACGGTTATTGTTCGGTTAAGGAATAAATTTATGCCCTACTTCCAAGGCACAAAATACTACAGTGCATTTAGCGTTTTAACCGATACGTTAGATAACAAACAATTAAACATTCGAACCATCGATAAAGCGGTAAATGATATTGAAACCTTCAGTAATTTTGCCAAGATTTATAATCAGTCGCTGATAGAGGAAGTATCAAAGGATGACAATGTACAAGAATAAATTTGTGCTGAACAGTCCCTTTGCTCCGTCAGGCGACCAACCCACCGCCATAAAGGATTTATGTGAAGGCATAAATTCAGGCACAAAAAATCAGGTTTTGTTGGGCGTTACCGGCAGCGGCAAAACTTTCACCATGGCCAAAGTGATTGAAACTTGCCAAAGGCCGGCCTTGATAATGGCACCAAACAAAATTTTAGCCGCGCAATTATACAGTGAGATGAAAGAATTTTTCCCCAACAACCATGTTGAGTATTTTGTTTCTTACTATGATTATTATCAACCCGAGGCCTATGTTCCCAAAACCGATACCTATATTGAAAAAGATTCGGCTTTGAATGAACAAATTGATAGAATGCGTAACGCCGCCACACGCAACATTTTGGAATGTAACGATGTGATTATCGTAGCCTCTGTCTCCTGCATTTATGGCTTGGGCGATGTTGAATCTTATGCTGCGATGACTATTCCCTTAAAAGTCGGCGACACACTGAGCATGAGTGATGTCTGCAAACATTTAACCGAATTACAATATGTTCGCAATCAAACCAATTTTGTGCGTAGCACCTTTCGCGTTCAAGGCGATGTCTTGGATATTTTTCCGGCGCACTATGAAGACCGCGGCTGGCGCATTTCTTTTTTCGGTGATGAGATTGATGAAATCTACGAGTTTGACAGCCTCACAGGCAAACGAACAGCCACATTAAAAGAAGTCACGGTCTATCCGGCCAACCACTACGTCACCCCAAGGCCGGCCATTTCGCAAGCCATCATGGGAATAAAGAAAGAACTGGCAGAAACGATTGAGCGTTTTAAGGCCAACAATCAATTATTAGAAGCGCAAAGAATAGAGCAACGTACACGCTTTGACCTTGAGATGTTGGAAACCACCGGCCATTGCAAAGGCATTGAAAACTATTCGCGCTACCTCACGGGCCGCAAACCGGGCGAACCGCCTCCGACCTTATTTGAATATCTTCCGCCCAACGCCTTGCTTTTTATAGATGAAAGCCACATCTCCGTGCCGCAAATCGGCGGAATGTTTCGCGGGGATTATAACCGCAAAAAAACCTTGGCTGATTATGGATTCAGACTTCCCTCTTGCGTAGACAATCGTCCTCTAAAGTTTGAAGAGTGGAATGCCATGCGCGGACAAACCATTTTTGTTTCGGCCACTCCGGGAGATTGGGAATTAGCCCAAAGCCAAGGCGTCTTTGCCGAACAAGTTATCCGTCCGACGGGACTAACCGATCCGGAATGTATTGTCCGTCCGGTTGAAAACCAAATTGATGACCTGATGGAAGAATGCCGCAAAGTCATAGAGAAAAAAGAACGTGTTTTAGTCACCACCCTCACTAAGAAGATGGCCGAAGACCTAACCGAATACCTCAACGAAAACGGTATAAAAGTTCGCTATCTCCACTCAGATATTGATACGCTTGAGCGCATAGAGATTATTCGTGATTTGCGCTTAGGTGTATTTGATGTTTTGGTAGGAATTAACCTCTTGCGTGAAGGACTGGATATTCCCGAATGCTCACTTGTTGCCATATTGGACGCCGACAAAGAAGGATTTTTGCGTTCTACTCGCTCACTTATCCAAACCATCGGCCGTGCAGCACGAAACGCACAAGGACGAGTAATTTTGTATGCCGATAAAATGACTGGTTCAATAAAAGATGCTCTGGAAGAAACCAATCGTCGTCGCGAAAAACAAATCCGCTATAATCAAGAACACAACATTACGCCGCAAACCATCAAAAAGAGTATCGCCTCCTCACTCAAAGAGATGACCGAAACCGACTTCCTCAAACAAGAAACCAAACAAGAAGTCGAAGATTTGAAGAATATCGACAAAAAGCTCAAAGAATATACCCGTAAGATGAAGGAAGCAGCGCAAAATCTAGAATTTGAGGAAGCAATGGTTTACCGAGACAAAATTAAAGAACTTGAACTTTTGGGAATGAAAAATCTCTAATAAAAACTTTTTACAAACAACACTTGACTTTAGACATAAATTTAACATAATAAAAACCAAATTTTTATTATTAACTAAATTATCAATATTATGAAGACAAAAAAAATAGCCATTGAAATTGGCGAATTATTTGAGGCCATCAAAGAGCAAGTAAGAATCAACACACAAATTCTTGAACAAAAAGAGAAGATAAAAACAACTCCTCTTTATACGTTTAAGATTGAGGTTGACAAACTGGAGTTGGCGTATGAAGTATTCAAACTCCTGCTCGGCAGAGAAATGCTCGTTGTCAGCAAGTTAAAATTAATATCTGGACAAGACGGCAATTTATCGCCTATCTTGTATGTTGCAGAAGCAGACAAGAACACTCTTCTGGCAATTAGCGACAATAACTTGTATTTTCTGGACAACAGAATATACGAAACGACCCATTTCCGTCGTGGCGTGGCAAGAATCAAAAAAATTGAGAACGGAGAAATGACGGCACAATACAGCTAAAATTTCTCCCTTCTTCCCCAAGCGGTCTGTTTAGACCGCTTTTTTATTCTCTGTGATATGGATGATGATTGATAATCGTCTGAATACGATAAATTTGCTCAGCCAACACCGCCCGCATAAGCATATGAGGCAAAGTAAGTTTGCCAAAAGATAAGAGCAAATCGGCCCGATCACGAGTCGATTGCAAATGTCCGTCCGCTCCGCCGATAAGGAAACAAATATCCGAACAACCGTTCAGCATCCAGTTTTCAATTCTGTGTGCCAGCTCCAAACTCTTGATATTTTCGCCCCTCTCATCTAACACCACCACTTTTGCCCCTTGCGGAATGGAAGACTGCAAAAACTTAGCCTCCTCTTCTTGGGTAGCATTATCTTTTTCTTTAATAACAATATCCCAACCCGAGCGCTTCACATATTCATCAATAATTTGCGCTTCGGGTGAATTTTTTTTGCATTTTCCAATGGCAATAATATGTACCTTCATGTTTGTCTCCTTGCCCATACTCTAACAAATATTTTCCCAAAAACAAGCCTCTTCTAAAAGATTGACATTTTAAGATTAAGCCGATACATTAAGCGCAAATAAATATTATTAATCATCTAAAACCTATTTTTATGGAAACAAAAGCAGAAATAAAAAACAAAATTCAAGCCTATCTGGCTCAAAATGACCAACAGATTGAGAGCTTAACCGCAAACGCCTCCCTAAAAAAGGACTGCCTGTGCATCACCCAAAGCAACAACTCAATTTGCAGCCCCAAACAAGCCCTTGAATTTTTGAATCAAGTGTTTGATTATACGATTGATAAAAAAATGGTCAAATTTGACCGCTTCAGTTTACCTGAATTTGAGCATAACATTTTAGGCTGGATTTATGCCGCCTCAGAAGGCTATTACTTCATAAAATTCCGAGGCAACCACCTCTATCTTGTTGACCGAAGATTTTATGAATAAACTGATTCCCTTGAAAAGAAAATTTTCAAGGGAACTTTTTTAATAAAACAATTGCAATACGCCCCTGCTTGATTGTGCCGCCAGAGAAAGAGAATTAATAGCTAAAGATTGGCGTGTCTGTAGAGTTAGATATTGTGCCGAAGCTTCATTCATATCTGCTAAAGTTAGTTTATCAGCCCCTTCTTCCAAAACATTGGTTAAAGCAGATGTAAAATCTATTCGGGTTTGAATAATGTTGAATTGAGAACCTAAATCTTCACTTAAACTCCGTAATTGGCCAACCGCTGATTTTAGAGAATCCATTGATGCAGAAACATCGCTTTAACGTTGCCATAAAACTTCGCTCAAACCAATATTGCTTGATGTAATATCTTTGCCTTGAACTAAAATATTATGTTCTCCCGTTTCATTAAAGTTTATTTTTAGGTTGTCTCCTTTGAGTAAATTAATACCTTTATAATAGCTATCTTTTATGAGTTGGTCATATTGATTTAATGCATCATTAAATTGCTGATTATATTGCATAATTTGCTTTTTATACAATACATCCATATTTATACAAGGTAATTGCCATTCTGACGTTGTTTTGACATTGAGTACAGATGTTATATTATCCGAAGAAATAGTTGTTGATGAAGAGGTATTTTCATCTTTGTAATCACTTTGCACTTCATAATAAAAAGTTTTACCTTTCTTTTCAAATGCAACTTTTGCACCCTGAGAAATTTCTAAATCTTTCTTACCTCCTGATGTATGATTGCTTACAAAAGCATTAGAAGATGTATTAAAATAAAGTTTAGCCGTAGAAGAAATTGATATCTTTGCAGTAGCGCCAGAAGGAGCAGCAACCACACCAAACCCAGATATGCCTTCAGTATAAAATTGAACATTTCCAGCAATATTTATTATGGCAGACCCGGTAGAAATACTATAACCACCATAATATCCTCGGGTATCAATTTTTACTTGAGCATCTTCTGTAATATTAATTATTGAGTCTTGCTCTGCTTCAATTCCTTTAGCAAAATCTCCTGAATTTTGTATATTAAGAGAGCCTTTGATATTCAAAGTAGCTTCTTTATCAACATAAATACTGCATCTAAAATTACTATTAGAAGTATTATTTAAAACATAATCACACTTAATGTCTAAATTTTGCAATGTTGATGAAATACCCGAACCTCTTACATAAACAGCATAGCCTCCTCCATTTTCAATAATACTCTCATAATGTAAGCTTACCCCATCTAATAGAGAATTATTTTGCGAGATACTGATTAAATTTCCTTGCTTTCCAGAATTAACTGCTGTTATAGAAGAAAATTTATCAACATCGCTATCAAAATCACCAAAATATCCAATCCCCACTAGTTTTTGATTGGCTTTTAATTCCAACCCGCCGGATGTAGAGATATCTCCTAAGTCAATTGTCCCATAGACACAGATTGTTTCCTTATTCGCAGCTATTGCATTTCGCAATTCTTCGGCCGTGGTTACGACTGCTCCGTTAGCTCCTACCAGATTTTCAAAATATTCTTTTGACGGAACTTTTATAATACTTTCTCCTTGATTAGCTATAGCCTCCATCTGTTCAAGCAGATTTAGTGCCGTATCTACACCGGTATTAGCAGCTTGAATGGTTTGTATTCCCTGCTCCATACTATTTAGCAAGTTTAATAAATCGGCTGCTCTGTTGGTGAGAGACGTTGCCTGATAGTAGCTGGATGGATTATCTATGGCAGAATTTACTTTTTTGCCGGTAGACAGAATAAGCTGCATATTATCTTGCTGAGCACTGATATTACGCAGACTTAGCAATGTATTTCTCATTGAGGCGTTAAGAGATATCATCATCTTACACCTCGCAAAACATAATAATTTAAGGCACGTTGATAATAATTAAAGGCACTTTTAAACACAACAAAACTTTCCGTTCTATTGAGCGAAAAGCATAAAATCCCCTTCACAGGGCTATGTTTCAATTCTTGAAACAACATTTCTTGTTGTGCCTTTTCTTTTACTAAAAACTACAATTTCTATTTTAGATTATATAATATTGTTTAATATATATTTAATGGCTCTTTTTTTTTGCCTAAAAAAGAGCATTGAATTTTATCAATGCTCTTTTGCTTTTCTATTATTCACCGGAACGAGGCTTAAGCGCCGACCACATTTTTTCCAAACTATAAAAAGCTCTGACCTCCGGCTTAAAGATATGAACAATCACATCAAACGCATCAATCAACACCCAATCGGCTTTTTCTTCGCCTTCGGACGTTGAAGGAAACCCCGCAGCTTTCAAATTTTCTTGTACTTTTTCAGCCAAAGCCGCTACATGGCGTTGTGAGGTACCGCTGGCAACCACCATTTGATTAGCAATTGAGGTTTTGCCCTTCAGGTCAATCACTACCACATCTTCAGCTTTATTATCTTCCAAAGTTTTTTCAATAATTTCCAAAACTTTATCTTCGTCTTTTACTTCGGTTTGTTTTGCAGCTGCTTTTGCCACGTCTTCACTCCTTAAAAAAATAGTTATCTCCTAGATTGGAGACCAAGTTTTTTCTTGTCCGCATTCTTCTACGGATTCTTGTTCTTTTTTGTGAGCTCTGTCTCTGGTAATATATTTATTCAAATCAAGCAAACAGTCAAATATTCCTTGTCTGGCAATAGCCGACATTGCATAAACTTTGCATCCGAGAGCTTTCTCCATAGCCTTAACTTTAGCCTTAACTTCATCATCAGACAAAGCATCACACTTATTTAAAGCAACGACCTCAGGCTTTTTCATTAATTTTTCATCATAAAGTTCCAGCTCTTTGCGAATAACTTTATATTCATGAACAACATCATCAACCGTTGCATCAACAATATGCAAAAATGCGGCACAACGTTCCACATGTTTTAAGAATCTATCACCCAAACCGGTACCCTCATGTGCGCCTTCAATCAGCCCCGGAATATCTGCAATCACCATTTCATAGTTGTCAACCCAAGCCACCCCAAGGTTTGGATGCAAGGTTGTAAACGGATAATCGGCAATTTTCGGACGAGCTTTGGTAACCACCGATAAGAATGTAGATTTTCCGGCATTAGGCTGCCCGATAAGCCCGACATCGGCAATCACTTTCAAGCGCAGCCAGACCCACATTTCCTGCCCAGGCCAACCGGGTTCGGCATAACGCGGCGCTTGGTTAACAGAGGTCTTAAACTGCATATTTCCTCTGCCGCCGTCACCGCCTTTGGCAATCAAAAAAATCTGCCCCGGGGTCACCATATCCACAATAACGGTCTTTTGGTCTTCTGCCAAAATTTCGGTTCCGACGGGAACTTTAATAACAATATCTTCGCCTTTAGCACCGGTCATTTGCGAGCCCATACCATTTTGTCCTTTATGAGCTTTAAAATGTTGCTTATAGCGAAAATCAATCAATGTATTAAGGTTTTCAACGGCTTCAAAATAAACACTTCCGCCTTTACCGCCGTCACCCCCGTTTGGCCCACCGAATTCAATATATTTCTCACGTCTGAAAGAGACACAACCGGCACCGCCGTCGCCTGACTGAATAAAAATTTTTGCCTGATCTAAAAACTTCATCTTTTTTGCTTTACATTAACAATTCATGAGAAATATTAAGATAACAACATTTCAAGAAAAGTAAAGGGGATGATAAGACACCCCCTCCACCGATAACATATTTTCAGCAATTACTCGGTAACAACAGAAACGACTGTTTTATCACCGGCTTTTTTACTGAATTCAACTTTACCTTCAGCAGTAGCAAAGATTGTATGATCTTTACCCAAGCCGACATTTTCACCCGGATGATATTTTGTACCGCGTTGACGAACAATAATGTTACCGGGAATAACGGCTTGACCACCGCTTTTTTTCAAACCTAAACGGCGTCCTTCGGAATCGCGTCCGTTGCTAGAGCTACCGCCTGACTTCTTATGTGCCATAATTTAATCTCCTAAAACCAAAAACTATTTACCAAGAATATCGGTAATTTTAACCAAAGTGATACTTTGTCTGTGACCGTTTTTACGACGATAATTTTGTCTTCTTTTCTTTTTGAAAACGATAATTTTATCATCTCTGGTTTGTTTTAAAACTTGAGCTTTAACGCTGGCACCGGCAACCAAAGGAGTACCGATAACATCATCAAGAGCCAAAACTTCGTTAAAAACGACTTCTTTACCTTCTTCGGCGGCGAGTTTTTCAAGTTTAACAACATCACCTGTTGAAACTTTATACTGTTTTCCGCCTGTTTTAATTACTGCGTACATTTTTATTCACCTAAATTTTCGTTATTTTAAACATAAAACGTTGCTTTGCACTATACATAACTTTTCGTCGCTGTCAACAAGAATCTGCTGAAAAATCCACTTTTAGGCTGATTTTAGGGTTTCATCAAAATTCTATAGAGTTCGGGTTTCATAAATTTACCCTGCCACAGGCCGATTTTTGCTTTTTTTGCCTTGGCCTGAGCCTCAAGATAATCTTTGTTATCCGAACGATACACCACCGCCCAACCAGCTTCCAGCATTTGCAGATTTATATTTTTGCCATCGGCATAGCACTCAGATAAATCTCTTTTGTAAATATCCTTAGCTATTTTTTTACAAGACACTTTCTTATGTGACACCAAATGCTGCATAAATTCAAGAGCTTTTTGCCCGCAAGGATAATCAAATCCTTTTGCATCCCCGCAGGTTTGATGATATTCGGGAGCATCAATTCCTTGCAGTCGAATTCTTCTGTTATTGATGACCAAACTATCGCCGTCTGTCACTTTTAGCTCTTTAGCAGCAGCACCGAAGGCAACAAGCAACATCATCACAAAGTATAGAAGTTTCATATTATGCTCCAAAATAACGTATAAAGCCGAGTCTAAATAATAAAATCCGCTGAATAACCTGAAAAAAAACTTTGTTGTTTTATAAAGTTTGTCTTATGATACGAGTAAATTAATAAAAGTCAAATAAGGTTTAGCATCGTGTTTAAATTAAAAAATACTATAGCTCTTTCGTGCGTTAGTGCATTCTTGATTGCGGGTTGCTCATTTCAGGATACTTTTCGTTTTTTAGGCAATCCCTCACTCAGCTATAACGGTCCGGCATTTGACGGACAGTTACAAATGCCAAATTCGGTTGTAGTCTGCCGTAGCAAACAATGTGCTGCCGCCAAATTATCAATGTCGCGTGAATACATCTACAACAGTCTTTTACATTTATTTGACAATAACAATCACAAAACAGCTCTGGTTTGCGCCGCCAACCCGGGTAGTCATACTTGTACCGAGTCTTTTATTACAATGCCGATTACGGTAGGTATTACTCCGGCTTACGCTTATATAGATTCGGTTAAAATTACCGATGTTTCGGTAGGCAAGGGCAATGCCAAACTCAATCTTATTCTCAACTATAATGTAACCTACAATGGCCAAACACCCGATTGCACGCCGGCTAAAAGTATAATGTATGTCAAAAACGTCAATAACATCATTTTGGAAGATGCCGGTTATACCTGCAAAATGACCACGATTGGGCAGACCTCAATCAAAACTTTATTCACCATTGATTATATTGATTTAGACTTTGGATTTATCGGCGGTTACTATTCAATCGGCTTTTCGGGACCGGCCTATGGTGGCGGTTCAGGCTATATGTTATTACGTTTACCCAAAGATGCTTATCCGCTGTCACCGGAATTAATGCAACCCAAGAATTCCGGAAAGCAAGTAAGTTCCATCCTTAAAGGAACAACCGTAACAGAAAGCGTTACTGAAGAAATTTCCACAAACCAAGGTGTTCAAATTTTCCCATTACATAAGTAATAATAAACCCCGCCAAGCGGGGTTTATTATTATCCGTAAGTAAAATATTGAGCAGCCTCATAAATGACAATTTTTTCAACATTAGTAAATTTAAGAGTTTGCTGTCCGTGAGTAATCACACCGGAACTATCGGGCAATTGACCATAGCGTGTTTGATATTCAAGCAAATCACGAAAACTCATAAACAACCCGTTATCAAAGGTAATATTCCAGCCATAGTGAGAGATACCAACATTAACGTGAATAATTTTACATTCATCCGTACCGTTAAACTCAGAAATTTGAGATTTCGCATCAAATTCAAAACACTTATCATCAGAGCTTCCGCTATACCATCTGGCCGCTTTTGAACGTTCTCTTTCCTCATCTTTATGAAGCTGTTTTACATTTGGCACGATAACGGAACGAACATCGCTGAAATAAAGTTTTGCAGACCTTGGACCGGTCAACAAACCTGAAACCGGCTTATTGAAGGTAATTTGTTTTCCAAGTTTATCCGCTAAAGAAATATTCACAAAATCTTTGACTATGAGTTTGGAATTATTAGCAATATTTCCGTAAATATAATGTCCTCTGATTTTAACAAATTCCTCAGTCGGAGCCATAAAATTATATTTTTCTTCATTAAAGAGCTCTAACTTTGTTTTACCTGATTTCATAATTTTAGCATAACGAACCGTATTATCTCCTTTAGGCAAGATTAGCTCTTTTTCATTTGGATTTAATCGAACCCGATAATCATCAAAAATAATCAAACTCCAGTCATTTTCTTCGTGTTGATTAATATCTATATCTTCTATTACCAAATTATAGACTTTTTCATCTGCTTGAAAACCTCTGAAACCCGAATTTTTATTAAACGGAAAAGCCACACTGCACAGCGAGACACAATCTTCATCACTCATATCATATAAAGATACTTGAACCGGCTGTTCATCAATAGATTGAAAAGATTGTTCCGAAGTTTTCACATCAGATTGAACCGCAGTCATCGGGGCTGCAATTATCGGGACGTTTTCTTCGACTAAGCCGGACACACTTACTTGCTCATCTCTAGGTTCAGATACTTCAACAGAACTATCCGTTTGAGGAGCTTGATAATCCTGACTTTCGGGCAAAACTTTTTCTTGAGGTAATATTTCTTCTCGAACTGCCACCTGTTCTTCCCTAACTTCTGCTACAGGCTCTGGAGCGACTTCCGGCTCTGCCATCGGAGCAACGGCTTCTGCTACAGGTTCCGGCACAACTTCCGGCTCCGTCATCGGGGCAACGGCTTCTACTACAGGCTCTGGAGCGACTTCCGGCTCCGGCATTGGAGCAACGGCTTCTGCTACAGGTTCTGGCACAACTTCCGGCTCCGGCATTGGAGCAACAGCTTCTACTACAGGTTCCGGCACAACTTCCGGCTCCGGCATCGGGGCAACGGCTTCTGCTACAGTTTCCGGCACGACTTCCGGCTCCGGCATCGAGGCAACTGCTACAGCCACAGGTTCTGGCACAACTTCCGGCTCTGGCATTGGCGCAACTGCTTCTGCTACAGGTTCCGGCACAACTTCCGGCTCCGGCATTGGAGCAGCCTCTTCTGCCACCAGCTCTGGAGCAACTTCCGGCTCCGAGTTTTCTACAGCTGAAATCTGCGCACCATCAGCTCCGCCGCTTACATTTTCAGATTCCATTGCATAATTTTCTTGTACATTTTCACCTAAAGCAACATTATTTTGCTCAGCCAGACTATCCCCCATCTTCAAATCATCAACATCATCCAGATGCAAATCAGGTTCTGGCGTTCCAAACAATTCTTTTTCAAATTCATCATCTGATATACCATTTTCAACAATTTGATTAGCATTTTGCAAAGGAGAATCATCATCTAAAATGTCATCTAAACTGATTTTATCATCAGCATCACTTAAAAAGTCAGGTATTTTTGCATCATCATTTTTCTGCGGTTCGTATGAAACCTCACTCTCATCAGAAACACCATTTTCAAAATATTTTGCATCGTCAACCGGTTGATTAACCTCAAAATGAGGTTCTTCCACGATTTCTTGAGCTGAAACAGATACATCTCCTTCCGGTTCATAAACCACATGTCCTTGAAGATTATCCTGTGGTTCTTTCAAAAACTCTGGAATATCCGTTGTCGTATCTGAAACATCTTCCGCTGTTTGTGCCGACACAAATTCTCCCTGAGCAGAAGCAATATTTCCTCCATTTTCAACTGTTTGAGCATCATCTTCAATCGGTACTTCAACATATTCATACTCATATTCAGCATCTTCGGGTAATTCTTCGCCTTCTGCCAATTCAATATATTCATACTCATAACCGTCATCAGCGGTTTGTACGTTTGAATTTGTTGCTTGAGAATTTGTTTCATCCACCATTTCATATACCTTTTTAAACTTTAACCTAAAAGTATAATAAACCGATTCAGTTAACATCATTTTAACAACCAAAAAGAGCACCAAAAATTTTTTGGTGCTCCTTTTGGTTTTGATAGCTCGCAAATTCCGGCTTCAACCTCAGCCCAACCAGGCCATAAATTTACGAATTTGCGTGCTATAAGGGAATAGAAATGAGAACCCTCAAGCCTCCCATCGGACTATCCTGGAGTTCAATTGTACCTCCATGAGAAGTTATCACATCTTTGGCAATAGAAAGCCCTAAACCGACACCTCCGGTCTCTTTATTCCGTGATTCATCCAAGCGATAAAATGCTTTGAACACATCTTCCCGTTTTTCTTTAGGGATTCCCGGACCATCATCGTCAACCACAATTTCCATTTTGCGGTTATTGCTTTCCAAATCAACCGAAACAGTTTTACCATATTTAAAGGCATTACCTATAATATTGGTCAATGCGCGTTTTAGAGCTTGCTCACGACCTTGAATAGCACTAACTTGGTCATTGGTTTTATATCTAATCATAGCGTTTTGATTACGGAATTTGTTTAATACGCTCATAATCAGTTCATTCATATCCACAAAAGTTGCTTTTTCACCACCCTCACCGCTGACAAAGGATAAATAACCATCAAGCATTTTTTCCATTTCATCAATATCTGAGAGCAAATCTTTTTGCTCTTGCGGATCAGGAAGCATAGTTGCCTGCAATTTCATACGGGTTAAAGGTGTGCGCAAATCATGCGAAACGCCGGCCAACATTTGCGTTCTTTCACTGATTTGGCGTTGAATACGCTCTTTCATTTTAATAAAAGCAAGTGCTGCTTTTCTGACTTCTGAAGAGCCGTAAGGCTTAAAGTCCTTATTATCAATACCTTTACCAAAATCCTCAGCCACTTGCGCCAATTCAGCAATAGATCGAACTTGAATACGTAAGAACATCACAGCCACCAAAAACAGCAATAATGAAGTTCCAATCATCCAAGCAACAAAGCCAAATATAGAGGTAGAGAAAATATTTTTTGAAGAGGTTTCAAATTTAAATAAACGTTTTGGAGTATCAACAAAAACGGTTAAATTTCTGTCACCTTCCTTACCCATATAAATTGTCGTAACATATTCCGGAAAAGTACGATTTAATTCTTTTTCCAAAAAGCCGGTTACCAATTCATTATTACGACTTACTTTGTTAATAATACGGTGTTTATCTTTGTTTAAATAAACGCTGACACTCATATCCAAAGTATCGCTGGTAACTTTTTTAATTTCTTGCAATTTATCGGGAGACTTATCAATAAGCTGCATCACAAAAGACATATCTGAAGTCAAATTATTTGACAATCTTTTACCGACGCGCCCCCAAGTTCCGTCAAAAAAGGCCACAATGGAAACGACTTGCACCACAATTAATGGAATAAAAATCAATAACATCGTACGGAAGAATAAAGTTTTCGGTAAAAACTTTAATTTCAAATAACGCAAGGTGTTATCAATTTTTTCAGGAAATTTAATTCGCATTTACTTACTCCTAAAATCAATAACTGCCGCCAGTTTAGAATCTTTTTATACCAAATTCCAGCAAAATAATCCAACTTCACCAAACGAAAAGTTACAAAGTACTACAAAAAAGCTCAGCCTAACGACTGAGCTTTATTTAATCAGATAAAAGCATATAACCTTTTCCGCGCACGGTTTGCAAATACCTTGGATTTTTGGAATCTTGCTCAATTTTTTTACGCAAACGGGTAATTTGCACATCAATCGAGCGCGGGCTCTGCCCTGCTCCCAAAATCTCTGCCAACTTTTCGCGTGAGAAGACTTGTCCTGACTTTTCCCCCAAGACAGAAAGCAAAAGTTGCTCCACCGGCGTAATATGAACAATTTGGTTTTGTTTGGTTAAAAGTTCTTTTTTATCCAAATCATACACACACAACCCCAAGTCCAACACTTGTTTTTTGTTTCCGCTGTCTTTAGGGGCACGTTTCAAAATATTTTTAATCCGCAAAACCAGTTCTTTTGGTTCAAAAGGTTTGGGCAGATAGTCATCAGCACCGATTTCAAGTCCGGCGATTCTATCTGCCGTTTCTCCCATGGCCGTCAGCAAAATCACCGGCACCAAACTTTCCTGCCTTAATTTTTGCAAAAATTCCAAGCCGGTTTCATGAGGCATCATAATATCAACAATCAACAAATCGAATTGATAGTCTTTTAAGCGTTCTCTTGCTTCATCAGCATCTTTTGCGGCCGACACAAAGAAATCACTCTCCCGCAAAAAACGCTGTAAAAGCGAGCGCAGGCGAGTATCATCATCAACAACTAAAATATGAGCTTTACGTTCTGTCATTATTAAAACCGTTTTTAAGATTTTTGTACCTACTTAGATACTTTCTTAGCTTTGGCAGTTTTCTTAATATTTTTTGCAGCTTTTTTCTTAGCGATTTTTTTGCCGGTTTTAGCAACCACTTTTTTAGCCTTTTTAACAACGGCCTCAATTTCTGCAACAGCTTCTTTTACCTCTGCCAACTTAGGATTTTTGTCAGCTTCGATAGACTTAACATAATCCAAGCTTTTTTGAAAATATTGATAACCGGTAACAAAGGTTAAAACTGCAGCAATCCACAACAACACAACACCTAAGTCATGGAACATATATCCCACCAAAATCATAGACAAAGCCGTCATCTGAAAACCGGTTTTCCACTTAGCCAAGCGAGTAACGGGCATTCCGACATGCACTTCTGCCAAAAATTCTCTTAAACCCGAGACCAAAATTTCGCGGCACAAAATCACAATCACCGGAATAAAGTTTATGGGATGAACCATATTATCGGCCAAAATCACGATTAAAGCCGAAGCCACCAACAACTTGTCGGCAATAGGATCAAGCAAGCGTCCGAAAGCAGAAGTTTGATTACGAGCACGCGCCAAATAACCGTCAAAATAATCGGTAATCGAGGCAATGATAAACAATACCGCTGCCAACATCGACCATACTGCGGTATGAATATAAATTGATAAGAAAATAACCGGAATCACCACGATTCTGGAAATTGTAAGCAAATTAGGCAAACTATACATTATTGTCCTCTCAATTATTTAATAAGATTTTGCCTTATGGTATGTCAGAAATTTCAATTATGGAAGTAATTATAAATCTTTTCCGCTGTTTTTTTACTGATTCCTTCCACTTTTTCAATATCTTTTGGTAAAGCTTGCGAAATTTCTTCCACCGACCCAAAATAATTCAGCAAATCACGTTTTCTTTTAGCGCCGATTCCTTCCACCTCATCGAGCCGCGACTTAGTGATTGATTTTGCCCGTTTTTTCCGGTGTGTTCCGATAGCAAACCGGTGTGCCTCATCGCGTAGATTTTGTAAATAGAAAGCAATCGCCGATTGGTAAGGCAAAGCAAAACTTTCTTTCCCCACTTGGTGATAAAACTCTTTACCGGCGTTTCTGTCCGGGCCCTTAGAAATTGCAATAATTGCAATACCTGATAAATCGTAGTCTTTTAAAGCCTCATGCACGGCATGAAGTTGTCCCAAACCACCGTCAAGCAAAATCACATCCGGACGATTTTCTGCATTCATCCGCTCAAATCGTCTGGTCAAGACTTCCTTCATCATTGCAAAGTCATCATTGGTAATATCCGGATTTTTAATATTAAAAGTACGATAGCTTTTTTTATCAAACCCGTCAGGTGTTGCCACCACCATCGCCCCGATTGCATAACTGCCTTGAATATGTGAGTTATCATAAATTTCGATTCTCTTAGGCAGTCTTGGCAAATCAAATACCCTAACCATTTCCTCCAAATTTGCTTTAACGGAAGCCTCCATTGCTACTTTTCTGTCAATTGCAGCATAAGCATTATTTAAAGCATTTTGGAGCAATTTGGCCTTTGGTCCTTTTTGATAGGTGTTGATATGAGTTGACAAGGCCTCTTCCAAAAACTCTTTATTTTCTAATTCCATTGAGACCACAATTTCTTTTGGCGGGATATGTTCTCCATAAAAACTGCTCAAAAAGGCCTCTAAAATTTCACCATCTTCTGCATCTTGAATTTGTTTTGGAAAATACGGTACATTACCGCAATTTTGCCCCGAACGAATAAAGAAAACTTGGATACAAACCATATTTCCTTTTCTGGCCAACGCCACAAAGTCGCAAGAATTAATATTGGCATATTCCACCATCGTACCGCTTTGAACATTTGTAAGAGCTCTGATTCTGTCTCTGAAAACGACAGCTTTTTCAAAATCAAGATTATCGCTTGCCTCTTGCATTTTAGCTGACAATTCGGCCTGGATTCTGGTATTTTTACCATCCAAAAAATCAACTGCTTCTTGCACCAATTTATGATAATCTTCGCGTGAAATTTTGCCGACACAAGGAGCCGAACAACGCTTTATTTGATACATCAAACAAGGTCTTTCACGATTCTTAAACACATTATCGCGACAAGAACGCAATAAAAACGCTTTCTGAACGGTATCCAAAACATTATTCACGGCTAACACACTGGCAAAGGGACCGAAATATTTACTTTTATCATTTCGTTTACCGCGATACTTACGCAGAGCCGGAAAATCCGATTCGACATCAATCACCAAATGCGGAAAGGTTTTATCATCTTTCAGTAAGATATTATACTTAGGCTCGAGTTTTTTAATCAACTCGTTTTCCAACAGTAAGGCTTTTGCCTCATTTTCAACAATAATAAACTCCATCCGATTAATTTCGGAGACCATTCTTTGCAATCTGACCGGAAGTTTATTGATATGGGAATAAGCCACAATTCTTTTTTTGATGTTTTTAGCCTTACCGACATATAAGACTTTCTCATTTTCATCAATCATACGATAGACACCGGGTTTTTCCGGCGCTACCTTTATGTGTTTCTTTAAAATCTCCAAACCTTTTTGGATATTACCCATATTCTTTTTCTCCTCAATTCTCCAAAAAGTATAATCATTTTTTTAATGAAGTGTTAGCAAATTTATGCTATAATCACAAAATAGAGTGACAAAAAGGCTGACTAAGCCTAAGGAGGAAAATATGGCAGAATTAGGAGCAATCAGCGAATACGCTTTGGCTGTGCAACAAATGCAAATGTCCCTAATAAAAAATCAAGCTGAAATGCAGCAACAAGCTGTTGAAATTTTAGTCGGCGGCACGGATGACCGTTCGGTTTCACCATCAGCCACCACCGGAATTAACGTTGATAAGACCATATAACTTTTCAAAAAAAACTTCCCCGCGGGGAAGTTTTTTTTCGCATAAAACAAGCTTTTTTTATATCATTGCTTAAGTTGCTGTTCAAAATTTTCAACTGATTGATAATCTTCTGTATCATCGCCGCCAAAAGACCAAAAACTAATAAAAGCCATCATCAAAAGCGAACTCAATACAAACTTCAAACAAGACAACACAACATTAGACATAGTGCGTTTGGTATCAATACTCATACCGCCTCTTCGATAAACCGGACGCACCACAAAATTGTAAATAAGGCTAATAATAAAAGCCAAAGCATAAAAGCGATAATCAAAATAAATAGCAGTTATTTGTTCATCACTTAACTCGAAATAAAACACGGAGCCAAGTACCAACCCCAATAAGACCAAAGGATCGAGTAAAATACCTGACGATAAAAGGGCTTGCAGTCCTTTAAGCATATTAAGCTTCCTTACTCCATACCCGACGACTTAAGATATTCGTGTCATTTTTATAAGGGTTCGGCCAAACACAACGTGCCCGAGCTGATTGTACCAGCTCACCGTTACGATACCGAGTAGTTGCCAACAAAGCCAAATTTCCTTTACGAACCGAAGAACGAGCCGGAGCAACGGTTTTATTTTTATACCAATCAAAATTTTCCATCATTGAATTTTGCATTGCACTTCTCCTTTTCGGTAACCTAAACTAAAAACAATCTACGCCCGAAAAGTAAATAAAATCTTAAAAGCAGATTTATCCCTTTGTTATACTGTTTTTTTTGTTTCAAAGCCAATAGATTTTTCCAAAACACTAACGGCTTCGGCATTAACTTTTTCCGCCAAAGCCTTATCATCACTCCACACCCAAACCTGAATTTTGGGTTCAGTTCCTGATTTTCTGACCAAAACCTTGCCTTTTCCGGCAATTGCAGCCTCAGCTTGTTTGATAGCATATTGAAATTCATTTTGTTCAAAAGCATTGAGCATATCTTCTTTAGATTTAAACTTGCTGTCAACACGTTTCCGAAACATTGGCAAGAACAACGGAAACAGCTCACTCATTTTTTTGGAGCTTTTGAGCAAACCTTGTGAAAGCACGAGGGCAGCCACCATGGCATCACCGGTTTTACCGAAATCAGACAACACCATATGTCCCGATTCTTCCCCTCCAAGATTTGAGCCGTTCTTTTTCATCTCATCAATCACAAATCTTTCACCCACGCCGGAGCAAACGCATTTAATGCCCAATGTTTCAAAAAATCTATCCAACGCCGGATTAGAAACGATTGTTGCCACAACGGTATTGTTTGCCAAACGATTTTCATCTTTCAGGCATTTTCCTAAGAAGGCAATAATCTGGTCGCCGTCCAAACGGTTACCCAACTCATCGCAAACAATAATTCTGTCCCCATCGCCATCAACGGCAATACCCAATTGTGCATGAGAGTTTCTAACGGTTTCAATCATTTTTTCCGTGTGTTGCGAGCCGCAATCAAGGTTGATATTTTTGCCGTTTGGCTCATTTCCGATAACAATCACACCAGCCCCCAAGCTCATAAACACTTCCGGCATAATTTTATAAAAAACGCCGTTAGCACAATCCAACACCACACGCAACCCCGACAAGGGTTTTTCCCCCTCAACGGCATTTAAGGCCTTATCAACATAACCGACTACGGCATCGGGAATTACCGTTGATGTTCCGATTTCATCAGGATTGAGTGTAAAGTTATCCGCACTGATTGCCGCCTCTATTTTTGCCGTATCTTCATCTGAGAATTTATCACCATTAGCATTAATCAGCTTAATACCATTATCTTGAAACGGATTATGAGAGGCAGTAATCATCACACTCATATCAACATCTAATGACGGCGTCAGCATTGTAATTGCGGGGGTTGGAAGAACACCCAATTTCAACACCTCAACACCCGTCGCATTAAATCCGGCACAAAGCGCCGCCTCTAACATTTCACCCGAAATTCTGGTATCTCTGGCAATTGCAACCTTTTTTTTGTTTGTACAGATTAATTTTCCTGCCGCCATACCCAATTTCAAAGCAAATTCTGCCGTCATCGGATAAACATTAGCCACTCCGCGCACACCATCCGTACCAAACAATTTATTTCCCATATCAAACTCCTGCATTAAAAATTTTTCAATAAAAGTATCATAAACAACGCCCACAAAAGTACAAGGTAAAATCAAAGATATTAACCTCAACAAATATTCTCAAATATTACAAAAAAAACCGCCCTAAATGGGCGGCTTTTCTTATCGGTTTGACTAAATTTCCGGAACGGAAGAATGCGTCCGTTTAGATTCATCAACCGGCGATTCATCTGACTTATCAATTTTTTCACCATTGATAACTTTTTTGATTTCCTCTCCGGTTAAGGTTTCATATTCCATTAAAGCCTCAGCCAACAAATTCCACTCTTTTTCTTTTTCTTTCAGAAGTTTTTTGGCCCCCTCATAACCGGTATTAACCAAGCGTTTGATTTCCGCATCAACCAAGCGAGCGGTTTCTTCGCTCATATTTTGGTTTTGCGTTACCGATTTACCCAAAAAGACTTCACCGGAATTTTCGGCATAGAGCACCGGCCCCAACAAATCGCTCATACCCCATTCGGTTACCATGGAGCGAGCCAAATTGGTCGCCATTTGAATATCGCCTGATGCACCTGAGGTCACGGCGTCATAGCCAAATTTCATTTCTTCGGCCACACGTCCGCCCATTGCCACCACCAAACGCGACATCATCTGCTGTCTGGTAATGGAATAACGGTCTTTTTCCGGCAATTGTTGAACCATACCCAACGCTCTGCCCCGAGGAATAATCGTTGCCTTATGAATTGGGTCAGACCCTTCGGTAAACAAACTGCAAATTGCGTGTCCTGCCTCATGATAAGCCGTATTCATTTTTTCACGCTCATCCATGGCCATTGACTTGCGCTCAGCTCCCATCAAAACCTTATCTTTGGCCTCATCAAATTCTTTTAAGGTAACTTTGCGCTTGTTTTTGCGAGCAGCCAACAAAGCCGCCTCGTTAACCAAGTTAGCCAAATCCGCCCCCGAGAACCCCGGCGTTCCTCTGGCCACAACATCTAATTTGACATCTTTTGCCAGAGGTACTTTCTTGACATGGACTTTCAAGATTTCTTCACGTCCTTTAATGTCAGGATTCGACACGGTAACCTGACGGTCAAAACGTCCCGGACGCAACAAAGCAGGATCCAAAACATCCGGTCTGTTGGTTGCGGCAATCACAATCACGTTTTGATTATCATCAAACCCGTCCATTTCCACCAACAACTGGTTAAGTGTTTGTTCGCGTTCATCATTACCGCCGCCCAAACCGGCACCACGATGACGCCCTACCGCATCAATTTCATCAATAAACAAAAGGCAGGGAGCATTTTTCTTGGCCTGAGCAAACATGTCTCGAACACGCGATGCCCCAACGCCGACAAACATCTCCACAAAGTCCGAACCCGAGATTGAAAAGAACGGAACATTGGCCTCACCGGCAACTGCCTTTGCTAATAAGGTTTTACCGGTACCCGGAGGTCCAACCATCAACACGCCTCTCGGGATTCGACCGCCCAAGCGTTGAAACTTGGTTGGGTCTTTCAAAAAGTCGATTATTTCTTCAAGCTCTTGCTTGGATTCATCACATCCGGCCACATCGGCAAAAGTAACTTTTTTGTTATTTTCAATCAATCTGGCACGCGATTTTCCAAAGCTCATAGCTTTGTTATTACCCGAATTTGCTTGGCGCATAAAATAAATCCATACACCGATTAACAAAATCATCGGGAACCAGGAAATAAATATCCCCCACAAGGTATTAGAAGACGTGTCTTCAGGCTTAGCCTCGACCTTAACACCGTTTTGACGCAAAGTTTCAACCATGGAAGGATCATAAGGAGCATAGGTATAAAAATTTCTGCCGTCTGTGAGTTTTCCTTCAATATTTGCTCCCGCAATCACCACTTCACTGATTTTTTTATTTTCGGCTTCATTCATAAAATCCGAAAAAGCCAATTCGCTGTAACTTGCTCTTTTGGCGCTTTCGGTAAAACCATTCATCAACGAGGTCAGCAAGACAATCGCCACCAACCAAACAATAATACTTTTTCCTGAACTCATTTATATTAATTCCTTAAAAGCTTTTTACACTTGTTTCAATATAGGGTGTCGCAACTCAAAACACAATAGGCATTTTATTTTTCACCAATGCCACACGGAGTTTATAGGGTAAATCAAAATGCGAGTAATGTGAATTTTCTTTCACAAAAGCCTCCCACACAGCCTTAGGCATTTTCTTTTTGGAACGCACCTCTCGCACAATCCAGAGCTTATGTTGAGCCACAAACAACTCACACTCCGAAAGCGTCGCACCACAAAAATTTTCATTATTAGGCTTAGTTAATTTTACAACCAAACGTTCCACATCATCGGCACGCGGTGTATAGTCCTTTCCGCTGATTTTTTTGAGCAAATCATTTAAGACTTGATAAACAAGTTCCTTATGACTTTCTCTAAGTGCTTTCAAAGAGATACAAACCCCGACCTCATCCCAAAATCTTGCATATTTGGTAATAAAATTTTCGACTTGCGCCCGAATAAAATCTCGGCTTTTTGCCAAAACTTTCATTGTATCACCGATTCTTTGCATTGAAATTCCGGTTTTTTCTTCCAAACTCGGTAAAAACTTACGAATTCGACACCGCAAAAAGTCATCACTTTGATTAGACGGGTCTTCCACCCAACGAATATCCCGTTGTAGCAAATACTCTCTTAACTCTTGAGGGTGAACATCCAACAACGGGCGAACGATTCTCAAATCTTTCCAAACCCCAACGGCACTCATTCCGCAAAGACCTGTTAAACCGCTTCCCCTATGTAAACGAATAAAAAATGTTTCAACTTGGTCAAGAAGATGATGCGCCACACAAAGCGTATTCACCTCATTTTGCCGACACCAATCATAAATCAGATTATATCTTGCGATTCGCGCGGCTTCCTCAATACCTTGAGTAGGCTTTTCACCCTCCCAAGTTAAAATATGGTGTTCAATCCCTAAATTTTGCATCAAATCGGTCACATAATTCGCTTCCTCAGTTGATTCGGAACGAAGCTTATGATCAACCGTTAAAGCAACGATTCTCTCTTTTCCCAATAGCTCAGCCAAAACAAGAACCAAAGCTAAAGAATCAGCCCCGCCGGAAACCCCGATTGCTACTTTGCCTGTCTCAAAAAGAGATAAATCTATTTTTTTCTCTAAAGGAAGCATTATCTACATAAAACTTACTTACATTTTAGCTTAGAAGCTTCATTTTTGGCCTTATCAAGCAGAGTTTTTTCTGCTTTTGGAAATTCCTTTGCCACATTGGTTAAAGCGGCGCAAGCTTCTTCTTTTTTACCCAATTGGTTCATAGCCATACCGAGTTTATACAAACTCTCGGCTCCCTTGGCGCCGTCTTTGTATTTTTCATAGCCTTTACCGAATGCGACAGCCGCCTTAGCATAGTTTTTTTGAGAATAATAAACCTCACCCAGCCAATATTGCGCATTAGCCGCTAACTTATCTTGAGAAAAACGATTTAATATATCGGAAAAACTAGCCTCTGCTTTATCATACTGTCCGGCATTATAAGCTTCGAGTCCTTGCTGATAAATTTTATTAACATCTTGTTCTAAAACGGGCTTAGGAGCCTCGACCGGGGCCAAATCACCGCCCTTAATTGAATCTCCTACTAAAGATTTCGGTGCATTATTAGCAACCGGAGCATCGAATTTTTTGTTTTTTGCCTGCGTACCGGCTCCACCGTTTAAGGGTTTTCCTTCAATCATTTTAAAGCGGACATCAATATCTTTGTTAATCATATCCATACGGTCATTAAGTTGTTTAATTTTATAATTAACTTCCTCAATTTTACCGTTCATCTGGCGTAACTGCTCTTCAAAATCGCTCATTCTGACCATAACATCAGATGACTTCCCGGCCGGAGCTTCGCTTTGTGAACGATACACTTGTCTTTGTAAAATTTCGACATCTGAGCGTAACTCATCCACATCAGCCTGAAAAGCATAAGGTTCAACAGCATATCCGTTTGCAACAAAAGAAACCCCGGCAACAAGCGCCAAGCAAGAAACCTTTAATTTATTCATTTTCAATACCTTCAAAAAAAATTACGCCATAATTATCATTAAAGTAACGCCAAAAAACAATAATCTCAAGCCCCAAGCACTCATTTATCCCACGGCACTTAATTTATCTTGCCAAAAAAAGAACGCACCCCATCAGGATGCGTTCTTTTCAAAACCTATAACTCTTAAAGAGGTATTAGTTACCAGCTTTAATAACGGTTACAGCACGACGGTTTTGAGCCCAAGCGGCTTCGTTGTTGCCCAAAACAGCCGGACGTTCTTTACCATAAGAAATGGTAGAGATTCTGTCAGCTGCAATACCTTGAGAAACGAGGTATTGTTTTACAGCGTTAGCACGGCGTTCACCCAAAGCCAAGTTGTATTCTCTTGTACCTCTTTCATCGCAGTAACCTTGAACGATTACATTAACATTTTCATGTTTTTTCAGCCATTTAACTTGAGTTTGCAAGATTTCGGCAGAATTATCTGTAATAGCAGAGCTATCGAATGCAAAGAATACTCTGTCTTCAGCGTTAGCCATGAAGTCACGAGCCATTTTAGAATCACATTCAGCACCACCGAACATGCTGCTCATAGAAGAACAACCTGATAAAACAATGATAGCTGCGAATAAACTTAAAAGTTTTTTCATTTTATTATCTCCATATGGGTTTAATTTCTTAATTGCTAAACAACTAATACAAAAAATAACTTAACAACAAAAAATTAATTTTCAATAATAAAAAGATAAACTTCCAAAAAAAAAATTATAAAAATTTGTGCATCAAACGCAAAATACCTCTTTGCGACCACAAAAAAAGGAGGCCTATAAGACCTCCCTTCCCATTTAATCACCCCTCAGGATTATTTCCCCATCGGGCTGAAATTCTCTTCTTGATAATCTACTACGCACGGCACACCGCAGTGCAAGTCAACGATTAAAACTTTTTTAGTCAGTTCCAGCGACTTTTCGGGTCTGCCGACGAGCTGTGACCACACTTCGTAGTTTCGCCCTTTGAGGAAGTAGCCGCGGGACTTTTCGCAAGTGTATTTGAACTTTTTGAGACCACTCAGTCCCTCCAGTCCAAGTTCTTCGCGAAAACGTTTCATAAAGGCGGTCACCTTCTCCTCATCCTGCCATTCCTTGTTAGCCAGAACGAGCTCGAAGTCATCTCCGTGCACCATGCGATACACGTTAGCCTCGAGCAGATGAACATCATCCTTAGCAGCCGTTTCGGGCATTTCACCAACCCAAATAGCACCATACGCACGTTTGTCTGCCGCAAACATACCACTTGAGGAATGCGGGCGATAGCCTTGTACAAAGATATTCGGATGCAAATCAGCTTTATGTCGTTGCATATGGCACAAAATCCCGGCAACGAAGTAGAACCCTACCGGAATAATTTTATTGGCATGCAACGCCGGCCAATGTTGATAATTTTCAAAAACTGCCAAATCCGATTGTCCGGCAGAGCGCCTCGCGCCTACCAGAAATTTCTTCTGTTTTGTTTCCATCTCAAAATAATTTAAAGGATTATAAATTTTTTAATCTCATAAGCCCAACATCAGTTCGTTGATAGCGCAATACAGGGCTACCAAAGTTTCTTCCTGCTGCGGGACATTTTTCGCCAATTTTAATTTCATCTTCAGCCATTGTCAGAATAGCCCCTGAGCTGGCCGTACAAATCAAAATTTTATTGTTTCCTTGCCTGTCCTGATAACGAACAACCCTGGCAATATTTTGGTATCCTTTGTACTGAATTGTTCTCCAATCCAAATTCTCCAAAAACTTCCCGAATTGTTTACCCAATATAAAGCCAAAAGCTTTATCGACATTTTCGGAAACCAGCCAATCATCATTGTCCAACAACAATTTTGCTTTAGCTGTTCCATCAGAAAATTTTTCGACATAATATGTTCTGGCATAATGCATACGCACATACTTCTTGCCCATAGTCATGCCGTTGCGCTTCTCTTCCAGCGTTGCTTTGACCCAATTCAAGCCTTTTTCGGCCGTTTTTGTCACCAAAGCATCGTCCAAATACCTTCCGATAGAAATCTGATACATACAGCCTTCGGTTTTAAGCGCCGGTACTCCTACCTGTACAACACCTGCTGCATATTCGGGATTATACAAATAAAAATCGCTTACTTTTTTCTCCCACAGATTTACTCTGTCTTGAGTTTTTTTATGAGGAGCATAATCCTCTGCAAATTTTCCTTTTTGCCTTCCGACACACTCAGAAAAACTGAAATTAATGGCGTGATTATTTAAACCTTCCATAACAAATAATTTAAAAGTGAATAATAAAATTTATTGCCCCTTTTATACCGCCTGAAAACCAACTTGTCAATCATTTTTGCCAATATTTGACAAAAAAAAAGACTTTCTTATATCAAGAAAGCCTTTTTTACATCATCACAACAAAACATTATAAGCTGCATAAAGCTGTTTAATAACACCGGATCGTTTGTTTGCCTCTCCGCGCACTTTTTCCAACTCTTGACGCACCTGTAAAATAACCGAACCTTGCACATCTCTAAAGCTCGGCAACCATTGCAGCAAAATCCGCTGGCAAGCCGCATTTTGGTTAACCGCCTCTTTCACCAGATGCACCATCAAGGATGCAAACACAGATTTTATTTGTCCCTGAGCTGTTTCAAATTTTTTGCACACGTTAGGCACGTTCAAAGCGGATTCGATTTGAGTTGACCACCCGCTGTCCTCGCGTTTGACTAAGATATTTGCCAAGACCAAAAAATCATGCAAAAAATTAACATTTCGGAACAATTCTTGGTTATGTTCCAACAGCTTGAACAGAATTTCCAATTCAGCATCACTGTAATTTTTAGCCTCACACAAAAAGTCTTTAATAAAATCCGCCACCAAACTTTCCTGCAAAAAATGGATAACTTCCACCCAACTTGCCGGTTTGTTTTCTACCAAGGTTAATTGACGTTTCTTAAATGTCAAAAAAACTTCTCCTGCAGTCATTTTTTTATTAACGCTGAGGATTTTAAGAGCTTCATACTGCCTTTCAAATTGTCTTATATCCATAACAATAAGATTTAAAATAAGAACACAAATAATTAATAAAAAACGCCTCAAGATAATCACCTCTTGAAGCGTTGTCAATGCAAAAACACCAGAAAATCAATCTGCACGAAAATAATCTTTTAAAATCGCCTTTTTCTTCACACAATAAGGAATTTTTAAAAGAGCGCCGGCTTTGATAAAATTTTTATATATATTAGATTTCACGCTTTTAACAAAATACTTAAAACGCACTCTGTCACTCAAAATACAATCATTCAAGATTTTATCAAAAAGTTCTTGATTTCCAATCCATTCATCTTCCTTAGGTGTATAAGCAACAATTTTTGTTACATGTTCATTCAAACAAACTTTTTCAAACTCTCTTGGCTCATAAAACAGATTAACATAAATAAAATCAACCACTTTACCAGGAAACAAATCCTGCCAAATTTTATGATACTTAACAAGTTCCTCGTCACTAATCATTTTCTCATAACTTAAAGGATCGCGAGGCTCCTGAGGTTCGATTGCCACTGTTCTGAAAAACAAGATTCTTTTTGCTTTTTCAATATCATCAAAGAGTCGTTTAATTCTGCGATTATACTTTACTTTTACCTCATCAAAATCTTTATTTAAGTCTGTCTGATAAGGAAAATCGTGCCAAAATTCAACATCGGCACCCTTATCAATAAAAATATCATGTTCCACGCTTTTTGAAGGTTTAAACACCAAATTTTCTTTAAGCAAAAAATTCTTAAAACGTGACCGAAACAGATTCGTAATCACCTCCAAATCGCGCAACCAAATCCAATCTCCGGGCAGAGATTCTCTTTGCAGCTTACGTTTACGTAAATTATAGGTTGTTTTGCAAGTAGAACCCAAAGGCACAATCACATCATATTTTTTCATCAATTTTCCTCAATAAAAACATGTATAAGTGAGATAGCAAACGAAGCCTGTCTTGTCAATTAGTCCGTACAAAAATCTCACTTCGCGTAACGAGTCATTTTAATATATTCAAAAAAAAATCACTTCCAAGAACAAACTTCCATTAAAATTTTATAACACATTTAGTTTTGGAACAAATAAACCCCAAAGGTGTGATAAACCGCCAAAAACAAAAGCAAGCCCAGGCTCACCGGTGCCAACACGCGCAACGTCACTAAAAAGTAGCGCGTAAAGCGAGAAGTCACCACAGCCGAGCGGCGAATATTATGAATAATTGCCTTCATGGCCGAATAGCCGACAAACAAAGCAATCGTTAAAGACACAATAGCGGCAGTAAATGTCGAGGAAAGCCAATCAAAGAGCTCAAAGATATTGCGCCCCAAAATTTTAATCCCCCAAACGCCCGAAAAAGATGCCGTCACCGCAGTAAAACCCAAACAGCTGATTGCGGTCACCAACACCACTGCTCCGAAGCGTTGCATTTTTAACTTATCCATAAACAGATTGGTGAGAGCCTCAAAGATAGAAATCGTCGAGGTAATTGTTGCCAATGCTAAAAGCAAATAAAAAGCGATTGACCAAACTTGTCCGCCGGATAATTGTTGAAACACTAACGGCAGAGAAATAAAAGTCAACCCCGGTCCCGAAGTCGGCGGAAGACCTGCGGCAAAAACGGCCGGAATAATAATCACGGCGCTTAAAACCGCGGCCAAAGTATCAAAAATTTCAATACTTTTAACTGATTGAAACAAATTTTCTTTAGGTGACAAATATGAACCATAAACGAGCAAAATGCCAAAGCCCAAAGACAAAGAGAGAAAGGCCTGCCCCAGAGCCGCCACAAAGGTTTCAAACAACCTGTTCCAGTTAAAGCCTTGTTCTTCAAATCCCCAATAGCTCCAATCCGGAGTAAGAAGAAATTGCACACCTTGTTCAGCCCCATCCAAACAAACCGATTGCGCCGAAAGAATAAGAAAAATCACAAACAAAATCGGCATTAAGATAATACCGGACTTTTCAATTCCTTGTTTAACCCCTGCAATCACAATCATTGCCGTCACAAACATAAAGATAAGCCCACACGTATATTGGGTTGAAAAACTTTGGCTAAGTCCGTCGAAAGTGGCGGATAAATTTTCAGGCCTAATCTGGAGCAAATCTCCGGTTAAAGATTCGAGCAAATAATATAAGACCCAACCGGCCACCAAGTAATAAAAAGAAATAATCATCGTAATACCGGCAAAGGCAGTCCAACCGCCAAAAAACGACCACAATTTAAGATGTTTCATCCCAAGTTTTTGCCCAATGACTTTATAAGCATCGACAAAGTTGCTTTTAGAGGCGCGCCCGAGTGCAATTTCTGAGACCATCAACGGATTACAAATAAAAAGTATAATGAGGAGATAGAGCAAAATAAAGCTCAACCCGCCATATTGTCCGACCAAATAAGGAAACCTCCAAATATTTCCCAAGCCGATGGCTGACCCTGCAGCCGCCAAAATGAATCCCCAGCGTGAGCTAAAATTTTCTTTTTTCATCTTTGCCTCTTTCCTAAAACTTTTGATTAATTTTATAAACATCTCCCTGTTAATGATACGTAAAACATTGAAATATTAACAAAAAAAATCGCCCAACTATTCCATAACTCTTGGGCACAAAAAAAAACGGCCTGTTAATTAACAGACCGTTTTTTGTATCACTTCAAATCCGTGAATTAAGCAGCTTTTTTACCAGCTGTTTTACCGTATTTGACAGCGGCTTGAGCAGCAGCCAAGCGAGCTACCGGAACACGGAACGGAGAGCATGAAACATAATCCATGTCGCATGTTTGGAAGAAGTTGATAGATGCCGGATCGCCACCATGTTCACCGCAAACACCCAAAGTGATGTGCGGGTTAGATTTGCGAGCTTTTTCACAAGCCATCTTAACCAACATACCAACGCCTTCAACATCAATAGATGCGAACGGATCAGCAACATAAACACCGCGAGCACGATATTCATCGAGGATTGCGCCGGTATCATCACGGCTCATACCCAAAGTGGTTTGAGTCAAGTCGTTTGTACCAAAGCCGAAGAATTCAGCAGATTTAGCCAATTCATCAGCTTTCAAAGCGGCACGCGGCAATTCAATCATAGAACCGACTTCATATTTAATCTTCTTACCTTTTTCGGCGAAGACTTTTTCAGCGGTTGTATCGATAATGTTTTTAACAATATCGAGTTCTTTCTTAGAACCGGTCAAAGGAACTTCGATTTCAGGCATAACTTTAACGCCTTCAGCTTCGCATTCCAAAGCGGCTTCCAAGATAGCACGAGTTTGCATTTCGCAGATTTCCGGATAGGTAATCGGCAAACGGCAACCACGGTGACCAAGCATCGGGTTAGCTTCATGCAAAGCGTTTGCACGTTGTTTAACTTTTTCCAAAGTCATACCCATCTTGTTAGCGAGTTCTTGCATTTCGGCATCAGTGTGCGGTAAGAACTCGTGGAGAGGCGGGTCGAGCAAACGAACGTTAACCGGCAGACCGTCCATAATTTTGAACAAATCTTTGAAGTCTTGTTTTTGGTAAGGCAATAAACGAGCCAAAGCGGCACGACGACCTTCTTCATTATCAGACAAGATCATAGCGCGCATATCCGGAATACGGTCAGCATCGAAGAACATGTGTTCCGTACGAGCCAAACCGATACCTTGAGCACCGAATTCGCGAGCTTGTTTAGCATCTTTCGGAGTTTCGGCATTAGCACGAACTTCCATAGTGCGGATTTCATCAACCCAAGACATCAATTTACCGAAGTTACCGGAGTTGGTGTCAGCGGCAACGGTCGGAACTTGACCTTCAATGATTTGACCTTTAGCACCGTCCAAAGAAACCCAATCACCTTCTTTAATAACAACGCCTTTATCGGTTGTCATAGTTTTTTTAGCATAGTCGATATGGATTTCGTGAGAACCGGAAACGCAAGGAGTACCCATACCGCGAGCAACAACGGCTGCGTGAGAGGTCATACCGCCGCGAGCGGTAATAACACCTTGAGAAGCGTGCATACCACCAATATCTTCAGGGCTGGTTTCGTTACGAATAAGGATAACTTTTTCACCTCTTGCGGCCCAAGCTTCAGCATCTTCAGCATTGAATACTGCACGGCCGACAGCAGCTCCAGGAGAAGCCGGCAAACCGGTAGCAATAACATTTTTCTTAGCTTTCGGGTCGAGCATCGGGTGCAACAATTGGTCGAGTTGGTCAGCACCGACGCGCATAATAGCTTCTTCTTTATTGAGCAAGCCTTCTTCAACCATTTCTACGGCCATACGAACGGCAGCGGCAGCGGTACGTTTACCGTTACGGCATTGCAACATCCAGAGTTTACCGTGTTCAATGGTGAATTCCATATCTTGCATATCTTTGTAGTGAGCTTCGAGGTTGTTACGAACATCAACCAATTCTTTATAAAGGTTCGGCCATTTTTCTTCCAAAGAAGTACCGTCGCCTTTAGAAGCCATCGGTTGCGGTGTACGAATACCGGCAACAACGTCTTCACCTTGAGCGTTAACCAGATATTCACCGTAGTAAACGTTTTCACCGGTAGCCGGGTCACGAGAGAAGCAAACACCGGTAGCGCAGTCATCACCGGCATTACCGAATACCATGGTTTGAACGTTAACGGCAGTACCCCAGTCACCCGGAATATTGTTTAATTTACGATAGGTAATAGCACGGTCAACCATCCAAGAACCGAATACGGCGCCGATACCTGCCCACAATTGATCCCAAGGATCTTGCGGAACAACTTTACCCAATTTTTGACCGATTTCTTTGTATTCTTTAACGAGTTCTTTCAAATCTTCGGCGGTCAAATCTGTATCAGATTTATAGCCTTTAGATTTTTTCATATTTTCGAGAGCTTCTTCATAGAGGTCGAGATCAGCGCCCAAAACCACGTCAGAGAACATTTGCAAGAAACGACGATAAGAGTCGTAAGCAAAACGTTCACTGCCGGAAGCTTTAGCCAAAGCCTTAACTGTTTCATCGTTCAAACCGAGGTTCAAAACGGTATCCATCATACCCGGCATAGAAACTCTTGCGCCTGAACGAACGGAGAACAGCAACGGGTTGTTAGCATCGGCAAATTTTTTGCCCATAATTTTTTCAACACCGGCAACAGCTTCTTTAACTTGTTCTTTGAGGTCAGCCGGATAGGTGTGGTTATTGTTGTAGTAGTAAGTGCAAACTTCTGTAGTAACAGTAAATCCCGGAGGAACCGGCAAGCCGACCTTGTTCATTTCAGCAAGGTTAGCACCTTTACCGCCGAGGAGATTACGCATGGTGGCATCGCCTTCAGCTTTGCCATTGCCGAATGTATAAACCCATTTTGTCATGGTATATATAAGCTCCTATTAGCTATTAAGGTTAAAACTAAGGATACGCCCACTTGCGGCCATAGTCACCTCATCGGCTATAACGCGTTTTAAGGAGCATCGACAGCATGGCGATTCGCACACCCCGACACCGCAAAATCCGCGGAGCAGCCGGAAGTCAGGCTCAAAAGAGCGCATCCGCTCAAACTGCCGCGAATCTATAACATATCTATTGATTCTTCAAGCAAAAAATTCTAACCCTTCGATTCTACCCACAAATTTTGTTTTTTATGAGTATAAGGAAGACGCATACGATTAAAGGCAGACTATTGTCCCCAACGAGAATTTTTCAGATTTCTAAAACAAAAGGTTTTAATCAAACTATCCGCCTGCACCTTTTGTTTATTTTCCGCCGCGATATAGAGAGCTTTTTTCAAAGAATCTTTTTTACTTTTCAAAGCTTTTTTTGCCACTTGATTGCTGGCGATAATCAGGCTGTTTACGCTGTCATTTATTTCTTTTCTGACTTTTCTTTCCTGCCGCAAAGATGCAGCCATTCTCGCCCGATAAAAGTCGCGAATAAACTCATCTTCAGGGTAAGCTGACTTAGTTTTAAGCTTTTTCAACACATTTAGTCTTACATTCATCAAACCGACTTTTTTCAGCACTGTTAGCCTTAACTGTTGGTCATTTTTGTGCCACAAATCTGGATTTGCGCCATATTTCGCGCATTTATAAATTTCCATACAGACCAAATCATAATATTGTTTTTTGGCTTTCAAAAATTTTTCGCCTTTTAAGGTATCGCAAGCGCTCATAGCCAAAGCCAAATTATTTTTCATCTTTTCGATTTCGCCGAAACTGAGTTTATCAGCAATAACCTCGCCTTTATTATTTTTTTGTTTGGCAATTTTTGCCACATTAGCAGGGTTTAAGCTATCTGTTTTATAGGCCAAAAACTTTGCCGAGTCGGGATTAACCAATCCCAAATTATCTATTGCGTTCAGTTCTGCTATTTTCACTCCTTCCGGCGTAAATTCATCCACTCTGAAAGTTGCAGTTTTAGCTGTTTGCGAGCAAGCATTTTTTTGCATATTTTGGGTTTTATCTTTTTGCGCCGACAAGGCTTGCCAACGAGCTTCATTGAGCTGATATCCGGCCCCGAACGCGCTCACCAACCCCAAGCCTATGACTATTTTTTTCAAATCAGGGGATTTTGCCCGATATAATTTTTGTATTTTTTCAGTTAAGTTACCTTTCCTCATTTCACAAAACACACCTTTTTTTGCGCACAAAATTTTTTCACATTTCAAAATTGCCCTAAGTATAAAACTTTTGCACTTGCTTGCAAGCATTTTGTCACATTTTGACAAATAAACAAAGAAAATCCTCATTTTTTTCACATTTTATAACACCTTTTCCCCACCCAAACGATTCCGCCGAGTTGAACAACGTTCACCAAATTATAACCTCTGTGCACCTTTATTTCTCTGAATTTGCGCAAAATTTGGCTTATTTTCAAAGTTTTTTGCACGAATTTTATTGTTTGTTAAGCAATTTTGTGGTATAGTGATAATTGACAAAATATCATTATATTCCATTACATTGTGAATTATTCCACGAGAATGAAAAAACTCAAATCATAAAGCTATTGTTTGAAATGCTTTTTATTTTGGCGTTTTTTATGATTCTTATTTGTTCTCAATGTACTGGTCGAAATACCCAAGGTTCTCAGTTACGACTGTCCGGAGCCTTAGCCCCCTCTTACAGAAAATTTGAGGGATTTTATTAATTAAGTAAAAAAAAATAAAAAATAAATAAAGTAAAGCTATGGCAGCAAAAAGATTTTATGCAGTTATCGCTATCATGATGGTGATCTGCGCAGCAGTTAGTTTCTCTTCATGTTCAGGTTCCGACCTGATTGGTGAAACTCGTGAAAATCCAATTACCCCGGAAGTTAGCACCAGCGTAGATAATACCTACCTGGAGCACAACTGGGTTGAGAAAGAAAACAGCTTTGTGGACGACGTTACTTCCGTAACAGAGTACACAGAGTACGAAAAGAAATCTTTGCGGGTGAAGCTACCTGCAACTATAAACTGGTCAGTTAAAGAAGTCCTCCGTGAGTCCAAATCTTTCGACGCAGCAGAGGTAACTCTCGGTGAAGAAGTTGAGGATCTCTGCGACGCTTTGTCAAAGGCAGATACAACTGTATTTGCTCACGACAGAGCCATTACAGAGGTTTTCGCTGAGACCACCATCGAAATGTCAACACGTTGGCTGAATGGCTACGTGTACATCGATGGCGAAAAGTCACAGCTGGCTTATGTCAGCATTGACTCAATCAAAGCTATGCCGGAATTAACCACTGTGAAGTTCGTCGAAATGGCTGATGAAGCCAATAAGATTGAACGTGATTCTTTTGCTATGCCTCACAAGGCATATTACACTGAGGTTAGCCTCAGTGGTAAAAAGAGTTTCGAAAAAACCTTCACGGTTCGCGGAACTTTCCTTTACCAACAGGTAGAGGAAGAGCCGGAAATTCCCGAAGAGCCGCAGGATACGATCCCCGAAGAAGAACCGACAGTTGAGAAAGAAAGCATCGTAGATGCTACTTTCGTAACTCGTTGGTTTGACATGGACCAGCAGAAGTCATTTATGACTCTGTTGTGTACATGGAACAACGGAGAAACAGAGGAGATCGACTTCTGGATGGCTATGCCATTCGGATGGAGCTTTCCTACTGAGTGGACCGCCCCGGCTAAGACGGAAGGTCCGTCGAAGTCAACTACTTGGTCAAAGACTACGTCTGCGACCGAGTATGAGAAATGCTCTGATTCCAACGCCTCCAAAGGCGTTGTGGCAATGAGACGCAAGGTCACCACTATGACCACCTTCTCATTTAGTGATTTCGACGAGGTTCTCACCTCTTACCACCATGAGGGTTACATCCTCATCAACGGTAAGAGTTTCACTTTCCTCGCACCTGAGGAGAGTGTAACACCGGGGAACCACGAACAGACGACCACAAAGGATGAAAAGAACAGCTATGAACGCAACGTCGTTAAAGCTAACATTCTTTTCAACCATCAGAACTTCCACACTGATGGTATTGTGAACGTAGTTCGGGAGTTACCCAAGGAGGAACCGGAAACTCCGGCAGAGGACGAGAACAAGGACGAGAACGAAGAGACCACTCCTGTTGCCGATGAAAACACCATTCCTAGCGAATGGGGTGAAATCACCGGTGTTATCGGAGTGACCCGTATCTTCGAGACAATCAACAACAACGTTGTTTGGCACACTTGTCTGACTGTTCGGACAACAAAAGGCCAGCTCCGTGTTATTGATAAGAAATGGAAGACGGTATCTTCAGCATTTATGAGCTTTGATCAGATATACGATGATTCTCGTAAGTCTGCAGGAGCTTATAAAGATGGTATAGTATACCCTGCTTCCATTGACATCGATGCTAATGGTTGGACGGTCTTGGTAGAAACCAAGATAGGTGTTAACTTTGCTGTTGAAATGAGTGATCAGTTAGCGGTAGCTAGCGGTATCAAGAATTTCACAAAAGACAACACCGCAAAACCGACACCGGTAGTTGACTACACTGAAAAATTTGAAACAATTAACGGTAAGAAGATTCTGACCGTGACTTGTTTCAATGTTGACGACAAGGTAACTGATGTTTTCAGCATCAATTGCCTTGTTAAATAAGAATAAAAAAAACAAAAAATAAAAACAATAAAAATAAAAGCCTTATGACACAGAAAAATTTTGCAACCTACGCGGTTGCTATTTTCGCAACAGTTATTTCATTCTTTTTCGCTGCAAACACTGCAGCACAGTCATTAACCCAGACTCAGCTTGACCGCTTGAATGTGCTTAACTTAAAAGCCATTCAGGCCTCTATTGCCGACAAAGCCAATAAGGACTTTGCTTGGCAAACTGAAAACCAGCCAACTTCAAACAAGTTGGAAGTTACTAACCGCCGTGGTTTCCTTATCGGAGCTGAAGGAGGTTACAACTTCAACCACGGCTACGAAGCCGGATTGAAAGTTGGCTACCAGGGAGCTGGGATTAGATGTTTCGCGCCGGAAGCCTTTGTATATGCAGGGCAGGTAGAGGTTGACGGATTGTCTTATACGTCTTACGGCGTTGAGGCAAGAGAAAACTTCGAATTCGGAAGCGAAACTTTTAAAATTTTCGCCGGCCCAACAGTCGGTTACAAATATTTTACGGTCGACACCGGCGTGGTGTTCGACGGTGAACCGCGTAACCACAATCAGCACAGCAATGCGCTGACTTTGGGGGTAAACGGCGGATTGAAAATTAAGATCGGGAACACGACCAAGCGACCGACAGTCAAACTGTATGGCCGCGACGGTCAGCTTAGGGACAAAAAGCCCTATAGCATCAAATGTCCGATTTACCTGACAATTTCGGGAAGCTGGCGCACCTATGAGGTGGACAAACCAGGCGACCTGACAGTGAAGGTCAATGAGACAGGCATCAAAGCCAGTTTGACTTTCCTGTTCTAGTCAGGACAAATTATTATCAAACGGCGGGATACATATGTTCCCGCCGTTTTCTTTTATCTACTCGTTTTTCTTTTTTGTCAAAATTCACCCAAAAACACCCCTATCGTTTTCAACCGTTACATTTTTGTTAAAATATCGATTTTCTAAAAATAATGATAAGTTTTTGTTGTAATTTTTGCAAAACTAATATATACTAAAATTCGACAAAATATACATTATGTCATCATATTACAATGTCTATCATTAGGAGGTAAAATATTTAAGGGTGAAAACTTAAAAATTTACTTGGTCCGAATCACGATATATGTTCTTGAACCGCAAATTCAGGAACCCTTTGCCTTGGACAGCAAATCCGAGACAATTTTTCATTTTAAAAAACAAAAAAAACAAAAAATAATTAACTAAAAAAAACAAAAAAAAATGAAAAAGTTTTTTGATTTTGCAGTTGCGGCTACGATAGTAGCTCTCTGCACAGTAGTATTTTGGAACTGCTCCGGTAGCGAAATCTACGGGGATGAGCCAAACATCAAGCCCACCGACCCGACAGTTGAGTCAGTTGAAAGAAACAACTGCACCGAAAACGTTGTTAACAGCTATACTGCTGACAACGCCGAGATTAAAACCCGTGCGGTGAACGTGCCACAGGGCAATTATGAAGCCCTGATTTCGGCCAAGTCTGTTCACCAGTTTATAGCCGACGTGTTTTACACCGACGGCTCGGTGAAACGAGACTCTGCAGCCTACACCGTGACTAACACAGTCAAGGGTTATGGTCTGAAAAGGACACGTTATGCCCGTTCAGTAAAAGTCTTTGAGAAGTGGAATGAGGAATCAACCACTTTGCAAGACGGACGCGTGGTTCGCGCCTACTCCTTTAATGGGGAGCAAGGCGGCGAAGTTTTCAAACTTTCAACCATTGATGAACAGACTTGCTCTGATGAGTCTGTCACCATCAAAGGCGTGAAGTTTAATGAACTTTGCAAGAACCACTGGACGAAGCGTCAACTGGCGGAAGTGAAACCGGTGTACCTCAATCAAGACTCCGCCGAGTTCCAAAAGTATCGTATAGACTTTGTGTTTAACGATGCTCTTGCTTACGGAACTGACCAGTATGGTGTTGACAACCGCAAGGTTGAATTCACCATGCATGGGGAAAAGGTCTGGGTGGCTAAAGAAGGTGAAAACCCCGATATTCCGGACACACCCGACGAGGTAATTGCCTATAACGAAAAGGCGAAGGGCTTTGAATTCGTTAAGGATTCAATCTCAACTGAAACCAGCCAGAAGATAACCGTATCTAAGGCTTGGATACAGTTTGAAAAGCTCCTGTCCACTGGTGAGGTCAAGCTCGCATACCGTCCGGAAGTATTGCTCTATTGCCGTGTTGATACTCCTGCTTACCAAGTCCCGGTTAAAGTTGCTGACTTTAACATTGAGGACTTAAGTCCGGAAAAATACAGCAATATTGCGTATGGTGAGGCAGATCCGCGTGGGTTCAACATATCTGTCCGCAAGTATAGCCAAAAGTTCGTCACTCGTACGAACAAGGCTCAATTCACTTTTGATGGACAATCAGAGCAGGCAACCGTGGTTGACTCGCTTGGTATTGAGCATCAATTTGAAAAGCGCGAATGGTCATTTAAAGACCAACCCGCAAAAGCAACAGATATGCCGGAAATGGACGGTCAAAGCCGCAAATTGTTGACATCAACTATTTTAGCTACCTTTAACTCTCGTTCTGACAATTACAAAGGTCAGGCTGAGTTGTGGAAGATGAAAGACGGGCAAAACAAAATTGCCATTGACGTCATCAACGAGCGACCCAAGATTAACGGGGACAAGGTTATCATCGAGTTCGATAAAGAAACCAAATACAACGATGGTTCAAGAGACACCATCTACAATTTGGTTTTTGACCCGAACTACCGCGTCACGACTGAGAACCCAATCCAGGTTAAGAACCGCGACTATGCACGCAAGAGCATGGAAGCCGCCATCAAGCTGGTAAAGAAAGAGGCTACCGAGAATGGCAACTTCAAATGGCAAACATGTCAGTACTCAAATACATTTGAGTACGTCGGATTTAATAATGCTCTTCAGGCTTATGTTCCTGAAAGTGTTATCTACACCGATGAGGACGGCTTGTCAGATGAGGTTAAGGTTCCGGCATGGACTCTAAACTGGATGAAGTTCGCAAAATCGGCTAAGAACGAGGGAGATGATAAGAACCAGATTTATACTGATACAATTCACTATCAGTTCAATCTGGCTGAAACCATCACACCGATTAAGCCGACACAGCTGCTCCGCGCCAGCATCAACGGTGACGACCCGCAGGATCCAAGCGCAATCCGTTACGAATACGGACCGAAAGAATACAAAGTTATTAATAATCAGACCATCTACGTATATCGCCTCAAATATGCGATTTATGATGATGGAACCAAGAAGGAGATTGGCGAGGTAGGACACAACGTTACGTTCTATACCAACACTCCTCAAGATGAAGAGAAAATTGTCTCTTCTCTGAATATTAGTAAGTTGGAACCGAGCTACGGCAACAAGGTACAGACTTCTGAAACTACAGACGGTGCTTACACCGTTTACAGCTATAAGAAAGAAGCTGTTACCCGCACGAGCCAATCGACTCACGTATTCACTGGGTACTGGGACGAAGTCATCTATACCGACGAGTTCGGTCAAGAGATAGATTTCACCGTATTTGAGTGGCAGTTCAACGAGGTCAGCGGTACTTTCTCTGATTTGGCAGATGAAAATAACTATGAGCGGAAATTGTTCACATCTGTAATGAACGGCAAGTTCATTGACAGCAAGGACTACACCGTCAAGGTTATCTTCAAAAAGCAAAAAGAAGAGAAAAAGCTGAAATCCGTTGAGTACGGCAATCACGGCATCTCATACGTTTCAGGCAACATCTGGAACGCATGGCAGGAATATACCAAAATATATTCTGACGGAAGCCGTGAAAATGCAAAGGCAGACGTTGACTTAAACTACATCATCACTCCGGAAGGAGAGAAAGATGTAGAAGCAACAGAAGCCAAAGCACCGCACACCGGCGTAACCGCAGGTGCAGCCAGCAAATCTACCCGAAGCGGCGGACAGAACATTACCGTGACCACGACCAAGCAAACATATGTGGAAGGTTACACAGTCTTCAAAAACACGCACACTGCCGTTTCTGAAACCGCAGCTTACAGTGCAGTTGAAGATGGTGTAAACATCAAGTTTAATTTTGATGCTGTTAACCTCAGCAATATTGCGCACTCTTCAGACAATTCAAACAGTCTGACCAAATCCGGAACAAAGAATGTCGGTGGCGTTACTTATGACGTTTACCCGCATACCGGTTCCTTAGGTTATACTGTTGATGGTAAGAACTTCACGTCAACTTGCAAGACCAACTTGTTGGTTGAGCAGGTTGTCAACCCGAATGTTCCGTCTGAATGGGGCGCTGTTAAGGGCTTTGGTGGTTGGACTTTGGTGTATGACCCCAACATCGGCAACAATGGTACATTCCGTGAATGTGTCATCATCAACTTTGAAAACGGAAAGTGGATGATTCTTGACAACAACTGGAGTGATACCAGCCACTTCTTTACTTGGGATGTTTGCTATGACAACGACCTAATCAGAAGCGCTGCCAAGCTGGACAACGGGAACTTCTTCCCTGCCACTTTGACAGTAGACGGTACCGGTTGGACATACATCGCCGAACCAAAAAACGGTGCTGCTAAGGCCGTAGCCATGTCACAGCAACAGGCTCTTCTGGCTGGGATTAAGAACTTTACCGGTGATGACACCGCTAAAGTAACCCCGGAAAGAGGAGGATACGGTTCATTAAAGGGTAATAAGTTAGAGGTATACAACAAAGCCGGTTGGCTGGTATACACCATTGTTACCAAATAAAGTTTAACCCGCCTCCCGCAACCACGGCAGGCACAAAAAAATATTTTACCATGAAACAAAAGGAAAAGGTCGCCCGCATCTGCCGGCGGCCTTTTCTGAATCTAAAAGATACCACATTTTAACTTTCCGATTCTTTTCTTATTTCTGACGCTTTGATCCAATTTTGCCTTAGTTTTTTACTTTTTTTCACTTATACAAATTGATGTTTATCTAAAAATTAGACTAAATTAATTTTTCTTCTGACTATTAATCAGCTGTTAACTCCTTTGTGTTATATAAAAAAGTATATTTTTTTGTAAATTAAGGCTTGCATTTTAGAAAAAAATAGTGTATGTTTAGACAAAATTTGAGTTTCTATCTAGTTTTGGAGTTAAAACATGAACAATAAATTTTTGATGGCAGCCTCCGCATTAGCAATTTCTCTATGCCTTGCCAATACGGCTTTTGCCTCATGCGATGGTCCATACCTTGCGGTCCGTGGCGGTATTGCCAACCACACCCTTGGCGATAAGGACGAAAATGTCGCAACGGACGAAAAATTAGACATAGACGACAACTCTATGATGTTCAGCGGTGCTATCGGTTATCGTTGGGGATACTTCCGAGTTGAAGCCGAATATGTTTATCGTGAAGACGCTGAAGATTCGCAAACAAAAGTAACTCAAGGTATTGCCAATGTATTTGTAACCAAACGAGCCTCTGAATTTTCTTCAGAATCATATATGGCAAACGTCTACTGGGATTTATCACCTTACACAATGTTTACCCCGTACGTATCCGCCGGTCTTGGTATCACACGTTTGGAATACACTTTCAAAAACACCGGCTTGCCGAATGTTGAATATAAAGAAGACAACTTTACATGGTCTGTCGGCGGCGGTATTTCGGCACAAGTTACCACTCGTTTCAACATTGATATTGGTTATCGTTACTATGATATGGGTGAAATTGCCGATGGTGATATTCACAACCACGAAGTTTACGGCGGTCTCCGTTACGTATTCTAAAGGATGTTTTACAAACATTAAAAAAGGTCTCATTAACTTGAGACCTTTTTTATTATTTAAAGGATTGTACCAATGAGCCGGCCAACATATACCAACCGTCCACCAACACAAAGAAAATAACCTTAAACGGCAAAGCCAGCACCGTTGGCGGCAACATCATCATACCCATTGACATTAAGATTGAAGCAATCACCATATCAATAATTAAAAAAGGAATAAAAATCAAAAACCCGATTTCAAAAGCACGCCGCAATTCGCTAATCATAAACGCGGGAATTGCCACCTTCAAAGGTGTTTCTTCAATTGATTCTGCAGGTTTTTCCTTTGCCAAATCGGTAAAGAGCAACAAATCTTTTTCACGCGTATTTTTCACCATAAATTCTTTAATCGGTTGTGCGGCTTTTTCCAGTCCTTCGGTAATTTCCAATTTTTCCTCATACATGGGCTTGATTCCCTCTTCCCAGGCTCTTTCAAAAGTCGGTGCCATCACAAACATGGTCAAGAACAAGGCCAAAGAAATCAACACCATGTTCGGCGGCGTAGAGTTAGTCGCCAAAGCACTCCTGGTAATTGAAAACACCACGATGATTCGGGTAAAAGAAGTCATCATCACCAAAATACTAGGCGCAATGGACAGAACCGTAATCATCAAAATGATGTTAAAGATTCGCGCTGTTGCCGAACCTGTAGGCTGATCTTGCACATTCAGACTAATGGTCTGAGCATCGGCAGTTCCCCAAATAAACAAATTAATCAAAAGAACCCACAAGGCAATTCGCACAATTTTTTTAGACATTTATTTATCAGCCTTTTTAATATCGGTTGTTTCCAACAAAAGATTATGATTCGGATTAAGCAGCAACAACATTTCCTTTTCATCTTTTTTAATCAGGGCCAAAGAGTTTCTGCCGTCGATTCGCCTAATTTCCACAATATGCAATCTTTGTCCGGCTTGCAAATTTTTCAACCAGCCGCAGTTTTTTCCTTTCATCTGGCAATATTTTATTCCCCAGACGGAAACCAGCAATAGCCCCAAAACAAATACCAAAGATAACAATGCCTTTAACAATAGCATCCAATCCATCTATTTATTCCTACTTAATAATCCCGTGAGCCAAAGTAGCATATTGTATTTTAAATGGCAATATGCTAGCGTCAGCTCATGAACAAGGAAAATAGAAATAAAGAGACGGAACGAACCACGGGAGACCTCCAAGCAATCTCCAAAAGCATTTTGCCTTTAGCCAAAACGGTTTTAGGCAAAAAAGGATTCGTTGAAACCGATATTTTAACAAATTGGGCAAACATCATCGGTGAAGATTTAGCCGATTATACCGCGCCGCTCAAGATTGACTTTAAGCCGCAACAGCGCAATAACGGCATTTTGCATTTAGAAGTTCCGAGTGGAGCCTTTGCGCTTGAAATTCAGCATAAAGAAAAAATCATCTTGCAAAAAATAAATACTTACTTTGGGTATAATGCCGTCACGAGTATCCGCATCATTCAAAATTCCGAATTCAAATTTGCCCAAATGTCACACGAACCGGGTCAAAAAAATCCGGACAAGCTTGTAACTCCCGAAGAAGAAAATTATATACAAGAACTGGCCGGAGAAATAAATCGTTCCGACTTAAAAGAAATATTAATAAAATTAGGGCAAAGTGTTTTTAACAATAACAATCAAAAAGAGAAGAAAGAGTCATGAGTTTTGAAAATATTATAAAAAAAGTCAGTTCCTTTGTCGCCGCCTTTATTGTGTTTTTTATAGCTGCGGGTATGTATCTAAGCTGGAAAGGTTTTATTATGCAACCCGACGGAAAAATAGTTTTAGTAAAACAAGCGCAAGCCTCCACGACCGAAGACGGCTTTGAAGATATATCCACACCAATTGCCAAAAACGTAGCTTTATCCTTACCCAAAGGACCGATTCTTGGCTCTCCCAAAGCCCCGCTTACATTATATGAGTTTTCCTCTTTTGGCTGTTCGCACTGTGCGGATTTTCACTTAAATACTTTACCCAAATTGGAAAAAGACTACATTTCGCAAGGCAAACTCAAAGTAATTTTCGTAAACTTTCCTTTAGAACGCAAATCAATGCAAGGAGCCTTAATTGCCAAATGCATTCCGAACGACAATTATTACGAATTCATCAAAACGGCATTCAAAAATCAAAGAGAATGGTATTTTTCTTCCAGCAGCGAAAAGGTCTTTGCAGACTATGCCGCCCTCAACGGTTTAAGTCGCGAAAAGGCTCTAAAATGTTTGCGTGACGACAACAATGCCAAAGATATAATAGAGATTCGCCAACAAGCCATTGACCGTCTCAAAATCAACGGAACGCCCTCATTTTTGTTAACCTCGGGCAAGGAGCGCGAAGTTATTTATGGTGTTCCCGATTACCGTTCATTGCAAAAACTCTTGGATAAAAAACTATCAAACAAAAAAAATTAATAAGAAAGTAACTTTTAGGGTTTATGTTGAAACCAATGAAAAAGATACCTGATGACATCAAGTTAATGGATGAGCGCATCCAGAAACTTAAAGCCAAAGAAGCCGCCGCACGAGGCCATGCTCCCGAAACGGACTACTCTCGAGCAAGCAAAATAGGCTTTCGTATTGGAACGGAATTAATCTCAGGGGTAATAATCGGAGGAGCAATAGGCTATCTGTTGGATAAACTATTTTCTCTTCAACCCATTTTACTGATAGTTTTTCTGTTTTTAGGCGGTATAGCAGGTTTTCTGAATGTTTATCGCTTTGTAAAAAGCCTTGAAAACAAAGAGGAGTAATTATGTCAAACCCTATGGAACAATTTGTCATTAAGCCGATAATACCTCTAAAAGTCGGCGACATTGATATTTCATTTACCAACTCATCGCTCTTTATGGTTTTAACAGTAGTTATCTCCACATTACTTTTCGCTTTTTGCTTAAGGAAAAGACGTATTATTCCGACAATGGCACAATCGATTCCCGAGAGCATATATTCCTTTATATCATCGCTCATTAAAGAAAATATCGGAGCCGAAGGATTAAAATATTTTTATTTAATATTTACAATATTTTTATTCGTTGCCTTTGGTAATTTGCTGGGATTATTTCCTTATGCCTTTACCTTTACGTCACATTTGGCAGCGGTTGGCGGCTTATCCTTAATAGCCCTAATGTTTAACATCGGCATAGGCATCAAGAAAAAGAAACTAGGCTGGCTCAGAACCTTTATGCCCAAAGGCATTCCCTTTGCCTTAGCCCCATTAATTATACCGATTGAAACCATATCATTTTTATCAAAACCGTTCAGCTTAACGGTCCGTCTTGTAGCCAATATGACGGTTGGCCACATAATGTTAAAGATAATTGCCGGTTTTGTAGTAGCTTTAGGTATAGGGGGTATAGTCCCTCTGGCCTTTGATGCCTGCATCATAGTCTTTGAAATATTCATAGCCTTGTTGCAAGCATTTATTTATACAGTTCTAAGCTGTATTTATCTGGGTGACGCATTACACAGTCACTAACTATAATTATGTTAATTGAAACGAAGAAAAAAGTCATTTACGACTTTTAACTAAAGGAGAAAGAAATGGAACCTATGGCATATATTGGCGCCGGTATGTGCGCTTTGTCAATGATGGCTGCCGCTTGGGGTGTGTCCCAAGTCTGGACAACAATCATTTCAACAGTAGGACGCAATCCGCAAGTCAAAAAAGATGTAGATATCTATGGCTGGGCCGGATTCGCCGCCGTTGAAGCTATTGCACTTTATGCATTGGTTATCGCACTCGTAATGCTGACCGGACAATAAGAACAAACCTCTTCAGGCAACGCTTTGCCGTTGCCTGAGGTTTCATACAATACAAGGAGTTAAGAGGGATGCCTCAACTTGATGTTTCAACATTTACGTCACAAATATTTTGGTTGCTGATATGTTTTTTCAGTATGATGTTTATTATGTCAAAATTCATCATTCCCAAAATAGCCGATATAATGGAACAAAGACAAAGAAAAATAGATGGGTACTTAAACAAAGCTTCACAATTCAAACAAGAAGCGGAAGCAACATTGAAAAAGTATCAAGATGCACTGGCGCAAGCTACTGCAAAAGCTAATAAATCTTTATCTGACACCAAAGAAGAAATGAACCAACTTATTACACAAAGACAAACAGAGTTGGAAGCCAGCCTTCAAAAAAAGATTAAAGACGGCGAAAAAGAAATCAATCAAGAAAAAGAAAAAGCCCTCAAGGAAGTAAAAGCCATATCTGAAAAGCTATCCATGGAAGTTATCAAAAAAATAGGTATAACAACGATTCAAGCTTCAGATATTAAAGCTACGATAAAAGAATTAAAAGACTGAAAGTAAAAGCAATGGATAAAGCATCAGCCGGAAAAGAAATCATAGAAGCAACACAAAATGCAGTCATGGAAGCGGCCGAAAATGTTTCTAACATCATAGGCCAAACCGCAACCGATATGGAAGGCCCACACGAAGCTTTTTATATGGGAGCAGAATTTTGGGTTGCAGCAGCATTTGTTTTAGTGGTTATCGGATTGGCCCGCCCGATTGGCAAAGCCGTTGCTTTAATGCTCAAAAAGAGAATTTCAAACATAGTTACGCGTATTGATGAAGCCTCGCAATTGCAAGAGGATGCGCAAAAGATGTTGGCCGAATACGAACGTAAATTCCTAAATGCCCAAAATGAGGCGGACGCAATTCTCAAAAAAGCACAAAAAGAAGTAGACTATTTCAAAAATGAAAGTCTAAGCAAGCTTGAGCAGGATATGAAAGTAAAAACCTCGGAAGCTGATGAAAGACTAAACTCCGCAAAAGAAAAAGCGGCGCAAGAAATCACATCGCTAACCAGTGAACTCACGATGGAAATCGTAAAACAAGCACTTTTGAATAAATTAGACAAGACTGAAAAATCAAAATTAATCGATAATTCCATCGGTTTGCTTAGCAAAATTAAAGCATAAGAATAAAAAAAAACACCGCTTAAGCGGTGTTTTTTTTATTCCCTTCTGTCTCGAGCAGACGGATATGTTCCCAAAACATGGACATAATCAGAAAAGAACTTTAATTCTTCAAAGGCATTTTTATAAGCTTTGGTGTCGGGATGAGCCTCAATTTCAGCATAAAATTGAGCCGACACAAATTTGCCGTCTAAAAGATAGCTCTCTAATTTGGTCATATTAATACCGTTTGTTGCAAATCCGCCCAAAGCCTTATAAAGAGCAGCCGGAATATTTTTAAGCTTAAAAATAAAAGATGTAATGAAACACCCACCATCATTTTCAGGAATTGTATCATTACGAGACATAATCAAAAAGCGAGTTGTGTTATTGGCTGCGTTTTCAATATTTGGCACCAAAATTTTTAACCCATAAATATCAGCCGCCAATTTAGAAGCAATTGCGGCCTTTGTTTTATCCTGCCAAGCTAAAATATCTTCACAAGACTTTGCCGTATCAATTCGAGCTATTGGTTTAATATTATGCTTTTTCAAAAATTCGGAACATTGCGCCAAAGCTTGCGGATGCGAAGAAGCAGCAACAATATCTTCCAATTTTGCATCGTTTAATCCAAGCAATTGATGTTCGATACGCAAAAAATACTCACCCACGATATGCAAACCTGTTTTAGGCAACAAGAAGTGCACATCGGACACGCGTCCGGCATTAGAATTTTCTACCGGAATCATGGCAATATCAATTTCGCCTTCTGCAACTCTGTTCATAGCCTCCTCAAAAGTCTCGCACGGAATATACTCTTGATTAGGAAACACACGCATGGAAGCAATATGGGAATAAGCACCTGCTACCCCTTGGTAAGCGATTTTCATATTCATACATTCTCCGTTAAATAAAGGCAAACGCCTCTCAATGTTTTTAGAAATAGTATTTGCAATTGGGCATTTTATAAACTATAACAACAAAAAAATAAAGCATAAATTGGGAAAAAGACGATGAAAGTAGATATTTTTGATTTTGACTTAGACCGGAGTTTAATTGCCAACCAACCATCTGAGCCTAGAGATGCATGCAAATTATTGGACTTAAGCGAAGAAGACAAAATTAAAGATCGTATATTCACGGAACTTCCGGATTTACTGGAAGAAGGTGACGTTTTGGTATTTAACGATACCAAAGTCATTCCGGCCCGCTTATATGCAAAGAGAGGTCAAGCCGAAGTTGAAGTAACACTCTACCACCCGATTGACGGCATTCGCTGGATGTCTTTTATAAAGAATGCAAAACGCCTACATGAAGGTGATACCATCACGTTTTATACCGAAGAAATTTCGGCTGAAGAATCAAACTTCGAAGCACAGGTAATCAGCAAGCAAGGTGAAGAAGGCGTTGAAATTTCCTTCAACTGCGCCCCGCAAGATTTAGCCCACTTACTGGAAAAATACGGTTCTATGCCTCTTCCACCCTATATCAAACGTGACAAACCCGATGCCACCAACAAAGAAAACTTATGGAACCGCTATTCCGACAAAGAAAACTATCAAACAATTTATGCCAAATACGAAGGTGCCGTAGCCGCCCCAACAGCGGGTCTGCACTTTACGGATCGCGTATTTAAGGCACTTGATGCCAAAGGCGTAAAGAAAGTCTTTTTAACCCTGCATGTCGGAGCCGGTACGTTTCTTCCGGTCAAAGTAGAAGACACCAAAGACCACAAAATGCATGCCGAATATGGTATTATCCACCAAGATGCCTGTGACGCCATTAATGAGGCCAAAAGACAAGGCAAAAAGATTGTAGCCGTCGGCACCACATCTCTGCGTCTACTGGAAACCGCTGCTGATGATAAGGGAATTTTACACCCCTTTACCGGCGAAACGGATATTTTCATCACCCCTGGCTATAAGTTTAAGATAATTGATTACATCATCACCAACTTTCACTTACCCAAATCAACTCTGTTTATGTTAATATGCGCCATTGCCGGTACAGAAAGAATGAAAGCGGCCTATCAGCACGCTATGCAAAACCATTACAGATTTTATTCGTATGGGGACAGCTGTTTTATCAAATGCGTAAATAAAATTTAAACCCTTATCTTTTACAATAATCCCAATTATTGGAAAGGATGGGCCGTGCGTAAATTTATACATAATCTTCAACAAATTCTGCCTCAAGTGCATAATTCGCATTTTCCCGCACTCATATTTGGCTTAGCTTTGTTAGGATTCTATTTTTACGGCGACATATCACTTTCTGCGATGACCGGCTTTCACACAATGTTCTTCGTAATAAACATAATCAGTGCCGGCATATTGATATATTTCAATCAACGCAAGCCGATATTTTACCTTTTAAATATCACTCTGAGCTATATCCTGATAAACAATTTCAAATCCTTATATAGTTTAGATTATCTAAGTTCTCCGGCATATATAAACTTGTGTTTTTTCATTCCGATAAACTTATGCATATGCTATTTTTGCCCCGACAAAAAACTGCTTAGCCGTCACAGTGTCTATTGGTTATTACTCTTACTTGCAGAATACACCTTAGGAGAAAAATTAACACATCTATCCATCTCTTTGGCGGTTAGCCTTCCGACGGACACCATCAATCTAACCTCATCCAGTATGCTTTTATTTAGCCTCTGCACATTAGCTTGCTTTGTTCGTATGGTCCATACCGGCTCCATAATGGACAGCTCCCTGTTTTATACCGGACTAAATATTTTTGCAGGTTTTTATTATTCTTCCAGCCCGACGGCATTAACGATTTTCTTTACCGCCGCAGCCATTACTTTATTATACTGTGTCTGCAAAGATATTTATTATCATACTTACACGGATGATGGAACCAAACTTGCGAGCCGCAATGCATATCTAAAGCAATCCTCAAAATTCCCGCTCAAATACAGCTTAGGAATAATCTGCATTGATAACTATGAACATCTGAAACAAGTTTTCGGTAACAGAAGCATACGTCAGCTAACCCGAATGATTAGCATGCGTATTCAAGAAGTTGAAACCGAAGCTCTGCTCTATCGTTATTCCGAAGATGAATTCGTAATTATTTTTAAAAATGAGGATAAGAAAGAAGGCTACGAACGTTTGGAAAAAATCCGTCGCGGCATTGCTTCTGCCGAATTTATGTTGGGCTCGCGCAAAAAAGGATTAAAATTAACCGTATCTTGCTGCATATCCGAAAAGAAGCGCAGTGATGATAATTCTTTAGAGGTATTAAGGCGCACTCAAAAAGCCCTACAAAAAGCCTATCAATTTACTCAGAACGTAACATCAAAGGCTTAAAAACTTTCACCCACAAGACGCAAATACCGGCAATCAACAGCGGACAAGAAAGCATTTGCCCCATGGTTACCCCGCCAAAGAAGAAACCAAGTTGCGCATCGGGTTGCCTGAATTGTTCCATCGACATACGAAACGTGGCATAAAGAATAGCAAAGACAGCAGAGGTAACACCAACTCTTTCGCGTACATACTTATAACGCCAAAAAAGATTCAATATAACAAACATCAACAATCCTTCACTCAAAGCCTCATAAATTTGCGACGGATGTCTTGGAATATATCCTCCGCTTGGAAATTTAACTGCCCAAGGCACATCAGATGGCCTTCCCCACAATTCATCATTCACAAAGTTAGCCAAGCGCCCTAAAAAGATACCGATTGGCGCATAAAGCACCACCAAGTCTGTCAAACCTAAAAACGGATAATGAATTTTGCGGGCAAAATACCATATTGCCAGAATAACACCGATAATACCACCATGGAACGACATTCCACCTTTCCAAATCGCCAAAATTTGTAAAGGATTTTTCCAATAAACATCTTGTCCATAAAACAAGACATAACCCAAACGTCCTCCGAGAATAATCCCCAAAGTCACATAAAAGACCAAATCCTCAATATTAGCCTCACTCAAAGCCAAATTATTTTTTTGCACATTTCGTTTGAGCATAATCCACCCAAAAACAATGCCCAATAAATAAGCCATTGAATACCAACGCACCGCTATGGGACCAAGTGTAAACATAACAGGAGAAATATCGGGAAAATCTAATCCGTTCATAAAAAAATCCTCAATCCAAATCCAATTTGTAAATATTATATTAACGCCAAAAAATATATCCACACCTAAAACAAAACAAAAAAACAACAAAAATTTATGTATTTGTTTTTACACAATAAAAAATAGAAAATAAAAATTAAGCCTGTGAATTAAGTGGAAAACTTATTGAAAGAGTTGCACTTCGCGACTCGCTAATGCAATCTATTCATAAACACGCCCGTAGTCGTTTTTTTTGATACTTGGAGAAGTTTATGAATTTGGCAAAGAATTATGCCCTGAATTACAATCCGATTGACACAGTCGAGAGCATATTTAGTGAGCAATCCTATGAACTCGACCGTCGTAGTTCAAACGAAGTAGTCGTTGAAGTTCAAGGTAAATGGAACAACATGCTGTTGTTTTTTGCCTGGGAAGAAAATATGCACTGTCTGCATCTTTCCTGCCTCATGGATATTAAGACAACCATTGAAGACCGCAGCAAAATATTTGAGCTGTTAGCTCTGGCAAACGAAGAACTATGGGTTGGGCACTTTTCCTATTGGAGCGAGCAAAAGATGCCTGTTTTCAAACACGCAGTCATCATCAACGACCAAGAAAGCAATATTGAAAGCAAAATTTCTCAAATTATAGATATAGCCATTAAAGAATGTGAACGGATGTATCCGATATTCAACGTAGTTTTAACCAAAGGAATGTCGCCGCGTCAAGCCATGTATCCCATGATGATGGAAACCATCGGACAAGCCTAAAAATATTTTATCAAATACCATAAACAAATCCCCGAACTCTAAGCCCGGGGATTTTTAGTTTACTTCTTTTTCCATTTACGGACATTACGGTTATGCTCGTTCAAGCTCTTGGCAAAATTATGTCCGCCTTTTCCATCAGCTACAAAATACAAATAATCTGTTTTTGCAGGATGTGCGGCAGCCTCCATTGCCTCCACGCCTGGGTTACAAATCGGGCGTGGCGGCAGCCCGTAATTTCTGTAAGTATTAAAAGGACTGTCTACATTCAAATCATTTTTTCTTAACGCTCTGTTTAATTCAAATTCACCTTCTGTCAAAGCATAAATCACGGTTGGATCGGTCTGCAAGCGCATTCTTTTTTGCAAGCGATTAATAAACACGGATGCCACAACGGCACGTTCTTCCGGCACGGCTGTTTCTTTTTCAATAATCGAGGCCATGGTCATCATGTCATTAATATTTTTATAAGGCAGCCCCTCGGCACGATTATCCCAAACAACTTGTTTGATTTTATCCATTGCGGTTTTAGCCTGCAATAAAATACTATCCCGCGGCGCATCAAGTTCGAAGCTGTAAGTTTCGGGCAAGAGTTCGCCTTCTTTGACATCCAAAGTAATCTCTCCGCTCAATCCCGGATAGTTAGAAATCATATACATAATTTGCCCGACTGTCAGCCCTTCGGGAATAGTAATTTTTCGGTAATAGACCTCACCGCGTGCAATTTTTTCCATCACTTGCAACACCGATGACTTAGGCATAAATTGATACTCACCGGCTTTTAAATTTTTATCGGCACGATTTAATCTTGTCACCAGACGAAACAACAATTCCGAGTCAATAACGCCTGATTTTTTTAGTTCATTAGCCACAATTTTTGTATTTGCGCCTTTAGGAATCACCACATTCACAACTTGCGTCAATGGACCTTCCGCCACAATCAGATTTTTAACCTGCCACCACGCCAGCGATACCAGAACAATCAAAACCGGAAAAATATATTTCAAAAAGCGCATAAGACTTAACCACCAAAATGATAAAAAAAAGGCAGAACGAATAGCTTCTTTAGCCTATCTATTCTGCCTTTTACCTCTACTTCAAAAACCTAGTCTTCATATTTTTTGAAAATGATTGAAGAGTTTGTACCGCCAAACCCGAAAGAGTTAGACATAGCGGCCTTAATCTCACGTTTTTTAGGTTTCAAAGGAACCAAATCCATATCGCTGATGGAATCTTCAACATTTTCCAAATTGAGTGTCGGCGGGCAAATTTGGTCTTGAATGGCCATAATTGTTAACACCGCTTCAACCGCACCGGCAGCACCGAGCAAGTGTCCGATAGCTGATTTTGTAGAAGACATCGAAACTTTTGTAGCATATTCGCCAAAAGCTCTTTTAACGGCTTCGGCTTCACCGACATCTCCGGCCGGAGTTGAAGTACCGTGAGCGTTAATATAGTTAATATCCTTCAATTCAACGCCATGCTCTTTTGCATGTTCAATTGCCATTTTCATGGCTCTATAGGCACCGTCACCTGAAGGAGCCGTAATATGATAAGCATCACCGCTCATACCATAACCGACGACTTCGGCATAAATCTTAGCGCCACGTTTTTTAGCATGCTCCAATTCTTCCAAAACGACTGCACCGGAACCTTCACCCATAACAAATCCGCTGCGATTCTTATCCCAAGGTCTGGATGCTTTTTCGGGAGCATCATTAAATTCTGAAGTAATAGCTTTCATTCTGGCAAAACCGGCCAAAGCCAAACAGTTTACTGCAGATTCGGCACCACCTGCGACCATAACATCTGCATCACCTCTTGCAATAATATTTGCGGCATCACCGATTGCATGTGTACCGGTAGAGCAAGCCGTAACGCAAGCATGATTTGGACCTTTATAGCTATATTTAATGGATAAATTACCCGATACCATATTAATCAAGCAAGAAGGGATGAAGAAAGGAGAAATTTTCTTAATACCATGTTCATTAAAAGCGATAGAGTTTTCATAAATATTTTCCAAACCGCCAATACCGGAACCCATCATCACGCCGGAACGGAATTGTCCTTCATCATCTTGCGGCTTCCAACCGGAATCTTCGATAGCGTCACTACCGGCAGCCAGACCATACAAAATAAACTTATCAACTTTTTTCTGATCTTTGGGAGCCATAACCGTATCTGGGTTAAAGTCGTGTTCACCCTCGCCGAAAGGAACCTGACCAGCAATAGCTACGGGAATATCTTTCAAATCAATATTATCAATTTTACGAATACCTGACTTACCGTCCAAAATACATTTCCAGTTATAATCGACACCGCGTCCGAAAGGAGAAACCATGCCAAGTCCGGTTACAACAACTCTTCTCATTAAAATACCTCATAATGTTATAACATATCCCGCACACAAGAGGGAACTTATCCGTTTTTATATGAAAAAACTCGCTTAGTCAAGCGAGTTCATTCAATTCACAAAGACATAACGACTTAAGCGTTTTTAGACAAGTAGTCGATAGCGTCTTTAACTGTGAGAATCTTTTCAGCAGCTTCATCAGGAATTTCGCAACCGAATTCTTCTTCGAAAGCCATAACCAGTTCAACTGTATCCAAGCTGTCAGCGCCCAGATCATCAATAAAACTAGCTGTATCTGTTACTTTTGATTCTTCAACGCCAAGATGTTCTGCAACGATTTTCTTAACGCGATTTGCTACATCAGTCATATGATCAACCTCAAAAAATTATTAAAACAAATTTTCGGGCTTTCGAACACTCCGGCCCGTGATTGAGTAGTTAGCACAATTTTATATAATTTGACAAGCATTATTTTCAAACGCCCCTGTTCAAAAACGAGATATTTTAGAAAAAACCTTTATTTTCTAGTGATTTAGCAAGTCGCCAATAGTGGATAAAATCATTTCAAAATTCCCTTAATTATCTAATTTTTTATTTCAAAATACACTTAGGGGTGTATTTTTATTGTTTTTCAATCAAGTTAACAAATCGACACAAAGAATTGACAAGCATAAAAACTCGTAATAACCTAGAAAAAAACATTTTTTAAGAAGGTCTCGGAGCATGAAAAAACTTTTTTACATAGTATTGGTGATTGTAGCATTAATGGTTATCAGTCGTTTTGTAAAAGAAAACGGCAAGATGGAACAAACGGCCGCAGCACCTATTGAAACATCAGAACCCGTTACGGCAACTCTTCCTGACACCAATTGCATTTGTGATTCGGAGCCTGCTTGTGATGCCGCGGATACAAATTGCAACAGCGATGAAACCAAAACCATCTGCAAATGCACTCAAGCTAACGGTGAAACCATCACCATTGAGCAAGATGTAGAAGATGTTGTTGAAACAGACCCTGCAGAAACTTCCGACGAAGATGAAACTTTTGTTGAAGAGAGCATTGTTTCTGAAACAAAAGCCACCGCCGAAGAGCCTGCAGCCCCTGCAACCCCTGCAGCTCAACCGGTTGAAACAACCAAGTAACAATAAGAAAAAAAATGTTATTAAAAGCTGTTCTTCTGAACAGCTTTTTTTGTTGTTTTATAAAAAAAAATCCCTATATATAGAGGTGAAATTTAAAGAACATAATATTAACGACTATTGCCGGCGAACTACCGGCCAAAGGAGAAGAAAGATGAAAGTAGGAATTATCGGAGCCGGTTCAGTCGGCAGCACCACCGCCTTTGCCTTGATTATGAAAGGCGTTGCCCGTAAAGTAGTTTTAATAGATGCAAATCAAACCAAAGCTGAGGCCGAAGCTATGGACTTAGCTCATGCCACCCCGTTTGCTTATGCCAACAAAGTCAAAGCCGGCACTTATGAAGACCTGAAAGGCTGCGAAATTGTTATTGTTACCGCCGGTGCCAACCAAAAGCCGGGTGAAACCCGTATTGATTTGTTAGGCCGCAATGTCAAAATTTTTGAAAGCATTATTCCGCAAATTGCCAAAGCAGCTCCGGATACAACCTTAATCATCACAGCCAACCCGGCAGATATTATGACCGAAGTTGCCCTCAAATTATCCGGCTTCCCCAAAGAAAGAGTTATCGGTTCCGGCACTGTTTTGGATACCGCTCGTTTCCGTACACTCTTAGGTTACCACTTAGGTGTTTCTCCGCAATCCATCCACGCCAATGTTATCGGTGAACACGGCGACAGTGAAGTTTTGGTTTGGTCTGCAGGTGATGCCGGTACCGTATCTTTGGATAAATTGGCTGAAGAATTCGGCAAACCTTTCACACCTGAAGTTAAAGCAAAAATTGATGACGGCGTCCGCAATGCCGCTTACAAAATCATTGATGGCAAAGGAGCTACTTTCTATGGTATTGCCGGAGCTCTGTGCCGTATTTGCAGCGCTATTGCCAATAATGAATATGCGATTCTCAACGTTTCAACCCACCATGAAAACATTGAAGGCGTAAAAAATGTTTGCTTGTCTTTACCGACAGTTTTGGGTAAGCGCGGCGTCCACAATGTTGTTTATCCGGTACTAAATGACGAAGAACGCAACCAGTTAGCCTCCAGTGCTAAAGTAATGAAAGAATATTCCGACAAAGCATTGGAAATGATTTCACAAAACTAAATTTGCGCACGCAAAATATTTGCAAATCCCTTTCTTTTTACTTATATTAGGAAAGAAGAAAGGGATTTTTTTAATATTAAATTTATTAGAATAGGAAAAAAATGGTAGAAGTCATCACCCTTGGTTGTCGCATTAACAGCTACGAGTCCGAGGTGTTTAAGGAAAAATTTCGCGACAGAGATAATTTAATAATCGTCAACACTTGCGCTGTCACCGGAGAAGCCGAACGCCAATGTCGTCAAACGATTCGCAAGCTGCGCAAACTTCACCCCGACGCTCAAATCGTGGTAACGGGTTGTGCCGCCCAAATTGCCCCCGAAAAGTTTGCCGCTATGGAAGAAGTTGACCTGATTTTAGGCAACAAAGAAAAAACCGAAATTGAAAAATATCTCACCCAAGAAATCACCGAAAAAACCATAGTCGGCGATATTTTTTCTTATGATCAATGCGATTCTTATATGATTACGGGTTTTGAAGGTCGCCATAAGGCTTTTGTGCAAATTCAACAAGGTTGCAACCACCGCTGTTCTTACTGCATTATTCCCTATGCCAGAGGACACAATCGCTCTGTTCCCTTGCCTGATATTTTGGCTCAGATTCGCGAGCTGATAAAGCAAGGATTTAAAGAAATTTGTTTAACCGGTGTCGATATATGCTCTTATAAAATTTCTCCCGACACAAGGGGCTCATCTTTCAGCATTTTGGTTCAAACCATATTAGAAGAGATTCCGGAACTCCCCTCTTTGCAGTTTGGTTCACTAGACCCCGCCGCGGTTGATGGCAAACTCATTGCGCTCATTGGACAATATAAAAATATTTACCCTCATTTTCATTTATCGATTCAATCGGGCGATAATGAAGTCTTGCGCCAAATGCGCCGCCGCCACACCCGAGAAGACATCATTAATTTATGTCAAAAAATACGTTCCGTTCGCAAGGATGCCACTTTCGGAGCAGACTTTATCTGCGGTTTTCCGACCGAAACCGATGAGCAATTTCAAAATACCCTAAAATTAGTAACAGAGGCACAAATCAACAAATTGCACGTTTTCCCCTATTCGGAACGCCCCGGAACACCTGCGGCAGCCCTCAAACAAGTCCCTGTAGAAATTCGCAAAGAACGCGCCCGCCTTTTAAGAGAGCTAGGAGAAAGTGATGAGTAATTGGTTTCAAAAATTAGGTTTAGGCTTAAAAAAAACCTCCACCCAACTCACCTCAGGCATAACCGATATTTTCACTAAGAAAAAAATCGATTCGCAAACCTTGGAAGACCTGGAAGATTTGTTGATTACATCAGACTTAGGGGTCAAAGCCTCGCAAAAAATCATATCTTCTTTTGCCTCCCGCCGCCTTAATAAAGATGCTGACGAGCAAGAAATCAAAACCGAATTAGCCAACGATATTGAGGCGATTCTCAAGCCTTGCGAACAACCTTTTCTCATTGAAAAAAAGAAACCTTTTGTCATTTTAATGGTTGGAGTCAACGGAGCCGGCAAAACCACCACCATCGGCAAGCTCTCGGCCAAGCTCAAAGAAAAGCACCAAATTTCTTACATTGCCGCGGACACGTTTCGCGCTGCTGCTGTTGAGCAACTCCAAGTCTGGGGAGATAGGAACAATATCAGAGTCTATAAAGGCCCCAACGGTTGCGATGCGGCCGCTCTTTGCTTTGATGGTCTGAAAGAAGCCATATCAAAAGGCGATGATATTGTGTTTATTGATACAGCCGGCCGTCTGCAAAACAAAACCGGACTAATGGATGAGTTAAGCAAAATCGTCCGCGTTATCAAAAAAATTATCCCCGATGCACCGCACGCAACCTTACTCACGATTGACGCCACCACCGGACAAAACGCCCTCAATCAAGCCAAAACTTTTAAGGATATGGTCAATGTCAACGGACTGATTGTCACCAAATTGGACGGCACCGCCAAAGGCGGCATAATAGTAGCCGTTGCCGAAGAAACCAAAATTCCGATTTATTACATCGGTATTGGCGAAAGCATTGAAGACCTAGACCACTTTAAGGCGCACGACTTTGCCCGCCAGATTTTGAGCTTAGAATAATCAAAAACAAAGCCTGCTCTTATAAAAGAACAGGCTTTTTTTACTCTTCAATTTTAGTCAACATCACATGCCGGCCACCAACAAAGCTTCTTTGTTTCTTCTATTCCGGTACAGTAGCTATCCGGAAAATACCAATAAGCCACAGCCAACTGATTATCATAATCCACACATCCCAATTGTGCATCGCGCTCATCGGGAAAATCGTCCATAAGGTTCGGTAAATCAAAGAACTTTTGAATTGTGTGAACTTCAAAAGGAACTCTATTTCTTGCTCTTGACATAGCATTCAAAAGAGAGCCGACTTCATTGTTCTCCAAGATTCGCCACGGATGAGAAGAAATTTTCGGCAGCTTTGCCATATAAGCCAAGGCTTCTTGTCTAGTAGCATTTTTCAAGGTTTGCGCGGCAAGCCAAATAGACTTACGACAGCAACCATCATCATAAAGATAGGCCAAAGGCGTTTTGGTCAAATCAATGCGCTTGGTAATTTCGCCGTCGTCATAATAAATATCAAACGAAGCTCCTTGAGCAATTTTCTGAGCATTCCAAAACAACTCTTCGAGCTCATTTTCTTTCAACCCGCTTTTCTCACAAAACTCTTTTAATAATTTGAGTTTGCGTAATCTTTCTTCTTTTTTCATAAGTCATAAGATTTAAAATAAATAATAAGTTTTGCAATAAATAATAAAATTTGGAATTTTAAATAACACAACTTTTTTCATTTGCCAAGGTTTTAAATCTCCCTCATATATTGCTCCGATTAACCCCTAGGAAAAATGACATATTCCGCTTAACAAAACCGCATAATCCGTTTACACTTGGCTTAAAATAAGAACAGGTCAGAAAAATGGAAAATTTATTTGATTTAGCACCCTCTGCCACACCCAAAAAAGAGGAAAAAGAGTTTAGTGTCAGCGAGATTTCGTTTGAAATCAAACGCTGTGTTGAAACCAACTTTAACCATATCCGCGTTAAGGGCGAAATTTTTGGCGGCAAAAGAGCCGATTCCGGCCACTGGTACTTATCTCTCAAAGATGAAAATGCCGTCCTTTCCGCCGTTATCTGGAAAGGCGTTGCCTCCCGCTTAACCTTTAAGCCCGAAGACGGAATAGAAGTCATAGCCACAGGTAAGATTACCACTTTTGCCGGCAAATCATCCTATCAATTAATTATTGAAAATCTGGAAATCGCCGGTACCGGAGCTTTGCTCAAGCTCTTAGAAGAACGTAAGCAAAAATTTGCCGCCGAAGGTCTGTTTGACCAAGCTCACAAAAAGAAAATTCCATTTTTGCCGGAGACCATCGGCGTTATTACTTCCGCAAGCGGTGCCGTAATTCGTGATATTATCCACCGTGTAACCGATCGCTTTCCTTCACACATTCTGCTATGGCCGGCACCGGTTCAAGGCGAAGGCGCCGCCGAAAAAATTGCTGCCGCCATTAAAGGAATGAACGCCCTGCCGCGAGAGGGAAACATCCACCGTCCTGATGTCTTGATTGTTGCCCGTGGCGGCGGCAGTTTAGAAGATTTATGGCCGTTTAATGAGGAGATTGTTATTCGCGCAGTTTACGATTCGGAAATTCCGATAATTTCAGCCGTCGGTCACGAAACCGACACCATGCTCATTGACTATGTTTCGGATTTGCGCGCCCCAACCCCGACCGGCGCGGCTGAATTTGCCGTTCCCGTCAAATCGGAACTGCAAGCCCGTATACTCACCCTTCAAGGACGTATGTTAAGCAGTATTACGCACTATATGACCGAAAGACAAAACATCCTTATCGGTCTTGGACGAGGCATTCCCAATCTGGCGCAAATTCTGCAAGAAAATCAACAAAAGTTTGACGACCGCATTGAACGTCTTAACCTCTCTTTTGCAAACCTCATCAACAACAAACTCAATCAAATTGAAAAAATAAGCCTGCGTCCTTACTATATTCAAAACATTATCGAAAAACAAACCGACGCTCTCAAAAACCTCAATTTAAGATTAGATTCCGTCTCGATTGAATCCGTATTAGCCAGAGGCTTTGCCTGGGTTAAAAATGCTCGTGGCAAAACCATCTACAATTTGGAGCAAGCCAAAAACTGCCCCTCTCTGGAAATCAACTTTATAGACGGCTCCCTCAAAACCAAACCGATAGGAAAGAAAAATGAACTGCAAGGCGATTTATTTGATAGGCTTTAGCCTGTGCTTGAGCGCACAAAATGCATCGGCTCTCACCTTATGCGGCAAACTTGCCCAAGGCGAATTAATTTCCGGACATGAAGCCAATGCCCAAACCATCAAACTAGGCACAAAAGAATATCAAGCTACACCGGACGGCAACTTCATTTTGGCCTTTGGACGAGATGAGAAAGCCTCCCAAAAGCTAACCATCATCTATAAAGACGGCTCACAAAAATCTTGGGATTTAAAAATTTCCCCCACCAAATGGGATATTCAAAACATCAAAGGCGTCCCGCCCAAAAAAGTAAATCCGCCGGCATCTTCACAAAAAGCGATTCAAAAAGAAAGAACCGATTTAGGCAAGGCCTTATCTACTCAAAGCGATACACCGCTTTGGAAAAATGGCTTTATCCGCCCCTTAGAGGGAGGAAGGATCAGCGGCACCTTCGGCGGACAAAGAATTATGAACGGTCAAAAGATGAGTTCTCACCAAGGGCTCGACATTGCCACCCCGATGAAAACACCGATTAAAGCCTCAGCCGATGGTATAGTCACCTTAAATGAGGGACCTTACTTTTATTCCGGCACCATGGTTGTGTTAGACCACGGACAAAACCTCTCCACCATATATGCACACTTGGATTCGGTTGCCGTCAAGCAAGGTCAACACGTGCATAAAGGTGACATTATTGCTTATTCAGGCAAAAGCGGTCGAGCCACCGGCCCTCACCTGCATTGGGGAGCCTCACTAAACGGCATTAGGTTTAATCCGCAATCTTTATTGCGATTTGACATCAATAAAAATTGCACGAATTTATAAAGCTTTAATATTTTTGTTATATGTTAGAGCTAACAAAAACTTTTAAATTGGAATAAAGGAATGACAAATAAACCGCTAGACTTGGAAAGCATAACCTGCCTGACCATAGACGATGACAAGTTTTCAAGGACCTTTATTAAGACTGCCTTATATCAAATCGGCATCAAGTCCGTGAAAGAAGCATCGTCTGCCCGAGAAGCAATGGAACAGTTAGCCACCTACAAGATAGACTTGATTTTGTTAGACCAAGTAATGCCGGATAAAAACGGAATAGAGTTTGTGCAAGACATCAAAAAAATATCTGCCAACGGCATTAACAATATTCCGATAATAATGATAACCGTAGATACCAAAGAAAAAACCGTATTAGACGCAAAGAATTTAGGCATAAAAGAATACGTTGTAAAACCGATATCCCCGATAGCCCTAAAGAAAAGAATTTGTAGCGTCTTTGGCATAAAAGAAAGAGCATAAAAGTGACTGATATCCATTTAATATTATTGTCTGCCTTGCAAGGGCTGACAGAATTTTTGCCTGTGAGTTCATCAGGCCATTTGATTTTATTTTCCAAATTCACCACATTTCCGGATCAAGGCTTGGCTTTGGACGTAGCTGTACACGTTGGCTCCATCATTGCCGTTATGATATATTTTTCGGAAACCATCTGGTCTATGGTCAAAGGTTTTCTAAAAAGCTATTTTATTCCAAATTTCAAGAACCAAGGATCCAAGCTGGCATGGCTCATCATCATCGGCACGATTCCGGCGGTTATTGCAGGACTATTTTTAGTCAAAAACGGAACGGATGAACTCCGAAGCGCCCGACTAATTGGCTGGACAATGTTAGGCTTTGGCATCGTATTGTTTATTGCCGATAAAATCGGAATGACCATCCGCAAAATTGAGCATTTAACAATTTTAGATGCGATTTTAATAGGCCTGGCGCAATGCTTGGCACTCATCCCCGGCACCAGCCGTTCAGGCATCACCATCACGATGGGACGCTTTTTAGGATTAGAAAGAAGGGAAGCTGCAAAATTTGCGATGTTGCTGTCAATTCCCACGATTGCCGGAGCCGGTGCATTAGTTGGTTGGGAGCTTTATCAGCAAGGAAATATGATGGAATTGATGTATGCAATGGATGGAATAACCTATTCATTCATAGCCTCGATAATAGCAATTTACATCATTATGTGGTGGTTAAAGAAATCGACATTTCTGCCATTTGTAATTTATCGCTTATGCTTAGGCAGCTATCTCTTACTGGACTCTTATGGATATCTGGAAGAAATTTTAAAATAAATTCTTGCAATTTAGCAAGAACTAAGCTAAAAGAAAAAGCGAAATAAAGCCCTGGTGGCGAAATTGGTAGACGCGCATGCTTCAGGTGCATGTTGCCTCAGGCAGTGGAAGTTCAAGTCTTCTCCAGGGCACCACACTAAAAAAAGCTCCTAACGGAGCTTTTTTTAGTATGGTGAAACGTTTTGTTACTTAGCAAGGGAAGCGATAGCAACCGACGCTAAGGTTATAAAACGCTTGACCGAAACGAAGTTGTTGAGCTTATTTCAAGCGAAACCTACGAAGTAAGACCTCTAAAAAAAGACCCCAACGGGTCTTTTTTTAGTATGGTGAAAAGAACTTGTTAATTTGTGAAGCCGCGACAGCGTGCAAAATAAAACTATTACACTATTCAATATTTCGCATTGCATATCCTTATACAACGTGTATAATCTCAACAATTTGAATATTATTGAGATTATTAATATATTGTCTAACCAAAAAATTTACAATTATGAAACTGTTTAACATTTTAGTTTTGTTGAATTTTGTAGAGCGAATTACCATTCCCCCAGCTGTTTGTACTTTGTTGCCTTTCTGGAAGACCTCATCTTCAAGCAACAAGAAACAAGCCAAAGAAAGTTTGCACACGGCCGTCTCAGTCTCGCCGAATGCTCTCAATCGAAGGCATTGCGGACAATCACAGCAAAGTGCTGTTCTAAAGCAAAAGACTAGGCAAATCAACAGCAAAATTCAGGGAGAAGAAAGGAAAAAACGCGCTAAACCCAAAAAAGCAAGAAAGTAAAATATCTAACAACAACAGAATTAAAAAAGCTCCCTTTGAGGGAGCTTTTTTAATTTCATACAACTTCAACAAACATTCTTACTTTTCCCCAAAAAGAAACCTATTCCCTCGATCCCATTTAAAATACTGGAATAATTAAAAAAGATTGATTATAATATAAATGTTCACAATAAGGAGGGAACATGGAAAAAACCGGCATTGCAAATATTGCAAAAGATTTGCATTTCGAACACCCAAAATTAGATATGCTCATCTGCAAAGAAGGAACCCATATTTGGAACAACCTCATAAGAATTGAACAAATAAAGAGAGAGAAGCTCCGTGAAAAACATGAATTATTACGCAAAAAATTACAAACGAATTAACTTAAATGTAATGTAAAGACGGTTTCGTTAAAATTTTAAAGAAACCGTCTTTTTTAATAATTTTTACAAAATAGTAACCTTAGCGTAATATACTCAATACAACATTAAGATGGAGGAAGCCAAAATGAAGTTATTGACCATAATATTCTGCTCAATTTTTCTATTTGCAACAAACACACAAGCCGGCGTACGCTCCATTATCAATACATCAAACAGTTCTGGAGGCTCATCTGACTCAGGCGGAAGCTTATATACGGCTCCCGAACCGGTAGAATATAAAGTTGATACAAATTCTTGTCCTCAATCAGGTTACACCCACAAGGGCTGCCCGTCAGGCTATCGTCCGATTGGCGAATGCCCCTACAACAGCAGTTATTACATAGGATGCTGCCCTGTAGAATACCAATATCAACCACAAGACTGCACATCAGCAGGCCTACTTACCAGCGAAGACAATTGCTTTGGATACTATGCATGTATTTCTCCTGAACAAGATCAAGCTCAGCCCCAATAAAGGCCTTATGATAAGACAACAAAAAAAGAGACCCAATAAGGTCTCTTTTTATTTTTAATGGATTTAGAAAAACTAGAATCCTTCAGTATCTAAGCGTTTCCGCAACTGTTTGCGAGCTCTTCTGACAGCTTCAGCTTGACGTCTGGCTTTCTTTTCAGAATTTTTTTCATGACAACGTCTAAGTTTCATTTCACGGAAAATACCTTCACGTTGCATTTTCTTTTTCAAAACTTTCAAAGATTGAGCTACGTCATTACCAATAACAGTAACTTGAACCACTTAAATCACCCCTTTTCAATTTATCTAAAGGTTACACATAAAAACAGAAGTTTTGTAACATAAGGCATTATCAAATGCAAGCAAAAACTGCAAATAAAAGAGAGCTCTCAAAGCAGAGCTCTCCCAAACTTACCACTTTCATTCAAACTAAGCGATAATATTAGGCATAATTTTTGCCTCAACACGCTCAATTTTCTTTTTAACGCCTGTTCGCAAAGAGTTCAACTGTTTTGCCTGAAAGAAATCAATAGTTTTATTTCTGGAGACTAAATGGCGAATATCTGAACAAACACGACGTTCCTCTAATTTTAATTCACAAAGTTGATGTTGCAGTTTATTCAAATTGTCATTATTTAACATATATGGCGCCCCTAAAAAAAGATAAATGAAAAAAAACTATGATAACCAAAAATTTTACTGGAAAATATCCCATAAAATTTGTAATAGATTATACAGCAAAATTGATAAAGAATCAAGTGCAATATAAAAAAGATAGGAGTTTTTTCGATGAATAATACAAAAAGAATAGGTGTTTTAACCAGCGGCGGCGACTGTTCTGGCTTAAATGCAACAATCAGAGCCGTAGTTAACGCAGCAAGTCACAAAGGTTGGGAAGTATATGGCATATATAACGGCACGGACGGAATCACAGAGACTCCTATGCAATATGAAGTATTAACCGAGCATAATTTTTCAGATTCTCCCTGGCCGAGATTAAGCGGTTCATATCTTGGCTCCTTGAACAAAGGCGTAAAGATGGAATCTTTAGAAGAAATGTCAGCCAAATTTGGTCGCGGCGTTAAAGAATTAGGCTTAGACGCTATTGTTGTAATCGGCGGCGACGGCAGTATGAACATCTGCGGCAATTATTGCAAAGGCGCCGGCATCAAAATGGTTGGTATTCCTAAAACCATTGATAACGATACACCGGTTACCGAGTTTTCTGTTGGCTTTAACTCAGCCGTTCAAGTTTGTATGGATGCTGTTGACAGCCTTAATTTAACCGCTCGCTCTCACCATAGAGCTTTGATTTTGGAAGTTATGGGCCGCGATGCCGGACACTTGGCAATGCATGCTGCTCTGGCCGGACAAGCCGATGTATGCTTGGTACCCGAAATTCCATACAAAATCGATTCAATTATTGAAAAATTGAAATCAATTAAAGCATCTGGCCGCAACCATGCCGTAATTGTCGTTTCTGAAGGCATCAAAAACGAAAACGGTGAGCATATCGTCGGAGCTAAAAACTTGATTGGTGAAAAAGTTTACGGCGGTATTGGCGATTATCTAAGTGCAGAAATCAACAAGCGCTATACCGAATTCCAAACCCGTGTTACACGTCTGGGTCACGTTCAACGCGCCGGCGCACCGACTGCTTTTGACCGCACCTTGGCCGCCGTTTTTGGGGCTAAAGCGATTGAATTGCTTGATAAAGGTGAAACCAACCGCATGGTTATCTGGAAAGACGGTAAAGTTTCTTCAGCCACTATTGAAGAAGTCTTGAAAGAAGGCACAACACTTCTCAATCCAAACAGCGACTATGTTAAAGCAGCTGTTGCTACCGGAATGTATGTCGGTGAAGTAAAATAAAATAAAATAAATCAAACAAAAAAATCCCCGCCTAAGCGGGGATTTTTTTATACTTAAACAAGCATTGTATGTAACAGCTCCGAAGCATAAGCGCGCAAATCAGGATCTTGCATCAGGCTTAATTTGAGATTTGAACGTTCTAATTCTTTAGCCGTTCCGCAATCAAAACGCAACACATCGCACAATACGCCCGTTAGCTTCATCCCGCGTTGAGCCGCAAGCTCCATTGCATCTGTCAAATTAATTTCACCGTTTGCTCCTTTTCTGACCTCCGGCAAAATTTTCATAACTTCGTTTGGCAAAATATAAGGCCCCATACTTGCATAGTTAGACGGCACATTTTCCAAAGCAGGTTTTTCCACCAAACCTTTTGCACGCACCACGCGTCCATCGCGAACTGCACCGACCAAAGCCCCATAACGCACCATTTCTTCTCTGGGAAATTCCATAATATTTTCAACCATGCCGCCTTCTGTTTCATAAACATCGACCAGTTGCTTTAAGATACCTTCGCCATGCAGATTAACATAAACATCATCCGGCCACATCACAATAAAATCTCTGTCTCCGACAATATCTTTAGCCATCAAAATTGCATGTCCGTTTCCTTTAGGCTCTTTTTGCTCGGCAAAAGAAAATTTCATCCCTGCGGGAATAATCTCTTTTACTTTTTGCAACAAGTCTAATTTATTATGGCTGGCCAAATGTTCTTCCAACCACGGATAAGGAGAGAAATACGTTTCAAATAATTCTTTTGAAGATTGACTGCTATAAATAAAAACAACTTCTTTCACACCTATTTCCGCACAGGTATTAACGGAATATTGAATAATCGGCAACCCATGTAAAGTTAAAAATCCTTTATGCAAAGCTTTTGTTGCCGGCAAATTTCGGGTAGACAAACCCGCGACAGGCAAGATACAAACTTCAGGTTTTTTAAACATAACAAACTCCCATAAAATTTGGCATAATAGAATAGTAAAATTTTAACACAAAAAAACGATTCGACAAGAGCCCAGATAAAGCTTGTAACAACTTTTAGCTGTTATTCTTTTTTTATAATTATTCCGCTGGCTTTTGCAACCTCTCCTGTTGCTTTTCGAACAATTCCGCTGCTTGTTTCTTGAGTTTTTTGAGGCTCATTCTGCTTAGCTGAAACGACTTTATTTTGTGTAGATTTATCATCATTATCTTTTGAAAAATCCAACACTCTGATAGGCTGTTCACTCTGTATTTTTTCGGATTTTTCAATATCTTCAATATCCCGAACAATCGTTTTATTTTTTCCCGACACGCCCGAAATTTTACCAATATTTTCCTGCACTTTTTTAGCCTGTTCAGCCGCTTTCACGCGTTCTTGATACGCCTTTTCTTCTAAGGATACGGATTCTGATGCATACTCCAACAATCTCGCAATATTATCATCCAAGGTTTTGGTTTCCTTATTAATATTATCAAATTCCAAACGGATTGTTTCCAAAAATTCTTCCAAAGCCTTCGCGTCCGAAATATCTTGATTAACCAAATATTCCCTTCCCATTTTGGAATTAATATCATCAATTGCCAACAGATTATTCTCTATATCTTGTTTGAGCTGGTTAACCAACTTATCTTTATCCAAATCATAATTGGTTTTTATTTTGGCCAAACGTTTCGGAAAGTCACCGAATTTATCACGATAATCATTGGACTTATCCTTAGAAGCCATATACACATTTCGAATATTATTATAACCTTCGTTGATTTGAAATTTCAAATCATCCAAATAAATCTGTTGAATTTGCTGTTTAAGTTCCGGAATTCTGGCAATATAAATATCATTTCGTTTAGAAAGAGCTTGCGGCAAAGTTTCATCAAATTCTTGGGTTAACCCCAAAGTAAAAATTTCATCAATTCCGCTTGAGGTTTTATCAATCTCCCCTTTAAGGGTTGCATATTGATTTTTAGCTTGCTCGCTAACGGCCATTGCGCTTCGTTTATCAAATTCGGCAACGACCTCAGCATCTAAAGAAGTTTTAGCTTTTCGAGCTCTTTGTTGTTGCTCATCCATCAATTGTCGCAAAGTATTTAATCTTGCCTGTTCTTGCGCTTTTTTATCCGCTTCGGCTTTTGCCCATTTAGCATCATAAATATCTGTAATCGGCGTCATATTGACCTCAACATTCGGATTAGACATTTTGCCGCTCATAGAAAAACTAAACGGAGGAATTTGTTGAAGTTCCGGTAAAGACACATTAAAGTTTGCCTGCATATCCCAAGTTTCCAAATTACTCTCATCAGTCATATCAATTTTAACACTTTGTGATTCAAAAGTTGAAGGCGCAAAACTAAAAGCCCCCTTATTAAAATTAACATTAAGATTTGCCGTATCAAAAACGGTTTCTCCTGATTGCAAACTTTCAAGAGCCAGCGGTACCAACCCGTCTGATCTGTCTCTGGTTTTCAAATCCTCCGTCAAGCTTAACAAATTCCAACCCTTAACCACCGGACGCTGCATTTCAAGATTAACATTTCCGACCATACCGTTCAACATATCATTGAGTGAAGATGCCGGCATTGTTAAGGCTCCTTTAGCATTAAATTTTCCCGAACTCAAACCATACTTTTCACCGCTCCAATATGTCTCCGCCACATTTTGATCAAAAACATTAAACCCGACGCTCAACTCCGGCACCTGCTGCAAAGCAAGCGTAGCATTACCGCTGACACGCCCGTCATTCAGCAATGCGCTAAAACCATCCAACACAATCTTATCGGCACCGACGCTAAGAGCAAACTGGGCATTTTTAAACAAATAATTGTCATGGACCAATTCATCAATATGGAATTTACCAGACAAATCAAAAGTTTTATAAAACTCGAAATCAAAACGACTGTTATCCAACATTGGCTTACGCAAAAAGTCAACTTTTTGCTCACCCTCAGCTTTTTGCAACGCCATCATTGGGCTTTCTTGTTGAACTTTTTCTACAGGATTATAAAAGAACCGGCTGGGCTCAAAACGAGAAATTTGCAAATCCGTAACAATATTATTTTTATCCTTACTTTTATCTACCCACAAGGTACCTTTAATATTGCTTGCCCCGATAAAAGTATCCATATCGCTTATCTTAAAGATGTCACCGTTTCTGGCCAATTTTCCGTTCAAGCTAAACAGCCCCAAAGCAAAACTTTTCGGCTGATAATTAAAATTCAAAGCATTAACAAATTTAACAAAATCTGGAGCTCTGAAATTAAGATCTCCGTTCAGCAAATAACCTTTCTCACTTTGACTTATCTGCCCTGCATATGAAATATCCCAATCTCCGAGTTTTGAAATAGTTTTAACCGTAGCTTTATCTAAATTTCCGCTAACCAATCCTTGCGAGCTGAATTTTTGTAAATCTTTCAGATTAATATTTGGCTGCGGCACATCAAACTTATTCAAAAAAGCCGCGAAATTAGGTGTACTGATTTCATACTTAAAATTATCAAGTTGCGGTTGTGTACCAAAACCAGCGACACCACCGCTTCCTGCAAATTTTGCATTGCCTATATTACCGATTGTCAGTTGGTTCACCTTCATAACACCGTTAGCCAATTTAAAGTTCAGCATAATATTTTCAAACGGCACTCTCTCAAAAATTCCCAAATCGAGTCCGCCTCTGAAATCCAAGTCCCAATCATTAAAAATTTTCAGTTGCGAGAACCTATAAATCAATTTTTCTTTAAGACTTTTATTTTTCAATTCATCAGGCAAACCTCTAACATAATTATCAAAATTAATACTGTCCGAATTAAGCGCGGCGTAGATTTGTGGACGTTCTGCCCGAACGATTCCGACCTCTCCCGAAAGCAACGTTTTATCTAAAGTAAAATCCATGGGTGAAATTCTGATATTCACGGGAGTACCGGCAATATCCGCCTTCAAAGAAGCCTTTTTATACGTAGACGGAGCCACGGACTGTACATCATATCCCAACCAATTTGCAAATTTTTGCAAATCATTGGCATTCACTTCCGTCTCCAAATTATAAGTTAATTTTTCATCTGCCGAAAAGACATCACCTGTTAACTTAAACTTTGTATCCCCTGGAAATACCCCGCTCAATTCTCTAATATCAAAACTATTATCAATCAAATCCACGCTCAAGGCAAAATCCTTAATATTTTGCCCGTTATATGTTGTTTTAATAGCCTTAATATCCATCAACCCATCAAAATCAAACATAGGCAAGAACACGGCGTCAGGTTTGCTTTGAGCTTGCACACCTTTTTTGAGTAATGCCACCCAAGGAGTCAAATCCAAATCCGTCATATTAAAGGCGGTTTCGATTTGGCGTCTTTCCGCAGGTTTTGTTTCATCAATCACAAATTCATTTTCAAACAAGGGGATTAAAATATTTCCTGCTCCGGCAGTATTTCCGAATTTTACCACAATGTTTGACAGATTAATTTTGCTTTTATTTGTATCCAATTCTAAAGAGAGGGCGAGCGGATAATCCAAATTTTCATCTAAAACCTCATTAGGTAAGGTAGAATCAAAAAACTCTTTAAACTTTTGTGATTCGATAATTAAGTTACCGTTTATAGCACTGTTTTTTAACAAAACCGTTCCGTCAAAGCGCAAATAAGACTGCGATGCCGGCTGGTTAAGCACAAAATTTACCGAAGTAGCAAAACTCTCCGAAAATTGCCCCAAAGAAATTGCAAATCCTTCAGGATTTTTGCCCTTAACATAACTTCCTTCAATACGATACGGCCCGAACACGCTTTCGGCAATCACCTCACCGTTAAGGTTATCTAAATGAGTATCAATATTGTGTTTTTCATCAACAAAATTAACTTTGGCTTTTTCGAGCAGAACACTGTCTAAAGATATTTTAATATCTTCCAAACTTTGCCTTTGTGTTTCGGTTAAAGGGGTTTGCCAATTAAGTTTTCCCTCCGATAAAACTTTGAACCAAATTTCAGGTTCAATCAAAGACATCATCTTAACTTCAAAATCGCCGTTAAGCAGGGCTCCCAAAGCCAAATCGGCATTAAGACTTTTAATGGTAGCCAAAGGTTTATTATCTGCATTTGCCTCTTGGGAATAAACTTTAATATCCGTTGCCGTAAGTTTCGGAGAAGGGAGCAAATGAAAGCTGACCGGCCCATCGAACACAACTTTTTTTCCGGTAATATCATTAAACTGTGCAGCAATTTTATCTTTATGCTGATTCCAGTCTATTGTGGAAATATATATTGACACTCCTCCGATGGCCAAGACAATAATAACAGCCAAAATCAATATAACTTTTTTCACGTTGATGCTCCCCGAAAATGTGAACAGATAAAATAATCTTTGCTAAATTATTACAATATTTTATATTATAGACACATAATCATTAATAAAACTTTTAAGGATTATTTGCAAGATGCCTGCCATACAAGATTTATATGTTCAAGCCCGCGCGGCAAGAGAAAACGCTTACGCTCCCTATTCAAAATTCAAAGTCGGAGCAGCAGTTTTGGGCGACAACGGCAAAATATATCGAGGATGCAATGTCGAAAATATTTCTTACCCCTGCGGCACCTGTGCCGAAGAAAGCGCCATTGCAGCCATGATTGCCGATAACACTCGTCACATAGAAGCCATTTTAATCATTGCCGATTCAAAACCTTTAATACGCCCTTGCGGTGCCTGCCTGCAAAGAATAGCAGAATTTGCGCTTTCGCATACCCGCATATATTTGGCAGACCCTGAAGGCATCAAACAAGAATTTTCCTTAAAAGATCTTTTACCCTCAGAATTCAAAGCGGAGGAACTATGCAAATAACTCACAAAATTGCAGAACAGATTCGGATTCGCATGGGACAACGCCGCCCCAAAACAGCCATCATCTTGGGCTCTGGGCTGGGCAGTCTGGCAGATACGATTGAAGACACCGTAATCATCAACTACAGTGATATAAACGGCTTTCCGCAAAGCACCGTACAAGGACACAACGGCCGCCTGATTATTGGACGTCTGGCCGACACTGAAGTTTTATGCATGCAAGGCCGCTTTCACATTTATGAAGGTCACCAACCGCAAGTAATTAATTCGATTATCAAAGCTTTTCAGCTTTTAGGCATAAAAAATTTAATTGTGACCAATGCTGCCGGCTCGCTCCGCAAGAGTATAGCCCCCGGAGAGTTGATGTTAATAACCGACCATATAAATTTAAGCGGAACCAACCCATTGATAGGTCCGAATGATGACCGTTTCGGGCCACGTTTTCCGAGTATGGCTGATGCGTATACTTTTGAATATCAAAAAAAGATACTCTCAATAGCCAAAGCCCTCAAAATTAAACTCAAACAAGGTGTTTATTTGTGGACTTTAGGACCAAATTTTGAAACCAAAGCCGAAATAAAAATGTTCCAACGTCTGGGTGCGGATGCAGTTGGAATGTCCACTGTCCCCGAAGTGATTTGTGCCGTTCATTCCGGCATGAAGGTTTTAGGAATATCCGTTATCACCAATTATGGCACAGGCATGCAAAAGAATGCCCCGAGTCATGAGGAAACTTTAGCCGAAGGACAAAAAGCCGCCCAAAATTTAAGTCGTTTGCTAACCGCTTTTATGAAGGATATTGACAATGGATGATGTAACCGCCGCCAAAATCTTAATCAGTTGTCTGGACCTAACCTCTCTGGGCGAGCACGACAGCGAATATCAGGTTGAAACACTGTGCAATAAAGCAGACACACCCTACGGCACAGTTGCAGCCGTTTGTATTTGGCCAAAATTTATCACTCTTGCCAAAAAGAAATTAAAAGATTCCCCTGTAAAAATCGCCACTGTGGTTAATTTTCCGCAGGGCTCAAACGATTTCAAAAAGCTCAAGTCAGAAATCACGCATGCGCTAAAAAGCGGAGCTGACGAAATAGATGCCGTATTTCCCTATCACGATTTTCTGCAGGGGAAGACATCTGTTTGCGAAGAGTTCTTAAAAATCACCACGGACTTATGCGGTGAACACACCTCTAAAATAATTTTGGAAACCGGAGAACTAAAGACCGCTCAGCGAATTATGGAGGCAACATCTTTGTGTCTGGATTACGGAGTTGGCTTTATTAAAACCTCCACCGGCAAGACCGAAACTTCCGCCACTCCCGAGGCTGCCAATGCCATTTTGGAAACGATAGCCTCAGCCAGACGCAAAGCCGGTTTCAAAGCCAGCGGCGGCATCAAAACCATTGAAGATGCAAAAAAATATCTGGTATTAACCCAAACCATTTTGGGCAATCCGTGGATTACCCCCGAAAGATTCCGCATTGGTGCCAGCTCTTTGCTGGATAATTTAATCAAAACCATAAAACAAGGATACTAATATGCTCCCACAAGAAATCATCCGCAAAAAGCGCGACGGACAGAAGTTAAAGCAATCTGAAATTTCCGAATTTATCCAAGGTGTTACCGATGGCTCGATTATGGACGCCCAAACCGCGGCGCTCACCATGGCCATATTCTTACAACATATGGATGCAGAAGAAACCGCCGCCCTCACACTGGCTATGCGTGATTCGGGAGATGTTATGCAATGGCGGGGGTTTGATAAACCAATCGTTGACAAACACTCTTCCGGTGGCGTCGGCGATAAAGTCAGCCTGATGTTAGCCCCTTTACTTGCTTGTTGTGATGTTTATGTGCCGATGATTTCCGGCCGAGGCTTAGGTCACACCGGCGGCACGCTAGATAAATTCGATTCTATCCCCGGCTATCAAACCTCACCTTCTAATGACAAATTTCGCCAAACCGTCAAAGAAGTCGGTTGCGCCATCATCGGCCAAACCGGAAATCTGGCTCCGGCAGATAAGAAGATATATGCCATCCGTGATGTTTGCGGCACGGTTGAATCGATTGAACTGATAACAGCCTCGATTCTTTCCAAGAAATTAGCTGCCGGATTAGAATATCTGGTAATGGATTTGAAATGCGGCAACGGTGCTTTTATGAGTAATCTTGAAGATGCCAGAAAATTAGCCCGTTCAATTGTTTCGGTTGCCAATACCGCCGGAACCAAAACCTCTGCCCTCCTAACCGATATGAATCAAGTTTTGGGTCACACGGTCGGCAATGCTTTAGAAGTTAAAGAAGCGGTTGAATTTTTGCAAAACCAAAACCCCGACCCGAGATTAGCCGAAATCACTTTGGCGCTTTGTGCCGAATTATTGGTCAATGCTAAGCAGGCACACGACATTTCCTCCGCCCGCACCAAACTTGAAAAAGCATGGCTATCAGGCGCCGCCCGTGAAAAATTTGCCCAAATGGTATCCTCACTCGGCGGCCCCAAAGACTTTTGCGACAAATACGATTCTTATCTGCCGCAAGCTGCCATCATCAAACCGGTATTTGCCAACACCACCGGCTATGTTACCTCAATGCATACTCGTGATATTGGACTGAGTTTAATCAAACTCAAAGGCGGACGCACCCGCAGTGACCAAAAGTTAGACTTTGCCACAGGCTTTAGCAACTTCTGCCAAATCGGTGATAAGGTTGAACAAGACACACCTTTAGCTTATATTCATGCCCAAACTCAAGATGAATGGGAACAAGCCGCAGAAGATATAAGAAATGCTGTCCTTATTAGTTCTGATGCGCCGCAAAAAACACCCGAAATTATCGAAAAAATAGCTTAAGAAGGAAGAGAGATGACCAGAGCCCTTATATTTATGATGGATTCGTTTGGGATAGGCGGTGCCCCTGATGCCAAATCTTTTGGCGATGAGGGAGCTAACACCTTTGGGCATATTGCTCAAACTTTTCCCAACCTCAATATTCCAAACTTACTCTCGCTTGGGCTGGATAAAGCAGCTTTTGCGGCCTCCAACCTCAAAACAGAGCTCAAACCATCTTCTCCGGCCAGGCTCAATCTTCCTTCGGCTTATGGCCACATGAAAGAAATCAGCAAGGATAAAGACACCGTTTCCGGCCATTGGGAGTTGGCCGGTCTTCCCAATCTGCAAGGTTGGGGGCATTTCAAGCCGGACTATCCGTCTTTTCCGCAAGCTCTCATTGACAACATCTGTCGTGAGGCAAAGCTGAGCGGAATTTTAGGGAACATTGCCGCCTCCGGAACGGTCATTATTCAAGAGCTGGGTGAAGAACACATCCGTTCAAATCAACCGATATGCTACACCTCGGCTGACAGTTGTTTTCAAATTGCCGCTCACGAAAAATATTTCGGGCTTGAAAGATTGTATCAAGTTTGTGAGATAGCCTATAAATATGTTCAAGAATATCGCATCGGCCGTGTAATTGCCCGTCCGTTTGTTGGCGAAAAATCCGGTGAATTCACCCGCACCACCAACCGTAAAGACTATGCCGCCCAACCTTTCGGGAAAACTTTGCTTGACTGCTTAAAGGAGCAAGGAAAGCACGTCTATGCCATTGGCGCTATTAATGATATTTTTGCCCACCGCGGCATAACCAATCCCATCCATGCGGCTGAACTGCCAAACCTATGGGATGCCACCATCAAAGCCATGCAGGAAGCCCCCGAAGATAGCCTGATTTTCACCAATTTTGAAGACTTTGACATGCTCTACGGACACCGCCGCAATCCTCAAGGCTACGCTCAAGCGTTGGAATATTTTGACTCACGCCTGCCAGATATTTTGCCTCATTTGAGGGAAGATGACGTATGCTTCATCACCGCTGACCATGGCAATGACCCAATTTTTAAGGGAACGGACCACACACGCGAGCAAGTGCCTGTCTTGTGCTTTGGCAAAAACATTACCCCCCAAGATTTAGGACAAAGAGTAACTTACGCCGACTTAGGACAAACCGTGGCTGATTATTTGCAAATTGCACCGCTTACCTTTGGAACAAGTTTCAAATGAGCTATTTTGCGCCCAACATCCCCGCAAACAAACATTGCTTTTTTGACCGTTTAGGCGGAATTTCGCAAGGTCTTTACTCCAGCCGTAACACAGCCTTTGCCAGTCAGGATAACAAGCAAAACATTATCTCTAACTTAACGCTCAGTGCCCAACAATTCGGCCTTGACTATGACAACATAGCCCTGCTTCATGAAGGCATAAGCAATAAAGCTGTTTTTATCTCCAATCCCACGATTTATCAAACCGATGCCGACGGCATGGTTACCAACAAAACAGGGATTTTGCTGAGTTTATATACGGCAGATTGCTGTCCGGTTTTGTTTTATGATAAAGCAAATCAAGTCATCGGCGCGGCTCATGCCGGTTGGCGCGGAGCGTTGAGCGGAATTTTGGAAAACACGCTGGACTTAATGCTTCAACATGGCGCACAAAAATCCTCTCTCACCGCCGCACTCGGCCCCTGCCTGCAAACCAAATCTTTTGAGTGCCGACAAAATATGTATTTGCAGTTTATCAACCAAGACCAAACCTATGCCACATTTTTCACTCCTCAAGCTGATAATGAGCATTTTCAGTTTGATATTGAGGGTTTTATCATCTCTCGCCTTAAAAATTACGGGCTCACAAACATTTCAGCTTCTCACATCGATACTTATAGCAATACTGACTATTTCAGCTATCGACGAAACTGCCACCAAAACTTAATTCATACCCCGAAAGACTATCCGGCACAGTTATCAACCATAACCCTTTAATCTCTTTCTTTTTTGGCAAAAATCGAATAAATTAAACCAAGATATAACAACAGAGCAAAATAAATGACCCCACTTGGCAAACTGACATTAGCAATTATCGGACTTCGCTTTTTCGGAGCTCTGGGCTTTTTTTGGGGTATGTTTTTAGGTCATATTTTAATCGACCGCACCTTAGTCAAAACCTTTCTCAAACAAAAGCTCAATCAAATTGATGACAACATCCGTTTAATGTTGCCGTTTCACCTCTATCGCTACTATAACTATTTGATAGACCAAGTTTTGGGCAAACTCTGGGGAACTGTTTTAGGCGGTCTCACTTTTGGTTGGGCAGGCGTTGCCATACTTGGACTGCTCGGGCACTTTTTATTTGATTGCAAACGTTGCAAAAATTGCAAAGAATTCCGCTATGCCTTTGAGGACTTTTGGAACAAAAACTTAGGCAAAATCGCCGGTGGCTTAATCGGTTTCACGCTCAAAAACAAAGTTCTGTTGTTTATCGGCGTTATCTTAGGCTTTTTCTTCGATTCGTTTAGACTTGAAGGCGGCTTAAGAAGCAAGTTAAAACTGGGCTCGATCTTAAACTTCTGGTCAAAAATAAACCCGCTCAAACTGGCTCTTCGCTCACAAGAGGCCAAAGACGTTGCCTTTGTTCAGTCCATGGCCGGTTTAGCCGCCAAAATCTCCAAAGCCGACGGCGTTGTCAGTGAAAACGAAATCCGCACTTTCAAAAAACTTTTTGCCACCGACCGCAATCCAAAAATTGCTCGCATCTTCAACGATGCCAAACAAACCACACAAGGCTACCAAGCCTATGCCAAGCAATTAAAGATGCTCTCGCACGATAATCTGGATATGAAAGAAAGCATCATTGAAAACCTGTTCAAAATTGCCGTTGTTGATGGCGAAGTTTTGCCCGATGAATTAGACATTTTAGAAGACATTGCCAACATCATTGAGCTTCCGCAAGGCAACTACATCATCATCAAAGACCGTTTTATCTTCAAACCCAGCAACGATACCATCCAAGATTATTATGAGGTTTTGGGAGTATTTTATAATGCCAGCGATAAAGAAATCAAACGTCGTTGGAAAGAACTCATCAACCAATATCACCCCGACCTGGCACAAGCCCGCGGAGCCTCTCAACAAGAAATTGAAAATTGCACGCTGAAAATGGCCGAAATCAACAACGCTTACGAACATATTATGAAAAGCCGTCAGGCGGGATAAAAAACATGTCGCAAGCCGCACCCAAAATTGTTCTCTCCACTATTAACGCCCGCTATTCTCATACCTCTTTTGGGTTAAGATACCTCAAAGCCAATCTACATGAATTTGAAGAATATTGCGAAATTTGCGAGTTTAGCAAGGATTCAACCGTGCAAGAAATTGCCGAAGCCCTCCTCAATAAACAAGCAAACATCATAGGCTTGAGTTGCTATATCTGGAATATTGAAGACCAGCTCCGCGTTGCCGAAATCATCAAAGCCATTAGCCCGCAAACCATTTTGTTCTTAGGCGGTCCTGAAGTCTCTTATGAATATGATGAATTTTTAAATTATTGCGACTATCTCATCAAAGGCGAAGGAGAATATGCGCTCTACCATTTTGTAAAGAATTGGCAACAAGGGATTTTGCCGCCACAAAAAGTTTTAGAAGAACCAATCTGCGACCTCAACACACTCAAAATGCCCTATTATCTTTATTCCGATGAAGATATTGCCCACCGCCTGATATATGTTGAGGCCACGCGCGGTTGCCCTTTCACTTGTGAGTTTTGCCTCTCCTCGCTGTCTAAGGGCGTCAGAGAATTTAATCTGGATAATTTCTTAAAAGAGATGGATACGCTCATCACCCGCGGCGTTAAGCAATTTAAGTTTGTTGACCGCACTTTCAACCTCAAATTTGCCAATGTTAAACGCATTCTTGAATTTTTCAAATCTCGTTGGCAAGAAGGCATGATGTTGCACTTTGAGATTTTTCCCGACAAGTTAAGCCCGGCCATGTTGGAAGAGATTAAAAACTTTCCCGCACACGGTCTGCATTTGGAAGCCGGCGTTCAAAGTTTTTTTGAGCCCTCGCTTAAGGCCATTTCGCGCCGTCAAGACGAAAAGAAAACTTTAGAGAATTTGCAATTCATCAGCGAACAAACCGGTGCCGCCGTCCACTCTGATTTGGTAGCGGGTTTGCCTTTTTCAACCTTTGCCACTTTTGCCCAAGATTTTGATAAACTCTTTGCCTCACACCCTGAGGAAGTGCAAATCGGCATTCTCAAACGCCTAAGAGGCGCGCCCATTGACAGGCACTCCCAAACCTCAAAGATGATATATTCCAAATATCCGCCCTATGAGGTAATGCAAACCGCCACCATGAGCTATAATGAATTGCAACAAATCAAACGCCTGGCCCGTTATTTTGATATTTTTTACAATGCTGGTAATTTTCGTGAAGAAACCAAGCCGCTCAAAACTTTTGCCGATTGGCTTGATTTCAGCAATTACATCTGGACAAACTATCATCAAACGCATAAAATATCCCTAAAACGTCAAAACGAAATTCTTAAGGAGTATCTCAATGCTCGAAGAACCACTGCCGCACTATAACGACCGCAAAACCCCGATTGATATGCTGATGTTTCACTGCTCGGCTCAAAAAGGCGAAGAGATTCTGCAAATATTGGATAAATCGGAACTAAGTTGTCATTACATCATTGATGAAAAAGGCGAACTTATCCAAGTGGTTGAAGAAGACAAACGCGCTTACCACGCCGGCATTGGCTTTTGGAATGGGATTGACACAGACCTTAACTCTCACTCTATCGGCATTGAAATCTCCAATTTGAGTATGGGGCAAGAGGACTATAAAGCCAAACAAATCAAGACGTTAATAGAAATCTCTAAAGAATTAATTGCCAAATATAATATTCGTCAAGACATGATTGTCGGGCATTCTGACACAGCACCCAATCGCAAACCTGACCCAGGCAAAGCCTTCCCGTGGAAAGACTTATCCGCCCAAGGCATTGGCCTGTGGTTTAAGCCATCCCAAGCCAAATTGGTTGAAAATGATGATATTAGCGAACTCTTAGCCTCAATCGGCTATGACACCCGCACACCTGAAATGGTTTATTGCTCGGCTTATGCTTTTTGCCGCCGTTTTGCCCCGCAATATGTCAAAACCGATGAGGATATAGCGCACTTAGTTGACCATGTTTTGCCCGATAAATTTGACTTTATGGATAAAGAAAAATTCATACAAACCCTCAAAGCGGTCTCTTATAGTTATCAAACCTACCGCCAAGAGCAAAATCTAACAGATTAAATCCGGCTCAACGCATCCAAACAGCCCTGAAGAATATAGGCCGCAGCGCCGGCATCGAGTGATTTTTTGCGCTTTGCCCGCGACAAATCCGCCTCTTTAATCATCACGCTTTCCACAGCCGCAGAAGAGAGTCTTTCATCCCAAAAATAATAAGGAAGATTAATTTCTTGCGCCAAGCGTTGTGCAAATTTTCTGACCTCTTGCGCGGTTTGCCCTTCTTCACCGTTCATCTGCAACGGTAAACCATAGACGATTCCGCCAACTTCTTTTTCTTGAATAATTTTTTTAATCTCGGCTAAATCGGCCTCAATATTTCGGCGTTGAATAATCTTATAAGGCGTCGCACTCATCAACAATAAATCAGACACCGCCACACCCAACCGTTTTGAGCCGTAGTCAAAGCCTATCAAGGCCTTATATTTGGGCAATTTTTCCTTAAATTCACTTAAATTCACTTATCCCATCTCCCTTAGTTCCGATTAAGTAAGTTTATACAACCAATTATTACAAAAAACTTAACTCCCCGATAAGAGATTATTAACTCTCTTATACTATTATGAAAAGCAAAATATTTCCCCTTATAAGACGGTGATAAAAAATGAAAATAAAATACTTATTTGTTTTGATGTTGAGCTTGATAGCTCTTCCGGCACGTGCCGAATTGCAAATTGACGTCAACGGCGCCATGCGCGACCCCTTACCGATTGCTTTTCCTGAGATGATTCATGAAGGATTCTTCTTAGGCCAAACCGGCAACAAAATAAGAGATGTCGTCATTGCCGACTTAGAGCGTTCCGGCTTATTCAGAATCATCCCCGAGAACAGCTATATCCAAGAACTAACCTCTATTAATGAGCAACCCAATTTTGTGGATTGGAAAGCCATTAACGCGCATGCTCTGGTGCAAAGTGCCATTACGGAAGTTGACAGCAATCATCTGCGGATTGAGTTTCGCTTATGGGATATTTATGCCCAAAATCAAATGAAAGGACAATCCTTCACCACCACCAAAGACAACTGGAGAAGAGTTGCCCACGTGATAGCCGATGCGATTTATGAACGCCTCACCGGCGAACAAGGCTACTTTGACACCCGTATTGTTTATGTTTCGGAAACCGGCCCCAAAACCAAACGCACCAAACGTCTGGCCATTATGGACCAAGATGGAGAAAACCACAAGTTTTTGACCTCGGGTGCATCAATGGTTTTGACACCTCGTTTTTCTCCCAACTTGCAAAAAGTAGCCTATATGTCCTATGCCGGTGACACGCCGCGGGTTTATATTTTGGACATTGAAACCGGCCGTCAAGAACTGCTTGGCAACTTCCCGGGCATGACCTTTGCACCGCGCTTTTCACCTGATAGCAAAAAGGTTATCTTGAGCTATGCTTCTCGCGGTAAGAGTGATATTTATGAAATGGATTTGGCAACCCGTACCAGCAAACAATTAACCTCCGGCGGTGCAATTAACACCTCTCCGAGTTATTCTCCGGACGGCTCACAAATCGTCTTCAACTCTGACCGTGGCGGCAACCAACAACTTTATATCATGAATGCCGACGGCAGTGATGTCCACCGTATCAGCTTTGGCTCCGGCCGCTATGCAACACCGGTTTGGTCTCCGCGTGGCGACTACATTGCCTTTACCAAAATGGCAGGCGGACAATTCTACATTGGCGTTATGTATCCGGACGGCACCGGCGAACGCTTGCTGGCCAGTGGCTTCTTGGTTGAAGGTCCGACCTGGTCACCGAACGGCCGTGTCTTAATGTACTTCCGTCAGGATAACAGCACCGCTTCTCCGGTCAGATTATATTCAATCGACCTCACCGGTTACAACGAGCGAATGATAGTCACCCCTGGCGAAGGCTCCGACCCGGCATGGTCGCCGCTTCTGCCTTAAAAAACAAAAAAAACCTTCCCCTCATCGGGAAGGTTTTTTTATTGCCAATCAGGCGTTTCTTTGTTAGCCTGAAAAAAAGGAGCGAAGATGAACAAAATCAAATATTGTATCTGGGACGTTGGCAATGTCATTTACCAATACAGCCTTGAGCCTCTTCACCAATGGTGCAAAACCCATACCCAAGACCAAACCATTTTTGAAACCCGCCAAGGAAAATTTAATTACAATGACTATATGAAAGGCCTAGTTCCTTTCGAGCAACTATGCCAACAGCTTTGCGACTTTTATGGCGTTTTGTATGATAAAAAATATTGCCCCGAAATCAATAAAGCCTTTCACCAAGGCATTATTGAATATTTCTCAGAAACCAGACAAGCGCAAAATTTTCTCTCCGCTCAAGGAATTGAAAACTGTATTTTATCAAACGCCCTCCCCGTTTTGGGCGAAGATGAAAAAATCAATCAAATCATCAAACCCCAACATCGTTTTTGCTCTTTTGAGCTAGGGCTTCTAAAACCTGACCCTAAAATCTACCAAACCGTAAAAGACAAATTAGATTGCGAATTTAATGAATTGATTTTTGTTGACGATAAAGCAAAAAACACCTCTGCCGCCGCAATGCTAGGCATCCACACCATCACCTATAAAAGAGAAACTATTCTCAAAGATATAAAAAATATCCTCACCCCCTCTTCTCCTCACACTTTAAGCAAAAGCAGATAAACACATTATAAAATTGCAATAAAAAGAGCCCCAAGTCCGAGGACTTAGAGGCTCTCTTTACTTTAGCCGACCTCTTATTGGTCGCCGATACGCAACGCTTCAATAAACGCCGATTGCGGCACTTCAACCTTACCGAACTGGCGCATGCGTTGTTTACCTTTTTTCTGCTTATCCAAGAGCTTACGTTTACGGGTTACATCACCGCCATAACATTTTGCCGTCACATCTTTGCGCAAGGCCGAAATCGTCTCTCTGGCAACCACCCGTCCACCGATTGCCGCTTGAATCGGGATTTTGAACAAATGTCTCGGAATAAGGTCTTTAAGCCGCTCACAAATTTGTCGCCCGCGAGATTCGGCTTCGCTTCTATGGCAAAGGAAAGCCAAGGCATCAACCGCCTCTTCATTAATCAAGATTTGAACTTTTACCAAATCAGACGCCTGATAACCGATAACCTCATAATCAAAACTGGCATATCCGCTTGTAATTGATTTTAAGCGGTCATAAAAATCAAACACAATTTCATTCAACGGAATTTTATAAACCACCATTGCCCGATTACCGACATAAGTTAAGTCTTCTTGCTCACCTCTTCGTTCGGTGCAAAGTTTCAAAACCGAGCCCAAATATTCATCCGGCACCAAAATTGTGGCTTTAACCCAAGGTTCTTCAATACTGGCAATGGTCGATGGGTCAGGCATATCAGCAGGATTGTGCAACGTAATTTGGTTACCGTTGCTCAAGTTGATTTTATAGGCAACCGAAGGCGCTGTTGTAATCAAATCCAAATCAAACTCTCTGCCCAAACGCTCCTGGATAATTTCCATATGCAACAGCCCCAAGAACCCGCAACGAAAACCAAGTCCAAGAGCTGCTGAATTTTCATTTTGGTAATCAATACTGGCATCATTGAGTTTGAGTTTGGCCAAAGCATCTTTTAGGTTATCATATTGACTGCTATCCACTGGAAAGATAGAGCAAAATACCACCGGCACAGAGGGCTTAAATCCTTTCAAAGGCGCATCACAAGGCTGCTTGTTATCGGTAATGGTATCACCGACATGGCAGTCACTGACACTTTTAATACTCGCGGTAATAAAACCGACTTCACCCGGGTACAGCGCATCGACATCTTGCATTTTCGGCGTAAAGATACCAACCTTATCAATCGAATAAACCGCATTATTAGACATCATACGGATTTGTTGCTTTTTGCGAATAACGCCGTCTTTAATTCTCACCAAAATGATAACGCCCAAATAGGAGTCATACCAACTATCAATCAACAACGCTTTAAGGGGTTTATTTTCATCTCCCTTCGGGGCCGGCAGATAATTTACAATTCCTTCCAAAACATCTTCCACCCCAAAGCCGGTTTTGCCCGAGGCCTCCACCGCATGAGATGTGTCCAATCCAATCACATCCTCAATTTGTTTTTTAACTTTTTCCGGGTCCGCAGAGGGCAAATCAACTTTATTTAAGACCGGCAAAATCTCATGATTATTATCAATCGCCATATAGACATTGGCCAAAGTTTGCGCCTCCACCCCTTGGGTCGCATCCACCACCAAAACCGAACCTTCGCAAGAAGAAAGTGAACGTGACACCTCATACGAGAAGTCAACATGTCCCGGGGTATCAATCAAATTGAGTTGATAAGTATTCCCGTCATGGGCTTTATAGTTCAGGCGAACGGTTTGTGCCTTAATGGTAATTCCGCGCTCGCGTTCAATATCCATCGAGTCGAGAACTTGTTCTTGCATTTCTCGTTTTTGCAATCCGCCGCAAAATTCAATCATTCTGTCGGCCAAGGTTGACTTTCCGTGGTCAATATGTGCGATGATGGCAAAATTTCTGATTAAATCCAAATGCGTTTTCATTATTCTTCTTAATCCGTCAAAAACATTACAATTACTACATAGATAGAGGATAATTTAATATTACGCAATATAATATTGATTAAATCATAAAAAATGCATATACTAAAAACAGATAAACAGCGGGAGGTTGCCATGAGAAAAATGATAGACATAGACTTTGGATCTTCACGTTACGACGAGTTGGTTGAACTCCGCTACAAAATATTACTTGAACCCTTAGGCTTAAAATTTCTGGATCACTACCGCGCCAAAGAAGCCAATTATCTTCACATTGGCTGTATTGAAAACTTAGATGACAAGCTCATCGGCGGGCTGATTTTAGCACCGGTCAATGATGAAGAAATTCGCTTAATGCAGGTCGCCGTTGATACCAAATATCAAGGTGAAGGCGTTGGCCGTGAATTGGTAAAATATGCCGAAAAACGTGCCAAAGAAGCAGGTTATAGCAAAATTGTCATGCATGCCATGCTCTCTGTTGTCCACTTTTATGAAAAAATGGGCTACCAGCAGGTTGGCGACATTTTTGAAGAAAACGGCATAACTTTCGCCCGCATGGAAAAAGCACTTTAAGCCACGCTTGCCACATTTTGTCCATTTCGTAAAAAAAGACATTTACATTTTATGATTTTTTGCTATAATCACCTCATAAAATATTAAGGTAGGACGGACTATGGCAGAAAAGAAACCCTCCAAACAACAAATTTTCTCACAAGTAAAACAACTTTGTTTTCAAGGTAACTTTCGTTCTGCTCATGCATTAATCTGTCAAACAGCAGAAATTTCCGCTCCCGACATATTAAAAATATCTGGAGATTATATCAAAAAAAGAACTCCCGATAAAATCATCCACCAAATGCTTGATGTAGAACAAGCGTTTGTCGCGGTAGCCAAAACTTTTAATCAAGAAACCCCGGAAGAGCACCGCGCTGCAATCACATCAAAATTACTCAAAAATATTCTTCCTCTTCTTTCTCGTTCAGAAAAACTAACCGCCTACTATTGGATAAACAATTGCTACGCTTATATGGAAAATGTTTCCCCGCAAGAAAGAACCGAAGCCCTTAACAATATAATTTCTTTATCCCCTGAAAAGACACAAAATACCTTACTCTACAGCTGTGCCAATCAGGTCATAGATTTAGATATTCCAAGCAAAGAAAAATATAACCTTATAAAACAAGCCTATAAAAAAACAGATAAAAAATCGCCTACAATTCCTCACTTAAAAGACTTATTGAATAAGACAGGTCGCCCCTACTTTGATAGCTTACGCAAACAATTGCGCGATACCAGACTAGACTATAACACACGCCAACAAGCGGCCTATACGGCCGTTAAGGTTTGTAATGATTTTAACACATCTGTTTCAAAAAAATGCCATCTTAAAATTGAAGTATTACAGGAACTGCATAAATTACAAATCCAACAGCAAGACAAAGCTGGCATCAAAACCACAACGACCATGCTTTGCAAATATGCCACCCAATTAGAAAACATAAAAAATATAATGGGAAGCAATCGAACAGAAAGAGACTGGTACCGCTAAGCCAAATAACATTTGACATTTTTGTCTAAATCTTCTATAACTCCACCATAACTTTTAATTATTAAGATTATGGATATCAGAAGAGAAAAGCAGATAATTTCTGCTATTGCAAAAGAGTTTACTCAGCAAAACAACACCCTAAAAATCTCCGTTCCCGAAGATGAAATCGAGCAAACCGCCATTGACCTAGCCGAGAGTTTATCAATGAAACTATTACTCCAAAGCGGAGGTAACAATGAGGCGGCTTATTTGGGACGAAGAAAAATTTGTTTAGCCCTCAAAAAAGAGTTAGGCGGCATTATCAAACGTCGCGGTATTTACACCATCTGGATTGGCCTAAATAAAGGCAATCGAGCCTTTGACATTGTCAATGCCCACCTTCAAGCAGAAATTGATGCCTCTAACAAAAAGCACTAAAAAAAAGCACTCCTTTCATCCTAGTGAAGGAGTGCTTTTTTTTACCTAGTCAGCATCAACTTCCTTTAATTAATTGATTTGTAATCATAGCATCGGTAATCACTTCCGAATCCACCATATAGTTTATAAGTTCCGCAGCTGAAGCCATAATCACCAAACCTATGATAATAGCAACCAACCATTTCCAATTTATGGTGCCAAAAAATGCGCCTATTGCTATTGCCACAATACCGAACCCCGAAACAGCATAGACGATTTCTCTCATTCCTCCGAAAATTTCCAAACCTTTTGCAATCAAATCACTAAATAATCCGCCCGAAGTCATACCAGATGCAGACGAGGATCCCCCTGCAGAAGCGGTATTTGTATTTACTTTAGTAGCATTATTAGTATTTGTTGTAACCATTCCGGAAACCTGCACATTTGTTGTAGGCGCAGCTGTATTTTGTGTCTGTTGTGCCGGAGTTGATGCCGCCGGCGTTGGAATAACTTCATCTGTTTCGGTAGTAGTTGTTGTCGTAGTTGTAGGAGTTTGCGCAACCGGATGATTTTGCTGATACTCTTTAACCTTCTTTGCTACTAAATTATCATTGATTTTAATAAGTTCTTCTTCACTAGCCGTACACATCGTTGAAGAATCATTACCTGCTTTTCCCTTTCCACATTCATTTTGCTTATAGTAAGACATATATTCTGCACGAATTTCTTTGTGTTTTTGACACGCCTCACCATCTTCCTTACCTGTCGTTGCAATTTCTTCAACACAAGCATCTTGTGCTGCACCTAACTCCTTATTTAATTCTTGAGTTTTTTTTGTAAGAACTAACGGCGTAGAGCCGGCTGTAGATTTATTTGTAGTCTGAGCTTCATTATCTCTACGAAGACTTGCTTGGTCATTCAAATATTTAATTTGTTTCTCAACAGATGACACACACTCTTGATATTCCTTACCTTCAGGTCCGTAACATTCTTCTGAAAATTTTGTTTGGCTAGCTTGATATTCATATTTCATTTTAAGTAGCAAACTTTCACGATCTTTTTTCTTTAGATCTTTATATTGACCTTCTTTGTTTTCAACTTTCGACACTTCTGCCAAATACTCTCTGTTTCTTTTCTGATACTCACCTAAACATTTCTTATCCAAAGCGTTAAATTTAGCCTGAGCATCAGCTTTCAACGCAAGTAATTCTTTTGTATCTGTAATTATCGCTGTCGGACAATCAAATGCCCAAACTTTTTGACAAAGCACTAGATTTAAAAGCAAGATAATCAACCAATATTTCTTCATAGGTACCTCTTAAGACACGTTTCTGGTGAATTGATAATAATCCGATAAGTTGAATTTATACACATAATCATAACAAATAGTAAACAAAACAAAAAAATCTTACCTTCCCATATTTTGAAGAACGCATCTCAAATAAAAAACCCCGTGCATTCAACAGCACGGGGCTTTACATTTTAAGCTAACTTTTTATATCGAACACGATGCGGATTACAAGCCTCATCACCAAGGCGACGACGCTTGTCTTTTTCATATTCTTCAAAGTTACCCTCAAACCAAACGACTTGACTGTCTCCTTCATATGCCAAAATATGCGTTGCCAAACGATCCAAGAACCAGCGGTCGTGTGAGGTCACCAAAACGCATCCCGGATATTCCATAATACCCTCTTCCAATGAACGCAAGGTATCAACATCCAAATCATTTGTCGGTTCGTCAAGCAAAATCACATTTGCTCCTTTGCGCAGCATTTTAGCCAAGTGAACCCGATTGCGTTCACCGCCTGAGAGTTGTCCGACTTTCTTTTGTTGGTCACTTCCCTTAAAATTGAATTGACCGACATAAGCCCGTGACGGCATTTGTCTTTTACCAAGTTCTATAATATCCAACCCATCGGAAATTTCTTCCCAAACGGTTTTGTTTGGATCTAACTCTTCACGCGATTGGTCAACATAGCCCAAATCGACCGTCTCACCAATTCTGATTTCGCCTTTATCGGGTTTTTCTTGCCCCGTAATCATACGAAACAGCGTGGTTTTACCGGCACCATTTGGTCCGATAATACCGACAATCGCACCCTTCGGCACCTTAAAGGACAAATTATCAATCAACAATCTGTCGCCATAACCTTTGGAAATACCATTGGCTTCAATCACCAAATCACCCAAACGATCGGTCATCGGAATTGAGATATGAGCTTGGGTAATTTTATCTTTTCCCGATTCTGCCAACAATTCTTCATAAGCATTAATACGCGCTTTAGATTTAGCCTGTCTGGCCTTCGGATTTTTCCGAATCCACTCTAACTCATTAGCCAAAGTTCTTTGACGAGCGGTTTCTTCACGAGATTCTTGTTCCAAGCGTTTTTGCTTTTGCTCCAACCACGAGCTGTAATTGCCCTCATAAGGAATACCTTGTCCACGGTCTAATTCCAAAATCCAGCCGGTCACATTATCCAAAAAGTAGCGGTCGTGCGTAACCATAACGACTGTGCCTGGATATTCCTTCAAATGTTGCTCCAACCAAGCCACCGATTCGGCATCCAAATGGTTTGTCGGCTCATCCAAGAGCAACATATCCGGCTTTTGCAAAAGCAAGCGGCACAGAGCCACGCGTCTTTTCTCGCCACCTGAGAGTTTGGTCACATCGGCATCGGCCGGCGGACAACGCAAAGCATCCATGGCAATTTCAATAGTTCTTTCAAAATCCCAACCATTGCAGGCATCAATTTTTTCTTGGAGTTCTGCTTGTTCATTAATGAGATTGTTCATTTCCTCATCGCTCATCGGTTCGGCAAACTTAGCCGATACTTCTTCAAAACGTTTGAGCAAATCACGCGTTTCGCCGAGCCCGTCCATAATATTTTCCATCACCGTTTTTTTAGGATCAAGTTGCGGCTCTTGCTCCAAATAGCCGACTTTCACCCCATCAGCCGCCCAAGCCTCACCGTTAAACTCCTTATCTTTACCGGCCATAATTTTCAGCAATGTAGATTTACCGGCACCGTTCACACCCAAAACGCCGATTTTGGCACCGGGCAGGAAAGAAAGCGTAATTCCCTTAAACAGTTCTTTTCCGCCGGGAAAAACTTTGGTTAAATTCTGCATGACAAAAACATATTGATATGCGGCCATTTAATTATGCTCCATTATTTGATGGTTTAAGTTATGAGCGAGTATAAACAAAAAAGCAGAAGTTGCAATCTTTTTAATACGAGCGCGTAATATGCCCGATAGAACTTTCGCCCCGGTAAGAAGATGCGCCGGAATTTTCCTCACTTGCGGAAGAATAAGTCCCGACCTCTTGCAGTTCCACGCCGCCAAAGCCTGCCGGCTCCAAAATTGCCGGTGCGGATTGGCCCGAAACATATCCGGGATTAGCCACCGGAGCGTTATCTGTCTTAAATTGAACAGCCTGCGCCGGAATTTTTTTATTTGCTTGTTTTTGATAAATTTTTTGTGCCACGTCACGTCCGTCATCGGCTTTGTTATAAACTAAAGTCGCATCATATGGATTTCTGGGCGTAAAGATTTGCCCATCGGGCATTTTAATTGTGCCGTCGGCATAAAGAGTCGCCTGAAAAATCGGCTGCCCGTCAAAACGGCGATTGATTTTATCGCACTCATAAAAGCCATCCATTTGTTTGGAAATATAGGCATCGGCCTTAGCCTCGTTATAGACCTTCATCCCTTCGGCTTGCTGCCTGTCAGATGATGCCTTTGTAATTAAAATTGCACGCGCCAACATCTCAAACGTATCAAACTTTGAGGCACCACAGGCCATACCTTGTCCGGACACCAGACCCAACGCGCGTACTTCTTCCAAATACGGCACTTGAGTTTGCGCCGCCCCCAAGGACACGCTTCCCAACCAACAAACAATGCTAAAAACAAACTTTTTCATTTTTCACCTTAAAATATCACGTCAATTATAGAAAAGATTCCTCAAAAAGCAAATAAAGACTCACTTTTTTACCAAGTTTCTAAAATTAGAGTTGACAAAGTTTAAGTTTTAGAATATGTTGCGGGCAAACATATCGCATAAGGAAAGAAAAATGAAAGTTTACAGTTCTTTAAAATCAAAGAAAGTACGCGATAAGGATTGCAAAATCGTTCGCCGCAAAGGCCGCGTATATGTCATCAACAAAAAGAACCCGAAGCTCAAAGCTCGCCAAGGTTAATTTGACATATTTGATAAACATTTACTAAAAAACCCGCAGTCTTCAAGCGGGTTTTTTGTTATTCCTTAATTGACATTTTCAAAAACTTCTTTTAGTTTAGCGCATAGGAGCTCAAAACTCCCTACAAGTCCCCACTCATGTGGGAGTCCGTCCGAATATATTGAATAGGCGGGTAGTTTCTTGTAGGCTATTTTGAGCTCCCACACCCTTAATAATTCAAAAAAACTACAAGGAAAAAACATGCTCACAACAAGTATGCTCAAAAAAGAATTTTTTTACCAATGCGGTAAAGAACTCAAAAAATTAAGACTTAAAAATCACCTCACTCTTTCTGAACTCAGTCACCATACCAAAATCAATCAGGCTCGAATTGATTTAGCTGAAAGAGGGAAATCACGCCAAATATGGCTTATTTGCAAAATATTAACTTATTACAACAAACACTTTGAGATTAAATTTAAGGCCTAACAAAAAGATACCCCCGCGTAAAACGCGGGGTTCTTCATATGCGGCTATAAGCCTTTAGCACTGGCGTCCCCTAAACGGGGCACCCATATTCTGCCAGACGCAATTTGTTACTACTTACCCGTAAACGGGGCATTTAAGTCCATTGTTAATTGCTCTGCTAATTGGTCTTGTTTAAGCTGTTCTCGGATATATTCCTTAATTTTTTCTGTGTTTTTACCGGTAGTATCTACATAATAGCCTTTGCACCAAAATTCTCTGTTCCTGTATTGATATTTTATATTACTCCATCTCTCGTATATCATTAAACTGCTTTTCCCTTTGAGAAAGCCCATAAATCCTGATATGCTGATTTTTGGTGGTATCTTTACTAATATATGTATATGGTCGGGACACGCTTCTCCCTCTAATATTTCTACCCCTTTCCATTTACATAATTCTTTAAGTATTTTTACTATTTCTAACCTTTTATTACCATAAAATACTTTCCTTCTATACTTTGGCGCAAATACTATATGATATTTGCAATTCCACGTCGTATGTGATAATCTTTCT